>JAJYXV010000002.1 GCA_021801565.1 bacterium
TTGGTCCACCAAACGAAACTTATTTGGAATTATCCGGAGTGATATAGAGAATGACCCTGCTTCGCGGAGGTGGGTTAAATCAGAGCTTAGCGACGGTAAAAAGCCCGAGAAACTTTCCAAGATTTTAAGTTTTCCGAAGCCCAAATTGAGAAGATAAAAAGAGCGATGGAAAATGACAAGAGAAATTAGCAATATGGTCGAATTTCCACTATAATTAGAAACAAGTAATTAAACAATTAACCAAAAAAATATTATGAAAAAAATATTTATATCCAGCACATTTGCATTAGTAATTCTTTTTGTTTTTGCGGGTAGTACTGCTTTCACACAAGGAACACAAGTAACGCTCCCCTCAGCAGGTCTCACGCCTGAAAGCCCTTTTTACTTCCTTGATCGTCTGGGCGAAAATTTACGACAATTCTTTACCTTCAACCCTGAAGCAAAAGCCAAGCTTCAAATTGAGTTTGCAGGAGAGCGCATTGCGGAAATTAAAGTCATGGTTGAGAAGAAAGGAGCTAATACCAAAGGACTTTCAATAGCCGAATCGCTTCTTCAAGCCAACGTAGCGTATGCTGCAGAGATTGTGAGCGCAGAGAAAACATCTGGCAAAGATGTTACCGCTCTTGCTAAAACGCTGAATGACGAATTCGACGCGAGAGATAAACTTTTGGAACAAACTTTCAAGGACGCAAAAGCGCAACTTAAAGCTCAGCGCAAAGAAATCAAAACGAATCTTCTTGCAGAGGCACGCCGTGTCGGAGACACCGCGCAGATAGCTATATTGGAGGGACAACTTAATGACATTAATCAGCAGATTGATGTCCTTGGACAGAAAAAGGATCAACTTGAAAATTCTCTTCAGGGTGAACAGAAAAACATCGAAAAAGAAATGAGCAAAGACGATCAGAAAAAGGAAGAGATTGAGCAAAAGGAAGAAAAAGAGGCAGTAGAGGCGGAGGAAGCAGTAGAAGCCGAGGAATCAGCCGAAGTTGATGAGCCGAAAGAGGCTGACGAACCAAAAGAAACTTCGGAACAGTCAGAGGCGGGAGAAAAAGATAATAAGAAAGATAATTCTCAAAATTCAAATTCCTCAAATCAAGGTGACCAAAATACTAGCAAGACGGAAGACAACGAATAAGAGTTTCTGATTTTATAACCTACCCGAATTTTATCAAAAAAGAAGGCCGAACCCCGCGCAGATTCCTCCCCAAACCCCTCCTCCGCGCGGGCGAGTTCGTATTCCACACCCCGTCACTATTTCCCCAGAAAACATAGTGGTGGAGCGCATCATCAGGAGTTCTGTTCAGGAAAGGTTCGCGCAAATGCTAGATTAATGTCACCAAAGTTTACTTTGTGGTTTTCAAATGTAAGGAAAAAACTTATACTGAACTTACAATGGAAAAGAAAAAAACAGTGGAAGAAAAAAAAGAAACAGGGACAAGTATAAACTGGAAGGCGGCGGAGTATAGCCATTCTGAAAAAACCACAAAGTGGTTTGTGTGGGTGATAGTGATATCTGTTGGTATTTCGATATTTTCTTTTATAAAAGGAAATTTTTTCTTTGGAGCATTCTCATTGATTGCAGGAGGGATGATTATTATGTTTGCCCGCCGCCGTCCACAGATATATGAATTTACCATTTCAGAAAAGGGAGTGTATATAGGGACAATTGTTGCGCTTGAGTATAGTCAGCTAGAAAGTTTTTCAATGCGTTCACGGGAGGGGTATTTAGATGAGATTGTTTTAAAGAGAAAAACAGTGATTAATCCGCATCTTCATATTCCTATTGATTCGGAACTCGCAAAGAAGGCAAGGGAAATTCTTTTGGAAAAACTTCCAGAGGAAGAACACAACGAGTCAATTATTGATATCATTTTTGATTATATTGGATTTTAAAAGTACTTAATTTTCTTGTAAGAATCTGATTATATAGTATTATCATTTCTGATATCTGTAATACGACGCCCTCGTCGTTCAATGGATAGGACGCGAGATTGCGGATCTCGTAACAGAGGTTCGACTCCTCTCGAGGGCACAAAATAAAAAATAAGGATTTATTCCTTATTTTTTATTTTTGCATATTTGAGGTTAGTAAGTTTTGTTCTAGAATTGAATATAATCATATGTGTGGAATTGTCGGATATATAGGAAAAAGAGAGGCATATCCGATTCTCATAAATGGATTGAAGAGATTGGAATATAGAGGATATGACAGCGCAGGGGTCGCGTTGTTTTCGGATACAATACGCACATATAAACACCGAGGGAAGATTACGGACCTCGAAAAATATATTTATGGAAAAGAAACAAATGGTGTGTTGGGCATCGGACATACACGATGGGCGACTCATGGGGTCCCAAATGATGTAAATGCGCATCCACACACAACGGAAACGGGTGATATTGTACTTGTGCATAATGGCATTATTGAAAATTATGCCACACTGAAATTGTTTCTTGAGAAAAAGGGACATGTATTTTCAAGTGAGACGGACACTGAGGTGCTTGCACATCTTATTGAAGAAATAAGAAAAGAAGAGAAGGGAGATTTTCCTTCTATTGTACAAATAGCACTTCAGAAAGTGTCGGGGGCATATGCAATTGCCGTGCTTTCTCTCAAAGATCCCGGCATACTTGTTGTGGCAAAAAAAGGAAGCCCTCTTGTTGTCGGGGTTGGAGAGAAGGAATTGTATGTGGCGTCTGACCCGTATCCGCTTGCCGAATATACAAAACGGGTGATTTATCTTGAAGATGGAGAAATTGCCGCACTCTTTCATGATGGACGTATTGAAATGAGAACGTCCACATACGAATCAAAAACACCACATATTCATGTGTTGGATATTGAATTGGAGAGACTGGAGAAGTCCGGATTTGAACATTTTATGCAGAAAGAAATACATGAACAACCACGTGCGGTGCGTGACAGTTTGCGAGGGCGTCTTTATTCGGTGGAAGATGCATTATTAAATCTTGGGGGAATACAAAGTGTGCAGGAAAAATTATTCACCGCAGGTCGGTATACATTTCTCGGATGCGGCACTTCGTGGCACGCCGGACTTATCGGAAAAAAAATATTTGAGGATCTTCTTCGAATATCATCACATGTGGAATATGCATCTGAATTTAGGTATGGAAATCCGATTGTCGGGGAAAATGAGATTTTTTTTGGAATTTCACAGTCTGGGGAAACTGCGGATACACTTGCGGCGATGCAATGCGCGAAAGAGCATGGTGGAACGGTTGTGGGAATCTGTAATGTTGTCGGCTCCTCAATTGCGCGCATGGCAGACGCGGGTCTTTACACACATGCAGGTCCAGAGATAGGAGTGGCATCAACAAAAGCATTTACCACACAAATTGCGACACTTCTGCTTTTGGGATTATATATTACGCAAAAAAGGAAAATTATTGATGATAAAAATATAAAAAAAATATTGCGGGAGTTGTCAAATATTCCGGAAAAAATAGAAAAAATATTAACTGCCGATGATTCTATAAGAGATATTGCGAAAAAATATAAAAATGCAAAAAACGCACTCTATCTCGGAAGGGGATATGGATTTCCCGTTGCACTTGAAGGTGCATTGAAACTTAAAGAAATTTCATATATTCATGCGGAAGGGTACCCAGCGGCCGAGATGAAACATGGGCCAATAGCACTTGTTGATGAATATATGCCGGTTGTTGTTATTGCTCTTGAAGGACCCTCGTATGAAAAAATTATGAGTAATGCGGAAGAAATAAGGGCGCGAAAGGGAAAAATTATAGCCATTGTAAATGAAGGAGACACCCGTTTTCAAAATGTCGCCGATGATTGCATAGAAATACCAAAGACGGAGGATTTGCTCTCCCCACTTCTTTCTGTTATTCCGTTGCAATTATTTGCATATCATATTGCAGTGTTACGCGGATGTGATGTTGATCGCCCAAGAAATCTCGCAAAATCAGTTACTGTGGAATAATATATCATCTTTTACTTATTTGTTTTTTTTATTACAATAAAGTCAAGAAGATGGAGAAAAAAAGTCGAATAATCGTTTTAATTTTCATTCTTCTTTTAGCGGGAATTATCGCGTTTGTTTTTATTAGTAATCGCGCTGAGGCGCCCACGGGAGAAAAATCGCCAATTCAATTTAAAGGACCCGAAGGAGAACCTTATGTAAGGGGACCAATAACTCCATCTCCCATCATTAAAAATTAGAAATTGTGAATTAAAAATTTCAGCAAATACTGAATCAGCGGGTATGGTTTAGTGGTAGAACACGACCTTGCCAAGGTTGAGACAGGAGTTCGATTCTCCTTACCCGCACCAGTCGAAAAATGAGATTTATTATTTAAAAACATTTCATTTATATAAAAGCGACTAAATTGTTTTAGTCGCGAAAAGAGAATCGAACGCCGGAATATATACAATTCAGCAGAATTGTATATGAGGCGGTGGCCAGACAAATTTTTTCTGGCGGGAAAAAATTTAGTTGAGGCCGATTCTCCTTACCCGCACAGACGATAAATAACAATGGAAAATACCTTACGTATTATTATCACTATCTTTTTTGTTGGTCTTATTGCGCTTGCTATCATTCTCTTTGGCGTGTTTGGACTTGCGCCGTTGGGACAAGTCGGAAAAAACAAGAAAACAAATACACCTTCGGAGATAGTGTTAGATAATGGAAAAACCCAACCGGTAGAGAGTACGAGCACGGGGGAAAATATACAGCCGATACAGGATAGAAATACAGAACACCCTCCGGGGAATACTGGTGGAGTACCGCCAAAAACAGAAACGCCCAACCAAGTAACTCCCCCAACTCCACCACCTCCAAAACGTGAAACACGGCTTGACGTTCCTCCTGGTTCTCCAGATGCACCACAACAATCAGCGCCGATCTCTCGAAATCAACTTCCGGTTGGTTCACCAGAAATTGTCGCACAAGATGGAAAATTAACTCCTCAGTATTTTGCAGTGAAAGAGGGGGAAGAAATTACACTTGCGTTTACTTCAGGAGATAAACGCACACACATTCTTACGTTTGATGATAGTGCACTTATGGCGGTTGCAATTGGGGTGGGCCCAAACGAGACACGAACAATGAAATTTAAAGTCCCAAAAGTGGGAATATACGCATTTAGTTGTTCTGTGCCGGGACATGCGAGTATAGGAGAAACAGGGGTAATGACAGTGATAAAATAAACAATATAAAAAATATCGGAATACAATGCAGATATTTTTTATATTATGTAAGCTTAAAGAATTTTTTCTTTCCCGCTTTTAATATTTCCCCTCCTTGTATGGAAATTATTTCATCTGGATTTTTTTTCACTTCTTCGTTGATGTGGATTGCATTTTGTATCACTAATCGTCGTGCTTCACTCTTACTTCCTACTCCGCTTTTTATAAGAAGGTCGAGTAATGATATTTTCTTTTTTCCGATTTTCAGTTCTGGTGCATCTGTGGGATTTTCTTTTTTGGAAAATACCTGTATCCATTGTTCTTTCGCTTTTTCAGCCTCTTTTTTTGAATAATACATTCCAGTGATTGTCTCAGCAAGAAGAGTTTTTGATCTATATGGATCCATATCATCTGGTGCATCGATATCAGTAAGAAGTGTAAAATATTTTTTGATGAGAGTATCAGGAATTGTCATTGTTTTTCCGAACATATTTTCTGGAGTTTCAGAAAGTCCAATATAATTTCCGTAGCTCTTACTCATTTTTTTTATCCCGTCAGTTCCCTCAATAAGTGGAACAGTGAGTACGTCTTGCTCATCCATTCCAAAATGTCGCTGTACACGGCGTCCCATAAGTAGATTAAATTTCTGATCAGTTCCTCCAAGTTCTACATCTGCTTTCACCGCGACTGAGTCATATCCCTGAAGTATTGGGTAGAGAGTTTCAAGCATGGAAATTTCGGAATCTTCCGCAATGCGTTTTTTGAAATCGTCTCGGCGTAATATTTGTTGTATGGTTGCTGACTGAGTGATGGAAAGGATGTGTTTTAATCCTCCCTTTTCGTGCCATTCGCTGTTATGTCGCACCTCCGCTTTTTTTATGTTGATAATTTTTCCTGCTTGTTCAAGATATCCTTTTAAGTTTTTTTGTATCTCTTTTTCCGAAAGCGGATTTCGCGTTTCGTTTCGTCCGGAGGGATCGCCGATCTGTGCGGTGAAGTCGCCAATAATGAGGACAATTTTATGTCCCATGTCTTCAAATTGTTTTAGTTTTCGAAGTACCACCGAGTGCCCCAAATGAATGTCTGGAGCCGTGGGATCAATTCCGAGTTTTACGCGAAGTTTTTTTCCAGAATGAAGTGCTTCTTCAAGATGTTTTTGTTCTATTATTTCTTCAGTTCCACGAAAAAGAATCCGTTCAATAATGTCATTATGCATACTTTTATATTACAACGCGTGGACAATAAGAAAACCCCCCCAACGTGATATTGGGGGATTTTTCTATTTCTTTGTTTTTAATACCTCATCAATCAGTCCATACTCTTTTGCTTCTTGTGCGGTCAGCCAATAATCTCTGTCGGTATCCCGTTCAATTTTATCCATTTTTTGTCCCGTATGTCTTACGAGCATTTGATTTAACCGTTCTTTTATTTTGATAATATGCCGGGCGGTGATTTCTATTTCAACCGCTTGTCCCTCAACTCCGCCCATCACTTGGTGAAGCATGATTTCTGCATTGGGAAGCGCATAGCGTTTTCCCTTTTGCCCCGCCGCAAGAAGCACCGCGCCCATTGAAGCGGCAATACCGACACAGATGGTTGAAACAGGTGCTTTCACATGTTGGATAGTGTCATAAATCGCGAGTCCCGCCGTCACTGATCCTCCGGGAGTATTCAAATATAATTTGATATCTTTTTTTGAGTCTTCATGATCGAGGAGAAGAAGCTGGGCAATAACACTATTTGCAACAAGATCATCAACTGGTCCGCCCAAAAAGATGATACGTTCCTTCAAGAGACGAGAATAGATATCGTATGCCCGCTCTCCGTACGGTGATTTTTCTATAACTGTAGGTATAAGATTCATGATATTTAGATACGGGAGTATTATATAAAAAATCTCACACTATTTCCAGAGCGGAGTATTTTATTATAGATATAACAAAAATATATCGTTCGGCTATCTTTTGTTATTATACAAATATATACAAATAAAACACAAATTTTACGAATTTAAAGTAAAACTCTTTTAAAGTCCAGTCTTTTGCTTCTGAAATTTGCGAGAATCCCGAGTTTGATTTTTGTTGATTCTAAATAGCGCAGCACTTGTTTCATATCATCAGAAGAAAGTTTTGGAATACATTTTGTTTCAAGAATGACTTTTTGGTCAATTATAAAATCTATATAAAAATCTCCAAGTTTTTCTTCTTCAAAATATACCGATGTCTTTACTTCTCTTTGGTAGGGAATGTGTAATTCTTTGAATTTTATTTCTATAGCCCTTTGGTAATGTTTTTCAAGGAGACTATTTCCTAACTCATTTTGTATATCAAATAGAACCCCCATAATAAGATAACTTAATTGGGGGTATAACACTTTATTTGTGATATTTGTCTTCACATTTGTGCCTATTTGTATTCCTAATATTTTACCATTTCAATTTGCTGTGCATCAAACGATGTTTCGGTGCGGACATTTTTGTCAGTGCGGACAGTAACCGCATCGCCAACTTTCAAATCAGTTGCTGAGAGTTCGGTGATTTTTGGATTCCCCTGTGCATCAATTTGTGTGGAATCAATAAGAAGAATTTTTGTGGAAGGAATAAGCGTTGCAGTGCGTGCAATTTTTTTCTGCTGAGTTCCGTCGGTGTGGGGGAGATAATCCTCTGGGTCACCGATCTCGAGAGACAAAGACGAACCATTCACCGCGGTGATAATCCCCGAAGCCGAACGAATCGTTTCCGGTGGTTTCGGAAAGACGAGATCAACAAGCCCGCCAAGTTTTTCCTGCTGGGTTGTTTTTCCCTTTTCAAATCCGCTTGACGAACCGACAAAATATCCAACAACGCCCCCAACGATAAGCGCGACGACGATAGAAAGAGTAAGAGTTTTATTCATCCCGTTTAGAAGTAGATCACGATCATATAAATAACCGAACCTACATTATATTATTTTTTGCGACTTTATATTTTATTGAATCGCCTCCATAGAAATGCGTGATCGCAACTTCTAACGGGATTCATAAATTTATTATACCACATAGGGGTGTTTGATTTATCTGGTTTTATCTTGCAGAGTTATGATATGCAAAAAAAGAATATAGAAATTGAGTTCCGTTCACGTTTTGGGGTTAAAAAGTATAAGGCCCTCAAGAGATTTTTAAGCGTGAATGCGAAAGATTTGGGGGAGGATGATAAAGATGTCTATTTTTTCCTGTTTCCGGACAAGCTTTTGAAAACAGTAAATAATGTTTCAAAAAAGACCGCAAAAATAGTTTTGAAATTAACCAAAATTGGAAAAGGAAGTGATTTTGAAGAAATCGAGGTTCCCATCAATCAAAGTGATTTTGAGAAAACCTCAAAAATGTTTATGGCACTTCATCAGGGTGATTTTATGCATTCGTTTCAAAAGAGACAAAACTTTTTGTATAAGGGGGTAGAGTTGGCTTTAAAATGGAGTAAATTATGGGGATATCATCTTGAACTCGAAGTGGTCATACATGATAAAAACAAAAAGCAGTTTGCGGAGAGAAAAATATTTTCTATTGCAGAAGAACTCGGGGTGAAAATTATGAGTGACAAAGAACTTAGAGAATTTACAATGAGAAAGGAGAGAGAATATAAAAATAACAAATAATTATCGATCGGCTAGTTTATGTTATAACAAAATGATAACCGGCCGGTATTAATATAGTAAAAGGCTCCACATTTATGCAGAGCCTTTTATTTGATTAATAGCATCTTTTTCGTTTCGGTGTAGTTACCCGCACTGAAACGATAAAAATATGTTCCACTGGGAAGATGCGAAGCATTAAATTTTACTTCATAGCTCCCAGGAAGCTTTTCTTCGTTGACCAGAGTTTCAATCTCTCGTCCAAGTATATCGTAGATGGTAAGTCTTACATTCGTGATACTTGATACCTCATACTTAATACTTGTTTGCGGGTTGAACGGATTCGGATAGTTTTGAAATAACTTGAATGAGTTGGGAAGAGTTGATTCGTCTTTGATTCCAACAATTGTGGTGTCCTCAAAGTTATCGATTGGATAAGGAACTTCAGATGCGTCATTTGTCCACCCATACCTATCAAACAAGACGACTATGTCCTCTTCATCAAAAAATTCAAAAGTAAATATCACTTTTTTAATTTTTTGAGTTCCAAGGTTCTCAAATGGACCACCAACAGGGATAGGATACCATGCAGTATAAGACCATCCTGGAATAAATGCCCCGCCTGCCGAAACGATCTCAGAGGATTCCATCACAAAAGAAATGTGTACCTGAAAAAATGAATTATTGGGAAAGGTGCTTCCAAGTTTTTCGAGATATACCCATATTATTGTCGCTTTGCTTGGGATATTTTGAATCTGAACCGGAAGCGTTTTTTCAAATTTTACCTGTCCACCATATCCATTTTTCTTGAAAACAAATCTTTGGGATTTTGTGTAACCAACTCCTGAATTTCCCAAAATATTATTCGACATTTCAGAGTATGCAACTTTAATGTTGGAACTTTTTTCTTTTACTCCCCATCCGTTTACTGTACGGTTTGTATCGATCTGTCCACTCAAAACGAGTGGAACGAAGAAAAGGATTATGAGAAAAAGCTTTAATGTTTTCATTTCTGCCTCGTTTTAAGTTATAAATTTGAATTAGTTATCTAATTCTTTACTGTTTGCATTATAGCACACTGATACAGAAAAATCAAGTTTTTGTGTATTTTGTCAAGGGGGTGGAGTT
>JAJYXV010000001.1 GCA_021801565.1 bacterium
GGTACCAGTGAATTTTGGTGCAATTTCATCTGGATCTCCACTTTCTCGTCTCCCAATGGATCCCGTAAATGATGCAACATATTTTTATGCGTTTAAGAGTTCTTCGACTCTTCTTTATGAAATAGATGCAAACATGGAGAGTAATAAATATGCAGCGAGTGGCGCTGGAGATGTAGAGTCAAAAGATCAGGGAGATAATACAAACTGGTATGAAATTGGAAATGCTCCAGGATTAAGTTTGTAGTTTTAAGGAAACAGTGAAATGGGTTTTGAATAAGATCTTCCCCCGCCATTCCATGGAATGGCGGGGTTCGTATATAATAGAGGAGATGTATATCTATTATTTCATTCCGGTTTTTAGTGTTGTAATTTTTTTTGCCCTCTTTGTTTTTCAAATTTTTAGGAGAACATTTTCCGATGTTTTTTGCTCTCTTGCGTCAAAGTGGTTATTTATTTTTTCTCTTCTTGTTGTTATTTATTGGTATTTTTATTTGACTGCGTTGCAATACTTTACATGGATAGAGGCTGGTCCTCCGTCATTATTTTTCCTTCCTCCATACGAGAATATTTTTTATCTATTTCAGTATCATTTTGTCCGTTTTCTTATGTATTTCTGCATTTCTTTTGTTATTGCGATATTATTTATCTTTTATGGAAAACGATATAACAAAAAATTTGATAACAAATTTTTTGAGAGCGAGGAGTTGTATATTGGAGGAACCGCGATATTTCTTCTTGGAAATCCGTCAGGAAGATATTTATGGATCTTTTATCTCCTCGCAATTCTTTTTATAGGGCTTCTCGCATCATTTTTTATAAACAAAATATTAAAAAAAACAAATGAACGCTTTTCATTCTATTATTTATGGATGCCCCTTGCGATTATTGCTATAATAATAAATGAATTAGTAATCCATAATTAGTACTTATAGCCGTTTTACTTATTACTTAGTTACTGATTGCTATAACGACCATGATCTCTCTTCCTCAATCAAAAACAAAAGAAATGCTTGTAGGTGCGGGTATTTTGGATGCGGCGACATTCGATTCATTAAATAAAGAAGCGGAACGAAAAAGGCAAAATGTGATAGACCTTATCATTTCGCAAGGTCTTATCACAAGCGATTATTATTACACGCTTCTCGCGCGAACATTAGGATATGAACGCATAAATCTAGGGACTGTGGTAATTAATGAAGAAGCGATGCATCTTATTCCGGAAGAAGTTGCACGTCTCCGAAGAATCATTGTATTTTTGAAAGACGCTGACGGGACATATCACGTTGCAATGGAAGATCCCACCGATCTTGAAACGATCGATTATCTGTCATTAAAGCTGAAAGCAAAAATAAAAGTATTCTTCGCAAGTGAAGAGGATTTAAACAGGGGATTTATCCTATATCAGAAGAAACTTACGCAGGATTTTAAAAAGGTTATTGATGATAGTATTCGTGAATCACTAAAATCAAAAACAAACAAAGATTTGAAAGAAGCGGCGGAAGATATTCCAATTGTAGCGATTGTTGATAACCTTCTTGAATATGCAATTTCGTCGCGCGCATCCGATGTACATTTTGAAGCGCTTGATGATGTTATTTTAGTGCGTTTCAGAGTTGATGGAGTGCTTCATGAGATTATTCGTATGCCAAAAGAAATCCGTCCCGCGGTGACTGCGCGTATAAAAATTCTCTCTGGCCTTCGTGTCGATGAGCATACACATCCGCAAGATGGGCGCTTTAGATTTAAAATTGGAGATGATGTAATTGATATCCGTGTTTCGATTATTCCGACATTTTATGGAGAGAAAGTTGAAATGCGTCTGTTAGCGGCGGCACAAAAACCAATCTCGTTATCTGATCTTGGAATGTTTGATGATGGAATACAAATGATTGAACATGGAATAAAAAAAACGTACGGGATGGTGCTTGTATGCGGACCAACTGGGTCCGGAAAAACAACGACGCTTTATTCAATCTTGAATATTTTAAATCGTCCAGAAGTGAATATTGTTACCGTTGAGGATCCAATTGAATATGATATGCGGTATGTGAACCAGACGCAGGTAAATGTTGCGGCGGGTATCACTTTTGCATCAGGACTTCGTTCTATTCTTCGCCAAGATCCGAATATTATTATGGTTGGTGAAATTCGAGATACTGAAACAGCAAATATTGCTGTACAGGCGGCACTTACCGGACATTTGGTGCTCTCTAGTATTCATACGAATGATGCACCGACCACAATTCCTCGTCTTGTTGATATGGGCGTTGCCCCATTTTTAGCGGCGGCGGTGTTAAATGTTATCTCTGCCCAACGTCTTGCTCGAAAAATTCATATTGATTGCATTGAGTCGTACGAGCCAGATGATGAGATGAAAAAAGTAGTTATAAAAGAACTTTCTTCGATGAATATTAATTCAGATGTTGCACGATTTCCCAAAGTATTTTTCCGTGGAAAAGGATGTGCAGCATGCAACTATACTGGTTTTCTCGGGCGTATTGGTATATTTGAAGCAATGGAAGTGAGTGAATCAATTCGTAAGCTCATAATTAGCTCAGAATTTAGCCTTGATGGGGTGAGAGAAATTGCTCGGAAAGAGGGGATGATTACTATGGTCGAGGATGGACTCCGTAAGGTTGAACTCGGGCTTACCACAATTGAAGAAGTATTTCGGGTTATACGCGAATAACGAATAACAAACGACCGACAACACACAACAAAGAGGAATAACCGCCATTTATTTATGGAACAGTTTAGATTTAAAGAATGGAGTGTATATAAAGATTCTCGAGATATTTTAAAGTTAATTTTTGAAATAGTTCACAAATTTCCAAAAGAATTTAGATTTGAAATTGGAAGTCAATTAATTCGTTCCTCACTTTCAATTTCTTTAAATATTGCTGAGGGATCTGGAAAATCATCAGATAAGGAGATGAATAGATTTTTTGAAATTGCACTTGGATCGGTGTGCGAGACCTTAGCGGGGGTAGATATATTGGAGTATAATAATCTTATAACCGAAGAAGAGTCGAAAAAGATAGAAAACTTATTGATTTCTATTTCAAAACAACTAGGAGGATTCAAAAAGAAACTTACAGGTTGTGGGTCGTAGGTTTTTAGTTGTTTGTTTATTATGTTGTTTCATTACATTGCATCACAACCAGACGGGAAAATTATTGAGAATGATGTTGAGGCGAATGATGTTGGACAGGTGCTTACTTTTCTTTCTTCTCAAGGATTTAAGCCGGTAAGCGTAAAAGCGGTTTCGAAAGCCACGCAAACTGGACGAAAAGAAATTTTCGGCGGAAAGATATCACTTACTGACCAAGTATTTATATCAAAATATTTGGCGCTTATGTTAAAAATCGGCACAGGATTACTCCAAGCAATCAATATTTTGATTGACGATTTTTCAAAACCCGCAGTAAGAGGTTTTCTTTTAGAAGTACGGTCAAATCTTGAGAAAGGACAACCGTTTTTTGCAGCATTTGCGAAATATCCGAAGACATTTAGTCAGGTATATATTAATTCTGTAAAAGCAGGAGAGACTGCAGGAAATTTGGAATATATATTTGAAAATTTAAGTGCATCTCTTATAAAAGAAAAAGCACTTCGCGATCAAATAAAAGGAGCATTATTTTATCCGATTATTCTTCTTGGGGCGTCTGTGCTTATTCTTATTTTTTTGGTGGTGTTCGCGCTTCCTAAAATTGCGAAAGTATTTTCTGAGAGTGGATTTGAACCACCATTATTTTCAAAAATTGTTTTTGCAATTGGTCTTTTTCTTGGAAAATTTGGAGTGTACGTGCTTTTAGGAGTAGCTCTTTTTGTGGGTGTGTTCGTTGTGTTGTATAAGACATCCCTCGTATTTAAAAGAATGATGGTGAGTATTTTTTCTGGACTTCCTCTTGTGCGTGACGTGGTGAAAAAAATAGCAATTCAAAGATTTGCTGCAACACTCAGCACGCTCATTAGAGCGGGTATGCCGCTTACCGATGCACTTGAGATAACTGCGGATTCAATTACTCAATTTCAACTAAAAGAAGCGTTGGTTCGTATTTCTCGCGACGGACTCGCAAAAGGGCTCACGGTTGGAGAGGCATTTAAACGTGAGCCATATTTTCCAAAAACAGTGGTAAATTTGATTGCGATATCAGAAAAAGCAGGACACATTGAAGAAGTGCTAGGAACACTTGCTGATTTTTATGCTGCCGAAATTGATAGTTCGCTCAAAACACTTGTCGCATTTCTCGAGCCAATCATGTTGCTTTCGATCGGTCTTATTATCGGTGTAATTGCACTTGCAATTGTCGTTCCAATTTATCAATTGACGGTGCAATTCTAGGAATTGACTTACGACTTACAACAAACGACCCACAACGTGAATAACTATATAAAAAAAACAATAAGATGTATTGTTGTTGGTTGTCGGTTGTCGGTTATTGATTGTCGCTCGGCGTTCACGTTGGTGGAATTGATGGTTGTTGTTGCAATTTCTGCCGTGATTTCTATTGGCGGATTTTTAACAATTTATAAGTATCAAGCAGCTCAAAATCTAAAACTTGCGATGAATGAAATTGTAGCGGTGGCACGGAATATACAAGAAATGTCTGTGACTCAGAAAAATGGAAAACAGTGGGGAATTCGTTTTTCCAATTCGGTTGCGAATGGACAATCATTTCGTACGTGGAGTGGATCCTCTTTTGCCTCTTCATCACCAGATCAGACATATAAATTAAGAACTGGAGTAAACTTTGGGAATCCTGTCACAAATGAAGATATTGATATTGCTTTTTCTCCAATTTCTGGCGAGATGTCTCAAAATCAAATTATTACACTTCTTGCGGGTTCAGCCGGTTCCACAATAGGTGATGTCATTGTAAATACATTAGGAAAAGTAACAACTCGCAGAGAAGAGGGGCTTGTCGGATATTGGCATTTTGATGAAGGAACAAGCACGCTCGCATACGATAATTCGGGATATGGAAATAACGGGACGCTCTACAACAATCCCACATGGCAATTGGGAAGTAGTTGTAAGGCAGGAAGTTGTGTGAGTTTGAACGGAAGCAATTACATAGAATCTCAGAACCCACAGGGTTTTAATTTCGGTTCTGAGAGTGCATCGATAGTAGTGTGGTTTAAAACTACAGCCTTGTCGGGAGCACTTATCACGAAACGAATAAGCACTGGATTTCAAATATATGTTCTTTCTACGAAACTCTATGCCGACGGTGCCGGCACTACCGGGGTAAGTTCCAATAACGCTGTGAATGATGGATTGTGGCATCAGGGTGTTGCGGTCTATGATAGAGCCTCTTCTTTGTTAAGGCTTTATGTGGATGGACAGCCGGATAATACTATTGCATTGGGTTCTACCAGTCTTACTGATGCCGCGAATTTGGAGATCGGAAGGGCACTTCTTGGAGGAACGCCGATGGATTACTGTACTGGTTCGGTTGACGAGGTTCGAATTTACAATCGCGCACTTTCTGCAAGTGAAATTTTACAGATGTATAATGATATAAAATGATTAACCTACAACCTATAACTTATAACTTACAACAAAAGAAGACAGTGAAAAAAAACGTTGTCGGTCGTTGGTTGTCAGTTGTTAGTCAACACAGTGGTCAGTCTCTCATTGAGGTTCTTGTTGGTCTCGCAATTGGAGCAATTTTAATTGGGAGTGCGGGATTGGGAATTAGTTTTATGTTGAAATCAACTACTTCAAATGACAACTTACAAGGCGCATCAGGTATTGTTCGTCAAACACTTGATGAGGTACGTTCATATATAAGTGCAGACTGGCAAAATATTTATGGACTTACAAAAGGGTTAGACACCCAGTATTTTTTAAATGCATCAGGCACGACATTTTATAGCGTTCAAGGAAAAGAAGGGGTATTGAGTAGAGATGTTACAAGCGGACTCATTGGAAGATGGGGACTTGATGAGGCGACTGGAACCGTTGCATATGATATGAGCGGAAATGGAAATGATGGAGTGCTTACAAACAATCCGACACGGGCGACATCAACATGCTGGGTAGGATACTGTTTAGATTTAAATGGAACAAATAATTATGTGTATGTTACGAATGGAGGAATTTTTGATTTAGCTAAGTTTAGCTGGACTGTGTGGATAAAACCATCTTGGGTTTCTGGTGTTCCTTCTTACAATCCCGCAGTTGTGGCATTAAGGAATATTTTAAACACCCGCATGAGTATGCATATTCGTAGCAATTATTCAAACCTTGATTTATGGAATGGGAGTTCTCTACAATCATTTCCCTATACATTTCAACCGGATGATTGGTATCATATTGTTTTTACATATAATTCCGGTGTTGCAACAATTTACATAAATGGTGTAGCGATAGGTTCTAATTCTTTTACCCAGGGATCTACCACATTACTTCCGTTGTATATAGGGAGTTCAGACGGAACCGCCGAATATTTTAACGGCAGTATCGACGATGTTCGTATCTACAATCGTACGCTTACCGCAACCGAAGTAAAAAATCTCTATGAGAGCAAACAATTTTCTGCATATTTTTCCGTTGAGAATGTATGTCGATCAAATGATTCATCAAGTACGATTACTGATACAGAACCATGTCAAAGTGGATCGATTGTCGATCCGATAACGGAAGAAATAACCGCAAAAACAGAGTGGAATACAAGAGGAACTACAGATAATGTAAGTCTTGTAGATTATATCACTCGCTGGAAAAATAAAGTGTTTTATCAAACAGATTGGTCCGGGGGATCGGGGGTTGATGGTCCACTTACAAATCCAACAACGCAGTATTCAAGTTCAACAAATATAGACGCCACCACAAACCCCGGCTCTCTCCGCATCAAGAATCTTTAGCAGTGGGTTATGCCGGATTTTTTATTTTAATTCCACAATAAGATTTCCTTGTGAAACAATATTCTTTTTTTCCGGTGTTATATAAACAATATTCTTTTCTTTTTGTTTTTCTGGGGTGAAGCTATCAGTAATATACATAACTGTCTGGGAATTCATTGGAATTCCTCGCACGGAAATTCCATCTCCCTCAACCACAATGTATTTTTTGATTTCATTTGGAAGTAAATTTAACATATTTCCTATTTCAATAGAATCAGATGAGAACGCATTTGCAGTTTCTTTATTTTGACCCCAGATTATGAAATATGTGTAAAAGGTATAGATCCCGATAAGTCCAAGAAATAATATAATACAGAGAGAAAATACTACCCGCGGGATGTTCTTCTTTTGTATCCAATCATAAACAAATACAGACCCGATTCCTGCGAGTATCATTGCAGGGGGAATCATAAGTATTGAACGAAGTGCATGTGGAATACCTTCGTTTGAAACAACGACCGGAAGTGTTGCAACGGCGAGCCAGGCAAACAAAATCCAAAATCCAAATACAGAATTCTTAAACCATCTTGATTTTTCTTCCTCGCCTTTCTTTTTAAATATTTTTTTAATTCCGACAACAATTCCAATTACAAGAAATATTGCAATCGGTAAAAAAAGTTCTGGTGCCCCCGAAAGATTATGCCGCCAGTTACTGTCGCCATATACAAAAAACATTCCAATCGTTTTTATGATATTAAGTCCCAAATCTTTAAGTGGAGATCCGCCACTAAAGATTGATATTTGTGATGTTCTTCCTAAAAAATCTTGTGGGTTTTGTGCGAAATAAATGATAAGTGGAAGGGAGACAATAATTGCTCCAAGGGTAAATAGTGTTCCCAGTTTTAATATTTTTTCCCATCCATATTCGGATGTAAGGAGGAAGAAAATAAAAAGAATAAGGGCGGGAGTTGCTCGATAAGCAATGTATGAATGCATACCGAGACCATAGACCAATCCTGCAAGGATTGGTAAAATCCAATTTTCAAATAACAATTTCCAAATAAAACCAAAATGCCCAAATTTTGAATTTTGATCATTTGTAATTTGAATTTGTTTGTTATTTGTTGTTTGTAATTTAGGATTTTTATTATGGTCATTTTTTCCCCCTTCAAATTTTCTAAAAGCAAACAAGAGAAGATATGTGCCCCACACAAGAAAGCAAGGTGCCATGATTGCGCGGAACCCAATACGTGAAAAATTAATATGCCAGAAACTTGTTGCGATGAAAAATGTCGAAACAAGTGCAAATGTTTTTGCTCGTTCATTTTTTCTGAACAATTCCTTTGTGATAAAATAGATGCCGATCACAGTAAGTATTCCAAAAAGAGCGCTTGTAAATCGCAACATCCACGGTTCTGGGGATGGATAGAAATTGAGGAAAAACTTTAGAAAAAGCGCTTGGATGTTTATAAACAATCCTTCGCGTCCGTTATTTTCTGGATAAAATACCTTGTAATTATTGGTAGAAATTGCCTCAAGAGCATTATTCCCGTTCATTGCCTCGTCTGGATAAAGTCCCGGGGGAATAGAGGGGAGATTTACAAGGCGGAAGAGCGATGCAAGGATGATAATAAGGAAAAGGATTGTAAGTGTTTTATGTTCTGTTTTCATACACTATAATTATAGTATAGCTTCCCACTATATGCCGAAAACACAAAATTTCAGTGAACACCTCGAAGAGAGTATTGCCCGTCTTGGTGGGCACGTGGAACAACATTTTGAATCGCAAAAAGAGCGTAATGTTTCTGAACGGGAACTAGTGAAAGAATCAGTTCAAACCTTCGCTGAAGAAGTGATAAAAAACGAAAGTGTTACACCACAAGGTACGCGATTAATTTCCCAGCAGGACGGTGATCTACAGTTGCTTCCATCATATCTCCAAAAAGAGGAGGGGAGTGATGATGTAAAACATATAGTAGAAAATCTAATAGAAGAAGCGCTTTCACATGATCTGGAAAAAGCGATAAAAAATGCAAGAAAATATTCACCTTTTATTGAGGATGCATTCCACGATGCGCTTGTCGATAAACTAGTTCCGGAATTAAGACGGCGGGGTATTCTTAAATAACACACCTATGTTTATTATCTCTGTTGTTATTATTGCGCTCGTACTTATTGGGGGGATTTATTTCTTTCTTCGCTTAAAAGAAAAACGGGTAATTCAGGACTCGCTTCAATTAAAATTATTTCTTGTACGTTTTCCCAGAAATACACAGGAAGGAAAAGAGTTAAAAAAAGAAATAAATCTTTCAGAACAGCTCTTTAGTAATCTACTTTCGTTTAAAGTTCCGTTTGTATTTGAAGTCGCCGTTCCTTATGTTGGTAAGA
>JAJYXV010000005.1 GCA_021801565.1 bacterium
GGATTCCGTATCCATTCCGAACCATGTTCACCGCCTCCATACGAAGACGAGGAAGATGAGGATTGTTTGTGTATGCCATGTACATATCGTAAAACCTTGGGTGGTCTCAAGCTATTGAACCATTACACCTGGTTGACAAAATTGTAACAATAACGCAATATGTTTTTAGCATCTTATCAACAAGTATTTGAGGTGGAAATGAACAGAATCACGAAGTTAATCGTATTTCTAGCCGTATGCGCAATTTTCTTCATCATCTTTGTCGGAATACACTGGTTCAGTGATACCCCCATCAAGGAGTGTCAAATGGTGCCGCTTGAAATAATTTTTTTCTCTGTGTGCTCGCTTTGGGCATATCAAGAATTACGAAATTGGCTTGAGTGACCATCAAAAACATTACAATATCTCAGAATAGTAAAGGAATGGACAGTATTCAAAAAATAAATAAAGACTCCAATATATATCGGGGTCTTTAATTTATAAAACGCCTTTTATCGACGTTATATATTTCCTCAGGCTCTGAAAACCGAATGCATTTTCTGCACGATCGATCGGAACCCACTCCAAACTCGTATCATTATATTCACTTTTTAATTCCCCACCCACAATTTCCATGTGAAAAAAATGAATGATAATATCATCCCCCGTTTCACTATTTTTATATTCAAGCGTCGGAAGTTTTTTTATAATCCTTGTCTTCAAGCCCGTTTCCTCAAAACATTCTCGAATTGCCTCGTCTTCCAATGATGTGTGACGCTCAACGTGCCCCTTCGGAAACGAATAATCCCCATTGAAGCCAACGAGTAACACTTCCTTTTGTCCATTGTGTTCCCTTACAATCACCCCACCCGCCTTCAAAAGCTTTTTATTCTCGTCAAAAAGTTTAATTAAGTGTTCCATATATTACAACAAGAGTTTTTCCGAATGCAAAAGCGTGTATTCTGGACCCTCAGGAAATAACTCCGATTCCATAAGATCAATTTCCTCAATCGGAAATGAAATTCCTAGTTCTTCATGTATACGGACATCTTTATGCGGGCGCCGTGAAAAACGCATGAGTGTGATATGTATAGTGAACTTTTCAAAATCATTTGATCCGTGAATGTGAGAATCTGAAAGACGGTGTGAAATATATTCTTTTATTTTTCTCAGTTCTTCAGATGATGATTTGTCTCCGTGTACCCACATCATTCGCTTCTCTATCGACTCAAAGTCAATATGTTTTAACATCACTGAAATTTTCGAATGTATACTCTCGCGTGCCACTTCTTTCAATATTGAAATAATCTGCGGAATTTTTTCTTCATCCTGTTCCCCCAAGAAATTCAATGTAATGTGCCACTGTTCCTCTTTTTCTTCTCTTCCATATGAAAAAATATCCGGATCGACTCTATCAAGTGCATATGATATTTCTTTTTTTATATGTTCCGGAATCGGAATTGCAATAAAAAGTCTTCTTTTCATTATTTTTATAATACCATACAATTGAGATATGAAAGGAAGAATACAATCGAAAGAATACCTCGAATCATTAAACGAGCGCTCAAAAGATAAACGAGTAAGTAAAAATTATCAACTTATCGGACTTGAAATCGCAGATTTATTAGAAGACAAAGCACACAAAGCACTTTATATAAAACTTGCAAAAGAACACAGCGAACAAAAACTTCGGGGACTTGCAAAAAATATTGCGGAGCGGAAAGATATAAAGAATAAGGGAGCATATTTTATGCACATGCTCTTTATAAAAGAAAAATAATCCAATCCCATGAAAGAGACAATAGTAACGATAAAAGAGAAAAAAAACGAAAAATTTCTCCGTGAAAAAACGAAGGAATTTGATATATCAAAACTAAAAGATAAAAAACAGGCAAAAGAGATCCGTGAATTAATACGAAAGATGCGTGAAATAATGAAACAGGCAAACGGCGTGGGACTTTCCGCAAATCAAATTGGAATTCCAGAACGTTTTTTCGTCGCTCAAGTTCCCGACGGACAGGGGCATCAAAAATTTTATGCGATTTTTAATCCAGAAATTACGAGAACATCAAAAGAAACAGAAACAGTTGAAGAGGGGTGTTTGAGCGTGCCCGAAATGTACGGTCCCACGGAACGCCATTATGAAGTAACGCTTACGGGATATGACCAACACGGAAAGAAATTGAAGATAAAAGCCTGGGGACTTCTTGCTCGTGTTTTTCAACATGAGGTGGGCCATCTTGATGGTAAATTGTTTATCGACATTGCAAAAGAAGTTCATAAATTTGTACCGTTAGAAAACGCAAAAAAAATCTAAATTATATTTATGGATTACAAATTTGCATTCTTCGGCACTCCACGATTCGCCGCAATTGTGTTGGAACAGTTTATCACACAAGGATTAATCCCTTCGGTGGTTATTTGCAATCCTGACCGCCCCGTAGGAAGAAAAAAAATAATCACTCCTCCCCCAACGAAACTCCTTGCCAAAAAACATGATATCAAAGTTTATCAGCCAGAAAAATTGGAAATTGGAAATTGGAAACCTGCCCGTTCCGCAGGCGGGTTGGAAATTGGCGAAGTAGACTTCGCTCTAGTTGCTGCCTACGGAAAAATTATTCCAAAAGAAATATTGAATACTCCAAAATTTGGCACACTAGGAATACACCCCTCCCTCCTCCCAAAACACCGTGGTGCAAGCCCAATACAAACAGCGATTATAAATGGCGATGAAGAAACCGGTGTTACCATATTTCTTATGGATGAGAAAGTCGATCATGGTAAAATCATTGCACAAAATACAATAACCATAATGGACAATGACACATATCTTTCACTAGAAGAAAAATTGGCAAAACTCGGAGAAGAATTATTCATAAAAACCCTACCGGAATATATAAACGGAAAAATCATCCCACAAGAACAAAATGATTCAGAAGCAACATTCACAAAAAAATTTGAAACCCAAGACGGATTTATCTCTTTTGATGTATTGGAGGCAGCACTCCAAGGAGAAAAAGCGTTTTGGATCCACAAAAAAATATGCGCCCTAAATCCCCAACCCGGAATATGGACACTTAAAAATGACAAACGAATGAAACTTCTCGAATCAGAATTAAAAGACAATAAGCTTGTCCTAAAAAAAATCCAAATTGAAGGAAAAACTCCGCAGACACTAAATTAAATCTACCACATCTCCTTCTTCTACCTCACTTCCTACTGGTAATTCCAGTATTCTTCTGTGTTTCGGATTCCAAAAGAAAAATTTTCCTGGTTTCATATTTTTCCTTATTTTTTTTACCATACCGCTTTCATCAAGCACTAACACATCAATCGGAAATTTCATTCCGAATGTATGTACTCCGCACCAAAATAATGAAAAGTCAATAACCGGATGAATGATATTCCGAAAAACATGTTTCATCTTTTCTCCAAAGATCTTATGCTCCACATACGGCACGGGGCAAGTTCCCCATCGTGTTTCGAAATACATCGCATGGGGCATTTCATATTTCAATAATCCTTCTGATTTTTCCTTAAACGTCCACGCAACCTCAACTTCTTCCACCACTACACAATTTTTCGTTTTATTAAATACTTTCATATTTTTCTTTATTTCTCTCTCTGGGTACTATGACGCGTCCTAGTACCCCTCCTTCATACTACGTTATAACATAACATCTAATAATGCTAAAAGATTTCAAAAACTTTTTCTTTTGATGTGTGCCCTTGAATCAAAAACACAGAACTTTTTGAAATATCGAAATGTTCTGCAAGTAATTCCTCAACCCTTTTATTCGCTTTCCCCTCTTTTGCCGGCGCGTTCGCTCGCACTACAAAATGTATCTCATCAATCTTCTCCACCCCTTCCCGTTTTGAATTTGGTTTTACCAAAACAAAGATTCTCATATTAATATCCTGTAAATTTGAATTTATTTAGAATTTAGTAATTACCTGCCTGCCGGTAGGCATGGGAACTTAGAAATTCACTCATCTGAAAAGTGAGTGCAGTATCTCTATATTTTTTTTATCCGGACCTTCATTATCAAATCCCGGCACTTCAAGAAGCCAGGCTTTATCAAATATCCTTTTCTCTTGTGCCAGCATTTCAAATCCTTTTCTCCCGATGTACCCCTCCCCAATATTTTCATGCCGATCGTGATGTGATTCATATGTGGTTTTTGAATCATTGATATGAAGTGCAATCATGTGTTCCAGCCCGATTTCTTTCTCCCATGCGTCAAAAAGTTTTTTTACACTTTCTTTTGTATAATCGCCGATAAGTCCCGCCTCAAACGCGTGTGCGGTATCAAAACATACTTTTACTCGATCTGATTTTATCTGTTCATACAAAAATTTTATTTCCTCAATATTTGAACCAATTTTATCCCCGCCTCCCGCAGAATTCTCCATAATAAGAAATGACTCTCCCGGAACGTGTCTCAACACCTCTTTCATCCCCATAACTTCTTTTTCTAATCCCTCCTCCTTTGAAATGCCCTTATTCGACCCGAGATGAAAAATAAGTCCCTCAGCCTCAATTAACTCGGCAATCTTCAAATGTTCGGAAAGATTTTTTATAGATTTTTTATATATATCTTCCGATGCACTTGCAAGATTCACCAAATATGCCGCGTGTAAATACACCGACGCAATTGAACTTCTCTTTTTTTTATCTTTAAACTTCTCTATTTCTGCTTCTGACGGAAATTTTGTTCCCCACATTTGCGGTGATGATCCAAAAATCTGTATCGCGGTCGCACCAATTGCCTCACCATTTAAAATAGCGTTTGAAATTCCCCCTGCCGTGGAAACATGTCCCCCAATATGTGGAATGTGTCTTTCCATTGTTATGGCTGAAGCGCCTCAGCTGAATTTCCGTTCACCGAGATAATTACTTCGGAAACCGACGGAAATTGACGAAGTGTATTTACAATCTGTGAACGTATCGCCGCAACCCTGCACGATCCACCCGTTTGCATAGCAAGATTGAAATCAACTCTCGCAACTCCTCCCTCAATTGAAATACTCTGTAATATTGTTTCTTTTGGAATGCTCGTTTTCATTCCTGCCAAGCTCTCATCAATGGTAGTCCCCTTCAATAATTCCTCCATTGTTTTTTTGGCAATCCCAGAAACCTTGGGAATAACACGGGAAACAGGATATGTTTTTCCGCATTCAAGCATTTGAGGATCTTTGTTTATATCACTGAAAAACAATTGAATAGTCGTTTTTTCGAGTGAAAAGTTAACCGGAATACTTACTGATTTATCATATTGACGAAGGTCGGAAGGATTATCTTTTTTAAGAATTAATTCACCTTGTGCAACTTCAGGAGTTCCAAATTCAAGTTCTCCGATGAACGGAACAAAATCCTGCGTCATCCAATCTTTTTGTGCAGTGACAAATCCCTCTTTTATCACAATTCCATTTTCATCCTTAAGTACTACCGGAAAACTTCCTTCAAAAAACCACGTCCCTCTCGCTTCACCAGAAATCTTGAGAGGACTCTTCACTAGTTCATTCGGTTTTGGGCTGAAAACATTTACATCGGAGTTCACAGATTCCCGTGCGGAAGGCAAAAAGAAATACCAATATGCAACGCCAAGGGCGACAAAAAGTATCGCAACAATAACAATCCATGTGTGTGATTTACTTTGTTTTTCTTCTGTTTCCATCTTTCTGTGTAAGCGTCGTTTTTATTTCTTCAAGATCTCTTTCTATTTTATTTATTTTTTCATTCATTTTTTTTATTTCACTTTCTTCCATAAGCACCTCAGTCTCCGTTTTCTCTGTTATTTTTTTCTGCGACCTGAGTCCTGTAAGAAGAATTGAATCACCAATAAATGAGGAAACAAAAAGTCCGATAATAAGTAAGAGAAGAATGCTTGCAATAACCGATCCTAACCCATCGAGAATTGGAAAATATTCTGCAGTTTCCCATACTCCTTTCCAAAATAATACAATACCAATACCACCAAGAAACGCATAAAGAATAGGTTCATGACTCAGGACGTGACGCACTCGATCTTCAACCTTATCAAAAAAATTCTTTATTTTTTCGATCATGTACTCATTTTAACTCTTTTTCAAAAATCCCGCACGTCTTTTCTTCCTATGAAACGCAATTGCAAACCGATGTGCTTCATCTCTCACTCGTATAAGCGTCTGAAGCGATACCCATAATGGTTTTTCCCCTATAATATCCGTTCTTTTTCTTTTCACACCCTTCGCCATACCGATAACCGGAACAAGAATATGTATTTCTTTCAGCACATCTTTTACTATATTCACTTGCCCCAATCCGCCATCAACAAGAATTAAATCCGGACGCTTCCAACTATTATGAAACCTCCTTTTCACCACCTCTTTTAACATCCCTGTATCATTTTGTCCCTCAACTGTTTTTATATGAAACTTCCTATATTCGCTTTTTTCTGGTTTATTATTTGAAAAAACAATCATTACCCCAACCGAATTTGTTCCCGATATATTTGAAATGTCATAACCTTCTATTCGCTTTCCGCCCGAGGCGGGCTGATCGTAAGCTGGCGCGTCTTCGTTTTTCAGCAATGCCGTGTCATTGATATGACTCAATGCAAATACTTGTCGTCGTATTTTCTCGGCTCTCTCAAATTCCAACCTCTTACTTGCGGTATTCATTTCTTTCTCAAGATTTTTCACAATTTTTTCTTTTTTTCCCTGGAAAAACAGAATGATATTTTTAACTGCCTGTGCATATTCTTTTTTTGATATTTTCCCGATACATGTTCCGGGGCAAAGTCCAATTTGATAATTGAAACATGGCTTATTCGCATTATTTGTTTTATTTGTGTTATTCGCGATTACTTTTTGATGGTCGTTCCACGGGAAAATTTTTCGTATAATCCGGAGTGCCTCGCGAACACTCGAAGCCGACACAAATGGTCCGGCAGCATATTGATAGATATCCTCAGAGGTTTGCATATCTTTCCCTCTTATCAAAAGAACCCGAGGAAATTCTTCGTTGGTAAACGCAACATAAAGAAAACTTTTGTCGTCTTTCTCTTGTATATTAAATGGGGGTTGATACTGTTTAATAAGCTTCGATTCAAGAATAAGCGCTTCAAGTGCCGAATCAGTTTCTTTTATGTCTATTCTTGCAATTCCGCTTACCATTTTTTGAATACGAGTGTCGTGCTTGCCCGCCCGTAAATTCTGATTGGAGGAGGGTGGACGCATGAAATAACTCGAAACTCGTCGTTTTAGATTTGCCGCTTTTCCAATATACAAAACTAATCCGTGCGCATCTTTCATAATATACACACCAGGAGTCTCTGGAATGTTTTTATATAACTTCTGCATACCCACTCACTCTACTCCATCATACCCATAGTTCTCAAGACAAGTTGAAATTTTATATATTCCTTGCTTTCATATATATAGTATTTTCAAAATAAAAAGGTGTGTCATGAAACGTGGAAAACTTGTGGTAATTTATGGAAATATGTTCTCAAATAAAACAGGGACGTTAATTAATGAAATCGAAACGCTTCGAAATTATGGGAAAAAACGTATCTGTGTGATAAAGCCAAAAACCGATACACGGAGTGGGACTGGATTTATCAAAAATTCAAAAGGACTGCAAATGGAAGCATTTGAAGTACCGGGAAATACTCCATCAGAGATATTTGATGTCATACGAAGAGAAGAATTAAAGCAGGGCTCTGACTTTAATATCATCGCAATTGATGAGGTACAATTCTTTACTCCTCCTCTGTCCATATTTCAAACAGTAAAAGAACTTCTGAGAAAGGGATATGATGTGATTGTCGCGGGACTCTCACTTGATTTTAAAGGCGAGCCATTCGGAGTGACATTACAACTTATTGGACTCTGTGATGATGTAAGAGATGTGATAAATCTCCATTCACGATGTCATGAGTGTGGTGAACAAGGTGATCTTCCTCAACGACTTGTTGATGGAAACCCCGTTCCATACAACTCTGATCAATTAAAGGTCGGCGGAGAGGAAACATATCAGGCACGATGTTATAAATGTCATGAACTCCCCGGAAAACCGGATATCGAACATGTTTCATAAAAATTTATATGCAAAAAAGCCGCTGATATTGCCAGCGGCTTTTTATTTTAATTACTCATATTTTTCCAACACAAGTGATCCATCGGAAAAGGAGAGAACTCCATCGGGTTCAATTACCCTTGGTTCATTTCCAGTTCTTTCTCCAGTGATCGAATCTTTGTCCCATATTTTTACCGGTTTGAGCCTGTCGTTTCCCTCAAATCTTGAAACACGGGACACACAAGCAACAGTTATATCGGTATCATGAGAAAAAATTTTTACCGTCCAGAATGCTTTTTCAAAAATATCGAGAAACGACTTTTTCAAAAGCTCTTCTTCTACGGTATTAACCCTTTCTGTTCCAAACTCAAATTTTACTGTCGTATAGAACATCTTTTTTTCCGACGTTCTTTTTTGGGCATACCCATTTTGAATAAACAAACCCTCTTTTTCCAAATCAAAGAAAATATTTTCTAAAGAGGTTTTTTTCCATTCATGGGATAATCCAGGAACTTCCATTCCCTTAAAACGGACAGAATCATCGGGTTTAATCCATTTTAATGTAGATGGAACAACGGTTGGATTTGTAAACGACACTGCAAAAAAAAGTTTTCTTAATTTTTCCATCTGATCCTCCTTCGGGGGATGTTTTTTAAATAATTAGTTGATAATTAATTCTGTTATAAGTATAGCATACTATATTGAATGTGTCAAGTATTTTCTCAATCTCTTCAAATTATGCACATACATAAGAAAAACCGCTATGTTATAGCATAGCGGTTTTTCTTATATTTCTTCAATCCGTATAAATCCGTTTATATTCGCATCTATCCGTGTTTTTTAATCGTTATAGAAAATGAAGTCCATAAACTGTTCAAATGGTTTCTTTTGTGGAGGGATTGTTCCGCATCCTTTGTAAATATCACGCAACTTATTTTTTGTTTCATTCTCTCCACATTTAATAATCTCTTTTGCATCATCAAATTGAAACATCTTATATCCCAAGACGGGCGGAGTAAGTACTATATTTGCCTCTTTCAATATTCTGCGGGCAATCTGATACTCAATAATTGAGAGTGCTTGTGGAATCATGTTATATACCTTAATCGGGTTTAATGATTCGGTTTCAAGGTTTTCCCAACGGCTTGATACGTCAACCGCAATGATGAACTCTGCTCCCATTTTTTTTACCACGTCAGCGGGAACCGGATTTACAAATCCTCCATCCATAAGCATTCGTCCATTAATAGTCACCGGTTTAAAAATTAACGGGAGTGCTGTCGATGCCTGAATTGCATCATGCAAACTTCCCGATGCAAGAATTATTTCATCACCATTTTCGACATCTGTTGCAACCGCAGAAAACGGAATTTTACAATCTTCCACACGAAATCCGCTGATTTGTTCGGAAATCATATCGAGAACCGGCTTATCTTTAAAAAGCTCCCCGTCTTTCTTTCGCACGAGATGTGAAAGACGATAAATATCTTTGTGTTCTATTTCTAAAAATAAATTCTCCAAAAATGCGATATCTTTCGTTGCTGCATAATATCCGCCAATAAGTGCACCCATGCTCGTTCCTGCAATATAACTGATTTCAATTCCCGCTTTTTCGAGTACGCGAATAACTCCAATATGTGCAAGTCCCTTTGCCGCTCCACCCCCAAGCGCCAATCCAACTTTTTTCGGTTTTGTTACCATACCAAGTAGTAGAAACTCAATTGATAGTTTTTGAAGACTTTTATTTTTTTCATAGATCTGTTTTATTTAATCACCTTACTAAACTCAGTTTACTCCTTCTGCACCTGCGGTGCACATTGAGTTTTCACTACTTGGCATATATTTATACTAAAACAAAAAAGAGCTTTTTCATAATTTCAAAAAAGCTCTTTTATACTAAGATTAAATTTCAAAAATACTCCTTATATATCCTTCTCCCTCATAGAATATCCCACCTGGATTTACTAAAACTGGATCATGTGCCGCAGTAGAAATAAGCGTGATATTTTCTTTTCCAAGTTTCTTCGTTAACGCGCCAAATAATTCACTCGCTTCTTTCGAATTATCTGCCCAAAGTTCATATTTCTTTTTCATTTCTTTCTCTCACAAGATTAATAAAATACTGTTTTCATTATTACTCTCCATACTTTTATGTCAACATAAAAAGCCTTTTCTATTTTGAAAAGGCTTTTTATTTTAAACAAGTCCTAAAAACCTAATAAGATTATATCCCAAGAAAAAAACCAACAGGGATACAAAGAAGCTCATTCCAGCAACTTCTAAAGATGGGAGATCGGGCTCTCCATCTTTCCGTTTTTTTGGCTTAAACAGTACCAAAAGTACTACCCAAAATGAAAATCCGAGAAACGGCCCTGCAATATCCTGTCTAAGATAAAGAAATACTAATGCCACAGTAGCCAAGAATCCACCAAGAATTGTTCCGAAAACAAATCCTATTATTTTCCGTATCACGCCAACCTCCATCTTTTAATACTTCTTTAACGCGCCTCCAATACCAATAATAGAGGATGCAATCTGAAAGTGTGCAAACATCTCCTGATGTTTCACATATCCAATGTGCGCGGCAGTGAGATGTGTTGCCGCTAAAATCGTCCATCCCCATTTCATCTTCCACATATCATTTTTTGGATGGAGTAAATAAAATGCGATAAGCATACCAACCGAACTAAAAAATTCGAGAATGGTAAGTTGCCCTTGGAATGTAAGAAGTGCAAGTATAATTGCGATTATAAAAGTTACACACTCAATTCCTATCTCTACTTTTCTATTTTCCTTTTTCACTACCGCCCCATATACCGTGAGAACAAATAATCCAATTTCCCCTATAGCGTATACAAAAAGGTGTAACAGAAAAAAGTAGTATATTGCGAGCACCGCAGCAATAGCTCCCATCCACCACCCAATTGGGTTTTTTCTCTCAAGAAATAACCCTACCTTATTCGAAAAAAAGATAAGTGAGATAAGCGCCTCAAGCACCTTAATTATCATCTTTTACCTCAAAATATTTTTTATTATTTATATTCTAAGATAGTTATACCTCCTAAATTGCATTCTGTCAAATTTCTTACTTCAAAACTTTTCTCAAATATTCAGCAGTAAAGCTTCCTGCTTTTCTTGAAACTGCCTCAGGCGTTCCTTCAGCAACAATCTTTCCTCCCTTATCCCCTCCTTCAGGACCTAAATCAATCACCCAATCAGCAGTTTTTATCACATCCAAATTATGTTCGATCACAACCACTGTATTTCCCCTATCTACTAATCGATGAAGTACGTTTAACAGCTGCTGCACATCGGCAAAATGAAGTCCGGTGGTTGGTTCATCTAGAAGATAGATCGTTTTTCTCGTGTCTCGTTTCCCAAGTTCCGCGCCCAATTTTACACGTTGCGCTTCTCCACCCGAAAGTGTCGTTGCCGACTGACCCAATTGTAAATACCCAAGCCCAACTTCGTCCAAAATATTCAACCGATCATGAAGCCATGGAATATCTTCAAAAAACTTTGTTGCTTCTTCAATCGTCATCTTCAACACGTCGTAAATATTTTTACCCTTATATTCCACTTCAAGTGTTTCCCTATCAAAACGTTTTCCCTTACAGACATCACATTCGACATACACCGTCGGTAAAAAGTGCATCTCAATTGCAATCACTCCGTGTCCCTCACAGTTTTCACATCTTCCTCCTTTCACATTAAAACTAAAACGCCCTGGTTTATACCCACGCACACGCGCATCTTCAGTTGCGGTAAAAATATCGCGAACAAATGTCCATGCACCAACATAGGTCGCTGGATTTGAACGTGGCGTTCTTCCGATCGGCGATTGATCGATGTTTATGACCCGATTAATATATTCCAATCCCAACATTCCTTTATGGGCACCAACAGAATAATTTGCTCCATTAAATTTATTTGCGAGTGTTTTCCACAGCACATCATACAACAACGTACTCTTCCCCGATCCCGATACACCGGTAATTGCCACAAAACGACGGAGCGGAATTGAAATATCGATGTTTTGTAAATTATTTTCACTTGCTTCCTTTATTTTTAAAAACGTATGATCTTTTTTTACTCCCCTCCGTTCTTTCGGAATCTGCACATATTCTTCTCCACGAAGATATTTGAGTGTAAGTGAGTTATTTTTTTTATCTTTTAAAATCTCAGGAATGGGTCCCTCCGCGACAATCTTTCCTCCGTGTACACCGGCACCCGGACCAATATCCACAAGATAGTCGGACTCCCGAATTGTTTCTTCATCATGCTCCACCACAATCACCGAGTTCCCCAAATCTCGAAGTTCATGAAGTGTTTTGATGAGCTTTGCATTGTCTCTCTGGTGAAGCCCAATGGTCGGTTCATCAAGAATATATAATGTGCCAGTAAGTCGGGATCCAATCTGTGAGGCAAGACGAATACGTTGTGCCTCTCCTCCGGAAAGTGTTCCCGCTTTTCGCTCGAGAGTGAGATATTCAAGTCCTACATCAATCATAAATTTCAATCTGTTTTTTATTTCGCGCAGAGGTACTTCCGCAACTTCCAAAAGTTTTTCATTTTTTATTTTTTCCACTTCTGCAAAAAATGCATATGCATCTTTTATCGGCATCGCTACCACCGAAGAAATATTTTTCCCCTCAATAAGCACATGTAACGCTTCCTCTTTTAATCTCTTTCCCATACATTTTTCACATATTTTTTCCGACCACACACTTTCCACACCAAGCCCATGACATTCAGGACACGCACCATAAGGACTATTAAACGAGAAAAGGCGTGGCTCTATTTCGGGAAAAGAAAATCCATCATTCGGACATGTGAATTTTGCGGAAAGTGATGTTTCCTTTTCAGTGATAATCGTTACTACATTATTTCCATATTTAAGCCCTGATTCAATTGCCTCAGAAAGACGAAGGCGATTATCTTTATTTGAGAAATCTAATCCTGTGGGAATACGGTCAACCAGAAGATCAATGGTGTGTTGTTTATATCGCGAAAGATCAATGCGATCACGAAGAGAGTAGAATTTCCCATCAACGCGTACCTCTGAAAACCCCGCATTTAAAAAATCATAGAGCATCTGGTAGTATTCTCCCTTTCGTCCACGTACCACTGGGGCGAGAATAACGAGATTTCTTTTCTTTTCATTCTGCAAAGAAATTTGCACCGCAACATCAACAATTTGTTCATTTGTCATCTTGCGTATTTCTTTTCCACATATCGGACAAAACGGAGTTCCCACGCGAGCAAAAAGAACGCGAAGATAATCATATATTTCGGTAATTGTTGCAACTGTCGAGCGCGGATTTCCCGAGTGGCTTTTCTGATCAATGGAAATTGCCGGAGAAAGTCCCTCAATTTCATCAACATCGGGTTTATCAAGTCTCCCTAAAAATTGTCGCGCATATGCAGAAAGCGACTCGATATACCTTCTTTGTCCTTCCGCAAATATGGTATCAAACGCAAGTGACGACTTCCCCGATCCGGAAAGTCCAGTAAACACCACCATCTTATTCCTCGGAATTTTAAGATTAATATTTTTGAGATTGTGCTCTCTTGCACCCTTAATATGTATAAAGTCATTCATACTGTTTCTTTTTTATTAGGATTTAGAAATTAGTAATTTAGAGTTTATATACCTAAGCTCCCTTCGTTTTGGTTCGTTAGGGACTATAGAAGCACTTTACGAAGAATGGTATAAAAAGTCAAAAGAGTTGCATGCGCAACTCTTTTTTAATTATTATCTAAATCAACTTTGTAAGTTCTTTGATAGTTATACTACTTATTCTTCATCTTCTTCGGTGCCTTTTGATTTATACCAAAGATATAACGCATAGAGAATAAGAAAGAAAATAAAGATAACAAAAAATGTAATTCCGTTTGTTCCTTCACCAAGAGAAAGAATACTCGCAAGCAATTTCAATTGTGGAGATCCATTATCGAGAGTTGAAAATCCAAGCACACTTGGAATTTGCGCACCAGCAAGTTTGTTATAATTTTCTGCATCAAGCACATATGCATTTTCTCCGAATGAGATTGCTCCCGCTCCAGGCTTTTTTGCAACGAATCGGAATACTCCAAACACCTTTTTTTCAGTGAACCCTTCCGGATATCCAGCGGTTTTGACAATAATCCCCTTATCCACATCATGGATATCATACTCAGGACGAATCACTGGAACCCAGTTGTCCCAATAGGTCACCGATTTGAATTCCAAAAGATCTTTTGGATATTGCAATTTCACCTGTGCGGTATATGTCTTTTCATTTGTTCCTGGTTCGACAGTCACTATTGCATAAAATTCTTGCCCCTCTACCACAGTAAGTCTTGTCGGAGCAAAAGAAATAATCGTTCCTGATTGTGTCTTATAATTTTTATCCACTTTCATTTCCGTCCAATCTCTCATAAGTTCATACACATCGCGGTTATCCACTTCTCCATCTTTATTAAGATCGGCAAGATTATTTTTTCGTGAGACACCCCAATTTACCATAAGCGTATTAAAATCGAGTGTTCGGGCGCCTAATACCTCGCCACGAGGCGGCTGTGGAACCGGAATTGGAGTAGGAATCGGTGTTGGTGTGGGAATAGGAGTGGGGGTCGGAATTGGAGATGGTTCATTCCCATATTGAATATCATCAAAAACGATTATACTTTCCTCATTATTTGAATTCCTATATTTTACATATACCGTCTTCTTCCCATACCCTTCCGAAAGAATCCAAGATTTTTTATCTGTATATGCCTCCCATGATGCATCAGAAACATCTGCCTTATTTGAAATCTTCATCTGTGAAGCACTCACCGCTGTAAGTGTGAGATTCACATCACGCGTATCAGTTCTCTCTGCATCATTATTTATAATTATTTTATAACCCGCTACCGGAAGAATAGGGCCCCCTCCGGATCCACCCCCGCCACCGCCTCCACCGCCACCCCCTCCAGAATTTGTGGTTGCGGAAGTAGTTACAAACGGAGATCCTGAACCACACAAATTAAAAATTTTGATTGCAAAATAATATTTTGTGTTTGTTTCTAATCCGTTCACTGTCATTGTTTGTGTCTGTCCTGAAAATGGATGAGGGGTTCCTGTATATTGTGTAGAAATATAAAATGTTCCCTCGGTTATTTGATTTTTTGAATAACGAAGATCAAATTCAGAAAGATCTGATTGTGTTTGTGTCTGCCAAGAAAGTGTAATAACACTTGCAGAATTTGGTGTCCCAGAAAAGTTCATTACGGAAAACGGGCTCGGACATCCTTGTCCACCCCCTCCACCACCTCCAGGAGAAACAGTAATAAATGCGATGCCAGAAAATTCACCCATAATATTGTAGAGTTTTAATCCAAAATAGTATGTGGTGTTTGCATTCAGTCCATTCACAGTCATTGTCTGTGTTTGTCCTGAAAATGGATGAGGAGTTCCTGTATATTGCGTCGCTATAGAAAAATTTCCATCGTTCAATGGACTTGTTGAATAACGCAATTCAAATTCAGATAAATCACTTTCTGCTGGGGTTTTCCATGAGAGAGATGCTGATGTTCCTGATATGCTACCGGTAAAGTTTGATACAGACGAAGGAACCGCGGCATACGTAAACGGCACCGAAACTACCGAAATCACGATAATTGAGATAACGGTAAAAATTGTATAAAGATGATTATTTTTCATAACTTCAACTGTTACATTTTTCTTATGTTATCATATAACTTAAAATAAGTCAAGCCCAGTAGTGCCTGCCTGCGGTAGGCAGGAAAACTCAATTTTATATGTATAAACTCATGTACTCATAAAAAATCTAAAAATTTATGTATTACTTTGATATATAAAAATCTTTTTGTCGCGAAACGACATATTGAATTTCTACTACTGGGTCAAGACCCCCCTATTTATTGGCCGCTAAAAGTAAAAAGCCCTAGAATTTCTAGGGCTTTTTTATAATTACTTTATGAGAATCATCTTCTTTGTCGCCGAAAAATTTCCGGCCTGGATTGTATAAAAATATAATCCGGCGGATAAATTTGAAGCACTAAAAGAAGTTTGATATCTTCCTGCTGCCTTTTCTGAATTAACGAGCATCGCTATTTTTTTGCCAAGAACATCATATACAGTAATTTTTACATTACTTGGTGCCGGCAACTGATAACTAATAACCGTTGTTGGGTTGAATGGATTTGGATAATTCTGTTCCAACTTAAATTCGGTTGGAATTTTATTCTCATCAACACTAGTTGTGTTTCCGATCATAAAATTCCAAACATCTGACCACTCACCCACAACACCCGCATTTCCTATCCCTCTCACTCTCCAATAATAAAGAGTGTTTGCATATAAGATAGAAACGTTTTGGTAATTGTTTGGTGGTGTTGCAGCATATTCTAAATTTAAAAATGCATTTGTTTTAGAAATCTGCAACTCATAGTTCAACACGCCCGAGACAGTAGTCCACACAAATGAAATCGGCGTTACCATTCCAGTCGAATTATTTGCTGGTGACAAGTGAATTGGTTTAGTAATGGTTATATTATTTACCGTAGTAAATGATCTCCACGCAGACCACCCAATGCCGCTAGCTCCAATTGACCCAAGTCTCCACCAATATATCTGATTAGATTTCAGGTTATTAAGAGTTATTGGGCTTGAAGTGTAAACGAGGTTGTTTACCAACGTTCCTGTTTGCGAGTTCTCTCGCAACTCAAGTTGATATCCAGAAATTCCAGTTACAGAAGTGTAGTTTAATGTACCACCGTTTTGAGGAAAACCAGTCAATCCATCCGCAGGAGCACCAAGCGTCGGTGCGTCGGGAACCACCGTTCCTGTGCCAGTACTAAAACTTCTTGTAGAACTATAAGCCGATGTCTGTCCATTCTCACTCGCATTTACTCTCCAATAATAGATTGTATTGGCAAGTAAATTTGAAAGAGTGTAAGAAGTTGCACCCGTAACATTTTGATTCACAACAAATGAGGCAAACACCTGACTCGTTGAAACCTGAACATTGTAACTCACTATTCCACCGGAAACGGGAGTAACTGCATTCCAATTTAGTGTCCCGCCATTTAGTGCAAAGTTTGTTGCGCCATCCAAAGGAGTTGTAAGAACCGGAATTCCAGGTGTTATCCCAGCTTGAGGAATATCAATAGGAGTTTCTGTACCACCGGTCACTCTCCAAATTCCAAGAATATAAACTGAAAAATTTCCAGCTGCTTGTCCCGGAGATTGTGAAAATGAAATCTTTAATTGGTCGGCATTAAAAGCTGTTGCACTGAAAACATTCACCAAATAATCGGTGACAATTCCGTTGTTAGACAACTCAACTAATCCACTTGTCCCCTCTACTCCTGTTGAATTAAAAAATCCAATCCCCATTTTCATTTTTAATGAAGATGAAGGACATGCGGCTCGAATCTTTAACTGTGTCTGAACTGGCATGTTTTGAACAGCAAACGCTTTTCGAAATTTCACATAAGGCACGTCACCTGTTTGTGGATAACTGATTACAACACTTCCGCTGAACAAATAGGCATTCGCCAAATTGTAAGACGAAAGAGAAGCTCCGCCGGTTGCATTACTCGTTCCAAATGGAATATACCCAGTGTCCTGAGCAAAAATGTTTGTTACAGTTACAAAAAGAATTACGAAAAGAAATAACAATCGTTTCATGAACGACCTCCTTATTTTGTTTTATTAATTAAAAAGTAAAAATTTGAGTACTTTTAGCACTGGTTACAATATACTACAGAACTCTCAATTTGTCAACCAAAAACGGCTATTTCGCCGTTTTTGCCTCTCCCTTCTTACAACCCCATCTTTTCACATATATTCCTGTCTATACTCTTTTCTTATATTGAAAATATAATACACGCCACTATGACGCGTCATAGTGGCATTAGTATGATACATACGTCGTTCCAAACTTTGTCCTTACCCTTCTTCTTTTTATCTGGCGATTGGGAACAGATGACACTTGGCTTTTTACCTGCTTCCCATTACTCTCTTCGCGATAACTTTGATATTTATCCCTATTTATTGACTTCACAATACCGCTGATTGTTTGTGGTGAAATCCACAATTCATTACCAATTTCTTTATAACTTTTTCCAGAATTAATCATCTGAGACACAGCTACACGCATTATTATATTATGACACTCATAAGAGGTAATAAACGATTGTAGAGATATCTTATCTTTTACAATGTTTTTCCAACATTCAGATTCCCACTCTTTTCGAGAATTATATTTACTTATCGGCGGTATGGCGGAAAAAATATTTTTTCTACCTTTCTTCTTTGTTTTATATGAATTCTCTTCCATAAATACCACGCTCTATTTATACATCCTACCATATATTCACACAGGGTACTATGACGCGTCATAGTACCCTGTGTGTTAATAAAATACCACTCAGATAGTCTTATTTAGAAATTTCACTTTTCTTCTTTCCCTTTTTCATCTTTTCTTCTTCTTTTTTTAATATTTTCAGTTCATCTCTTAATATCGCCGCAAGTTCAAAATTAAGTTCCTCAGCTGCCTTTTTCATCTCTTGTTCTTTTTCTCTTATTATTAACTCAAATCCTTTCTTTGATTTTGGAATCGGCAATATTTCGAGTTTTAATATTTCATCAGCTGGCAATATATCTTTTATTTCTTTGATGATAGTCTTCGGGATAATGTGATGTTTCTTATTATACGCAAGTTGTATCTTTCTTCTTCGATCTGTCTCTCGTACTGCTCGTTCAATTGAGCCGGTGATGGTATCTGCATACATCACTACCTCTCCCCGCACATTTCGTGCTGCACGCCCAATTGTCTGTACGAGCGACGTTTCGCTTCGAAGAAATCCCTCTTTGTCAGCATCAAGAATCGCAACAAGTGAAACCTCGGGAAGATCGAGTCCTTCGCGCAATAGATTAACTCCAACAAGTACGTCAAAATTTCCTTTGCGTAAATTCGTAAGAATTTTTATTCGATCAAGTGTTTTCACATCGCTATGGAGATAGGTCACTTTTATTTTTTTCTCTTCAAGATATGCGCTTAAATCCTCTGCCATACGCTTCGTAAGCGTAGTTACCAATACACGTTCTTTTCCGCCAGTTGGCGGATTCACGCGCTCTTCAATCCGCGGGATAAGATCGTCAATCTGTCCCTTCACAGGACGAATGGTAATTTTTGGATCAACAAGACCCGTGGGTCGAATAATTTGTTCAACCGTCTGCACGCTTTTTTTCTTCTCATAAACACTAGGAGTTGCGGAGGTAAAAATAATCTGCCCCACTCTTTCTTCAAATTCCTTAAATGTAAGCGGACGATTATCAATCGCCGAAGGAAGACGGAATCCATATTCAACAAGTGTTTTTTTACGCGATGCATCCCCCGCATACATTCCCTGTATTTGCGGCACGGTCACGTGGGATTCATCAATAATAGTGAGAAAATCAGCTTGTCCTGAATTTGTTGAATGAGGAAAATAATTTAAAAGCGTATCGGGTGGTTCCCCTGCTACACGACCCGAAAGATGTCGAGAGTAATTCTCAATTCCATTACAATATCCAATCTCACGCATCATCGCTAAATCAAATTTTGTCCTCCGCTCAAGTCGTTCCGCCTCAAGAAGTTTCCCCTCGTTTTCAAATTTCTTAAGTTGCTCTCTCAATTCTTCCTGAATTGCTTTTATTGCGCGTGCCCGATCGCCCACGGGAGTAATAAAGTGTTTTGCAGGTGCAATATAAACCTCACGTAATGATGGCGTTTTCTCCTTTCGAAACCCTTCAGCCGGAACTATTTCGAAAATTGAGATGATTTTTCCCTTTTTGACTTCAAAAAGATAGACGAGCTCCCTATCGGGTGGCATGATCTCCCATTGATCACCACGAAGACGAAATGTTCCACGTTTTAAATCTGCATTCGTACGCGTATATTGAAGTTCAATAAGTTTTCGTACAAACGTATTCCGATCAAGTGTCCCCCCAACCTTTAAATGGAAAATATTTTCTGCATACACCTCCGGCGCTCCCAGTCCGTAGATACACGACACCGATGCAACTACAATTACATCCTTACGCGTCAAGAGTGCTGTTGTCGCCGCATGACGAAGTTTATCGATTTCGTCGTTAATCATTGCCTCTTTCCCTATGTAGGTATCAGAAGAAGGTATGTATGCCTCGGGTTGGTAATAATCATAATATGAGACAAAATAATTCACAGAATTATGTGGAAATAATTCACGTAACTCATTCGTAAGCTGCGCCGCAAGCGTTTTATTGTGTGCAATGACAAGCGTTGGCTTTCCAATTTTTTCTATTACATTTGCAACGGTAAATGTTTTTCCCGATCCGGTTACCCCGAGAAGCGTTTGATGTGAGTATCCCTTTTTGATTCCACCAATAAGTTTTCTGATAGCCTCCGGTTGATCTCCCGCTGGTTTATTTTTAGAGACAATCTTAAACATAATACTTCCACAGTATCAAAGAAGACATAAAAAGCAAAACCCCGCCAACTTGTGAATTGACTGGGGTCGCTGTTGAAATATAAAAGTTACTACATTCCAATTTGTTTCTGCTCTTCGTGTTTTTTGCTAAATACATAGAGATAGAGAATCTCTAACACACCAACCGTATTTATAACAAGAAGTGCAATAAACCATCCCTGTTTATCAAGCTTTGATGCCTTCCAAAGCGCCATTCCCTTCCAATAAAGCGTCCATGCGGTAAGAATAAGGACGATGATAAAAAAAAGAGTTGGATTCGATTCTGCAAACTGAGAAATTGGATCTCCTGGTTTCATATATGATATATATGCTATATACGACGACTTTTATAAGGGAAGTGATAATGGAATCTGCTCTGTACTTGTGGTAACAACGGTCGACGTAGTAATGGTTGATGTTGCGAGAGAAATTGTCGATGTTGCAGTGGAAGTGGAAATCGATGTTAATTCGTTCCTTAATTCTATAAATGGCCCTTTTTCATTCTCCGAAGCACCCTCTTCAAAATTAGTGATAACATTCTTGATAATCTCCTGTTGTGTAACGTCATCCGATGCTACTGGAGTAGTGGGAGAAATAAACGTTTTTCGTACTGCATGCACTAATTCGTCTGCCGGAACCATCCTTGATATTGATTTTGTGGTTTTTTCTAGCTCCTGTTTTGCGCTTTCTGTAAGGTCTTTCAATTGCTCTTGGTTGGTATATTGTCCCTCGAGCGAATGGAGAAACCCTTCATGGGCAACTGCCTTTACTGCCAATTCTTCGACTAATTTACCTGATGCTCTACTCCTTGGAAGATTTTTTATTTCTTCAAGTTTTGCAGAAAGCTGTGTTTGCGATTCTTTATAATTCTCTATTGCCTTTGAAATGGCTGAAACGTCATTTGGCTTGAATTCTTGTACTTTCTTCAGTTCTGCGGCTTTTTCATTCGCTATTTGAAGCTCTAAAATTGCTTCTGAAACGGGATTGGTAATAAATAAACGCATTAAATCTCTCCGTATCTCTTTCAGAAAATAAAGAGGACTTATAGGAAGAATTCCGACATTTTCCATATTTAAATCAAAACCAATCCCGTCTTTAGCTCCCTCGGTTGCCCCAAAGGAAGAGACTGGACTAAGGAGTCCTATAATCAATAAAAAACTAGCATAAATACTAGCCCTTTTACTCATGTTTCTATTATACCAGAAACATACGAGACTTTCCACTATATGGAGGGGTCAGAAAACATTGACAAAAAGTATAAATTAATGCTGTGTACTTGCAAAATAAAAAGGATGTGCTATAATGGGAGTATCCTCGAAAGGGGGCTTTTTTTATGGGTAAACGATTCATAATCATTAGTTTGTTAGGAATACTGTCATTTCTTGCGACTCCGGCTCCGGCAGTAACACCCGATCGTGGTTTTGGGTTTAAACAAAGTGCCGTTTCAATCGCCCATGCCGCAACGGAAGATATGAAAAACCAGACAAAAAAGGTCTGGGTAACTGCATATTCGAGCACCCCAGAAGAAACCGACGATACTCCTTTTATTACCGCCTCAATGACAAAAGTCAGAGATGGTATTATCGCTACTAACTTCCTCCCCTTTGGAACAAAAGTAATGATTCCAAAACTTTTCGGAAAGAAAATATTTGTGGTTGAGGACCGCATGCATGAACGAAAAACGAATTTTGTTGATGTTTGGATGCCAACAAAAGAAGATGCAATTGAATTTGGGATTACATATGCAGAAATTGTAGTAATACACGAAGGATAAGAGTATAATAAGGATGTTGAGGGTATGGCACAGAGTCCTTCCATCCAAAAAAAGATAATGAACTTCCAGATTGATGGCGGCACTCCCCTTTCTGGAACAATCACCACAAACACAGCGAAGAATTCAGCTGTGTCCCTTTTATGTGCATCACTCCTGAATAAAGGAAAGACCGTGCTCGAACGTATGCCGCATATTGAAGAAGTGAATAGAATTCTTGAGGTGTTAAAAAGCATCGGGATAAAAATTACATGGGAAAAAAATTCACTGATTCTCGAACGTCCAGAACATCTTCCATTTGACAAACTTGATGCAGAAGCCGCAATAAAAACAAGAAGTATTATTATGCTTCTCGGTCCCCTGATTCATGAATTTCCACATTTCCAACTTCCGCAAGCGGGAGGATGTAAATTGGGATCACGAACAGTTCGCCCGCATTTTTTTGCACTGGAAACACTGGGAGTAAAAATAAAGACATTTGAATCGGCATATGATGTCACTGTACACACACTTAAAAAGAATAAAGAAATCATACTCTATGAGTCAGGAGACACCGTCACAGAAAATGCACTTATGGCGGCAGCCCGCATTGAGGGAAAAACAACTATAAAGTTTGCCTCTGCAAATTATATGGTCCAGGATCTCTGTCACTTTCTTACAAAACTCGGAATTCGTATTGAGGGAATCGGAACTACGACACTTACGGTATTTGGAAAACGCGATATCAAGGTTGATCTTATATTTACTCCAGGAGAAGACCCGATTGAATCAATGCTTTTTCTTTCAATCGCCGTGACCACCAATTCATCAATTATAATTGAAGCGTGTCCAATTGATTTTCTTGAACTTGAACTTTTAAAATTGGAGAAAATGGGATTTAAATATAAAATTCTCAAACGCTATATTTCAAAAAACGGATATACAAAACTCGTAGATATAAAAACATTTCCCTCCCACCTTCATGCGCTCGAAGAAAAACTGGAAGCTCGTCCGTTTCCGGGACTCAATATCGACAACCTTCCATTCTTTGTCCCTATTGCGGCAATTGCAAAAGGACAAACACTTATTCATGATTGGGTATACGAAAGCCGCGCAATTTATTATATGGAACTCACAAAACTTGGTGCTGACATGGTGCTCGCCGATCCACACCGCGTGTATATTAACGGCTCTGCAAAATTCAAGCCTGCAGAAATTGTATGTCCTCCCGCACTTCGCCCTGCGGCAATCATTTTAATTGCAATGCTTGCTGCTCCCGGCACTTCAATTCTGAGAAATGTATATTCAATTAACCGAGGATATGAAGACTTGACCACGCGTCTTAAAAAACTTGGTGCAAAAATTGAGATATTGGACCAATAAGTAAAAATTTGACGCGCCCTGCCTCTGGTATTAATCTGTATTTAGAATATAAACATAGAGAGGAGGAACATCCAGTGGAAAAAGAAATTAACTTAAAACCAGAGGATTTTTATAATTCGTTTTTTGATACGCAAAAACCGACACGGCGAATGGTTAATAAACGACCCGCAATTGAAGGAGTTACGGTCACGGATAATTTTATAAAAGTCGGTTTTACTTGTTTTTTAGATAATGGCGAATTATCTATAGTAAATGAAAATAACGACAAACTTTTCTCAGGAAGGATTAGAACTCCGGAAGAATTTGAAGAAGCGTTGAAAAAAGCTGAGAAAAAACACAAAACACTTACTTCATGAAATTCCACCGGCATATGCCCGTGGTTTTCTCGAAATGATACATAAAAAATCCCGCGTTAAAAAGGCGGGATTTTTCATTTCCACACACGGCGAATCTTTTCTGGAATTCTCACAAGTATTTCATAGGGAAGTATTCCGCATTCATTTGCTATTGATTCTATAGAGTTCTTATCACCCGGGTTACTGCTTATTATTTCGATGATATCTTTCTCCTTCACATCATAAATATGAGAAACATCAACACTCGTCATGTTCATACTCACTCGCCCAATAACGGGACAATATTTCTCTTTTATCTTAAAAAATCCTTTATTTGAAAGTCTTCGATCGACTCCCTCAAAATACCCAACAGGAACAACCGCAACTGTCATCTCTCGGTCGGCACAAAATGTTGCATTATATCCCACACATTCCCCTTTTTGTATTTTCCGTATTCCGGCAACAACGGATTCCATACGTAATATCGGAGCAATGGACAAATCATTTCTCTTTGCCGAATCAATTCCGTATATTCCAAGCCCCACGCGCAATACGTTCGCATGGATAAGATTCCCATACTGAGTTCCTGCGGTTGCTTCCGTATGCATATATTTCAAATTCGGAAATTCTTTTTTCATTGATGCAACAATATTATTCCATCTTTCTATTTGTTTCTTCGTTGGCTCAGAATTTTTTATATCCGCATCCGCAAAATGAGAACATATACCCTCAAGGAGCATATACGGGTTTTTCTTTATCAATCTTACTGCGCGCAAAAGATCATCTATTGAAATTCCTTGCCGATGCATTCCTGTGTCAATTTTCAAATGAAACCGTTTTTTCTGTTTTAATGATTTGGAAAGTTCTTCAATCTGACCGATGGAGGTCAATCCAAATACCACGTCGTTTCTTCGTGCATTCAGTATGTTTTGAGGAAATGTGTATCCAAGTATTAAAATATCGGAATAAATTCCTTCATTCTTCAATATAACGGCTTCGTGATATGAATCGACAACAAAAAATGGCGGATGTTCATTATCCAGTTTTTTTCCGACAAGTAAAAGCCCGTGTCCGTATGCATTACTTTTTAACACCGGTGCAACACACACTCCCGGACGCATGGTGTTAAAAACACGAAAATTCTTGATTAACCGATCGCCGTCAAGTTCCACCTTCACAAGCGGTTCGTAAGAAAATTTTTTCTCTCTCAATTTTCGTATAAGTGTGCGGATCATATTTTTATTATATTTTATGTATGAATAGAAAAATAGATTTTTATCAATATTGCCTGAACACCTCCTCGCTTCCTAAAAATTTTTTTATCTCCTCTTCCGATAAAATCGAACGGCTCTGTTTCTGCCATCCTTCGCTTTTATATGGCTCACATAAAACCTGACTTTTCATTTCAAACAACGCTTTTCGCTTTGTCTCAAGCGAATCAGAAATCAAAATAATCTTATCAGGATCCGGTATAGTTCCTTGTATGGCGAATTGATACACCTCTGGTCTATAACTTAGTTTTTGTAGCATATTTTTGACAATTTTACCTACAGATATGTGGTCTATGTGCGGATCAAGCAAATAGTTGGAATAAATGATATCTGGTTTTTCTTCTTCTGTGATTCGCACAACGGTATCGATAACATCCCCCTTATCCCTCCAAGAAGGACTTTCTCCGTCAATTTGGTTTAAAAATTTTAATCTATTCTCTTTTATTCCTAAAAGCTTCATAGCCTCTTTTATTTCTTTTTTTCTTTTCTCTTTTACTTGCTGCGGGCTTGGATTTTCCAAAAATCCGAAAACACGAAAATGCGAATTTTCTCCATCAGTAAAAATAACCACAAATACATCGTCCCCCATTTCTCTGTGTTTTATAATGGTTCCCCCCACACCTATTATCGAATCGTCGTCGTGAGCTACATAGACCCCTATTTTTTTATTTTTCTTTTTCAAAAAAGATAATAATCTCTCTAATTTCATATAAATAGAGTGGTGAAAATATACGAATCAATTTTTCGATATGTATTTCAAGAATAAACTCTCAAAACTGTCGATCATTCTTTTTTCAGAATATTGTGCCGCTGTCTTTATCGCATTGGAAATAATAGTATTTTTAAATCGTTTTGTATTGTTATGAATTCCATATATCGTCGATACGACTGAATCGACATTCCTCTGCACGATGAGACAATTTTTTTTATTGACTGCAAAATCATTTATACCACCCGAATCGGTAACAACGCCGATAAGTCCCGATGCCATAGCCTCTAGCAATGTAAGACCAAATCCCTCTTTTTGGGAAAGGTGAAAAAATACATCACTTTCATTATAAATATGTGCTAATTCTCTGTTATTTCTTGGTTTATGGACAAAAACATTATATTTTGTATCAAACGTGACGCTTCTTTGTGTAGCTATATGTAATTCAAAATTAATATCCTTTATGTGTGCACATGCCCTCATTAAAATATCCAAACCCTTATTTTTACTTTCCACATCACCTACAAATAGTAATTTTAATACGTGGGGATTTTTCTTTGTTTTGGGTTTAAATGTATTCACATTAACACATGGAGGAATAACTATTGTCCTGTTTCTGAATCTCTGTTTTATCATTTTCCCCAGAAAAGTGGACGGTACAACAATAGGGATATTTAATTTAAAGGCTTCATAAGATATTCCATTTAATATCTTTAATCGGGGCGGCACGAAATCATATGCCTCATCTGCTTGGGCTAAAAAAATTGTTCTTCCTCGTCTATCATTTGCAATACACGGTAATACGGTATACACCCAATTTGCAAGATATATGTCCGATGGAGGCAAATTATTTGCAAGTTTATTCATACCCCTTAGAACAAAATCAAATAAATTTTTCTTCTCACTGTGAAATGGTACGGCAATTACATTCACCTCTTTTGAAATTTTATATGGAAGAACCTTCGTTCCAAGGTTTACCATATTGACCACGTGCCCTCTTTTTGAGAGACCGTTGGCAATAGTAATTATCATTCTGTCGCCCCCAGTTGTGCTCAAACCAAATGAAGGTATCGTAATAATCATAGAATAGTTTTAATTATATGACTTTTTAAAAATTATTGATAATTTGACTGTGCTTTCTAAACTTTCAAAGTCCGCCACGGGGCGGACTCTTTTAAACACTAGGCGTATATTAATTAAAATTAATTTATTATCTTTCTCCAGCTATTTCTTATACTGATATAAAATGCTTTTTCTAAACTCGTTCAATCGCTTATGTAAACTAATCATTTTCCGATCCAGCACTTCCCCTCTTTAATCGTTTCTCATATTTAACCAAAACAGCATCAACTGTTCTTTCTAAATCAATATTTAAGGAATTTGCAATCGTAATTACAGAATATAACAAATCACCGATTTCTAACTTCATTTCTTCTCTAAAATTCATCTTATTTTTACCGTAATTTGTCATTTTCAGCATTTCTTTTGCAACCTCACCAAGTTCTGAGATAGTATCCAAAATCTTATATTCTGGGGCGGAATCTAAATTATGAACCATTGAAAATTCTCTTATTTTTCCTTGTAATTCTTTGATTGTCATAGGTATATGCAGACACGAATGAAATTTGGTGGACCTTAGGGGAATCGAACCCCTATCTCCCGGATGCAAACCGGGTGCTCTACCACTAAGCTAAAGGCCCTTAGTTAATTTTTAACGATTGTCACCGGCTCCTTTCACCGCATTTCTCTCAACTCGCGACCGTAATTTTTCCAAGTTCATCGATGCAATATTCTCAAGCGATAACCCCAATTCCAAACCCACTCGAACAATATACCACAATACATCTCCGAGTTCTTTTCCTATCTCCTTTTTTGCCTCATCATCCAGAATATCATTCTTGTCGCGTATCACCTTTTTTACTTTTTCTGCAACTTCACCCGCTTCTCCACATAGTCCAAGTACCGGATATTCAATTCCCTTCTTTCGCTCAAAGATATATCGCTCAACAAACTTTTGATACTCATTAAATTCCATAAAAGGTGGTGGGCATGGGAGGGATCGAACCTCCGACCTCTGTCTTATCAGGACAGCGTTCTACCACTGAACTACATGCCCAAATCTTACCATACCACTGCTTGTATACTTTTCTTAATTTAACTATTTCCTTATCAAGTGTAACTGTTCAAATCCATCAGTGTCAAATTTTATAACAACCGGCTTCTTGATCTCAACATCAAATGCTTTTGTGATGTTACTTACGAGAAATGTAAACATATATGAGGATAATCCAAATACAATCAAAACCATCACCCCAGCAAGGCTAAATAATAACGTTTGTTTTAACTTTCTCTTTTTCTTCATACTCTTTTACTTTCTAAAATACACCCTTCCCCGGATAGATACATTTGATTTTTCTTCCCGGTTATCAAACGTTAAACTTTCTACTCCCATGAGATATCGAAATTCTTCGAGTTTTTTCAAAAAACTTCCGACCGTTTCAAGACTTCCTTGGATGGTAAGGCTTATCCCCACCGAACCAAGTTGCGGTGCATTTGTGCTTTGCTCTCCTAAAAACGAAAACGACATCTCGAGCTTTTCCGATGATGCAAGATATTGAAAATCTTTTCTTAAATTTATCAACTCATCTTTCTCTGGGATTATTTCCTGCAATATTTCTGAATATTCTTTTGCTTTTCCTGTATATTGGGATCGCACCGCAGAATATGATTGCACCGACGCATTCCAATCAGAAACTTCTTTCCGTGCAGTAACGATTTTTTCGCTATTTGCGCTTATACGTGAACCACAAACAAGAATTCCTATAATAAAAATAACCACAATTCCTGCGGTGGTACCAATATTCGTGAATAATTTTTTCTTAAATTCTTGCATATACTCCCCATTACACTCATTTCCTCTCTCTGTGTTATTATTTTACCATACTCTCTATGTTTCAACCTTACGACATATATGAAATAACTCCAGAAGACATACGTTTTCCTTCCTTATTAAAAGAGATGCAGAATCCACCACAACGGTTTTTTCTTAAGGGAATGCTCCCAGAATCATCACTCTATATATCCATTGTTGGAACCCGCAAGGCAACATATGAAGGAAAAGAACTTGCAAAACAGATTGCACGACGACTTGCGGAAAAAAACATTATTGTGGTAAGCGGACTTGCGCTCGGTATTGATGCGGCGGCACATGATGGAGCACTTATAGGGGGAGGAAAAACAGTTGCAGTGCTTGCAAACGGTCTTGATACAATATACCCCCGTCAACACGAACAACTTGCACACAAAATACTTGAATCCGGAGGAGGAATTATCTCTGAATACCCGATCGGTACTCCTGCGCTTCCCCATCAATTTCTCGAACGTAATAGAATTATAAGCGGTATTTCTTCCGCTACAATTGTGATTGAGGCTCCACTTCGTTCCGGTTCTATCGTTACCGCTCGTACCGCCGCCGAACAAGGACGAGAGGTATTCGTTTTCCCCGGACCGATACAGAATCAAAACTACAGAGGCTCCCATCAACTTATTCGAAATGGAGCGCGACTTGTATCAAGTTTCGATGATATTGTTGAAGATATTTCTGAATTAATAAAAGAATATGAAACAGACAAAAAAAATTCGCTATGTGAAAATTTGAACAATGATATGATGGAATTGATTAATGATGAAGAAAAAGTAATTATGAAAATACTAAAAGAAGCCGGAACGCCCCTCTCCGTTGACAATATCATTGAGTCAACTACACTGGAATCTAACGTGGTCCGTCAACATCTTACCTTTCTCCTTCTTGATGGACACATAAAGGAACAAGGAGGATTTTTTTCACCCTCATCTTCATAAATATGAAATTACTTATTGTTGAAAGCCCGACAAAAGAAAAAACAATTTCGAAATATCTGGGTGGTGCATATACAGTACGCGCAAGCGTTGGACACATTCGAGATCTCCCAAAAAGCAATAAAAAAGCAATTGATATTCCAGGAGGATTTATTCCACGGTACGAAATTGCAAAAGGCAAGGAAAAGGTTGTTTCTGAAATAAAAAAACTGACGAAAAAGGCTGACGAAATTTATCTTGCAACCGATCCCGATCGCGAAGGAGAAGCAATTGCGTGGCATATCAAAGAATCATGCGGATTGGAGAACCCAAAACGTATTGTTTTCTATGAAATTACAAAAGAAGCAATCACCGAAGCACTGCAACATCCGCGTAACATCGACGAAAATTTGCGGAAGGCCCAGGAGGCACGGCGCGTACTTGACCGTATTGTCGGATATGATTTAAGCGGACTTATTTGGAAAAAAGTACGCTACGGACTTTCTGCAGGGCGCGTACAATCTCCGGCACTTCGCATCATCATGGAGCGCGAAAGAGAAATCCGAGCATTCATTCCGGAAAAGTTTTGGGTTATTGCTGGGGAATTTAAAACGAAAAAAGGAGAAGTGATTACCCTCACGTGCGAAAAAGAACCTCGCGATGAAAAAGAAGTAAAACACATTCTTGAATCAGGAAAAAAATATCCATGGCATATTAAAGGAATTAAACAAACAGAGGTAAAACGATCTCCAAAACCTCCATTCATTACTTCAACACTTCAACAAACTGCGAATTCACGCCTCGGATTCTCTCCCTCTCACACGATGGCTATAGCGCAAAAACTTTATGAACAAGGGCTTATCACCTATATGCGCACCGATAGCACCACCATGAGCATGATTGCCTTAAAAGAAATATATGCTGAAATACAAAATATTTATGGAAAGGGACATCTCGAACCCCGCACATATGTGACAAAAAGCAAAAATGCACAGGAAGCTCATGAAGCGATACGCCCTACACATGTATCGACACGAAAAGCCGGGGCAACAGAAGAACAAAACAGACTTTATTCACTTATTTGGGAACGAACGGTTAGTTCACAGATGGCTGATGCAAAAATTCTTCGCACAAAAATTTCAGCAAATATAGAAGGAGAAAAAATTCCTGATTTTTCTGTAAATGGAAACCTGGTAGTGTTCCCCGGATGGCTCGCTGCCGATCCAAGCGGAAAGGGAGAAGAAGTGGACGTACCAAACGTGAAAGAAAAAGAAAAAATTATATTACTTCATATTGAAAGCGGAGAAAAATTTACCGAACCGCCGGGGCGATACACCGAGGCAGGACTTGTGCGAGAACTTGAAAAACGAGATATTGGAAGGCCGAGTACATATGCTTCAATTATTAGAACAATTGTTGAGCGAGGATATGTAGAAAAAATAAACAGAACACTGCTCCCTACCGACACGGGTGAGGTAGTAAGTGATTTCCTTGAAAAAAATTTCCCCACATACATTAGTGATTCATTCACCGCAGAAATGGAGCAGGAACTTGATGAAATTGCAGAAGGAAAGAAAGAATACAAGAAAACATTAACTGATTTTTATAAGCCATTCACAAAAGAAGTAAAAGAAAGGGAGAAATTAGAAAAGGCGACAAATCTCGGAGATGCCGGAGATGAATTTAAATGTCCTCTCTGCGGCGGACCGATGATCATAAAACTTGGACGTACAGGAAAATTTTTAAGTTGTAAAAAATTCCCCGATTGTATGGGCGCGCGTAAACTCGACGGATCAATTATGGAGGGCCCGAGAGAAACCGGCGAAACATGCCCGCAATGTGAAAAAGGAAAGCTTATTGAACGCGAAGGACGTTTTGGAAAATTTGTCGCATGCAGCAACTATCCAAAATGCAAATATGTGAAGCAAAGTGAGGAAGAAGAAGCAAAGAAAAAAACTGGCGTTCATTGCCCAGAATGCAATGGCGGAGAACTTATGGAACGAAGGGGACGTTTTGGCGCATTTTTCAGTTGTTCGAATTATCCAAAATGCAAGTTTATTATGAAATCAAAACCAACGGGAAATAAATGTCCTGAATGTGGAGCACTTATGATGCAAGGAACGAAAACCATTCCGGAACGATGTAGTAATAAAGGATGCAAAATGCACAATCCACATAAAATTGAGAAAAAGAAGTAACTAGTAATCAGTGATTAGTAATGTATAAAAATCCTCCAAAGTGGGAGGTTTTTTATAAACCTTGTAGAACTCTTACATTTTTTGTTGTGAGTTGTTTGTTATAAGTCGTTAGTTATCTTGTCAGTACTTCTGATCCGTTTTCTGTAACCGCAACCGTATGTTCAAAATGAGCGCTTAAACTCCCATCGCTTGTTGCATAACTTTCATCGGAAAGTTGAATAATGTCAGAAGATCCAATACTCAACATCGGCTCAATCGCCAATACCAATCCTTCCTCAATAATCATCCCTGTTCCTTTTTTGCCAAAATTATATACTACCGGATCCTCATGAAGTTCAAATCCAACTCCATGCCCAGTAAGTCCATCGACAACAGAACACTTATTTTTCTTCGCAGTTGATTCTATTGCAGACCCAATATCGCCAAGATGTTTTCCTATTTTGCATTCTTCCACTGCCTCAGCAAGGGCATATTTTGTTGTTTCTAATACCTGTTTTGCGTCTTTAGACACCCTTCCAATGGGTACAGTAACCGCCCCATCAGTAATATATCCCTTATAATTGACTCCAATATCAATTTTCAATAAATCCCCTTCTTTCAGCATTCTTCGCGACGGAACGCCATGTACTACCACATCATTCAATGACGCACAAATTGCCGCGGGGTATGCCTTTGCAGTTCCTTCTGGACGATATCCTAAAAATGCAGAAGATGCCTTATATCGTTTCAATAGCTCCCGCGCAAAAGAATCAAGGGAGGAAACATAAGTTCCCTCCCTTGCATTTTGTTGGAGTGCACGAAGCACGTCCGATAATATTTTTCCGGAAATGCGGAGATATTTAATGTCCTCTTTTGATTTCAATCGGATCATGTCAATTAGAGTTTAAGAGCTTTTTTTACAGAAAAAAACACTTCAAACGGCATTGGTTCTCCGTTTATTTTGTGAATATGATATTTTTCCTTTTTCATTTTTTCAATAATCGGAAATGTCCTTCCTTTGTATTCTTCCAATCTTTTTTTCATCACCGTCGGATCATCCAAAGACCGCGTGCGAAGAGGCGCGTCACAAAATACACAACGATCACCATGGGCGTGAGCAAGCTTTGGAAGACCACACAAAGAACATACTTTCCTTGCAATATTTCTTTTTGTCACGACATCATCTTTTACAAGAAGCCGGATTACATGTACATTTTCCTTTCCATATAGATCTTTTAGGGTTTCAAGCAATCCTTTGTTTTTTTTGTCTCCATATGCCTCAAAAAGAGTTCTCGGGGAACCACTATAGACAACCCCAAGGCCACCTTTCCCTATTCTTTTTGTAGCATCCGAGACAATTTTCAAAACAAAAGACGGAGTGTTTAAAAATCCCTTATCAAAAAGTTTTTTCTCCTTCCTGATTATTGGATCCTTTAGAGCTTTTTTATCAAGATAAAAACGTTCTAGAAACCGTCCTGTATCAAAATGAACAAAACCAAAATTGCGGGCAAGTAATTCTGCTTGCGTTCCCTTTCCCGATCCCGGAGGCCCCCAAATAATAATTGCTTTCATGTTTTTCATTATACATCTCCATTTTAATGTTGAAAATAACTGATTCAATTCTAAACCAACACGTTTCATGTATCAATAACCCCGCTGATCCATAGATCGGCGGGTTCATTGGAAATTGGTAATTAGAAATTAGAAATTTTTACAATATTCCTTCATATTCTCTTACGGTAAGCTGCGATTCAATCTGCTTCATTACTTCGAGAGCCACAGATACCACGATAAGCAAGCTAGTTCCCCCAAGCGAAAACGCCTTAATTCCCGTTGCTATCTGAGTCAGATTTGGAAGTATCGCAATAATGCCGAGGAATAGTGCACCAAACAACGTTGTACGATGGACGATTTTCCCGATCATAAGTGATGTCGCTTGGCCTGGACGAATACCGGGAATAAAACCTCCGCTTCGCTGTAGATTTTTTGATATTTCTTCTGGATCAAATGTGATAGCGGTGTAAAAATAAGTGAAAAGTACCACGAGCACAAAATAGAGAGCGCTATAAAGAAAAATATTATTAAAGAATGAAGAAACAAACTGATTTACCGTGAGCGACCACTCCTTTGAAATAATCGATATCGCTTGCGCAAAAAATTGCGGGAATAAAAGAAGTGAGATTGCAAAAATAATCGGAATCACTCCCGCTTGATTCACTTTGAGTGGAAGATACGTTGAGGCTCCTCCATACATTTTATTTCCCCGCACCTGCTTTGCATACGAAACAGGTACCTTTCGTTCCCCCTCGCTAATATATACCACTCCTGCAATGACAATAATAGCCAACACAATGAAAGTAATATATGTGGGGATCATTTCCGGAGAAAAATTTAAAAGACTCTGTCCGATTTTCTGTGGAAGTGAACTTACGATACCAGCAAAAATAATGAGTGAAACGCCATTTCCGATTTTATACTCAGAGATAAGCTCTCCAATCCACATAAGAAGTAAACTCCCCGCGGTAATAACAATTACATTAATAAGCAACTGATTAAGAGGGAGGGGAGGAACTACCCCACGCGAGGTGAGAAGATTAATAAATCCATATGCCTGCATCATTGCAAGAGGCACAGTAAGATATCTTGAAATTCGATTAAATTTTGCTCTTCCTTCGGCGCCTTCCTCGTAATATGCCTTTTTTAAATTTGGGAAAATGATAGTAAGCAACTGCATAATAATCGTTGCGGTGATATATGGACCGACACCAAGCATTACAACAGAAAGATTACTAAGCCCACCACCGGAAAATAAATCAAGAAAACCTAAAAGTTGATTTGAGTTAAAAAAATCATGGAGACGCCCCGAATCTACCCCAGGAACGGGAATCGCTGCAAGCAACCGAAATACAAGGAGGAGAAACAGTACTATAAGTACTTTCTTCCTCAAATCGGGGATCTTAAAAACTTGGAGAAATTTATTCATTCCGTTCATGACAGGAAACGTAAACATTTCCGCCTGCCTGCGCAGGCAGGTACGTCTTTTTTACATTTATCGCGCCTTTCTCTATTGTTTTAAATATGTACATGTTTTTAAATATAATTTTAATCACTTTCCCCTAAAAGACCAGTAATAGCGGGATTTATTATTTATATTTTTCTATTATTTTACCTCCCCGCCGGCTTTTTCAATCTTTTTTTTAGCGCCTTCTGATATCGGAACCCCTTGGATAAAAAACGCGGTTTTTATCCCATCATTTCCAATAATTTTCACATTATCCGTTGCACGAGCAATAATTCCTTTCTCCAAAAAAGAATTCTTCGTAATTGTCTTTTCTCCCTTAAAAACATGCTCAAGACGAGAAATTTTAAACTCAGTAACCCGCGCTCGTACTTTCTTTGCTGGATTTTTTATACCGCGTAGCTTCGGAAATTTAAGAAGAATATCGCGTTCCGCGGGACGAAGTTTCCTCCCCGCACGTGCTCCTTGTCCTTTTTGACCACGCCCGGAAGTTGTACCACGCTTTCCTCCGCGCCCAACTCTTTTTTCTCTCATTATTTTATATTTCGAACGTAACTCGTGAATTTGCATGTGTTTATTCTTTTATTATTTTCTTTTCTTTCGCCGGTATCTTTTTTAACTTTTTTAATGCCTCAACGGTTGCCATTGCATTGGTGAGTTTATTTGTTGTCCTTCCTATAATTTTAGCAGATATATCTTTTACCCCAGCAAGCTCAAGAATTGCACGACATGAACCTCCCGCGATTAATCCATTTCCCTGACGTGCTGGCTTCAATCGAACGCGTGCCGCACTATATTTTGCCTCAACATCATGAAGAATGGTCCGCTTATCTTTTAATTCGAGAAATACAATATTTTTCACTGCCTGGTGTTTGGCCTTCTGTACTGCGGCAGCAACATCAAGACCCTTTGCAACACCAACACCAACCTTTCCTCTTCGATCACCCACAACAATAGTTGCACGGAAACTGAAACGTTTTCCTCCTGCAACAACACGGGTCACGCGACGCACTTCAAGCACCTTATCTTCATATTCGCTTTTCTTTTGATTCATCCTTGGTTGATTCATTCTTGGTTGCATAAAATTAAAAATTAAGTCCGCCCTCTCGTGCACCATCCGCGACTGCTTTTACACGTCCATGATAGCGATAGCTTGCACGATCAAATACCGCCTTTGTAATTTCTTTTTCTTTTGCTTTCTTTGCCAAAAGTTTTCCAATTTCTTTCGAAATATCCTGTTTTTTACTCTTTACATTTTTCACCGACAGAGAAGAAGCAGAAACAATCGTTTTTCCACTACTGTCATCAATAAGTTGAGCATAAATATGTGCATTGCTTCTAAACACCGAAAGACGTGGACGGTCAGCGGTTCCTCGGGAAACGGACTTGCGGACACGAGCTAATCTTCTTATTTTTCTTTTGTGTGTTATGTGTTCTTTAATACTCATAATAATTTAAAATTAGGAAGACGAGGTTCCACTCTTCTTTCCCGCCTTACGACGAATTACTTCATCACTATAATGAAATCCCTTACCCTTATATGGTTCTGGCTTTTTTAATGCACGAATTTCAGCAGCAATTTTTCCAACTATCATCTTATCGGCTCCTCGTATTTTCAAAATAGAGTTTTTTTCAACATCAAACACAATACCGGGAACTACAGCATAACGGACTGGATGAGAAAAACCAAGGCTCAATATAAGACCATCGCCCTCTTTTGTTACACGATATCCGACACCTTCGAGAATGAGGGTTTTTTCATATTCTTTCAAAAGTCCCTGTACCGCATTATTTGCAAGAGATCTCATTGTTCCCCAATTGCTTCGAGCTTGTTTTGTATTATTTAATACCTCAAAAGAAAGTTCAGTACCTTCAAGTTTTGGTTTTACGCCATAAAGAAGCGGAACGCTTAACGATTCCTTTTTATTCTTTAATATAATAGCCGTATCAGAAATTTGCGCGGTAATTCCCTCTGAAATTTGTATCGGTTTTTTTCCTATTTTACTCATAATCTTTTCGTATTTTCGTAATTGTTTACCACACCTCAAATAACATTTGGCCTCCGACTTTTTCCTTTTTAGCCCGAACTCCTGACATAATTCCCTTCGATGTAGAGACTATAAGAAGTCCAAAACCGCCTTTCACTGATTTAAACTTATCATATCCAGCATACACTTTTATTGATGGACGGCTTAAAAATTTAAGACCAGTAATTGGTTTCTCTGGATTCAAAGAAATTTCAAGTGTTTTCTTCGGTACTCTTCCTTTTATTTCTACGCGTTTTAAAAAACCGTATCTCACCAGTTCTTCGGCAATTGCATAATCCATTTTCGAAAATGCTGATTTTATCCCCTTCTTTCCCGCCTGCTCTGCGTTTTTTATTTTTATGAGAAAATCTATATACATATGTGTTGTTTGAATTTATTTGCAGTTATTTACCAACTAGATTTTTTTATTCCAGGAATTTCGCCTTTACTTGCAAGCTCACGGAAACAAATTCTACACATATTGAAATCACGCATATATCCTCGCTTGCGACCGCACCGAAAACACCTTCGGACTATCCGCGTAGAAAATTTCGGTTTTTTATTTGCACGGGCAATGGTTGATGTTTTCGCCATAATGTTATTTCTTTAATGGTACTCCGCTTAATTTGTAGAAATCAACTGCTTTCTCTCTATTTTTATTCTTTGGAACAACAGTGACCTGTAATCCGAAATTCACAGTCGAGTGATCAATATTAATTTCCGGAAATACATATTGCTCTCGAAACCCAATATTTAGATTGCCATGTTCATCAATATGATCAACAGAAATTCCACGAAAATCTTTTACACGAGGTAATGCGAGGTGAATAAGTTTTTTAAAAAAATCTTCCATGCGTGTTCCACGAAGCGTCACCTGAAGTCCCACAGGATCTCCCGTGCGCGTTTTAAAATTAGCGATCGCTTTTTTTGCTTGTCGCAATGCTGGTTTTTGTCCGGTGATAATAGAAAGTTCCTTTATCACCTCTGGAAGCACCTTATCTTTAAACTGCGGACGTTGTGTAAGTTTTCCTATTCCAATATTTACCACTATTTTTTCGATTTGTTTTTTTATTTCCATATTTCAAAAAATATTAAAAAACGGTCTGACATTTCCTGCAATACCGGACCTTTTTTGTATCTTTCTCCGCTTTGAACCCAACGCGAATCGCTTTTCCACAAGAAGGACACACCACAAGAGCATTCGAAGATATAAGCGGACGCGTAACAGAAACTATTTCCCCCTTTTCTCCCTGCCGCTTTGGTCGAACATGTTTTTTGTACACATTTACTCCTTCCACGGTAATTTTTCCTATTTTCGTATGCACGTGAATCACCTTCCCGGTTTTTCCGCGATCCTTCCCCGAAATTATTTTAACTGTGTCTCCTTTTTTTATTTTCATCCCGTTAGAAATAGATCGCGACTAAACGACCCATGGTAGATTCTATTACGACTGAATTTTTCATTATATATTCCATAATTGTTTTTTATTTTACATACGATCGCGATTTCTAACGGGATTCATATGTATTACACGAGTTCCTCTGCAAGCGACGCAATAGTATCATATCCTTTTTCTTTTATTTCTCTTGGTATCGGACCAAAGATTCTTGTTGCTTTTGGCTCCTTTCCTTTATCAAGAATAACCACAGCATTATCATCGAAACGCACATATGATCCGTCTTTTCTGCGCAGTGCCTGTTTCTGTCGAACAATTAATCCGTGGACAATATCCTTTTTTTTCACCGCTTTCCGTGGTTCCGCTGATTGGACCGATGCAATAATAATATCACCAACGCAAGAATATCGCTTTCTGCTTCCTCCTAAAATGCGAAAACAACGCACAAATTTTGCTCCTGAATTATCTGCAACTTTTAATATGGCTCGTTCTTGTATCATATATATTATGCTTTACTATCTTTTTTTGTATCAACCGCTTTTACAATATTCCAACGCTTTTCTTTCGAAAATGGACGTGTTTCTTCAATAATCACTGTCATTCCGGTTTTATATGAATTTCCTTCGTCATGCGCTTTGTATCGTTTCGTTATTTTATAAAACTTGTGATATTGTGAATGTTTTTTTGTCCGGGTAACAGCAATAACCCGGGTCTTATTCATTTTGTCAGACACCACCACGCCTTGTAATTTTCTTTTTTGTACTTTCTTTATGGTCATACGTTTTATAATTATTATTTTGCTCTTCCATTTAAAAGCGTTTCAAACTGAGCAATTGATTTTTTAATTTCTTTCATCTCCTTTAGGCTCTTCACCTTACCAGTTGCTAAATCTATTTTCAAATTTACCATGCGCTCTTTAAGAGTTTTTAATTCTTTTTCAAGCTCCGGCATCGGTTTTTCTTTATATTCTTGAAATGCTCTTTTTTTCATATGTTTATTCTTTTGCGATTATTTTCGTTTTTACGGGCAATTTGTGTCCGGCAAGCCGAAACGCTTCAACGGCACTTGATTTCGGCACGCCACCAATCTCAAAAAGTATTCTTCCTGGTTTTACTGGAGTAACAAAGTGATCAACATTACCCTTTCCTCCCCCAAGAGTAACTTCTGGTGGAAGTTTTGTAACTGGTTTATCCGGAAATATGCGGATCCAAATTTTTCCCTCACGCTTCAGTGAGTGAGCTATGGTTTTTCTCACCGCTTCAATTTGACGTGCAGTAATCCATATACTTCCGAGTGCTTGCAATCCGTATTCTCCATAACTTACCGTAAGTCCGCGAGTTTCCTTGATGCGGCCGCGCGAACGTCCTTTCTGCATTTTTCTATGTTTTTGTTTCTTTGGCTGTAACATATCTTTGAAAATTACCTTGCTTTCCGTGGAAATCGTTGCGACTGCGGCTGTGAATGTTGTGCCGATGTTTCTTCAAAAATTTCACCTTTATAAATCCATACTTTTATACCAACAGTACCATAGGTGTTAAAAGAGGTAGCTTCGGCATAGTCAATATTTGCTCGCAAAGTTTGAAGTGGCATTCTTCCAAAAATCATCCAGTCACTTCTCGAAATTTCCGCTCCATTTAAACGCCCGGATACTTTTATTTTTGCTCCTTGGATTTCTTTATTTTGTTTCATTAATTCCAAATTTCTTTTCAGCACGGTACGATATGGTTTCCTTTTTTCAATATCAAACGCAATCTGCTGTGCAGTCACCGCAGCAGAAATCTCAGATCGTTTTAATTCTTCAATGTTTATATATAACGAAAAGACAGTTGCTTTTTTATTCTTTATTCTCAATTTACGTATTCCTTTTATTACCGCGGTTTTTAAATCTTCAATCCCCTTTCCCCCTCTTCCAATAATGAGTCCCGGCCTACTTGCCCGAACAAGCACGCGTATTGTAGTGCCAATGCGCTCAATCTCAATACCCGCAATGCCTGCCGCCAAAATTTTCTCGCGGATAGTTTTTCGAATAAGACTATCCTCCTCGAGGAAAAATGCGAGTGATTTTTTATAGAACCACCGACTTCCCCAAGGGAGTGTTATTCCGAGACGTAATGTATTTGGTTTAATTTTTTGTGCCATAATAAGCGGAATTTAAATTGATTTTCTACGGAATACTTTTCTAAAACCCGTTGGTTCGGAAGATTTTTTTCCTCCATCGGAAATAATATCTTCTTTTTTCTTTTTCTGAGAAGTTTTCTTTTCTTTCTTTTCCGAGACCTTCTTTTTTGGTTTTTCAGGAATAACATACTTCACCTTCTTCATATTTTCTTTCACCCCAAGCACCACAATAACATGACTGGTTTTCTTCTCTATAATAGCTGATGAGCCACGTGCACGAGGTGTCCATCGTTTTTGTTTCGGGCCTTGATCTACTCTAATCTCTTTTATATAAAGTGCCTCTGGATCAATTTTTTTAAATACTGCATTCGCACGTGCGGAATTAACTAATTTCAATAAATCAGCACTCGGTCTCCGAGGAGAAAGCATAAGTTGAGCCTGTGCCTCTTTTAACTGCAATCCGCGTATCATATCAGCAACAAAACGCACTTTTCGCGGTGCTATTTTTAGATATCGTACTATTGCTGTTGCGTTGAGTTCTTTCATAAAATTACTTTGCTGCTGGTGGTTGTACTGCTTTTGCTTTTTGTTCCAATTCTTTTTGCATTTTTCCTCCATGTCTTACAAATTTCCTTGTAGGCGAAAATTCTCCAAGACGATGACCGATCATATCTTCCGTAATGGTAATTTCGATAAATGTTTTTCCGTTATGAACCGCAAACGTGTACCCTACCATTTCTGGAGCGATTTCTGAGGCGCGAGACCACGTCTTTATCACGGTTTTTCCATCCGGCTTTACCCCGGCTATTTTCTTCAATAACTTTGGATCAACGTATGGACCTTTTTTTGATGACCTACTCATATGTTTGTTTATACTACGCGATGTAATACCGTGTAGTCAATTAAATCTTCTATTTCCTTCGCTTCATAATAAGCTTATTCGACCACTTTTTTCTATTACGCGTTTTTCTTCCTCCTGTGATTTTTCCCCATTTCGTTTTTGGTCTACGAGTACCGCGTTGAGTTCTTCCCTCTCCACCTCCATACGGATGATCGCGTGGATTCATAACGGATCCGCGAACTGTAGGACGCACTCCAAGAGCTCGAGAACGGCCAGCCTTCCCGATATTTACAAGATTATGTTCAATATTTGAAACTTGACCAATTGATGCAAAACATTCTGATAACACTTTCCGTACTTCGCCAGATGATAATTTTAAATGAGTGTACCCCGCTTCGTGCGCAAGTACCTGCACCGACACACCGGCTGAGCGTGCCATTTGCCCCCCTTTCCCTGGAGTAAGTTCAATATTATGGATAAATGTTCCCACTGGGATTCTTTTTAATTGCGTCCTGTTCCCTGGTTCAAACGGTGCTTCATTTGAAGTGCTGACAGTTGCCCCTACTTTTAATCCATTTGCAGCAAGTATATATCTTCTCTCTCCATCCTTATATGTTATCAACGCAATAAATGCGGTACGATATGGATCATATTCAATTGTCTCAACAACTCCTGGAACCCCGATTTTATTCTGTTTGAAATCAACATTCCGGTACACAATTTTATTCCCCCCACCTTGATGGCGGGTGGTTATCCGTCCCTGATTATTTCTTCCCGAGTTTTGTTTTAACTTTTGAGTAAGCTGCTTTAACGGTTTTTTCCGAGTAATATTGGCGCGATAATCAACTGACGTATAGTGTCTGCGTGATGCTGTTGTTGGTTTATATTGTTTCATCCCGTTAATAATAGGAAACGTTTACGTTTCCGCCTGCCTGCGCAGGCAGGTACGTTTTTTTACATGAATTTCGTCCTTTTTTTGTCTGTGTATAAAACATAATTTTATTTTCTTGTTTCTTTAATAATGATAAAAACTATTATGAACGGGATTCATACACTAAATAATTTCTATCTTTTGTCCTTTTTTAATTTTCACCACAGCTTTTTTTGTACCTTGTCGCCGTTGTGTTGAATATCGAAATCTCTTTATTTTTCCCTTTATATTCGTCATCGTCATTGAAACAACATTCACTCCGTATCTTTTTTCAATTTCTTCTTTCACCATTTTCTTATTTGCATGAGGATACACCAAAAACGTATAGCGGTCTTCACCATAAAGACGTTGTGCTTTTTCACTCACCCAGGGTCTTTTGATGATACTTCGAATCACCATCGCAGAAGTTCCTGCTATTTCTTTTTTCTCTCCTTTTTCTTTTGTTTTATTTTTTACAGGACTCATATTATGTTATTCTTCCGATTTTTTAACATGCAACACCGCATCTTTTTCAATAAAAATAAATTTATGCGCTACACATTCGTATGCGTTTAGCGACGATACAGAAATAACCAATACACCGGGAATATTCCGTGCTCCCAAAAACGCATTCTTTTTTTCTTTCGCTACTACCACAAGAGCACTTGCCTGTTTTTTGAAAAAATATTTCAAAAACGCGGCATACTCTTTTGTCTTTGCGCTTCCAAAATCAAAATTGTCTACTACAATCAATTGTTTATCTGTAAATTTTTTGGAAAGCGTCGAAAAAAGTGCCGCTTGTCTCATTTTTTTATTTGTTTTCTTTGAAAAATCACGATCATTTCGTGGTCCATGAGTGATACCTCCTCCTGACCAAATTGGAGAACGAGTTGAACCGTGTCGAGCCCGCCCCGTATGTTTTTGACGCCACGGTTTTTTTCCTCCACCGGCAACTTCTCCTCTCGTTTTTGTGTGTGCAATCGTATTTCTTTTGTTTGCAAGATGCGCGGTTACTATTTGATGCACCAATTCAGGATTCCATTTCACCGAAAAAACCCCTGCCGGTAATGCAAGTGTTCCTACTTTTTTATTCTCTTTATTAACAACGTCAATATTCATTCCGTTTAGAAACTCGCCTGAATGAGAAGATTTATTCTTTCGGGCAGGTAGATCACGATCCGAATTTTTTAATTCGGTAGTGTGAGTATTTTTTGATTTTTTTTCAACCGTTTGTTTCATATTTGTCTTTTTGTGATCATAATTTCTAACAGAATTCATAAATATAAAAATTATTTCTTTATTACCTCAACAACTGTTCCGCGCATTCCCGGAACCGCGCCGCGAAGCATGAGAATTCCTTTTTCTAAATCAATGTTTGCCACTAAAAGATTTTTTACATGTGCACGTTCCATACCCATGTGTCCCGCCATTTTTCTCCCCTTCACGACACGCTGTGGAGCCGTTGGACCCAAAGATCCAGGAGCTCTCATGCGATTTTTTTGTCCATGTGTTGCTGGACCACCATGAAATCCATGGCGTTTTACCACCCCTTGAAATCCTCTTCCTTTACTGAGTCCACTTACTGAAACTTTTTCTCCCACAGAAAAACCCTCGAGCGTATCATTTTCGTTCTTTTTCTTCAACTCAAGAACCGTTACGGGAACAACCGAATCACCTTTCCAAAGTTGAGTCATTTTTACCTTTTTTGCAAAAATTTTCTTCATCCCTTCACATAATACAAGATTGTATACACACAATCCGTTTCTATCTGGTTAGCATTATAAAATCCTTCACTAAGAGCCATTGCCTTACGTGAGGGATTCATACTACGCCAAAATATCCTAATATGTTTTCGATAAGAAAACAACAGGGGGAGAGCCCTGTTTTCCTGTTTATAGTAATGGCTAACCCATATTATCGTAACCTACCCCGTTATTTTCGTCAACCGTTTTCCTCTGATTTTATGCTGTTCAGACGAGATATGTTTTCAGGTCAATAGCTTGTAACCATATTCATATAAAATATCGACAGGGGTCTTCATCATGAGTGCCATGTGTGGTCTCTCATGGTTGTAGTAGCGAAGGAACTTC
>JAJYXV010000012.1 GCA_021801565.1 bacterium
TTCTTCGTGGTCGCTATCGCAAAGTTTCATACTTTTAATTTAATTTATTGACCTTTTATGAACCGACTTATTTATAAACCCTATCCCTTCTTACTTTTGTAATAGTTATTTGAACGGGTATTCCTAATCCTGTTCTATTCTTTATAGATTCACCTAAAATTTGTAAAAATGTTTCTATGTCAGTTTCTTTACTTCTCTCTCTGCAATTCAGACATCTTGGCGGAATGATTGTAAATTTTATTTTGGTTATTTTATTTTTCATTTTCTTATTCCTCTTTGTTTTCGACTTTTAGTGAACCGCTATTTTCATAGATATTTCCGATGATTTCTCCCTCAACACTTACCCACCGCTCAAAATAGATAAGAGGGATTTTTGCAACAATTATTATAGGTTTCCACGATTTGAGTGCATCAACGGGTTTCTTTTCCTTTACAATATCCCCCTCATAAATCTCTTTTCCATTCTTATCGAGGAGTCCTGTGAATTGCCCAAGAGTTTCTGGAATAATCGCTACTTCGTGAGAAATTATTTTAGGCGACTATCCCATTATAGCAGGTAGTCATTAGTTAGTAAATTTTACCATTTATGTTTCTTACCTCGCCGTTTTACGACCAATTTCGGCTCGGTAGCTAACTTCTTTTGCACATCGTCAAACCATTCCCACGCTGGTTTTCTTTTGGGTTCTGGTAAAGTTGCGTGCTTCACTTTTGAACCTTTCTTGTATTGTCCGCAGGGACAGTTTGGTGTGCAGTTGTTGTTATCTTGACTCATATTGTTTTAGCCGTGCTGGCTCTTTTATTTTTGTTATAGGACGACCAGTGTGTGGGTCTGTTTTCATTGTCTTATATCCACCGTTATGCCACTCTCCGTCTGCTTGTGAACGAACGGCGTGGTCTGTTTCATCCATTACTTCTTGGCGTTCAAAATCTCTTTTAGCTACTTGTTCATCAAAATCGTGTTCCTCGCAAACAACACGACCACGGTATTCCATAGCGTGGCTATCGGGAATACGCTTGCCACATTCGGCACAAGTATTCCAATGGCAAACACAATCCTTCTCTTTCTCAAAACAATACTGACAATTTTCTTTTTTCATAGTATATTATAGTTATGATTACTAAATCATCTTTCCAACGCCTGATACACACCGCTTCGCAACCTCTGCGACCAGTAGAGGGAAAAGCGTCTCGCCTCGGTTGTTATACCGCCAAACGAACTCGTCCACATACTGCTGTAAGAACTTCGGCGAAATGGCGTGGTGTGTCCCGTCCAAAGAACGCTTGAGTTGCGACCAAAAGCCCTCAATGCTGTTTGTGTGGACTTTTCCACGCACATATTCGTATATCTTGTGTTTTACTGTATCGTGATTGTATCCGTGTTCAGCTACGGTTTGGTATATATGTAATTCGTCCGTGAGAACAGTGCTGTTCTTTTTAATTGTTGAGTTGAGGATAGGAAATATGGTGGCTCGTTTTGCGTTCGGGACTACTTGGGCTTTCATTTTGCCTTTACGCTCTGTCATTCCAAATACGATTGTTTTTCCTTCTGCACCAAGTCCACGCTTCCCCCTTCTTTTTCCACCAACATAGGTTTCGTCTGCCTCTACCATTCCCGATAAAACTTGGTTGCCTTGTGAAAATAAAAGCCGTATCTGTTTCGCCATTCTCCACGCTGTTTTATAGGTTACTCCAAGTTGTCGCTCAATCTCTTTCGCCGCCACCCCATTCCGACTTGAAGCAAACAAGTAAATCGCAAAAAACCAATCCTTTAGCTCTGTTTCCGACTTATGGAATATCGTGCCAGCAAGAGGGTAAATACCAAAACCGCAAGAGCAATCAAACCTTTTTCGTCTCTCAATGAGATACCAGTTTCCTTTAGCGTGGCATTTCGGACACTCAAAGTCCTTGCCATATCTGTTGTTAAAAATGGCTCGTAAGCACTTCTCGTTTGTGTTGTAATCTGTTCTGAACATTTTGATTGTATAATGTTTCATAGAATGGTTATATTACTTGGTAATACTTCCATTCTATTCCTTAATTTACCTGTTGTCAAGGGATAATCGCCTTATTTTATAAAATGGTTCTCCACCAACGTCTATTCCATTTTCGTTTCTCTCATAACTTGTAATAATTAAAACTTCTCCATTTTTGTCAAATATGGGAGTTCCAAAGACCCACTCGTTAAACTTAACTGACTTACCTCTAAATTTTATTTCTCGTTGTTTCATAATCCTAAGTTTTGTTTGAGTTAAGACCAACTTTGCATATCTCTTGCTTCAGCTTTTTCTTTATATTCCCAAAATGGGATTTCTCCGTCATATTTTTTTCCATACGACTTGCACAAAACATACTTTATATACTCCTTTTCTATCTTTTCCTTCCACTCTGTGTCTTTTTGGGAGAGGAGTTGAGAGATAAATTGTTTAACTGCTTCAGCATCAAAATCATAACTGTCTCCACCATAAGGAAAAAATATATCTTTTATCTTTTCATCAAATTGTACTTCCCACTCTTTATTTGTTTCTTGCGAACCAACCTCGTAAAAATCACATTCTTTACCACATTTTATGCAAATAAATTCTTCTTCTTTGCCTGGTGCTCTGGTATTATAGTATTTAGATACATCTGAATTACAGCATACTGATTTAATTCCAATTTCTTTATTTGTTTCGTTCATAGTTATCATTAAATTTTGTTAACCCCCAAAAACTAAGAAAAATAGTAGAGATAATTCCAGATGTACACATCAGAATAAATAATAGTAAACTAGGATATGATATAACTCCAAAAAGTAAAATAATCATCAATGTAAGAAATAGCATACCTATCTTTTCGTTTAATCTTAATTTTTTCATTTCTTCTTATTATTTTTGACCTTTACATGTAATGAATATGAAACCAATTTTGTTCTTTTATATCATTTTTCAACAATTCCAATGTGTCTTTAATCATAGATTTTGACCAAGCCGAATTTCTTTTACTTCAAGACCTTTACATCTCTCTGGATATGGGATTCCCGCATTACAACATTTCGGAGCATCATCCCAATCATCTCCCCATTCTTTTCCCGTAATTTCATCAACTAAATAAGCAGTTCCAATCACTGCGTTCTCTTTCAATAATTGCTCTTGGGATTTATGTCTATTTTCACAACAGGCATCTATCGGTTCAAAATATAATAGTTTTTTCATAGATTTATACTTTATAGGTGATAGTAATGGGGATGACTTTTGCTTGAAGTCCAAATCCTGTATGCTCTCTTGCTTTATATACCAATCCATTTCTATAAAATCCAATCTCTACCGGAACACCCCATTCATCATCTTTGAACATCCTTATAACTATTCCCCACGCTTTCACTGTTTTAGTTTTCTTTTTTCTATTACAGAAGGTACATTTAATTCCTACTGGCATTGTATTATGACACTTCTCACAAACATAAACCCCTGATAATTTTTTAGTTTTCTTTTGTTTTGGCATATTAGTTATTATCTATTATAAACTCGAACCATTTTTACAAATACAACTTATCGTTTCCTCATCAATTATTTCTCCGGCAAGTACGTGACATGGAAGCGATACTTCCCCCGATCCGTTACATATTTCACATATTTGTTCCATATTCTTATTATACCACTTTGTACCTGTGGATAACCCTAAACAGTGGTTTCAATTTTATCCCATAACGCCCTTTTCCCATGAGAGTTTTCTATGGCTTTTATGAAGAATTTTATTGATTTTTCATAGTTTTCTTCTACTTCAAGCTCTCCTATTGAATTAAGATACGAAAGGATAGTCCAGCGCATCGTTTGACTCCAAGACTTTCCTTTTTTTACCTTTAATGGAATCTTTGATTTTGTGTTTATGAGACTTTCAATATGAACAAGTTTAAGATCCGTTCGTCCTTCCTGTCCTTGAATTGGCACATAATCTCCTTCTTTTGATACCCGGAGCAAAAGAAGGTAGTCAGTGTTTTCATCAATTGGATCTCCTTCGTATTCGATGTTTCCAAGTCCTAAAATTTTTAATTTCATTCTAATTTTTTTAATACTTCATTTGCTGCCTCTTTTAGTCTTCTTACTTTGTATTTTAAGTCGTAATCTTTGTTGTTTATCACCTCTACTTTTCCCGCATTTCCTTTTAATAATTCAATCCAATCACCAATATCCATCACTATTATTATTTCTTCAAATTCTGGTTTTTTTGGATTTCTGATCGCAAGAACAGTAGTGTTTCCGGCAGTATTTTGACTTTTTCCCTGTTCCCACCAATCGATGAAATGAATTGTCTTTTGATTTTTTGCTTCAATTTCTATATTCATTGATGGAATACGAATATCATTCTTATCTAACCCGGATCCACTTGCACTTGTTTGATGGGTATTTTTATCTACGGATCCGCGCAAAAGCTCAACTAAGTACTTTTCAAATCTATTTCCTTTATTCTTTGCGCTTCGTGCCTTCATAATAGTTTTGTTGCTTTCGCGTACTCAATCTCTTGCCTTGATTTTCTTAATTCCCAAATTCCCGCATCTTTGATTTCTTGTACTGTACTTAAAATCCAATCTTTAATTTCATCGTGATCTTTTCTACTTCGCGCGGTATAGAATCTATGCACACTCGGTTGTCCTTTTTTCTTTTCATCCGGTATTGTAATTTGAGTAAGCTCTATTTCTCGTAGGAATGAAAAATAATTTAAGTAATAAATAAGCGAGTAGAATGAAAACTGCTTGTGATTATCCACCATGTACTGTTTCCACCGATCTACATTACTTGTAGTTTTGTAATCTCGTAAGATCTTTTCTTTTTTATCGAATCTATCAAACTTAGCATATAATTTTATTCCCTCAAGATTTCCTATTATTGGTACTTCTGCCTCCCCATTTTTCGGTATCTTAGGATAAATCTTTTGTACTCGGAGGATTGTTTTTACCCCGAATTTATCCTCCTTCATTTTCTCTACAAATGGATATTGTTCGTTTTCAATATAGGAGTGGATATGATTTCCAAGTAGTGCTTCACGAGATTGGGGAGATTCTTTTCCATTTACATAATGTTCAACATACTCTTTTGGATCTCTATGCCAGAGTTGAAGTTCTGAATATGAGACGTATTTTTTGGGCATTTTATAATAAATTATCTTGTTTATATTCTGACAAATGAAGTGGAATAAAGTCGAGGGTATAATCCGCTTTAGTAGACTGCCAGCGTTTTCTCACTTCATCCGATCGTATCACTTCTTCGTCCCTTTTTATTTCTTCGTTGTTTACTACCCATACTCTTCGCGGCATCTTTCGATTTCCTACTAAAAATTCAAATCCCCAATCGGTAATTTTCCATCGAGTAGAGATGTCTGACTTCTTTATTATACCAAAGTAATGAAGTTTTTGTAGGTCGCAAATCTCTTTATGTTCTTTCGTAATATCATCAATTCTGAACGTTTTCTTATTGTTATCAAACGTCCATTTCAAAGCCCGATACGCAAGTTCAACAAGTCTGTCGTCAAGTGTTTTACATTGTGCCTTAAAATGAGTTCCGCATCGATCGCATATTACTCCATCTTTTTTAATGAACTCTTCTGCTGTGTACTCGCTAAATAATGGAAATTGTTTCATACTTTTGTTTTACTTCTGCAAGGCATCCCTTCAAGTTCTGTTGATTCAGCATATATATTCAATATTGATACTTCAGTGAGTATCTATGAATCGCAACTTAATCGATTCAGATTCCAAATATATATCGGAGATGCCGAGCATATTTTTAGAATGGTATATTACTTTCGACTTGTTCTCTCCTTTCTGAAATATATAAGCAAAGATCTGGTTGTTTTTCTTCTTCCTTTTTTCCATTATGGAAAAGGATCACTGGTACATCACCTCCAACTCCGTTATTTAATACACCAGTCCAATATTCCTCTCCGGTTTTTGTCCTCTTACTCCAAAAATTACCGATTTTCTTTTTTGCCATATTTTTCGAGTTTTTTAGTTATTGCGACTATAAGTTGTTCTTTTTCTTCATCGGTAAATTTATTACTCGTCTTTATATATTCCCATGCCCTTATGAGTTCTGATTTTGTCTTTAATCCTTCGATTTTTGCCAGTGATGCCTTCATAAGTATTTCATTTTTTGATGGTTTTTGCGTATTTTTATTTTTTATCTCTTGACCATCATTGTCTTCATCGCCAGTCAATATTCCAAACGCATTACAAAACGCATATCTTTTTGCAAATGTAATTGTTGCGGCAGTTTGTTGTGGTGCGCTCATAATGTCAGTTCGGGTAGAAAGTGGCATAACAACCGATGTGTCTTCTGAGTGGCCAAATTTATGTTTTACAATACAAATAACCTTTACGGTATCCTTCTTCATTTCTGTCTTTATGAGATAACTAAATCCGTTATCTTGTATTAAGGATTTAGTTTTAGATACTATTTCGTCTAAAGGAGCATACTTATATGCTACAATTCCCATTTTTGTTTTACCACCGTTTTTTGTTTTCACTATTACAGGGCATTCTCCTTGAAATTTAGCCATTGACTCATCAAACTTTGTTTTTGCCCATTCCGCCCTTAATTCACGTCTCATGCCGAGCAATTTTTCCATTGTCTCTATTGGCACATTTTTATCAATCGCTTGTTCAATCAATTTTTCTGCTGAATTATTTTCTTGTATAATTAAATTTTGTTGTTCCATATTATTTTGAATATCCTGATACTTTTTTTTCCAATTCGACTTTTACTCCCTTTGGTAATTCTCTTCCCTCTTTATACGCAGAGAGAGTATCTGCTCGTAATGCAACTTCATTGATCACCCAATATTTGTCCTCGACTTCCTTTTCATTTACAATGACCATTTTTGCCATTTCCTTGAATTGTGCTTTCCCACCAAATTTTGTTTCAACTGTGTTTTCTGGTGTCTCTATTTCATCAAGTTTTTTAAGTGCTGTATTTCCTGTCATTGTTTTACGTTCAACACGATCCATAATTTTTTTCTCTTCTATTTTCACTTTTTTATCCTCTTCAACCTGATAAGCAACCATCTTTTGTTTGATGATCGATTCTGCCCTTTCTGCTGAATCTTCTATCGGTGCAAACAAAGCACGCGCATTTTTAAGTGCTTCATTTAATGGCTTAGTAAGAGACTCCTTTTTCTCTTTTATGAGTTTCTGTACTGTCTTTATCTTTGAGAGAATATCAGTGGCAACATTCATATCTTCGGAAGTTTTGATAATCAACCCTTCTGCCGCCTGATATGCCTTTGTACTTTGTTGTTTTACTATTGCCAACTCTTTTGTATCTTGTGTCATATTATTCACAATCGCAGTAATTTTCATCACAATTTTGATGTTGATTTCTGCATAATTTCTTTTGTTCGACTAATTTTGATTTATTTAATCTTACCCTCACCTTTCTAAACTCTATAAGGTGCTTATGTTCATCAATACATGGCTGACAAACTTCTTTATAAAATAATTGTACATCTCCACCAGTTATTTTAAGTGTTCCGTCTATTTTTTTTGGTGAATCATAGTGTTCTCCACATAATTCACATACATATACTGTTTCTATCATAACTATTTTTTAATTTATTAAATCGACTATTGTAAAAACTATTATCAAAAAGATTATCAAAACTGTTACACAATATGAAAACAGTTGAAATATCTTTTTTAGATGAATAGATATTTTCTTTTCATCTTTATTTCTTCCTAATATTTTACTTCCTGATAAAATTGTAATCATTCTTTTGTTTTACTTGTGTTCGACCTTTCTTTTATTATACCATTTCCAAGATCTATTTTTTACCACCACCTGTGGATAACTCGGTTTTGCAAATATAGATTATTGCTACATGAGATAGTCCGTATATTTTTGCTATTTTCCTATAAGATACACCTTTTGCCCTCAATTTTACTATCTCTTTTGCGTGTTTATTTCTATTTCTCATATTATACCTTAATATTACTCCTCTCTTTACCACGAGTCAAGTGAGATTTTTTTGCCCTCATATTTGCATTTTCCATTCTGCAACTTATATATACATATTCTTTACGTCTTGACGATCTACTAACAGAAATCAGACAATTCTTTCTTACTCCAGCATATTTACATTTCGCTTCTATCGTCTTTTCTATCATAGTCTTTTAAGAAAACTACTTGACGCACCGCTTTATGTTTCGTCCATGTATCTACGTTTTTCAAATTTATTGCGAGGTTACAATATCCTACATTTGTACATATTCTTGCTTCAGATCCGTATTGTTTTATACCCTCAAAACTTGGAACTTCCTTCCAGATTTGACAAAGTGGATTTCCACATTCATAACAATTTGAATATTCGAGATCTTGTACCATATATTTTTATTTTTTTATCCGACTTTTTTTTAACTTTAATTTTAATTGTCTGATCGGCCTATAAATTGTTGGTAGTTTTGCTACCTCAGACAAAAATACTGCTGCTTTATTTTTTGCGGTTTCGCTTTTTTGTATCTGTCTATAG
>JAJYXV010000009.1 GCA_021801565.1 bacterium
TCGCTACTACAACCATGAGAGACCACACATGGCACTCATGATGAAGACCCCTGTCGATATTTTATATGAATATGGTTACAAGCTATTGACCTGAAAACAGGGGGTGGAGTTGATAGTAATTATTAGCTAATAATAGTGGATAAGTGCTATACAATAAAAATGCTATAATATACTCATGATAAAGGAACTAAAAAATAAACTTATTTTTATTTCGGGGGTCGTATTTGCACTTGCATTGCTTTTTATTTCGGTGCAAATAATACAAGCGGGATGGACCGCCCCGACGGCACCGTTTCCGGGGGGAACAATTTATCCGCCAATTGATACAAGTTCAAGCACACAAACAAAAGCTGGTGTGTTGATATTAGGTACGGATGTAGCACCTGGTAGTGTGTTGAGAGTTCAAGTGGGTCAGGGATTAGCTGTTAACGCTGCAGATGGTGGGTCTTTTTATCCAAGTCAGGGATCTGTAGGGGCGGTTTTAAATTCTCAAAAGGGATTTTATGTGAATACTGCTGGATTTGTTCTTCCTAGAATTCCAAGGACTGGTGTTTCTGCTCCATATGCGGATGAAGAAGGAATGATTTATTATGACACCACTAAAAAGGGGGTGAAGCTTTTTAATGGAACGAATTGGGTGGATATCGGAAGCGGCGGAGGTGATTCGTTTTGGACACAAACTGCCGATGGAATTCAGTATGGCGGAGGAAATGTCACAATCGCTCCATTTACCTCTGGATGGTTTGCCACTGGTTTTCAAGCAGCGGTAAATAAGGATGAAAAGGCTTTTTCGTTTCTCGCAAAAATTGTAAACGCGGCAAATGCGCCCATTCCCGCTTCACAAAGAATGAGTTGTGATAAAAGCGACACCGCACTCGACTGTCCGAATAGTTATTATGCAAAAGTTGCAAGTGATGGAATTGTAAATAATGGGGATAAGAAATATGATGTGTGGGAAAAAACGGAATATATTTGTCCTGCAGGATATTTTCCTTATAACAATCGATGTTGTGATGGGTGGAGTGATGAAACAACACCGATTGGATGTATAAATGTGCAACCAACAACAAAAGTGATGACAAAAGAATTTATGTTTGAGACAAAAACAGGTAGTGTTCAAAAGGGTACGCTTTCCGTTGATAATTTGTCGACTGCAAAAGTATCGTTCACTGGGAATGCGGCACCTCAAGGATCGGGGGGAAATGTGTATCTCTCAAAATCATTTGACAAGTGGTTTACTGTTTCGAATGAATTGTGTGATATCGCTGATAAGAATATCGGGCGTAATGGTGCTTGTTCAGTGCTTTGTGGTGCCCCTGGAAAACTCTTAAATACAAGGGTGGGAAATAAATGCGGAGATTTCTATTGTAGATGTCAACCACTTGTTCTCGAATAAGGTTGTATCAAAAATCCCCACTTTTGTGGGGATTTTTGATACACTTTTTGAATATAACATTTTAATATCGATCGGTGTGATAGTGTAATTTACAATTTACAATCAACAATCAACTAGTAACTTGTACCCAGCATCTGCCAACAGGGTACTATTTAGTTTTCACTGCTGGGTTTGCTATAATATTGATAATGGAAAAAAAGAAACTCCTCTTTTTTGTTTTCGTTATTATCTTGCTTTTTGGTGGTGCATTTTTTGCGATAAAAACGTACGCCGACAACACTAATTTTGATTTATATGGAATTGGTTGGAGTGCGCACGATAACAAGGGAATTGGATGGGTGGTGTTGAATTCAGAAAATCCTGCGAATCAACCAAGAGGCACACCAAACATTCCATTTAAAGTGAGTGTCAAAAATAAAACAACACTTGAGGGACAGGGATGGGCTTCAATACAAGACCCAAAGACAGGGAAGGATTCTTATGGATGGCTTTCGTTTAGTACGAATGATCTTACTGGATGTCCAGACAAAAATGCAAATCCCGGAAATTGTAAGGCAACGCTCGATTATGCAAGTGGAACGATAAGTGGATGGGCAAAATTTATTTGTGTTGCGGGTGGATGTCCAGTCGGTTCTTCACAGGGTTCGTGGGATGGATGGGTGAGTTTAAGAAATGATCCATCAGAGGCTGTAAAGTATGGATTGTGTCTTGGAAGAACAGGGACGCGCAAACAAGATTTTATTGTGAACAATGGTGATACACTCAGTTACATTACTGGGGAAACCTGTCAGTGGGATGGAATAATTAACAATAATCAAGTTGAAGTGAGTGGTATTGCGTGGGGCGGATCATCAATTGGCGGGTGGATTGTGTTTGGAAATTCTGCGCCAGCGTCGTTATTTGGTTTGACACCAGCTGGTTCTATAACTTTACTTCCAAAAGAGAAACAAGATTTTTCCGTTGAAAAAAGTGCGGCGTGGTTTGTAAATAATATGTTAGGAGGGAACATCAATACCGTGGGAAATGTTTCTCCGCAAAATACTGGCGGAGGAACAGCGAATCCCACAACATATCAAGCACCTAATTTCGGCGGGCCGTTCACTGTGAAAGCAAGTTCAACCGCATCGACCGAAACAGGAATAGCGACTACAACTGTGAAGTTTCCATATACACTTACCTGCGAACCGAGTGGAACATCGACGTTGGTACTTACATGGAATTGGTCAAAAGCTCCAGTTGATACCGGACACAACGGGGGATATCCGAGTTATGCTGAGCATAATATTTCAATTACTCGAAATGGCACGGCAATTCCCGCGATTCTCAGTAATCCAGCTTCTTTTTCAAATATTCCCGGGTCCTATTCTGATAAAGGACTTTCTACGAGTACAAAATATACTTACGTACTTACTGTAAAATATACTTCAGATAATTATTCAACTTCAACGCAAGTAAAAGATTGCCAAATTCCTTCGGCAATACAAACAACGGATGCACCAAGCAAATTAAAAGCGTTTGGAATTGATACCACGACAATTTATGTAAACTGGAAAGATAATACCACCACTACGAGTCCGTACAAATTTAATGTAGAGCGTATTAAACTTACTCCCGCATCGAGCACTGATATAAAAGTGTTGAGTGCAACCGATTCAAGTATCAATCTTGAATGGAAGAACAACACCACATCAACGCCGTACTTTAATTGGATTGAACGGAGTACAAGCACGTCAAACAGATTTTTGAATAATCCAGCACCGAATGACGCGGGAAACGATAAGGCGATGACAAAATTTGAATACTCAGGAAGTAATTCTCCATCCGATGGATTAAAAACATATTCTTATTTCAACGGAGGACTTCAAGACGCAACGACATATTATTATCGTGTAAAGGCATGTTCAACGTATCGCGACTCAAGCCTTATCGAATCATATACAAAAGAACCTCCGGATCTTGTTGCGGGAAAAATAGATCGGCCGAATCCTGTCTGTGGAAAATATGCGCCACTTCCGAACGGAACACAACTTCATAATGGAACTCCTTCGGTTGCGACAACCACACTTCCAAAAACACCGACGCAGGCGACCTCAACAGCTTCATACAATAAAACAACCGGTATACACAGCATCACAATTCGATGGAACGATAATTCAAAACGCGAAACCGGCTATCAGATTTGGAGAGAAGGAATACTTATTGATGAGCGAAGTTATAATACAAATGCAACCGGCACACTCACACACATCGATAGTCCAACCTCGAATAATAAAAATACCTCTGCGTTGAATCCGGGAACCAATTACACATATGAAATAAGGGGATATTATGATATTCCCGCGGAAAACGGAGGGGGAAGAGTATATTCATCTTCCGTATCGACCAATACATACACTTACTATTATATAACCGTGACTATACAGAATTCTGGAGAGGGTACTGTATATGGTCCCGGGAATCTGAATAATTGTACGACTTCCTGCGAAGATTACTTTTCATGGGATAATGTTCCGCAGGTGCAGCTTACCACTTCCCCAAATAGTGACACAAAGTTTACTGGATGGAGTGGCGCCTGTAGTGGAACGGGAACGACGTGTACGTTGGGGAGGGGAAATCATGATGTTACTGCAAATTTTGAGAAAACGATATTTACAGTGGGTATGTTGATGCGTACAACCAATGCAACAGGAACGGTGAGAAGTACCCCTGCGGGTATAAACTGTACGTGCGGAGGTCCTAATAGTACCTGTGGAGTAGATGGAGGAAGTGCGTGTAATGCGAGTTTTTCTGCGGGGACAACAATAACTCTTACAGCAACAACAACTTATTCAAATGTGAGGTTTGCAAGTTGGGGAGGAAGTTGTTCGGGAACAATTCCAACGTGCGTCTTGCAGTTATCGAGTAATGTAACCGTGATAGCGAACTTTTCTCAAACAATTCCCGCAGAGATTCACAAAAACTCATTCCTTGCAGATTTATGGAGTAATGCAAGATATATGTGGAAAGGGTTGTTTGTCGATCGGAGTCAAGAAAGAGTATCGGCATTATCCGCGAGCTTTTTGAATATCGTAAAAGGAATCCAGGATGGGTGGAATAATATTACCATGCTCTTTTCCCAAATAATGAAACAGACGGAAGAAGCGGCAACAAAACTTGCACAGGAAACCACAAAAGTCGCGGAGGGGCAGTCTAAAGGAAATCCGCTTGATTTGTATTTCAGATCAGTTGCGACGACGACTGCGCCTGTGTATGTTGATAAGAATCTCGAACCAGACACCGTGTATCTCTATCGTGTGCGCGCAGTGTATGACGGAACGCCCGCAAGAATTACCGAATGGAGTAATTCAGGCGCAACAAAGACATTAAGGGATGTTGGGGGAGGAACGATAACAAATAGGGGGGTATGTACACGAAACAGTTACTGTGATTTTTCTGTGAAGTCTTACAATTCGTTAAATGATCCGAACGCGGCAGTAAAAATGGAAAATACGGAACAGCAATGTCTTTCAAATATCGATTGTAAGAACGTAGGGCGATATGGACAATCGTTCCAGGAACGATAGTCGCTACGAAATACGAAATCAGACCTCCTTATTATGAGGGGGTTTTGTGTCTTATATATTGATGTATTATCAGTATGAATCAGTTATATCTGCATTAATTCGCGTTTTTATATCCAGTAGTAGAAATTCGATTTGTCGCGAGACGACATATAAAAATAGTAGTTCATATAGGGTTCTATATTTTTACAAAAAATATTGTTTTTATGTATAAGGCGTGTGGTTATTTTTATTATTGAATTTTCACTACTGGGTTATGTTTTTGCGCATACTAGTGCGATAATGCGTTTTGCTCCGTGTTGTTTTAAAATTCTTACCGCTTCACCGATTGTCGCACCAGTCGTGTGTACGTCGTCAATCAAAACGATATTTTTTTTCTCAACGATTTTTATTGGAGAAACAGAAAAACATCCGGAAATATTTTTTTTCCTTTCTTTTATATTCTGACATTCTGTCTGTGAAAGCGTGTTGGTATTTCGGGTGATGATATCTGTGTGTATTTCAGGAAACATCATCCCATGCATTTCGAAAATTTTTTTTAATTCTTCAGCAATAAGGAATGATTGGTTATATCCCCGTGTACGTTCTTTCCGTTTATAGAGTGGAATTGGAATCGCGATGTACTCGGAAAAATCAAGTAATGAAAGGGGAAGTACCCGCTTTAAATATTCGAATATAATGTGAGCAATAAGCATTGCGCCCTCTCTTGTTTCGCTGTATTTTAACGCATGAATAAGATTGCGTACGGCTTTTTGTTCATACGACGTTGCGGCAGCGAGTATATATCCCGCGTCTCCATGGCAGATTTTTTCTCCTGGTGGAACGCGTGCTTCGCACACAGGACAAAAAAATGAAGAGTGAAGCATAATACTTTTTATGCAAGAAATACAAAGCACAACATCTTCATTTTCCACTCTTTTTTCACATGAAACACAGAGAGGGGGAAACAACATTGAATAAAAAGTTTTGAAAAATGCCGTCATATGTTTATTTTAGTACCTTAACGGTTTTTCCAGACCTATGATAAAATAAAGACATGAGACTCGGTGCTTTTGATTTTATCACAGATATACAGAATTTTTTTAAGGGAGGGAAAGTATTAGGAACCGACATTGGTACCGCTTCCATAAAAATAACAGAACTCTCAAAACGAGGAGAGTCTTTCATATTGTCCAACTACGGTATGTTAGAGACAAAAAAATATCTTGATTATCCAAATCAGGCGATACAAACAAGCTCACTGCGTATTGTGGAAAAAGATGCAACGCATTTATTGAAAACACTTCTTTCAGAAATGAAAACGCGTTCGCATCTCGCAATCACCTCGGTTCCACTCTTTGCGACATTTGTCACGGTATTTGAGATGCCAAAATTTTCACGTGAAGAAACCAATAAGGTAGTAATGTTTCAAGCACAACAATATGTTCCTATGCCACTTGATCAGATATCAGTCGAGTGGTTTGTCATTGAAGAATTTGATACCGAACGTGGGCAAAAATATCAACGCATACTTCTTGTTGGCATTCCAAATGATGTGATTATGAAATACAAAAAGATACACAAAGATGCGGGACTTCGGCTTGTTGCTATGGAAGTTGATATATTTGCGATATTGCGGGCACTTGATAAATTTCTTACGGAAGTTCCCACGCTTATTGTTGATATTGGAGCACAGTCAACGGGTATGATTGTGGTGGAAGGAAAATCGGTACGACACGCGAACCAGACCGATTACAGCGGAATTTATCTTACACAAGCAATTGCGAAAAGTCTTGATGTAAGCATGATCCGTGCCGAAGAATTGAAGCGGCGAAAAGGGCTTTCGGGAGAGGGAGTCGATTCCGAGTTATCAACACTACTCCTTCCATTTTTAGATGTTATAATACAAGAAGTAAGGCACGCCAAAGATGTGTATGAGCGTCGATATGCAAAAAAGGTAGAAAAAATAATGCTTATTGGAGGTGGCGCGAACCTTATTGGTATTGAAAAGTATTTTTCAAGTCAAATAGGGCTTACCATTGCTCACCAGTCGCTCCTTATGGGAGTTCAATATCCGGAAACACTTCGCCCCGTTGAAAAAAATATTGATAATGAATTAGTGGTGAGTTTCGGACTTGCAAAACGTTACTTTTTATAACATATGATAAGCAATACCCCACAAAATCTTCAAAATAATTTTTCTGGAGAATCATCATATGCACCAATGTCACTTGGGTTACCATGGCGCATATTATTATTTGCAATCATTCTGTTTGCATTTTCAATTTTTATTTTCTTGGGGCTAAAATTTGGATATAATTCTTATATTGATAGCACAGATAAAAAATTAGATCAGAAAATTGATGATCTCGCGACAACAGTAAGCCAGGATGAACAAAAAACACTTATCTCTTTCTATTCGCAGTTAAATAATTTAAAGGATGTGTTGGGGGAACACAGATTTAGTGTCCGTGTGTTTGATTTGTTGGAAAAATATACAATTCCATCGGTGTATTTTAATGATGCAAAAATAAATATTGAAACCAACAAAGTACAATTATCGGGATTTGCGAAAAGCACGGAAGATTTAGTTGAGCAATTAGGAGTGTTTGATAAATCTCCTGAATTTCCAAATTCTGTGTTGCAACAAATGAATTTTGTTCCCCAGGGAGTCGGGTTTACTGTCATTCTTTCCCCGAAAACCGCTGTGCTTTCCAAATTATAATATGTATTCAGTCAGAAATTTTGCCCAAAGCAAACAAGCACAACCACAAAAATTTACTCAATTCAAATAGATGAAAAACTCAACAAAAAGAATTCTAAGTATTGGATTTTCCGCCGTGTTTTTCATTGCGACACTTGCGGTATATGGGAATTTTATTCGTCCGGAAATGGACACTATTCAAGAAAAGCGATCAAAAGTAAATGCAAAGCAGACGCTTTTTGAGACGCAGCAGGTTGCAGTGAGTCAAGTGGAACAGGTAATTTCGACATTTCAGAATGCAAACAGATTTAAAGAAACCGTATCCCTTGCCATCCCCGAAAGTCCACGCGTAACAGATGCACTTGGACAGTTCCAAGCAATCGCCAGAAGCAACCAAGTCGAGTTTGCGAAATTCTCTGTAAAACAAAACCCCCCACTTGCATCATCAGGGTTGCTTATACAGGGGTTAAATGTGCTTTCACTTGATATTGGAGTGAGAGGAACATATCAAGGAGTAAAAGAATTTCTTAGAGCTCTTGAAACAAATGTACGCGTTGCAAATACAAACACCGTTTCCCTTGCCCCATCGAAGGATTCACGTCAAGGATCGGAAGAGTTTTACGAATTAAATGTAAACGTCGATATCTTTTATCAGTAATTATATGGCTATTATCGTTGAAGAAGAAAAAAAATCGGTAAATTGGTTTATGGTGATCGTTGTTCTTATTGTTGTCACAGTGGTTTTTTCAGGTGCATATTTTTTGTTTTTCAAAAGACCCGATGTGATTGAGGTGGTAACTCCAGGAAAACTTGATCAAATAAACAAACTTTCAAAAATTTCATTCAAGCCAGAAGAGGTGGTAAATTCGCCATCCTTTAAATCGCTCCGCCAGTACGGATCAAATGCTTCTTCGACGCAAGTGCCAGGGAGAGAAAATCCATTTAAGCCATTCTAAGCGGAGCAATGTGTTTTGTTTTTTCTCTTTTTTTTCTGCCCTACTTCGAAGAAGTGATGTATTTATTTTTATATGACCGACCAAGAATTATTTAAAGAATTAGTAGATAAAAAAATTATTTCACAGAGTATTTCCGATCAAATACTCAAAGAGGCATCACTTTCCGCATCTTCCGCGGAAGAATTACTTTACGAGCGTCAGGTTGCCGATGAAGTTGCTGTGGCAAAAGTGAAAAGTGCGCTTTTTGGTGCGCCTTACAAAAAAATTGATCCCACGTCGATTTCTAACGAATTATTGCAAATCATTCCAAAAGATACTTCACAAAACTACAGGATTATTCCGGTAGAAAAAAGAGACGGAATGTTGGTGGTGGGAATGCTTCATCCGGACGATATCCGGGCACAGGAGGCATTGCGTTTTATTGCAAAACGAGAACGGGTAAGTTTGGGAGTGTATGTGGTTACTCCGACGGATCTGTCACTTGTGTGGAGACGATATGTGCCGTATCGGGATGAAGTGGAGGCTGCGGTAAAAGAGATGAACTTACGAAAAAGTATAAGTGAAGAAAATCGTTTGGTAATGCTTGAAGAAGGTGCGCGCTCATCCGAAGATGCGCCAATCATCAAGGTGGTTGCCGCGACACTTCGTCATGCTATTGAAAGCGGGGCATCTGATATACATATCGAACCACAGAGAAAATATCTTCGCATAAGGTTTCGATTGGACGGGGAATTAAAAGAAGTAGCGACTCTTCCTGCTGTATTAAGTCAGCCGGTTATTTCACGCGTAAAAGTACTTTCAAATTTAAAACTTGATGAAACGCGTGTACCGCAGGATGGAAGATTTCGAACAATGATCAGTGGAAGAGAAATTGATTTTCGTGTAGCGACATTTCCTACACCATCAGGAGAAAAAGTTGCACTTCGCGTGCTTGATTCGGTAACAGGACTCAAGGGATTAAAGGAAATTGGATTGAATGACTATAATCTCGCGATACTTGAACGTGCAATCAATGCGCCATTTGGAATGATCCTTATTTCTGGTCCCACTGGTTCCGGAAAAAGTACGACGCTTTATGCAATAATGCAGACAGTAAATTCCGAAGGAGTAAACGTGGTAACACTTGAGGATCCTGTCGAATACTTTATGAATGGAATTAATCAATCACAAGTGAAGCCGGAGATTGGATATACATTTGCTTCTGGATTGCGTCAGATACTCCGGCAAGATCCTGATGTAATTATGGTGGGAGAAATCCGGGATGCAGAAACCGCATCACTCGCAGTAAATGCGGCACTTACGGGACATCGCATGCTTTCTACGATTCATACGAATAATTCAATCGGGGTTGTCCCGCGTCTTATTGATCTTGGGGTTCCACAGTTTCTTCTTCCTTCGGCGCTCAATGTGATGCTTGCCCAACGTCTCGTGGGGCGTTTATGTAGTGAATGTAAGAAACAAGTTGAATTGCCGGATGGTTTGAAGAAAGAAGTGCAGAGTGAAATAGACAAATTACCGGAGAAATTGAAAGCGGAAGTAAAACAAAAGTATGGTATGAAGCCCGAGCGTATGTATAAAGCAGAACCGAATCAGGAATGTAAGGTGTGTAAAGGAAAGGGAATTGCCGGACGTGTGGCACTTTTTGAAATATTTGAGATGACAAAACAACTTGGAGAAATTGTGGCAGGCGGGTTTACTGAAGCAAAATTAATAGATGAAGCAAAACGACAGGGAATGCTCACGCTTCGCCAAGATGGCATTTTAAAGGCGCTTGATGGACTTGTGGGACTTGAGGATGTATTTCGCGAGACATCAGAAGATTAATCATTTATAATAAAAAGAACACCATAATATGAATTATCAAGAGAAATTAAATGAATTGTTACTTCTTACTGCAAAACAAAATGCATCTGATTTGCATATTGCAGTTGGACGAAGGCCGACAATTCGTGTTGACAGTGTACTTATCCCGCTTGCCAAGGAAACGGTGCTTACAAAAGAAGACGCAGAAGGATTAATTATGGCACTTCTCAACGATGAACAAAAGAAAGTATTTATTGAGAAGAAACAAGTTGATTTTTCTTATAACTATGAAGACAAAGCACGATTCCGCGTAAATACATTTTTTCAAAGAGGGTTTATGGCAGCGGCGCTTCGTTTAATTCCCGCACAAATTCGTACAATTGAAGAATTGATGCTTCCTCCTATTCTTCACGATTTCACTCGTTTGAATCAGGGGTTCATTCTCATTGTGGGCCCCGCAGGACATGGAAAATCAACAACGCTTGCGGCACTTCTCGATGAGATTAACCACACGCGAAACGATCATATTATTACCATTGAAGATCCAATTGAATATCTTTTTTCACAAGATCGTTCAATTATTTCTCAACGGGAAGTGGGACAAGATACTATTTCTTTTCAAGATGGACTTCGTTCGATTCTCCGCCAGGATCCAGATGTCATCATGATTGGAGAAATTCGTGATCCGGAAACAATGGCAATATCAATGACATCCGCAGAAACTGGGCATTTGGTGTTTTCAACGCTTCACACAAATTCAGCTTCTCAAACAGTAGATCGTATTATTGATAGTTTTCCTCCAAATCAACAGGGCCAAATTATTTCTCAACTTGCTTCAACGCTTGTTGCAATCATTTCACAACGTCTTGTTCCGCGCGTTGGGGGAGGACGGGTTCCTGCGACCGAAATTATGTTAGTAAATCCCGCAATTAGAAATCTCATCCGTGAAAAGAAGATTTACCAGATAGATCTTGTCATTGAAACAAGCGTGCAAGAGGGGATGATGTCTCTTAATAGATCGCTTGTAAACCTTATTAAGAAGAAAGAAGTCTCAATAGAACAAGCAGAAAGTTATTCATTAAATCCTTCCGAACTTAGAATTCTTCTGGAGCGATCATAATAGTAGAGATTCATCCCGTTAGAGACCGCGATCGTGTATATATAACATTAATCTGGAAATTATGGATATTGTCGAAAACATAACACATAAAAACAAATCGCGTCTTTTGATCGCGATCTGTCTAACGGGATGAAATTCAATTATAAAGCACGAACAAAAGAAGGAGAGCTTCAAGTGGGAAATGTGGAGGCTACCAACCGTGACTCCGCACTTAATATTCTATTAAGCCATGGGCTTTTTATTTTGAATCTTGAGGAAGTAAAAGGTGATGAATGGTACGATCGCATACTTGGATTTTTAAAGCGCATAAAAACCGCGGATATTATGGTATTTACACGCCAATTTGCGACGCTCATCGCGTCACAGGTATCATTATCGGATAGTTTGACAAATCTATACAAACAGACAACAAATCCGATTTTGAAAGAAACAATTTATGATCTTGGAAATGATATCAATGCCGGATTTTCCCTTTCACAGGCGCTTGAAAAGCATCCTGGAATTTTTTCAGATTTTTATGTCAACATGGTGAAATCAGCTGAGGTAACGGGACGATTAGGAGAAGTACTGGATTTTTTGGCAGATTATCTTGAAAAACAAGCACTGCTCAAATCAAAGGTACAGAATGCATTATTTTATCCAGCATTTGTCATTGTTTTGTTTTTTGTGGTTATTCTTGTGATGGTTACGTTTGTTATTCCACAGATTATGCCTATTTTCACCGAAGCAAAAATTGAGCTCCCGTTTTATACAAAGATGCTTATCAGTTTCGGCACCTTTATAAGTAGTTGGTGGTGGGCGACGCTTATTATGCTCGGGGTGTTTGTGTTTGTGCTCATCGACTATTTTCAAAGCAGAGAAGGAAAAATTGTGTTTGACGAATTAAGCTTAAGACTTCCCGTTATCGGAAAATTGTTTCAAAAACTTTACATTGCCCGTTTTGCAGAATCAACGCGCGTGCTTATTAAGGGGGGACTTACCATTCCTCAAGCAATTGAGATTTCTTCACGAACAATTGGAAATGTGGTATATCAAAATCTCTTACAAAATGCATCAGAAGAAATTCGAAAAGGGAAATTACTTTCGAAAATACTTGAAGGAATTGAAGAATTTCCCCCGCTTGTTTCGCAGTTGGTAAGCATCGGTGAGTCAACTGGGCGTCTTGAGGATTTACTTAAAAAAATAAACGATTTTTACACGCGTGAAATTGAAGATATGGTGAATAATTTGGTAACACTTATTCAGCCGGCGCTTATGGTTTTGATTGGGGGTGGGGTCGCACTGCTTTTTGCTTCCATTCTTCTCCCACTTTATAGTCTCACACAAAGTTTCTGAGGATATTTGGTACAAAAGACTCGACCCTCCTGTTTTTATAGTGAAAAGTTATTACCTCTCTATAAAAAATTTTTATGCGGGTTTCATTCTGTTTTTAGAACAAAAGTAATGCATTATCGAGTTTTCACTGCCAGATGTGATATAATAAACATAATAACTTAGGTCGAAAAATTCTTTTTGAAATATGAAAAATAATAAGGGGTTCACACTTATCGAAATGTTAGTTGTAGTCGCAATTATTGGCATTCTTTCGGCTACAGTCTTGGTGGCGCTTGGTCCCTCACGCGATAAAGCGAGAGACTCAAGAATTATGGGTGCGGTACAGCAGGCGAGAGCATTGTATGAAGCAAGTTACGATGCATCAAGCGGAACATATGTGCTGAGCGCAGATACACAAACCAAATTAACCGCTCTTAACGATGATATAGTAAATCAGGGGGTAAGTACCGGATTGGTTCAGTCGGGCGATGGGACAAGTGAATATGTTGTCTCGGCTGCGTTGAAGAGTGATAGCACAAAAACTTTTTGCGCTGATAGCACCGGATATAGCGGTACGATGGATACCGCTCCAACCGCAACATCTTGTAAATAACCTTGATATAAAAAACACCCCCGCAAAGAGCGAGGATGTTTTTTATATTTGTGATATAATTTTTTTATGACCTCGATAGTTTTCTTTTGCTTATTTATTTTTGGTCTTGCGATCGGGAGTTTTCTCAATGTTCTTATATTTCGTTATTCTCCTGAAGGGAGGTTTTTTAACATAAAGGATATATTAGGACGATCTCACTGTATGTCATGCCGGAAAACACTTGAAGCAAAAGAACTTATTCCACTTTTTAGCTTCCTTTTTCTTAGGGGAAGGTGTTCCTCATGCGGGGAAAGAATTTCCCTTCAGTATCCGATTGTCGAATTTTTGAGTGGTGGAATTTTTGTTCTCATTCCACTTTTTTTAAACTCGTTTTTTGGAATACGAAGCGTGTTGTTTTTCTCTCTTTTGGCTCCTGGATGGTATTATCTTTTTATTCTTTTGTGGATTCTTATATTCCTTTCCCTCCTCCTTATTTTTGTTATTGACCTGAAACACTACATTATTCCCGACGGACTTAACATTTTCATTTTTGTTTCTGGTGTGGCACTTACCCTTCTCTTTGCATTCAATGAGACACACATTCTTCCGTTTCGCGAATCATTTTTGAGAAATTATACACTCGTATTTTCTCCGTTCCAAAATGTATTTTATAATCATTTATTGGGATTTTTTGGCGGCGGTCTTTTCTTTCTTTTTTTATTTTTCATAAGCAAGGGAAAGGGAATGGGAATGGGTGATGTAAAACTCGCATTTGCCTTAGGGATGGTGCTCGGATGGCCTGATATTGTGCTGGTGAGCATGATCGCCTTTATTCTCGGTGGAATATGGGCGGCGATCTTATATTTTTCAAAAAAGAAAACAATGAGAGATAAACTTCCATTTGCTCCATTCTTTGTTATTGCGTCTGTGATCACGATATTTTTTGGATTTAATCTTATAAAAGGATATTTCCTCCTTTTTAATCTCTAGAGAGGAAGGATTTTTTTTGCTAGAATAAAGGGTAATGAGAAGAGATGATGGGTTTACTCGGCAGTACCCGTCTGCCGTCGGGCGGGGAAACTCGATATATCACGTTTTTATGGACGACGTGGTTTTATTCGTATAAATCTATATATTCAAAACAATATGTTTTATAGAAAGAAATATAAAAAAGACAATCGAGTTTTCACTACTGGGTTTACATTAGTGGAGACTCTCGTCGTGATCGGCATTTTAATGTTGCTTACTACTTCACTTATCGCATACACTCGATCTTCTGGAAAGCAAATTGTCTTGTATACAGAACAAGCAAAACTCATTGGCGCCTTAAATAAAGCAAAATCATTAGCGCTTCAAAGAAACATGGCAGAAAGCGTTTGTGCATACGGGATTCGTTTCACGGGGTCTAACACATATGAAATTGTACAAGTTCCGAATATTCAAGTGAGTGGACAGTCATATGCTGCATGTGATGAAACGCAGGCGTCATCATACGGAGAGACATATATCATGAGCGCCCCAATAGTTATTTCAAATTCTCCGGGACAAATCACATTTGAGGGTCCGTATATAAAAGTGCTTGAAGGAGGCAAAACCGTTGAGTTAGAGGTGAGTGGATCGTCCCCACTCCTGAAAGCGGAAGTGGTGGTAAGCGGGATGGGGGGAATTTCAACACAATAATATGCATCAACTAATCAGAGACAAAAGCGGAAGTTTAATGGTTGAACTTATGGTAACCGCAAGTCTTATTATGATCGGACTTATAGGGATTTTTTCTCTCATTATCCACTCAACAAGTATGAATAAAGATGTGGTGCATCGTTTTGAAGCAACATATCTTGCGGCAGAAGGAATCGAAATTATGAAACATGTCATTGATACAGACGTAGCAATTCCGGATACTGCATTTTTTAATTCAACACTAAATCATGACCAGAATTATGAGGTACAGTATGACACAGATAGAGATCTCGGACTGACTGAAATATACGGTTCTTCAACTACGCCTCTGTGGCTCAATGAATCAACAGGACTGTACAGTTATAACAAGGCAGGAAAAGAAACTCCTTATAAACGAACGGTGGCAGTGGTAAGTGGGAGTAATGAAATAACAGTAAAATCTGAAGTTGAATGGAACGTTGGGGGAGAAAGAAATGTTGTTGATCTTGAAGAGGTATTTAAAAATTGGAGAGAAAGAAATTAATATATGAACGCAAAAAGTAAAAATAATGGGCCTGTCCCGCACTTTTTTGAAATGGGTTTTAAAACTCTTAAAGACTTTTTTTTGAAAATAAAGACTACCTTTTCATTAGGTGCGCATATAAGAAAAGGTGCGGGGTTTACCCAGTAGTGAAAACTTGGTATGAATAATATCTGTTAATTTTCATATTTCAAAACAAAATTATTTATCACATGCTGAAGAAATATAAACAACTTTTCACACAACACCAAGTTTCTACTACCGGGTTTACTCTCGTTGAACTGTTGGTTGCAATGGCGGTATTTGGAATTCTTATGTCGCTTGCAATTGGTGTTTTTGTGAGCGCAATAAAAGCACAAAGAGATCTTGGTGATCTTATGTCGGTGAATAACAACTTAAATCTTGTGCTTGAACAGATGTCTCGGGAGATGCGCATGGGATATTTCGATGTCTCCCAGTATGAAGCGATTATGGGACAAATCAATATCACTCCCTGTCTCTCTTCCCTTTCATTCAGAACAATGCAAACAAATGATCCTAAAACAGAAGGAGAAACAGTAACATATTCTTTTTCGAGTGCGGATAAAACAATACAAAAAAACGGCGAACCCATTACAGGGAAAAATGTTGCAGTGGAAACGCTTTGTTTTCGGGTGCAACAATATAAGAAATCGACGAATCCATCAGCAAATCCTAATTACAACTGTAATCCATGGAGAATTGGAATTTCGCTCGCGGTGAAACCAAAAAACGCAAAATCCGATGTACGGACATATATTGAAACAGCGGTAAGCATGAGAGTATTTCCGATAGAAGTAACAACAGATCCGTATCAATGCAGAAGATCATAATAATTATATGGAAAATAATAAAAAAAAATCTGGACAGATGATGATACTTACCGCAATTATTTTAGGTGGCGTTGCCTTAAGTGCGTCTGTTATTGCGGGAATGCTTATGTTTTATCAGTTGCGTGAGGTGAACGACACCGTGAAATCGGGTATGGCACTTTTTGCTGCGGATACTGGCGTTGAAAGTACGTTATATTGTTATTTTAAGGAACCGGGAACGGAAAATTTAGATTATAGTCAAAAATGTAAGTTGTCCGGGTCACTTTCAAACGGAACAACATACACAACAGAACTTTCTTGTGTGGATAGTAGTGGATTTCACATAGTGAATTGTTTAGATCCAAATAAAGAAGATTCGGGGGTATATGGAATTCGTATTAAATCAATTGGAAAAAAAGATACAGTGGAAAGAGTGGTGGATTCTCTTTTCTCAGTCCGCTTTAATTAGTTTTTATAAGCATGATGAAACGCGATGAGGTACGAAAACGCATAATAAAACTTCAAAAACTTATTGAGTATCATCGGATGCTCTATCATACATTTGACACGCCAGAAATTTCTGATGCTGCGTTTGATGCACTAAACAACGAATTAAAAACGCTTGAACGAGCATACCCTGAATTCGTAAAAAAAAATCTAGTGACACAAAAAATTGGGGGGAATGTGCTAGAAAAGTTTGAAAAAGTATCCCACAAAACACCAATGCTCTCGTTTAATGACGCATTTTCTGAAGAAGAAATGCATGAATGGCAAGAACGTGTAAAGAATTATCTTTTATCGCTTGGAGAGAAAAACAGAGATGAATTTTATTGTGAATTAAAAATTGATGGATTGGCGATTGAGCTACAGTATGAAAATGGCGCGCTGGTACAAGGATCAACACGCGGAGATGGATATGTTGGAGAGGATATTACAGAAAACATAAAAACAATTTCTACCGTTCCTCAGATGCTGACGCAACTTGGGAAATGGCAAATTCCACAATATCTTACCGTGCGAGGTGAAGTATTTATTACGAAAAAAGAATTAGATCGAATCAATAGAGAGCAGGAAAAGAAGGGTTTAAGGCCATATGTGAATACGAGAAATCTTGCGGCAGGATCGGTGCGGCAACTTGATTCTTCGATCACCGCACTTAGGAAATTGAACTCATTTCAATATGACATTGTAACAAAGACTGATTTTCCTATTGCCACACATGAGGAAAAGCATAAAATACTTGCCTCATGGGGATTTGTAATAAATCCGCATGATAAAAAAGTCCGGTCGTTAGATGAAGTGTTTCGTTTTAGAAATATATGGGAAAAAAAACGCAATGAACTTGAATATGAAATTGACGGAGTTGTGGTAATTCAAAACAACAATACTCTTTTTGAACGTGCGGGAGTGGTTGGAAAAGCGCCACGAGCGGCGGTTGCATATAAATTTCCCCCAAAAGAAGCAACAACAATTGTTCAGGGGATTAAGATACAGGTGGGGCGAACCGGTGTGCTTACTCCTGTCGCGGAATTGGATCCGGTGTTTGTGGGGGGGGTCACTATAGCGCATGCGACACTCCATAACTATGACGAAATTAAACGATTGGGGATAAAAATAGGAGATACAGTTATTGTAAATCGTGCAGGAGACGTAATTCCGAAAATTGTGCGTGTGCTTCCAGAACTCCGAACGGGGAAAGAAAAGATATTTAAAATGCCAAGTCGCTGTCCGGTAGATGGAGGAGAAATAATCGAAGAGGGAGCGCTCTATCGATGTAAAAACATAACATGCGGTGCGCGGCACAAGGAACAACTCTATCATTTTGTATCACGTGGTGCTTTTGATATTCGTGGTCTTGGACAGAAGGTAATTGATCGGTTTCTCGATGAGGGGTTAATTTCTGACGCCCCTGATATTTTTACTCTCGAAAAAGGTGATATTGCGGTGCTCGAAAGATTTGGTGAAAAGTCTGCGGAAAACATTGTGAATGAAATAAGGGCAAAAAAAAACATTATACTTCCACGATTTTTATACAGCTTGGGGATATTACATGTTGGAGAGGAAACGGCGCGTTTGCTTTCGGAAAAGGCGAGTGAAAAAAAAGACATAACATCTCCAAAAAACGTGTTCCTATTTTTTTCAGGATTATCAAAAGAATCATTACAGCAAATTCCCGATATTGGACCAAAGGTAGCAGAGAGTATTTTTTCTTGGTTCTCTCGTGAAAAAAATAGGAAATTGGTTGAAAAATTTGATACCGTTGGCGTGCGCATTGTGCAGGAAAAGAGAAGTAAAGAAGAAAAACTTCGTGGGAAAATATTCGTGTTCACTGGAACACTTGTCTCTTTAGAGCGAGAAAGCGCGAAAGAGCGAGTGAGATCTCTCGGTGGTGAAGCATCAGAAACCGTATCTCAAAAAACCAGTTTTGTAGTAGCGGGCGAAAATCCCGGATCAAAAATTGAAAAAGCAAAAAAACTTAACGTACAGGTTCTTACTGAAAAAGAATTTCTTGCACTTCTTTCATGACATGATAAGGTAAAACATATCTATGAGTGATAAAATCAATGAAAAAACAATAGAACACCTTGCAAAATTAGCTCGTATCGAGTTGGAAAAAGACGCAAAGAAAAACAAAAAATTACTCTTGGATCTTTCCTCGATTCTTGATTATTTTGAAAATCTGAAAGCCGTTGATACCGCAGGTATTTCTCCAACAATCGGAAGTGCATTAGTAAAAAACGCATATCGGGAGGATGAGGAACTTGATATCTCGAACCTTTCTCTTCTTAAGAACCAGTTTCCGAAGTCGGAGAATGAATATTTAAAAATACCCCCAGTATTTGAATAAAGTAACATGGATACGCACACGCTTACTATACATTCCCTTTCCCAGGGATTTCGCGAAAAGAAGTTTTCAGTGACAGAAATTACGAAATATTTTTTTGAAGAAATACAAAAAAAAGATAAGGATATTGGCGCCTATCTCTCTCTTATGAATGAGGAGGCGCTTGTTGAAGCAAAATATGCGGATGGGTTGTTTCATGAAAATAAGGTAACGTCTTTGCTTACAGGAATTCCTCTTGCGATCAAAGATAATATTCTTATTGAGGGAATCAAGACGACGGCAGCATCAAAAATATTGGAGCAGTATACTGCAAGTTATGATGCTACAGTCATCAAAAAATTAAAGGATGAACACGCAGTGTTTTTGGGAAAAACGAATCTTGATGAATTTGCAATGGGTTCTTCCACTGAAAATTCGGCATTTCACATTACGAAAAACCCACACGATTTTACACGGGTACCGGGAGGATCTTCTGGGGGATCTGCCGCGGCTGTTTCTGCGGGACTTGCAGTCGGTGCTCTCGGATCTGATACGGCGGGATCTGTTCGTCAGCCGGCGGCACTTTGCGGCGTGGTGGGGTTAAAGCCGACATATGGATCGGTGTCGCGCTTTGGCTTAATTGCGATGGCATCAAGTTTTGACCACGTCGGACCGATTACAAAAACAGTTGAAGATGCGGCGATATTGTATGACGCAATAAAGGGACATGATCCATTTGATGCAACAAGCATTTCTGAAGAACAATTATCGACAACACATCCGGATCCTCATTATATAAAGAAACTTGTTATAGGAATTCCAAAAGAATGTTTTGAATTTGAATTAGAAAAAGAAGTGAAAGAAGGAATTGAAAGGGCAATGGAAAAATTTAAGAGACTTGGATTTGTTTTGAAAGAAATTAGTCTCCCCCATATAAAATATTCTGTACCAGCGTATTATATTATCACTCCCGCTGAAGTGAGTGCGAACCTTGCTCGGTTTGATGGGATCAGATATGGAAATATTCAAAATTTGAAATCTGTCCGTGCAGATGGACATCAAATTCTAAATCTTAAGGAGTTGTATGAAAAAAACAGAGGGACTGGGTTTGGTTCTGAGGCGAAGAGAAGAATTCTTTTAGGAACGTTTGTCCTTTCTGCCGGATATTATGACGCATATTATGGAAAAGCAAAAAAAATTCAGGAGTGTATTGCGGAAGATTTTGACAAGGCGTTTGATAATAAAACAGAAAATGGAGTTGATGTTATGTTTATGCCGACAACACCGACGCGGGCATTCAAAATCGGTGAAAAAACAGAAAATCCGGTATCGATGTATCTTTCGGATATTTTCACCGTTCCGATGAATTTTGCGGGAGTGCCGGCGCTTTCACTTCCCGTGGAACGGTATGATCTAAAAAAGAAAGAATTGCCCGTGGGATTTCAGTTGGTGGGTAAAAAAATGCACGAGAGAGATATTCTCGGGCTTGGAATGTACTATGAAAGGAATTAATCCTTTTTATTGTGAAGTATCTTTTCCGCTCTTTTAATATCTTCCGGTGTTGCAACAGGAAACCAGAAATTTCCCATAATTGCCTTTATTGCATGTTCTTTTGCCATATTATGTATCGCTAAAGAAAGATAAAATTCCCCATTCTCATGTTGCGTCGGGGGATATAAAAATATATTTTTATTCAGCACCACGCCATTCATAAGTGCGAGATTTGACTTTGGATGTTCCGGCTTTTCTTCAATATCTTTTATATACATATGTTCATCGGTAATAGCGACGCCAAATTTTCTCGGATCTTCCACCTTATAAACCGCGATCGCAAGATCATGGGTGAGGAGATCGTCAACTGTTTTTTTGTCAATGAGATCATCGGCATAGAAAAGACAAAATGATTCATTTTTATTGAGATAGGGTTCGCATAATTTAACTGCATGAAATGTGCCTAATTTTTCCGGTTGCGTAATATAAGTAATTTTTCGTCCTAAATATTCACTTCCTATCGCTTCTTTTATTTTATTTCCAAGATATCCAACAACAAGAATAATTTCATTAACACGCGACGGAAATTTTTCTATAAGATGGTGGAGTAGTGAAGTTCCATTAACAGTCACCAGTGGTTTTGGTATGGTGAGCGTGAGTGGGCGCATGCGCACCCCCTCTCCTGCGGCTAATATAACTGCTTTCATATGATTTTTATTTGCGCGGGCGATGGGACTTGAACCCACGACCTTCTGCGTGACAGGCAGACGCTCTAACCAACTGAGCTACGCCCGCAAACCTTTTCTAGTTTATCAATATTTCTCTTTTTTGCAATTTGGATTAATTTTTACTAAATCCGTAGCGGAGGTGGGAATTGAACCCACGACCTAACGCTTATGAAGCGCTCGCTCTAACCACTGAGCTACTCCGCCATAAGGAGGAATATATCCTCCCTTTTTATTTTTTTATGTACAAGTCTTCTATTTTTTTCTGTTTGTTTTCGTTGAATTCATTTCGTTCTTTTTCGCTCATCTTATTCCACTTTTCAGCATCTACGTGTTCGTGTATGATTTTTACAACTTTTTTTCCGATCTTTCCAGGAAGGAAATTTCTTTTCGTTGATTTTATTTCATTTAAATTTTCTTCACCGCTTTCTTTTTCTTTGTCTATGGAATCAATAAATTCGTTTGTATCTTCGTTGTTTGAATATTGCTCATCCAGTTCATCGCGTGAGATATGGTATTCTTTTTTTGCTTCGTCGTAGACTCTTGGGAATTCTTTCTTTTTTTCCTCGAAACCATTTAGGAGGTCGGTATCTTCTGTTTGATTTTCTTCTCGAATTTCATCAAGCTCTATTTTTCCTTCTTCTCCTCGGTCTGTTTGTTCTTTTATAACAACATGTGGTTCTTCAAACGGATTTTTTTCTTTTGGCATATACATAGCAGATTTTATTTACATTCGACTTTTAAACCCGGTTTTATCAAATTAGAATTAATTTTTTGTTGCGGGGGTTGGAATTGAACCAACTACCTCAAGGTTATGAGCCTTGCGAGCAACCGTTACTCTTCCCCGCGGAACCATAATAACAGAAAAATGCTCCACTGTGCAAGTAAAACCTCGATTTTATGACGAGGGAGGGCTCAATATATGAAATTTGATTCTCCAGAATAAATTATGTATACTGTCTCTACAATGAAAAAAGTCGCAAAGAAATTTTTTAGATTTTTCTTTACCTAGCTCATACTGGGGGTTCTTTTCTCATAGTGTCTACATGTGAACCCCTTGTATCAAGAGGGTTTTTATTTGTATGGAATTCTACGAAAATTTATCAAAGCTTCGTTTACATATAACTTCGCCTGATGAAGCACGGTTGCGCGAGGAGCTCAAAAAAAAGGACGATGCGGACAGTATGCGTTTAACACGCTTTCTTGCACTTTCTGACCAAACACGTATTCAGGGACATCCGATATGTGAGGTTGCAACGCGTATTTTCGGGATACCTGAATTTCAAAATTTTGACCATATCCAAGTTCCTGAAATTGTTCGCGCAGATCAAAGTTTTGATTTATTTAATTTTCCACCCGACCATCCAGCGCGAAGTGCATCGGACACATATTTTGTGAATAGTGAATATATTCTCCGAACGCATACGACTATTATGTGGTATTACTACGTGAAATCGAAAGAGATACAAGAGAGGATAAAAAATAACCAACCACTTGGCTCTCTTTCGTATGGAAAAGTATACCGCAAAGATGAAATTGATCGCTTTCACTTGAATGTCTTCCATCAGATTGATGGGTGGTATTTACACCCCACAAGTGACAAGATAGTTCCCTTTGATGAGTTGAAAAATATTCTTGGGAAAATTGCGAGGGCAATTTTTGGGGAAGACACTAAATTTCGTTTCAATGAAGACACATTTCCTTACACGGATCCGAGTGTTGAGATGGAAATTGAAAGAAATGGACAGTGGATTGAGGTATTGGGAGGAGGAATGGTGCGTCCTGTCGTGCTTCAAAAACTTGGTGTTGATCCAAATCAATACACTGGATGGGCATTTGGATTTGGTGCAGAACGGCTTGCCATTGTGAGTATGGAGCTTCCTGATATTCGCCTACTTCGTTCGGAAGATCCTCGAGTGAAAAAACAATTGATGCTTGGAAATAAATACAAAGAAGTAAGTAAGTTTCCTCCGATTACGAGAGATATTTCATTTGTGGTAGGAAAAGATTTTTTTGTAAATCAATATTATGATGTGATACGAGATATCGGAGGCGATCTTATTGAGGAAGTGCAATTACTTGATAAATATGAAGACGAGAAAAAATTCGGGCCGAATCGCGTAAGTTATACATTTCGTGCGGTGTATCGATCGAATGATCGTACACTTGTGTCCGAAGAGGTTGATAAGCTTCAAGATAAACTTTACAAGGAAACCGTATCTCAATTTGGAGCGGAATTAAGGTAAACGAAAGACTAAAGACCCAAGGCTGAAGACAAAAGATAAAAAAAGAGAAGATTAAAAACAGGGAAAAAATTTTCTTGCAGTTTTCTCTTTTTTTTGCGAAAGTTAGAGATGTATTGCCCCGATAGTTTCCGCCCCAGGCGGACCAGCCTTGGGCTGGCAATATCTGATGGAATATTCTTATTTTATCGTAGTGTGATGGTCAGCGTAGATTTAAGTACTATGCCCCGATAGTTCAATGGATAGAACAGGGCTCTTCTAAGGCCTTAATGTGGGTTCGATTCCTACTCGGGGTACAAAAACAAATAACTCCGTACTAAAAGTACGGAGTTATTTGTTTATTGATTTTGCAGGAATGGAAGGGAACCCGAATGCCTCCATTGGAGGATAAAGTGAGGGTCCCAGGCTTCGGAGGAATCCTGAGTGAAGTCGAAGGATGGGGGAGAAGGATTCCTACTCGGGGTACAAAAAACATAAACATCGCATTTTTGCGGTGTTTATGTTTTATCCCCGAAGTAAGTATATCTTGCGTGCGGAATCGAAGGACGTCCGCCTGCCGTCGGGCAGGGAGCGATGTGTATTTAGTAGAATACACTGTGAGTCCAGGCTCGAAACCTTTTTGAGCGACGGCGAAAAAAGAGTTGAGAGGGTTCCCTGTCTGCGCGGACAGGCTGCTCGTGGTACCAAATAGTTGCTTTTCTAGAATATTAGTGGTATGGTGTTTTCAGAAATTTCACTCATAAAAAGGAGGTGTTATGGGAACCATAACAGTGACCATTAATACTGAAATAAACGATCTTCTACAGAAACTTGCCTTAGAGAGCGAGAAAACAGACAAAGAACTAGTTGAGGAATTAATCAAAAAAGAAGATGAAAAAAGGCACGTAACAGTTGTTCCTTTTGAGGGAGAGAAAAGATTCAAATGTACATGCAAAAAGTGTTTTGAAACACAAACTAGATCAACGGAGATTATTGAAGAGGGAAATTAAAAAATAAAATACCCGGCGAATAAAAACGGGTATTTTTATTTCATACGCGGGTATTTATATGTGAAGCTTATTTTCTCATTCTGAAGAGACTTATAAGAAAGAAAAACGTGCTAATGAATACTGTCGCAACACCTGGATTAATTGAGCGAGTGAAGTATGAAACAATTATTCCTCCGAGAAGTGAAATAGTTGCAATACACATACTCCACCACACATACATTTTGAGATTTCTCGAAAGATTGCGTGCAGTAACAGCGGGAATAATAGAAAGAGCGCTCATAAGAAGTACCCCTACAAATCCGATACCGATAGAAATAGTGAGTGCAATAAGTACAAGGAGAAGAAGTTCTAATTTTGTCCGTGCTATTTTCTCCGAGTAGGTGAGGTCTGGAGCGATTGAGACGAGCATGAGTGATTTGAAGTTTTTTGCGACAATGCCAATGATACCGAGCGCAATAATTGTTTGAATAAGAAGCTGTATTGAGGAGATATTTTCAACACTTCCAAAGAATGCTTCAAGAAGATCGGTTTCGCTGATAAGTATTGATCCTATTGCAAGTGCGGTCACAAAAAGAACTCCAGTGATTGATTCGGTTGCCAGTTTGGTTTTATTTTCTATTCTCCAAATGAGAAGGATAGAAAGAAAAAGAAATATAAGCCCGCCGATAATCGGTTCAAATTTAAAAATGACTCCGAGCGCGATACCGGGAAGTGCAACATGAGAGAGCGCATCGCTCATGAGTGTCATTTTTTTAAGCACGAGGAATGAGCCAATAAGCCCACTTGCAACAGCGACAAATGCCCCGGAGATGAGTGTGTAAATAAAATAATCAGTCATAATTAATGAGTATGATGAAATAATGTATGTGTGTCGAAAAGCTCTTTTATTTTTTGTTCGGTGAGTGCTTCATAGGGCGCTCCATAACAAAGCATTTTTTGGTTGAGGCAAAGCACTTGGTCCGCATAGCGATATACGAGATTCAAATCATGCGAAACAATAATGAGCGCCACATGAAGTGTTTCTTGAAGCTCGTGAAGAAGCCGATAAATTGACTCTTGTCCTGCAATATCCACGTTTTCCATTGGTTCATCAAAGAGAAGTATTTCTGGTTTGTCGAGAATTGCCCACGCAAGGAGTATTTTTTGTAATTGTCCGCTCGAAAGATGGGCAAGATTTTTTTTGCGCCATCCTTTTTCTATTTTTATAAGAGAAAAGACTTCACTCAGCGAATATTTTGGATTTTTTTTAAGCGAAAGAAATTCTTCTATTGTCATAGGGAGGTAATGATCCACCTGAAATCGTTGTGGGAGATATCCAACTTTTGTTTCGGGTGCCCATGTGATAGTTCCCGACGTCGGGATATTGATTCCTACAAGAGTTTTCAAAAGCATTGATTTTCCCGATCCATTCGGACCGATGATCGCAAGCACTTCCTCAGGTTTTATTTCAAATGAAATATCGGTAAGAATCTTTTTCTCATCAATTATGAGAGATAGATTCTCTACTTTAAGTACTTGTTTTGTGTCTTTTTGTTCCATAATTTATCCGTCTATGTTGGTTAAGTATAACATGTATTGTTCTCTTAAATAAATTATCTCTTTTCATAATTGAAAAACGAAAATGTGTGTGGTATTCTCGAATATGAAGAAATTAACAATTGAAATGCCGCGGTAGCTCAGTGGTAGAGCGCAGCCCTGAAGAGGCTGGCGTCGGGTGTTCGATTCACCCCCGCGGCACATTCGACAAGCTCAGTGCGAGCACAAAAAAATCCGCCATTTGGCGGATTTTGTTTTGTCGGAGAGCACACAAACTGCTTTGTGTGCGTGGTGAATTGAACGCCGGAACGTTGTGCAACGAGCACGTTGCACCCGTGAGGCGGTGCCCAGACCAAATACGAGCGACGGCGAGTATTTGAGTCGCGGGCGATTCCCCGCCTGCGCAGATAGGATTCCCATGACACGTTCGACAGGCTCAATGCGGACACGAAAACCCAGCCTATCCATGAATAGGCTGGGTTTTTAATTCGTATCATCCGCATAAATCGGTTACAATCAGCATATATCAGCGTCTATGAACTTATTAAACAAAAAATGTGTGCCATGTGAAGGGGGAACAAAACCGATGACAAAAGAAGAATCGCAGAAATATCTTGCTGAAACGTTGGGGTGGAATATGATCGAGGATGGGAAAAAGATTTCAAAAGAATTTGTATTTCCTGATTTTGTACGGGCAATAAAATTTATAAATAAAGTTGCTGAAATTGCCGAAGCGGAAGGGCATCATCCGGATCTCCATATTTTCTACAATAAAGTGCAAATCGAATTGTGGACACATGCGATTGGAGGACTTTCAGAAAATGACTTTATACTTGCAGCGAAGATAAATAATATAAGAAATTAGACTTGTGTTTATAGACTGTTTTTATTAATCTGAGAATAGAAAATTAACTTTCAAAGGAGAAATAAAAATGATATTGAAAATAGGCAAGATAGCGAAATATCTTTTCGTTCTTGTTTTGTGTTTCACGCTTTTTTTGACGGTGGACACAAGAGTGGAGAACAGCAAACGGCATAGCGATATATATGCACAAATTGCGAATATTAAGTCACCCTTTACCGTTTCAGATTTTCCATATATTCCTGATACAGTCCATTTTTTTGGCGGACGCGTCCCTCTTGAAGTGTATGGAGTGTGGGAGGATATTGACGAGTGGATAAAATTTTTCACCAGTGCGAAAAATAGATGGAGAATAATTTCATACATAGGCACTCTAAAGGAATATTCGCCAATAGTTGATTCAATATTTAAAGAAGAGGAAGTGCCGATCGATATGAAATATGTAGGCATTGGAGAGTCAGGACTCAACTCAAATGCGACATCATCAAAAAGTGCAACGGGAGCATGGCAATTTATACGAAGTACCGCAATACGGAATGGATTGAAGGTGAATAGTAGCATTGATGAAAGACGACAGTTTGAATTAGCAACTCGTGCATCGTGTCGGGAAATGAAAAACCTTTATAGTGAATTTAGAAAGACATATAATGAAGAAGAGAGTTGGTGGTTTGCGCTTGCAAGTTATAATGCCGGTTCCGGAAGAATCTGGAGAGCGATAAAAATCGATGGGGAGAAATCGTATTTCAGATTATCTTCACTTCCCCGCGAGACGGAACGATATATTCCCTGTATCATCGCTTTGAAGCTTATACTTGAAAATCCAGAACACTATGGGTTTGTAGAGGGAATAACGTATAGCGGACCCAAAGTGATCGTCATTGAAAAATATTTTTCGAAATTTACTCCATGGAAAACTTTCTTATCTGAATTACGGAATAGTGGATATGATATTTCGTTAAAAGAACTTACTCGAGCGAACACGCACATCAAGAATAAGAACGGGATTCCAAAAGGAACTTTTCTTCTGAGAATTCCTGATCGTCATAGGTAACAAAAACCCCAGTGTAATATCTGGGGTTTTTATAATGGAAGTTTTAGAAATGTCTAGTATGGAGCGATCGCTCCATACTAGACATTTCTCTCTTGGTATTGCTCTTGGATTTAATGGATAATTACTATTATGGTTTCTCTTCAAATTTTTCTTCAATTGCTTCTCCGATAAATTCCGCCTTTTCTTCAACAGATGCATACTTCTTTAAAAATCTGCTTAAGAAGTGTTCTCCTATAAAAATAAGTATAAAAATCAATAAAATTCCGATTTCCACTTGTTTGAATACCTTTGTAGACCTTAGATAATGAAGCCCAGACATAAAGAAGTATGCTATGGCGGTCATACTAAAAAACCATATAAGGAGACTTTTTATATATGAAGGGAAAAAATCTTTGAATTTTGTTTTAGTCCAACCAATAAGACTGATAATCATGAGATTTGTCGCGGGAATAAATTTTGTGACGATAAGCAGTTTTGTCATGTTCTGTTTGAGATAATATGTGTACGTTTGCACTTTTTTATTCCCTTTTATTTTTTTAGAGAGTCTCCATCCAAAGCGGGTATTGCGAATATTTTTTCCAACTAAATAAACAAAAACTTCTGCGAATGCAATTGCTCCAAGCGTTGGAACGATAAATTGTATCCACGTTATTTTCCCACTGACGGCAAGATACATAGAAAGGAGAATGGTAAGTTCTCCTTGAATAATCATACATATTCCTAAAATTGCATCAGTCCATGTTGGATTTTGTGTGATCCATGAACCTGCAATTTCCATCAAATTGTTCACAGGTTCATTATACCGTATAATTTTGATATTGGAAATTTTCAAGAATATGTTTGTAAACGGAGAAAATATAAAAATAAAAACATCACGATCGAGTGGTCCCGGTGGACAAAACGTAAATAAGCGTTCAACGCGTGTACAGGCATGGGTGAATATCAATGATTTAGATATCTCAGAAGCGAAAAAAAAGAAATTAAGAATTAAACTCGCACATAAAATAAATGAGAAAGACGAACTTGAAACGGAAAGCGATGAAGAAAGAGCACAAGAGCAAAATAAGGATCGGGCAATCGAAAAATTAAACGAGCTTATTGAAGACGCACTTCATGAAGACAAACCTCGTATCCCCACGGGACCTCATCAAGGGTCGATAGAGGAGCGCCTTCATCATAAGCATCTTCGTTATCAAAAAAAGAAATCTCGAAGGGAGGCAAAAAGTGTTGGGGTTGAAGAACATCATAAAACGATTTAATCTAATTACAGGGTTTTATATTTAGAAATTAGAATTTAAAATTTAGTAATTCCCCGCCTGGGGCGGGGTGGTATGGTGCCTGTAGCTCAGTGGTAGAGCGCCCGCCTGTGGAGCGGGATGTCGCGGGTTCGACCCCCGTCAGGCACCCTGGGAAAAACGATAGGTAAACCCTATCGTTTTTTGTACCCGTCAATCCGAAAGTTTACTGAAGGATGATGCCCTGACGAGAGGTTCGAACTAGGATATAATTATTTTCATGAATGCAGAGATAAAAGTCTGCCAGAATTGCAAACAGAACTTCACGATTGAGAGTGAAGATTTTGATTTTTATAAAAAGATTAATGTGCCCGCACCAACATTTTGTTCTGAGTGTAGAATCGTAAGAAGAATGACGCGGAGAAATGAGCGGGCACTCTATAAACACATATGTAATTTGTGTAAAAAAGAAACTATTTCGATGTATGAAGAAAATTCTCCATATTCTGTATTCTGTGTAGAATGTTGGTGGTCCGATAAATGGGATTCATTATCTTTTGGAAAGAATTTTGATTTTTCTAAATCCTTTTTTGAGCAATTTAAGGAGTTGTCTCTTAGAGTTCCTCGTGCCGCACTGCTCCAAAAAGGAGATGTCGATAGTCCATATACGAATTTTACCGACCACAATAAAAATGGATATCTATTATTTAATTGTGGACTTTTAGAAGATTCTTTATATAGTCGCTGGGGGATTAGCTCAAAAAGCATTGTAGATACATTCAGCGTCTTTGATTCAGAGCTTATTTATGAATCTCAGGAATTGAAAAAATGTTATCGCGGAGTCTACCTCGTCTTATCCGAATCGTGTGTGGACTCGTCGTTTCTTTTTAACTGTCATGGATGTCAGAGTTGTTTTCTTTCCTCTAATTTGAGAAATAAAAAATATTGTTTTAAAAATAAACAATATAGTAAAGAAAGTTATGAGGAATTAATATCAGAGATTGATTTAGGAAGTTATGATGTGTTTGAAAATATAAAGAAAGATTTTTTTACAAATATTATTCCCAGTTCTTCAAGAAAATATCTTATCGGAAATAAACTTACTGATTCTACAGGCGATTATTTATTTGAATGTAAAAATGTAAAAAAATCGTTCCATGTTTCTGAATCCGAGGATAGTATATATTGTACTGATTGTGCAAACTTGAAGAATTGTGCAGATGCATACGAATCAGCTTTTAATTGTGAGCTTCAGTACGAATGTCATGGGTGTAATAGAACGTCGCGTTCGAAATTTACAAGTTCATCATATGATGATTTTGACCTCGAATTTAGTGAGTTTTCTCATAATTCTCACAATCTTCTTGGTTGTATCGGACTTCGCAATAAGCAGTACTGTATTTTCAATAAACAATACACAAAAGAGGAATATGAAGAATTGGTACCAAAGATAATCAAACATATGTCTGATATGCCCTACATCGACCAGAAGGGCAGAATCTATACATACGGCGAATTCTTTCCTTCAGAATTGTCTCCATTTGCATACAACGAGACTATTGCTCAGGAATACTTTCCCCTTACCAAAGAACAAGCACTTGCACAAGGATATCGATGGAAAGATTTAGATACAAAAAATTATAAACCAACAATATTTTTAAACAATCTTCCAGACCATATCAAAAATGTGCCTGATTCAATTACAAATGAAGTCATTCAGTGTGCTCATATCTCTTGCACTCATCAATGCACCACTGCATTTAAAATCATTCCCCAAGAGCTTGAGTTTTATCGAAGAATGAACCTCCCCCTTCCGCGACTTTGTCCCAACTGTAGACATTACGAGCGCCTAGCGCAACGAAACCCGATGAAACTTTGGCACCGAAAATGTATGAAGGAAGGATGTAAAAACGAATTCGAAACCTCCTATTCTCCAGACAGAAAAGAAATTGTTTACTGTGAATCATGCTATCAAGCTGAGGTGGTATAGATTCTAGTTCCAACATCCTCCACTATGGCACCCACATTTATAAAAACTTCCATTTACTGGAGGTTTTTTGTAAATATGAAATGTTCGTTTGGGGGTCGAACGGAATCCCGCCGCCATTGGTTCAAGGCGGGATCCGTGGCTTCGGAGCCTGCCTGCGCAGGCAGGGAATCCTGAGCGAAGTTGAAGGATGGAGGAGAAGGACCCCCGTCAGGCACCCAATGAAAAATCCTAGATAAACTCTAGGATTTTTGTGTATCAAAAAGGGAGAGTAGAAGATTATCATAACATTTGACAAATAGTGAGATTAGTGCTATACTTAAGACAGTAATTTAAGTTAAGAATTTATCAATAACCAGAGGAGTTCTTTATGAATCTCTCGATTATTTGGATTGTGTTTATTACCATCGGAATAATAGTTTTGAAATATTCCTGGTACATTACACTTGATTCTGTTGGATTTAAATGTCCACAGGAATCCGATGCTCGCCTCTATCTTGATAAGACGTATAAATCATGGGGTTCATTGTATTTTATCCCCATATCTGGATATGCTTTTTTGGAAGAAATGATTTTCCGATTAATTCCTATATATTTGGCAATGAGTTTGTTTAGTGGATTACCGTATATTGGTATTATTATAATTTTTTCCGCTCAAATAACTTTTGGATATATGCATGGAAACGAAAAAAATATAGTATTCCAAGGAGTAAGTGGAATTCTCTATGTATTTCTTTTTATTCTTTTTGGAGGATTATATAATCCACTTCTCGGAGTATTGGTTACCACAGCAGTTCATTTATTATGGAATTTAGATTGCCAATATAATTGGGTATGTAGGGGTATTAATTATTTTCAAAGTTTAAAACTCGGCACATAGTCGAGTTTTTATATACTTGTCCGCCTCTGGAAAATATTGTTCAAACTTTGGTATAATAAGTATATGAAGAACATTATAGTTATTTTGATTTTGTTAGTTATAGTAGGAGGAATTTCTTACTATGTCGGAAAAAACCAAGTTCCGATAAATAATGTTGAAGATGTAAAAAATACTAATAATGTTTCACCTAATAATAATCTTTCTTTGTTTAAGAATGATGACTTATCTTTTACCTACCCCAGTAATTGGAAATTAGAAACATATGGCACAAAAACTGATAAATTTGTTTCAGTTATACTCGACCCCGTGAAAGTTTATTCTCCACAAATTCAGGTTGATATGCCATTAGGAATGATTGCAATTTCTGTAAACCACGATTCTTCAGAGAAAAACAGTTTTGTTATAGGATATGAAACTTTTCCGAATGTTACTATTGGGAAAAATAATAACGTTGTCGCAAAAGAATTTGATAAGTTATATCCAGACAATGCTCCCGAGGTATCTCTACAAGGGAAGCATAATATTACTTACTATATAAATGAAAATATAAAAATTGAGTATGTTGGTAATAAAGATGATTCCTACCTAAAAGATTTTAACCAAATAATAAGTAGTCTCGAGTTAAAATAGTTCCCACATCCTCCGCCCGAGGCGGATAAATCTACTACAGCACCCCAGCTTAGCTGGGGTTAGGTGTACTCAGCGTACCACCAAATATTGACACATACCACCGAAAGGTGGTATTTTGTTTCTAGTATTTAATTAACAACAAAGTGAGTAAAATGGAATTAAAAAAACGTAGTCTGCTTTCGACAATAAAAACTGAGGCCATTTTTTTGGGACCAACGAGAGCGGTGTGTGATAAAAAAATCCGCACCCTCTGTCTTTGTCCATATCACGCTCACCCCCATGGATGTCCAAATTTCGGAATACACAAAGATTGTCCTCCTAATGTCAGATTTTTTCCGAAAATATTTGATGAAAGAGATGTTTATATCGCCGCCGTTTCTCTTGATTTTAAAACATACGTAGAGAGGAGAAAACAAATTCACCCGATGTGGACCGAACGGGCGTTAAAAAATCCAAGACACTGGCAGGGATATTTGAGATCGGTACTAAAAAAATTTACGAATGAGCAGAAAGAAAAATTGCCGGAAGGATATGAGCTGCTAACCAATCCAGAGGCAATGGGAGTTAATCTTACGCAGACCTGCTCGAATGTTGGGCTTGTTCTGGAATGGCCACCAGAACGGAAGGTATATAAAATCGCTTTGTTTGCAAAAGAAAAAAATAAATAAATCCCAATTCGCTGGCTTGCGGATTGGGATTTTTATATGAAAGAAAATGTGGGATGTATAGATCTGCTATAATTTTAAAGTATGAAAAATATAATTATTTATTTTATCACTGGAGGCATTTTCACCACGCTTATTGTTCTTCTTGAAGAAAGCGGATTTCGTTTGTTATCGGGACTTGCTGCCCTCATCCCAGTTTTCACCCTTGTTTCGTATATTTTTATTGGCGGATTAAAAGGGGGGATAGCGGTAGGACAACATGCAAAATTTGTTCTCTGGGGAACAATTGTCTCTTGGATACCATATATGATTGCGGTCGTTTATCTTTCGCCGAGGATCGGTCCGAATAAGGCAATTGCCGTCGGGATGCTTATATTTTTTGTATTGGCAATCGCTTTTATTCTCATCACCACTCGTTATAATTTCTTTCAGTGATACCGATTGCTCATTGGCACATGATTGACAAATGCCACTTAGAAGTGGTATTTTGTTATTAGTATTATTCATAAATTGGAGAAGTAAAAATGAGAATCTTTGAATCGTTTATTAAATATTTTCTTTTTTTGGTTTTAGTTTTTTCATCTCTCTATATTTTTTCTTTTCAACGAGGGGATATTCCAAATGAAACTATCGGGGATCTTACTGAGGTAATAAACGGGTATACGCTTTTTGCGTGTCTCATTATCTCTGCAGTGTCTTCCTTCCTCTTCCCTATGTGGAGCGTAAGGAAATATCTGGGTACTCAAGATGTGGAAAAGATAGCGGAATATATACGGCAATACAAACGAGTATTCGGGATGTTTGTCTTAGGTTTTTTTGGTGATATTCTTTTGTGTAACAGCCCACAGTCATTTTTCTGGTGGGTGGGCGTTGCTTCCCTTATTTATTTCTTTTTCTGGTTCTTTTTTTTAAGAAAAGAATTTTAGGAGGAGTATATGAGATGCAAAGAAAAAGGATGTATTGGGGTTGTTAGTTTTTTACATACAACTCCGCTTCAGACTGGATGTGGTGGTATGTGCACCCCATGTTATCCATGTAATATGTGTGGTGCGTTGTATTCCTCAGATGGGTTCCGCATGTATCAGCGCGGATATGATAAAAAACCATTTTTGAAAAATGGTGAAATCATACTCGAACCAACCGAGGAAGAAGAGGTGAGATCACTCAAGGTTGATCATATGATCTCTCTTTTTGATGCTTTTCCGGAAGAAGAGCAAAAAAGTGTGCTCAAAGAACTCGAAAAGATTTCTAAATTTGAACACACAGAAGATTGTGCACTTGGTTCAGTGCCGACATGTACATGTGGAATCGCCGACGCGAAAGAATTTTTGAAGGTTCATGATTATTAAATAAAAACCCCGAAGTATTTCGGGGTTTTTTGCTATTCTGAGAAAATTATATGCATAAGTCCGTTGGATTTTATTTCAAACTACTTTCCTATTCGCGTGAATAGGAAAGTAGTTTCTTTTTTTCTCCTCTGATACAATAACGAGATGAATCCCGTTAATGATAAATCTTTTGAATAGATAAATATGTATTATACTTATATACTACAAAGCATAAAAAATGGAAGGAGGTATACAGGATATACAAAAGATTTACGAAAACGTTTTATTGAGCACAATCGGAGAAGTGGAAAGAAATATACAAGCAAAGGCGCGCCGTATGAATTAATCTATTATGAAGCTTGTATCAATGAATATGATGCAAAAACTAGGGAACAATATCTCAAGTCGGGTCCTGGAAAACGATATCTTGCATATCGCCTAAAACGTTTTCTATCATTAACGGGATGAATACACAAATGAAAATTATTATTTCACTTCTTATATTTTTTCTCGTTATCGTTGGAATTGTATTTTTTATCTCTCAAAAAAAGGAATCAACTATTTCTGAAAGGAATATACAGGCAATAAGCGAAATTCCTACGACTTCAACGCCAATCGTGGGAGGAGATAAGGACGTGCATGGATGCATCGGATCCGCCGGATATACATGGTGCGAAGCAAAACAAAAATGCTTAAGGGTCTGGGAAGAAAAATGCGAAGCAACGAGCACTCAGATAAAAGTTGATGAGACGGTAAATTGGAAGACTTATAAAAATAACCAATATGGATTTGAATTGAAATATCCAGAAACGGCCGCAGTGGTAGAAGGTAAGGAAACATATATATCATTTCCTTTGAGCGATGCAAAACTTTATATGTATGTTGGAAAAAATACATCGGTTCCGCTTATAGGGACATTTGGGGGACGTTTTGAATATAACCCGAACCAACGGCCGGATTTTATGTTGCTTTCAGAAATAGGGGGTACGTTTACTAAGGATTATTTTGCAGTAAGTATGGACGGAAAAAATTGGGATCGGGTAATCAATGCATATAAAGAAAAAGATGGAAATTATTTTATACTTTCGATGTATAACATAAAACATAATGCGACAAGCGGAAACACTGCAAATATATTTTTGAATGAAATGCGCGATCCACAACATAGTGATGTGAATGTGTTTAATAAAATACTTTCAACAATAAAATTTTATAAATAAAACAAAAATCCCGCTAAAAGCGGGATTTGTTTTAAATACTTTTATTTCTTTCTTATCCGTATAGGAACCACATGAATAATGATGTTTGTACGGGATGCATATCGGGCGACTGTTTTTACCCTGATTGTTCCGCCGTTTTTCGTTCTCACCTCTATAGGTGTTCCCTTTGCGGGAATATATTCGAATCGTTGAGGGGAGAGAATGTCAGGAAGATTCTGTCTTTGTTCTTTAGGAACAGAATCGGCCATACAAACGGATAGAATCATTTATACCTCGTTTTTTTTAAAAAGAAGTGTTATGGGAAAAGACCGTTTAAAACTTTATACTATCCAACCAAAAAAGTCAATCAGATAGTGATCCACCCATTGGCGGATCACTATCTAGTCAAATGTACGTTTTGGGAAATTATCCGTTATAATAGATATGCACATGAGAATGTGCAGTCGAAAAACAATAAATATATACATTATGAAGACAATAAAAATAGTTTTTTTAATAATTATGGTGGTGTGTGTTGCAAACATCCCGTTTGCATTTGCACAAACCGAAGAGTCGAACAATAACCAAGAATCAACTTCTGGGATCCGAGCAGAATTTCAGGGCAATGTGGAGAATATTCGAGAGGGGGTGCGTGAGGGAGTAAAAGAAATGAGAGACAAGGCAAGAGAAGAGGTAAAAAATGAACAAGAACAAATTCGTGAAAATGCAAAGGCCATACGTACCGAAACAGAAGACAAAACGGCAGAGGTTAAAGATAAAGTCCGTGAGCAAGTGCGGGAAATAAAAGATACTATTCCAGATGCCGGGACAGTAGATCGGGAGGAATTTATAAAGGCGCGCGAAAAAGCGCTTGAAGAGGCAAAGAAAATTCAAGAAGAGGGTCGTGCTCAGGTGCAGGCACTTCGTGATGAAGAAATAAAAACAATTTTGGAAAATCGTGATGAGCTTCGTAAAAAAGTAGAATCAGAACGCGAGGAGTTCAAAAAAGAAATTGAGGCAAAACGTGCAGAAGCACAGCAGGAAGTTGAAAAGAAACAGGCTGAATTTCAAGGAGAACTTTCTAAGTTAAAAGATGAAAAGAAGAAAGAGATTGTAGCGCGTGTGTATGAAAATGTGAATGATTTAAATAAGCGAATGACTGATCATTTTTCCGACATTATTGAGCGTCTTGAGAAAATTCTCGTAAATGTGAATACGCGTGCAGATAAAGCAGCGGCGGGAGGAAAAGATGTGAGTGCGGTAAAAGCGGCAATAGGAGAAGCGCAAGCAACGATTGCTTCGACTCGCGCTTTGATACAAGCACAGTCGGGAAAGACATATCAAATAACCGTAACTACGGAAGATGCGCTGAAAAATGATGTTGCGGTTGCTCGGGATGCATTGCGGACCGATCTCGAAAAGGTGAGAGATGCGGTAAAAAATGTACGTGATATAATACAGAAGGCAGTAACAACATTGGCGCAAATTCCACAAGTTGATCTTTTTGAAGCAAATGATGAGGAGACATCTTCACCAACGGCTACATCAACCGCTACGTCGACTGCCACTTCCACTGCGGGAAGTACACAATAATATTTTAGTTTTATATGGAACAAACAACACAACAACCATCGGCATCGTCTTCAAAAAGCAAAACCATTCTTATGGTGATTGCGCTTGTTATAATAATTCTTTTAGCGTTTCTCTGGTGGTGGCAGACGAACAGTGTAAAAACAAATACACAACCAACAGCAAATGTGCAAAATGGGGAGTTAACTACCACTACGGTACCGCTTGAAGATACGACTCCGGTGATCAAACAAGATCTGCAGGGAATAAATGATGTAAATCTTGATAAGGAATTTCAAAGTATAAACGCTGATCTGAATAAACTTTAAAGAGACAAAGCATAAAAAAACCGGAATTTTGTTCCGGTTTTTTTGTTATAATAACGGGATGAATACAATGTTTTTCACGGGAAACGGGGATAGTGGAAAAAGTGTAATGGGAAAAAAAAGTATTCCCAAAAGCGATTCACTATTCGTATTACTTGGCACGCTTGATGAATTAAACTCGTGGATCGGTTTTTGCTCTACGTGCGATGCGGGAACATCGAAGTTTAATATTGAAGTAGAAAAAATTCTCCTCAGATTGCAAGAAACACTTTTCATTGCACAAGCCGAGATTGGGGCAATTGGATTCGGAATCCGCCTGACGGACGGGCAAGTAAAAAATCCGACCATTGCTATTGCCGAACATCATATTCGTGAGATGGAAAAGATAATCTTTGATATTGATGCTGTTGTTCCTCCGATCAAGCACTTTGTGCTCCCCGGGGGAACGATGTGTGCTGCGTCGCTTGATATCGCGCGAGTAGTTGCACGAAAAGCAGAGCGCATTGCGGTAAAATTTTCGAAAAAGAAGAAGCTTTCCCCGGAATTTTTACAATATTTAAATCGTCTTTCAAGCGTGTTATTCGCCCTCGCTCGATATGTGAATTTTATTTCTGGGAAAAATGAGAGAAATCCAAATTATAAATAGGGAAGCAGGATTTCTAATTACCAAACTCTAAATTCTAGATAAATTCAAACATTCAATTCTTCCATGTTTAGAAGATTTTGAATTTTGTGCTTTCCAATTGTTTCGTATTTAGATATTAGAATTTAGGGTTTATAATATAACTATGCCCCGTAGTGCCTGTCTGCGATAGGCAGGAAAACTCGATACGTCCGCTTATAGCGGACAAAAGATTTTTCATTTTAGGGTATAATGAGATAAATATAAACGTCGTCATATTTTTTAAACTTAATTAACAAATCAAGTTTCTACTAGGGGGTATGCTTACATTAGAACTAATGCTTATTCGGTTGGGTGTTGCAATTTTGCTTGGTGCAATTATCGGTCTTGAACGCGAACTCGCGGGGAAAGAAGCCGGAATTCGCACGGATATTATGGTTGCGGCTGGCGCGGCAATTTTTTCAATTATCGGTCTTGAACTTCCTTATATCGTTTCAAATACGTTTAATGTTCCAATAGGAATAGCGACGCAGGGGGGCGGGTTTCTTGCGGTACTCGCAAACGTAGTCGTAGGTGTCGGATTTTTAGGAGCGGGAATTATTATCAAACATGGAGTGCATGTGCTTGGACTTACGACAGCGGCAACTGTATGGCTCGTTGCGGCAATCGGAGTGCTTTGTGGAATCGGACTTATAAATTTTGCAGTTATTTCGGCAATTGGACTTACTATATTACTCTCTGTGCTTCGGAGGCTTGATGTGGATGTTTTACAAAAGAGAAGGGAGCGGAATGAATAGGGGTGTAGGGACATTGTTTTTTTAAAAAATATATAAATCATCTCATACTAAAGTATTATGTGCGGCCGCACATGATACTTTAGTATAGTGTGCGAAGTCTAAATTATTGTTAATTTTTTGATCTTATGTGAGTTTATAATAAAGAAAGGACCCCACAAAATGTGGGGCTTTTCGGCTGGTGTTGAAACGTAGGTTGGGAGGGGTTAAAAATTTATTTTGCAGGACGGGAATATAAAAAAGTCTTAATCGCTTCGCCGTGACGAGGAAGAAAATCTCCGTTTGCGATTGCAGCGAGCAATTCTCTTCCGTCCTTAGGAAAGAAGTGAAGTGATTCAATTTCTTTTCCGGGGAGGATGTTTTGTTTATCAATAAATGCTTTACAATAAAAAAACTGTTCCAAATGATTCTTTCCTTCGAGAATACATACTTCCACAAGATCCATTGGTTCAATCTCTATGGTTTCTGCACTTTCCTCGAGAATTTCTTTTGCAAGACGGAGCTTGGTATTTGGATCACCGCCTTCGATCCGTCCACCAAGGAGTTTTTTCTTTTTAGGAAATTTTCCCGTTTTTTCAATGCATGTTAAAAAATAACCAGGAATTTCAATCAGGCAAAATACCGCTGATACAATCTTTTCCATTTTTACCTCTCTTCTTATGTTAATTATTATTCTGTTTTAATTATACCACCTTATTTATTATATGTCAAATTCTGGAGAATTCAGAAAAATGAGCTTATAATGCAGTGAAAATGACGAAAAAAGAGCCTATTTCTAAGAGAATATATCTTGATTATGCGGCGACGACTCCAGTAGATCCTGAGGTGTTTCATGCCATGAAGCCGTTTTTGGATGGAGACTCAAAATTCGGAAATCCAAATTCGCTCCATTCATTTGGACAGGAGGCGTTAAAAATAATTGACGCGTCACGAGCGTCTATCGCAAAATCTATCGGAGCCGAATTCAACGAGATTATTTTTACTGGATCAGCAACAGAAGCAAATAACTTGGCCCTGCGGGGCGCGGTACGTCACGCACAGTTTCTTTTTGAGAAAAGCTCTCGCAGACATTCCGAGCTTGGCTTCTTTCTGAAGAATCGAGATGTCGAGAGCGCAGGTTGTCTTCGATCGCAGGAATTGAAGAACAACCGGTTTTCGAAAAAAGAAACTGTGCGTGGGTACCTGAATAAAAAATTAAAAATAATTATCTCTGCGATTGAACACGAATCAGTGTTTGAAACCGCAAAAGATCTCGAACGTGATGGAATAGAAATCGCAATTATTCCGGTAGATAAAAATGGATTTATTGATGTAAAGAAACTTGAAAGGGAATTAGATGAACGGACAATTTTGGTTTCAGTAATGTATGCAAATAATGAAATTGGAACCATTCAACCAATCACTAAAATTTCTGAATTAGTTAGAAATTTTAGAAATTCCAAATTACAAAAACCAAATAACAAAAAAATTCCAAATTACAAAAACCAAAGAGAAAATGATTTAGGGCTTCGAAATTCGGATTTATTTGGAAATTGCCTGCCTGCCGGTAGGCATGGGAAATTGGAAATTGGAAATTATGAAACAGTGTATCCATTGTTTCATACTGATGCTGTCCAGGCATTTCAATTCCTCGATTGTAATGTAAAAAAACTTGGGATTGATCTCATGACGCTCTCCGCACATAAGATATATGGGCCGAAGGGAGTCGGAATTCTTTATATAAAAAACCCA
>JAJYXV010000004.1 GCA_021801565.1 bacterium
AACATGTTGCGTCACTCATCAAAAAAAGAATAAAGAAAATCTTCTTTGAACAAATATAAAAATTCTGTAGTTAATAATTTAGTTATTGATTACTAGTCATCTCTTTCCTGTTGTTTATTGTAAGTTGTAAGTCGTAGGTTGTTGGTAATTAGTTATTCTTTCTGCGTACTAAATACTTCCTCCCCTATTTTTTTCTCTTCCTATATACTATCCTCTAATCCCATATACTATATACAATATTCTATCTTCTACTCCTATATACAATATTCTATATACTATATTCTATATACTATATTCTATATACTATATTCTATATACTTCCCACTATCTGCCACCGGGCTTGCCCAGTAGTGAAAATTGAATTGATTTCTAGTGAACAACTATATATGGCAAACATTCTATATTTTAGCATAAATTACAGAACTTATTGATTTCACTGCGCGAAGCGCATATTCAATTTCTACTACTGGGCTTGCCTAGTAGTGATCCGCCAGTTGGCGGACTACTACCGGGCTTCCCAAAATAAGGTTTTTGTGCTAGAATAAGGTTAGTTTATTACTAATCACATAACAAAAAGGAGGAAAATAAAATGAAAAGGACACTACTTTTCGTTTATTTCTTGTTTTTATTTTCGCTCATACCGGGAATAAAAGCACAAAACGCTGGTTTTGCAGTACTCATTTCCGGTGGAGGCAATCAAAGCAATTCGCAAACGCTGTCCGACACGGCATATCAAGGGAAAAAATCATATCGGTTGGAAATCAGCTCTACGTTCAATACCGCATATATCACATACTACAAATCTATATTTGCTCTTACGCGAAGCGGTGAGAAAAAAGTCGACTCGACGTTTTCTATTTCTTTATACTTTCGAGTTTCAAACGCGCAAGTTCCGCTAAACGTGGAAATGCAACTTCTCAATAAAAAAGGAAATGTAGCCTCGACGGCAAAAGAATCTTTACGCCTATCAAATACTGACTGGAAAAAAACTACGCTTACATTTTCAACGAAAGATTCTGCAATAACTTCAATTGTGTTCGCGCTTTCGTTTCCTCAAGGAGTATCCGGCACGAACGCTCTCTTTATTGATGATATATGGTACAAAACAAACAAAGATACGCTTTGGTGGGATGATTGTGATAATCTTTTCACCAACATGGGCCCTGATCCACCGCGAAATATTTCTCTGAAAAATGGATCAAGAGAACTGCCCCAACAGTTAAAAATTACATGGAGCCCAGTATTAAATGCACAGGGGTATTATGTAAAACTGATGAAAGATACCACGGTGGTAGCAGATGAATATGTGTCTTCGGATACGGTGTACTACACGAAGCTGCTTGAAAAGGGGGTAACATATCAATTCTCAATTGCGACATATACAAACCTGAAAGGATGGTATTCTTTACCTATCTTTTTCACAGTTGTCGTTGAAATGAAAGAGGTAACGTTAGTTTCCCCGGCAGATAATTCACTGGTGCCAATCCGCCCAACTCTCATATGGAGAAGACTTGGAAATGCGGTATCCTATGATGTGAAAGCTTGGAATATGACGGAAGAAAAAATAGGATTCGAGAAAAGCGGCGTAACAGATACTTCCCTAGTTGCTGATTCACTTGCTTATAACACTGTGTATTACTGGCAGGTAAGAGAAAGAAATATACTTGGAGAAATCGGTCCATGGAGTTCCGGATTCACATTCACCACTGAAAAACTGGTAAGTGTGAAAGAGGAAATACCTTATACATTTGAACTCTCGCAGAACTATCCGAATCCGTTCAACCCCACAACAAGTATTAAGTATGAAGTATCAAGTATTACGAATGTAAGACTTGCTGTATATGACATACTTGGACGAGAGGTTGCGATATTGATCAATGAAGAAAAGCTTCCCGGCAGATATGAGATAAAATTTGACGGTACGGGTTTGGCAAGCGGATTATATTTCTATCGGATTACTGCTAATTCGCCAGTTGGCGGATATTCATCAATAAAAAAGATGCTCCTCCTGAAATAAATTATCGGCTATAAACAAAAAGCTCTGCGATTGCAGAGCTTTTTTTCATCCTCTCTATATTTTTCTCTCTTCCTATATACTATCCTCTAATCCCATATACTATATACAATATTCTATATACTATTTTATCACCAATGTTCCCTTCATTTCTTTTCCGCTCGGACAGAAATCTTTACACACAAATGTGTACGCTCCCACTTTGCTGTTTGATGCATCAAATCCGAACGTTGCGGTTTCTCCCTTTTTCGCCTTGAGATATGCCCCAATTGGAGGCGCAAAAGAAATATCATAATCCGCGTCAACAGCAGTAAAATTTATTTGAACCCTTCCGCCTTCAGGAACTATAAGTTCCGCAGGTTGAAACGCTCCTCCTTCTCCCTTTATCTCGTATGCGCCAAACTGAGTTTTTACATCCTTTGGCACATCAACCTCAATTGGCTTTGTCGCTTCTTTCTGCACAACCACTTCAGGCACTTCCTTATTGAATGTCGGCTGAGTCGAAGTGGACCCGCGCTCTTCCCCACCCTTGTTTATAAACGGGGAAGACGTCATAAAATAATACCCGGCGACAAGAACAAGAACAACAACGCCCACCACCCACACCCATGTATTTTTATTTGTTTGATTTTCCATATAAATTTAATTTTTTAATTTCTAATTTTTATGACCTTTTTACCCAGTAGTAGAAACTCAATAGTTATTTTCCGTAAAAATATTCTTTTAATCTTCGTTTAGTGAATCGTCGTCCTTGGGTTGTTTTAAGATATTTTTCTCTTCGTATTGCATCTTTTTTGTTGGTGCACGCTTCATAATATATCAAGTTCCATGGTGCATATCGTTTGGTAGATACATTTTTCCCGTGATTATGTTCTTCTACTCTTTTCTTTAAATCATTGGTGTACCCTATATATAATTCGTTGTACTTTTTACTTTCTAAAATGTATGTATAGAACATAATCACGAAATTGAGTTTTCACTACTGGGCTTACCCAGTAGTGAAAATTGAATTGATTTTCAGTGGATAACCCTATATATAACGATATGTATTTTATTTTAGCATAAACTACAGAACTTATTGATTTTAGTGCGCGAAGCGCATATTAAATTTCTACTACTGGGTTTTATACTAATTTTAATTTCATGTGTTTTTCATATTTCACCAGCTTCTTCTCAAGTGCTTCCACCCGTTCTTTCAGTGCTTCATATTCCTCCCGCGTTGTCATGCGTTCAAGATGTTTTTTAATATCCATAAGTTCAATCTCCATCGCATCAAGCCGCCCGTCAATAATTCGCAAATGTTCGTGTACTTCTTCAAATCGTTTGTCCATTTCTTCGTGCACTCCTTCAAACCCCGACTGCACCATTTCAGCCAATGTTTCGATAGTAATGTTTTTATTTTTTTTCATAATTCTATATTACTTATTACCCCCACTTAATTAAAAATAATCATCTATTTTTTCTCTCAAGTGCCAAAACCCGCTTTTCAAGCAAAACAAATTCGTCTCTACTCACTTTTTCTTTAAGATCATTTCGTATCAGATGTAATTCATCAAATACAACATCAAATTTATACACTTCTTTTCTGAATTCATGAAATTCTCCGTGGTGTATATCTATTTTTTTATCGAGCGCGTCATATTCTTCAATAATTTGATCAATCTTGGAATCCACAGACTCCAACACAATTCCAAAATCACTTGGCAGTATTACTTCTTTTACATTGCTTTTTTTCTTTGTTCCATGTTTCATTTTTGTATTATATCACAATCATAATTTCGAACTACTACACATAATTTCCTCCATCACATACGTCGCACAGCATCTTCTTTATCCCATTTTTGCCATGATTTTTCGAGTCGAAAAATCTTCCCACGAGTATCAATATATTTCCTTATTATCTCATCAATAAGATCAGCATTCAATTTTAGATGATTTCCCCCTTTTCCCTTCTCTTTCTTCCCCATATTCTGTGTATTCATACCACCATAAATTCCCATCACTTCTTCAAGATATACTACTATCTTATTACACCCCGCCATCGCTTTTTCGAGAAGTACAATACTTTCTTTTTTATTTCCAAATCGCAACGAATGCGCTTCCGCAATCCAGAGCGGAATAGAAAGTGCGCAATTTGTCATTCCTTCGTTATGGAGAAATTCCGGAGCCATGTTCCGCACCGATGATGCAATAACAACCGCACACTCCAATGTTCTTGAATATACCTCTAAATCACGAAAACTTCGCATTGGTTTCTTCGGAGTAAATTTATTTTGATAATAAGACATAAAAATAAATTAAACTTTAACGGATGTTTTCTTTCTTACCCCAATAGTGGCGAGTTCACGTGCAGCGCCGACTTTAAGTATACCATTCCATTTTTTTGCGGTTCTTTTTTTCTTTTTATAGACAATGTGGAGCGGATAAAACTCGTAATAATTTGTATCATCGAACCATCCACATACAAACTCATACAAGCGAAGTCCGGTAAGTCGTGAAAGTGCAAGCGCATACCATGTTAATTGCTCAATTGGACGTTCTTTATCCGCATGCGGTTTAAAATCAAGAATGTGCACCTGCCCGTTCCGCACCTGAAGCACATCAATGTGTCCCGTGATAAGAATTCTGTCTTTCTCTTTTTTCCACTCATCAAATCCGACAATCTCAAAATGAAGCATATTCTGCATATGCGCAATATCCTCTTCGGTTAAATAGACCGGCACCTCAGTTGCAACTGTCACTGAATCGTTTGCAATCATAAATCGTTGGAGTGCTTCATGCCGCTTTTTATTTTCTTTCACGGCTTGCAACACAAACTTCGCAATACGAGTCGCATAGTTTTCTTTCCCGCGGAGATATACGTCGGCATAGTTGAATTTTTTCTTTAGTTCGGAAATACGATCCCCTTTTTGAAAATAGTGATGTGGCGTTTCTGCGGACACGCTCTCCAAATAATCACGGAGACGCGTAAAGCGGCGATGTTTGAAATCTTCAAGGAGAAGCGAGAGCTTCGCGCGATGATAATAAAAACGATAGATTTGCCGATGTGCCATTGTGGTTACTTCAACTGCATCTTTCGGCGAAAATCGTGAAATAACAAACGACCGCATACGTGCATATCGGCACAATTCTTCAAATTCAGAAATCCACCCAGAAATTGAAGAGGGGGGAATTTCCCACCCAAATTTTTTATGAACAATAGATGATGTTTGAGTAAATGAATATCCAAGATTATAGTAATTCATTGCTTCAATAATAATATGGAGCGGATACCGTTTGCCTTTCACAAATTGCGCGGTAAATGTTTTGTTGCACCCACGGCACAGATAAAGCTGCACCACTTCAAATTTTTTTTTGCGAGTGCCGCGTTTAACAAAGTCTTTTAAATTACAATATGGGCAATGATCCGCAAGACATTCTTCTGCATGTGGAATATGCGGTGTTTGTTGTTCTTCTATTTTTTCCTGTGTGTGTGCTTCTGTATCGGAAACTGAGGATTCCATCTCACGCCTTAATAGGGTTTGTATCTCACGAGTTTTGGAAATTTTTGCTTGACTACTTGCTTCCGTGATATGCTTTTTATCTTTTTTCTTGAAAATTTTCAAGAAACGAGGAAGAAGAAAATCCATGTTTCTTTTTTTGTATACTTACTACTTAATACCCCGCATAGTACTTATCAATAGTTCGTATTAAATGCTACGCCGTCATAAGAGGTATCTATCCCATTATATACAAACCCAACATAATCAGTTTTACTTGGCACAACACTCAAACTTGGAGTGCCAATGCTTCCCCATCGCACACTTGCGGGCCATGTGACTATGCGTGATCCAGTGGCATCCTGCTTCAAAATAATCTTATAGGCAGCGCCACTTTGGCCATTCGCGAACGTAAATGTAACATTCCCAGTAAGCACGCAGTGTTGTGTTTTCCCCTGACTCCAATCAATGGTAACCGCCCCCGTGCAATTCCCTTTCACATACATGTCTGATGTGGCAACAATAACACTATCGACGTATGACTTTGTCGCTGCGTGTCCCGCCGCTGTGGGGGTGCCTACAATTATGGGCTGACTGAACTGTCCATAGCCATTCACATCGAATTTGTAGCTGGGACCTGTCGTCCCAATGCCGACGTTGCCATCTCTTTGAATTGTTACCT
>JAJYXV010000013.1 GCA_021801565.1 bacterium
GTCTCTACGCTGCGGCACAACGCCCCATACTCCTTCTCTACACCCTCCCCGCGATCATCGCAACGAGTATATTCCCCATTGTGAGCAAACTCGCACACGTCGATAACAGTAAGGCAAAAATGGTACTCGAGAAATCAATTTCCGCGATTCTTCTTGTTGCCCTTCCGATATTTGTCGGAGGAATTGTGCTTTCATACCCGATTATTCGTTTTTTCTTTGGTACCGCCTATGAGGACGCTACTCTTTCTTTTCAAATACTTCTCTCAACCATACTTCTTGTTTTTCCAGGAGGAATAATAGGAAACTCTCTTTTTTCTTATAATATGGAAAAGAAGCTTATGCTCGCATCGGGACTAGGAGCAACCACAAACGTGCTTCTTGATCTCATTCTTATTCCTCCCCTTGGTATAAATGGATCCGCAATTGCAACTCTCACCTCTCAGATAGTGCTCAATGGAATTTGTTTTTTTGGATTAAAAAAACAAATTCCATTTGGTATAAAATTGAAAATCCCATCAGTATTTCTCTCCCTTTTCTTCATGACCATTTCCTCTTACCTACTCTATGGTATTGGAGTTCACGTTATTTTAAATATAATTATCTCCGGAATAGTATATGTGATAGCACTCGTCTTCACAAAAGAACCACTCGCACTTGAGGGAAAACAGCTTGTGACAACATTCAAAAAAAATATTCCCGCGTCATAGGTCGGGATTATTTTTTTAGTATTTTTTCTATTTTTTTTACGCAAGCCTCGAGCGTAAGATGTTCTTTTACAAACTTGAGCCCATTTGAACCAAATTCATCTAATTTATCTTTTTCAGCATATATTTTTCTTATTATTTTTTCTCCCTCCTCCACGTCATCAGAACGTCCTGTATACCCACATCTCGCCTCATCCATAAGCGCAAATGCATCGCTTTCTTTATTCAAAAATGAAACAACTGGCTTTCCTGCCGCCATATACCCCAAAAATTTCCCCGGAACAAACGATGTTTTATTGTTGCTACTCAAACACACAATTCCTACATCGGAATCCTTCACAAGATATGGATATTCATCTTTCGATATAAACGGACGGACTTCAATATTTTTTATATTTTTTTCTTGAATCAACTTCTCTATCTTTTCTTTCTCAGTACCATCTCCCACAAGAAGAAAAACAATATCTTTCAAATCTGAAACGCGTTCTGCAACATGAATCAGAAATTCTAAGCCCTGCGCCGGACCCATAATCCCCGCGAAAAGAAATATAAATTTTCCCTGTAATCCATATCGATCACGAAACGAAATATGTTGCTTAAGATCCACATATTCACTTACATCTACCCAATTGTAGAGCGTGACTATTTTGCTCTCGGGAACATGTTTTTTTTCAATAAGGAACTTTCTGCCTCCATCCGAGTGAAATGTAATGACGTCAGCACTCGCATACACAGTTTTTTCTATCAACTCAAAAAATTTGATAATCGGTTTATTTTTCAAAATCCCAAGGTCAATAGCATTCTGGGGAAAAATATCCTGGATATTCAAGAAAAATTTTGCACCATATCGTTTTTTTATGAATTTCCCCACAAGTCCGAGTGTAATTGGGGGACTATAGACAATTACCGCGTCTGGCGATTCTCTCATACATTTTTTTACTCCAAGAAAAAAAATAAATGGCAAAAGTAATTGTGAAATTCCACGAATGATAAAATTCGCTTTGTGAAGTGGGAGAGTTTTTATGCGAATTATTGTGATACCGTTATCAGATGATACAATTTTAAACTTCTTATCTTTCGATTCTTCAGTAAGGTAGTGGCGAGGATATGAGGTAAGCACCGAAACAGTATGTCCGATACGTGACAATCCACGTGCAAGATCCTGCATAAGATGTGCTGCAGAAGAAACCTCCGGAGGGTACACATCCGCAACAATAAGAATTTTCATAGATGACAAATGGTTATATTCCACTCCGACGCTGTTTCACAATTCTTGTGAGCCCAACAATATGCCGAAGCACCTTACTTGATACGTTTTTATCTTTGTAATTTTGCGGAACGTTCATTTTCACTCCATTTTTTCGTTCACCAGCAGTCACTGCAACTGCTTCCAACACCGTATCTTTTCCCCGCCCAGAAAGTATTACAACCCCCTCATCAAACGCTTCCGGACGCTCTGAACTCACGCGCATTTGTATTGCGGGAAAATCCATTGCGGCAGATTCCTCATGAATACTTCCGCTATCTGAAAGTACACAAAAGGCTTCGCGTTGCAGTTTATTAAAATCAAAATATCCAAATGGCGCATGAAAATTGATATGTGTATGAGCACTAATTCCATATTCTTTTATACGCTTTTCAGTGCGTGGATGTGTGCTCATTATAATCGGCATGTCATATTTTTCTGCAACTGCATTCAGTGACTCAATGAGTTCAATAAATGCTTCTTTTGTATCTACATTTTCTTCACGATGAATTGTCGCCACAAAATATTTTTTTGGTTCAAGTTTTAATTCTGTTAAGATTTGCGAATTATTGATGCCATCTTTATATGCATCAAACACTTCAGTAAGCGGTGTCCCTGTCACATAAATTGTACCCGGATGAATTCCCTCACGAATAAGATATTGGCGAGCATTCTCACTGTATGGCAAATTGATATCAGAAATATGATCCACAATACGCCGATTAATTTCTTCCGGAACATTCTCGTCGAATGAACGATTCCCCGCTTCCATGTGGAATATCGGAATTTTCATTCGCTTTGCGATAATCGCTGCAAGTGTACTATTGGTATCTCCCAAAATAAGTACCGCGTCAGGTTTCTCTTTTAGTAACACTTCCTCGCTTTTCTTTATAATATTCGCAATCTGACCCCCAAGTGTATCCGCCTTCACCTCCAAAAAATAATCCGGCTTTCTCACTTTTAAATCATCAAAAAACACCTGGTTCATTTGATAATCATAACTCTGTCCCGTGTGTACCATCACGTGATTTACATATTCATCAAGTTTTGCAAACACGCGAGAAAGACGGATAATCTCCGGTCGTGTTCCAAAAATCGTCATTACCTTAAGTTTTGAATTATTCTTCATATCATTATTATACTTCTTCTTGAAATGTATCTGGATCATTTGGATCAAATACCTCATTTGCCCACACCAAAAGCTTCATTTCTCCATCCCCGATGTTTTGTATATTATGCGTCCAGTGTAATGTCATTTCAATCAATTCAGGACTGCTCCCCGAAACAATATATTCCCTTACTTCATTTGTCTCCCTATTTCGGAGACGTATCTTTGCACTTCCCTCAATCACACAAAATTGCTCAATTTTTCTCGTGTGATAATGATTTCCCCGTATCACTCCGGGTTTTGAAGTGGAATAAAACATTTGCCCCACTCCGGGAATTTTGAACACTTCAACCAAATTTCCCCGTTCGTCAGATTTTATCTCCAATTTTTTATTTTCCATGAACAAATGATAAATATGTTTTATAAAGATCCCTGTGAAATTTTGATTTTAAACTTTTCTTATCCTTCATATTTTTGAAGGAGGTAATCAATTTTGCAAGTGTGGGAATCGTCATAATGTTTTTTGAATACACTTTTTTAAAATGAAATAATTTTTTTCTTTTTTTGAAAACTTCCTCCAAAACAATGTGAACCACGTCGCCCACATACACAAACATACGCGGAGCACTGTTTTTATCCACCTTTAGCTTTTTTCCTTTTGCAACCTGATAGCAAAACGTCGCCACTGCCGTGTTGTAAAACGGTCTACTTCCCTCTCCGAACACATTTGTGAGCCTGAAAATACTCACGGGAATTTTTTGCGTTTTGCTCGCACGTTCAAGCATTGTCTCACACAATTTCTTACTTATCCCATAGAGCGTATCCATCTCGGCCTGTATCGAGGAAAAATAAATAATTTTCGGTTTTTTTCTTAGAGAAGAAATCGCGGATATAAGATGCAATGTCCCCTCAACACTTCCCCTCACTACCTCCGCATCCGTTCCACGATTCACCGCAGCGGCGTGGATAATTACGTCCTTCCCTTTCACAAATTCTTCAACTGACTTTTTATTTAATATATCTCCTCGTGGCTTATCAAATAAAAAAACATTCACACCCCGCATTTCTTTTAAAGACGATGCAATATGTGAACCAATAAATCCTTTTCCTCCGGTAATACCTATATTCATAGTAATCACGAATAATGCGAATAAATTTTGGTGAGATAAAAATTAATTTAATATCTTATTATGTTCTGTCCACGGTTTATTTCTCTATTTGTGTTATTTGCTCTATTCGTATTATTTGCGATTACTCAACTCTTCTTGAATCTCCGGAAGTGTAAGAAGTAAATTCTTCATCTCTTCAATCGAGAGCTGCTTTGTATTTGATGAGGTGTATCCTTCGGGTGGTAAAAGTGGTTTTTCCGCTGGGGTGAAATAATATTTTTTTACATCCATTCCCGGAACTTCTGGATTTATTTTGAAATATGCACCACAATCCTCAACACGAACCGATTCTTCCGATGAAATAAGTGTTTCGTGCACTTTTTCACCTGGACGCGTGCCAATTACTTCTATTCCTCCTTTGTAATCAAAAAGCGAAACTACTGCATCGGCAAGTGTTTTTACGGTAGCTGCGGGAGATTTTTTTACATATATTTCACCACTTATTCCATTCGTAAGTGCATACAGTACAAGGTCAACAGAATCCTGAAGCGACATCATAAAACGAGTCATGTTCGGATTTGTTACCTTAATCGGTTTTCCTCCTTTCATAAGTTCTACAAAATATGGAATCACTGAACCGCGCGTGTACATCACGTTTCCATATCGTGTTCCACACAACATTGTTCCATTATGGTGCTCTCGCCCAACCGCAATCATCACGCGCTCCATAAGCGCCTTCGTCATTCCCATTGCATTAATTGGATATACTGCCTTGTCAGTACTCAACACCACTACGCGCTCTACCCCATGATGCACTGCCGCATTAATCACATTCGCTGCACCAATAATATTTGTGAGTACTGCTTCTATTGGAAAAAACTCACAATGAGGCACTTGTTTTAGGGCCGATGCATGAAACACAAGATCAACGCCCTTCATAATATACGTCACACGATCTTTATCGCGAACATCCCCAATTAAAAAACGGATGCGTTCATCGGGAAATTTGTTCGCCATATCCAGCTGTTTTTTTTCGTCGCGGCTAAATACCAATATCTGCTTTGGTTCCAATTTCAAAAGCCGCTCTACTACGGCATTTCCAAATGACCCGGTCCCCCCCGTCACCAATATCACCTTATTTTTTATACCTTCTTCGATACTCATAGTAATCACGAATAATACGAATTATTAGTAATAATGCGAATAAGCTTCGCTGAAATACCAACATTATTAACAATACGAATTATTATACAATACCACAAAAAAATCTAGTCCCTAATGGAAGAGTTAATTATCCTTCTGTATTTTATTCCGTCTTTTGTAAAATACACGAGGATACCAAGTTTTATATTTGCAGAATTAAGATATGTAAGGACTTGCTTGGCGTTTGTATATCCCAATTTTGAAACAACCTTTAACTCGACTAAAATTTTCTTTTCTATAATAAAATCCGCAAAATATTTGCTTATTTTTTCGTCTTTATATTCCAATGGAATATAAACTTCTTTTTCAAAAGATACACCGTTTTTCTTAAATTCGATACACAACGCACGTTGATAGTCTTTTTCTGGCAACCCCCATCCCAACTCATTAAACACCGCAAATGCAGCACCAACAATTTTATAACTCAGCTCTGGAAAAATTATTTGTGGAGCACTTATTTCTCTTTGGATTTTCTCCATAATTCACGTTATTGGTTTAACTCGTGATTACCTTCTCCATTTGCGCTATTTGTTCAATTCGTATTATTCGCGATTACTTTCTTTATTCGCGTTATTTATTTTTAGATTCGCGATATTTGCGATTACTCTCTTAATTTCTCTCTTCTATTCGCATTATTTGCTCAATTCGCGATATTTGCGATTACTCTCGTAAAGTTTAGCATCAACGAGAAATCTATACCAAAAACCCTGCAAAAAGTGAAATATAAGACCCTCTTTCCCGTCCAAAAATCCCAATCGGAAAACATAGCGATAGATAAAATATCCCCACGCCCTCACGAAAAGCGGCATACCCATATAGACACTTTCCTTCCACCACCGTTTTCGTTCCGTGGGCGTCCCTAGTGGATCACCCTCCATTTCGCGATATGATTCTTTTTCTATCTTTAAAATTGCCTCAACTTCACGTGAAGAAAACTTATTATGTTTATCGGTCCACCAATATACATCATTTATATTTTCATCTACAAAATCGTTTTTTAAATATCCAGCGCTTCCTTCCTTCAATATGATGTATTCATCCATTTCACGAGATTCAGAACGCGCTTTTCCTTTTTTAAATAAACGCAAAATCCATATCGGATAATATGTTCCGTGTTTTATCCAACGTCCCATAAAAATAACTCTCCGTTTCATATAATAGCCTGTCATAGACGCTGATTGGTGCGCCTGCCTGCTGGTAGGCAGGGATTTGGGCTGATTGGTGAGGATAGACTCCCCTATTTCGGCTACGAGTTCAGGAGTAAGATATTCATCGGCATCAAGGCGAAGAATCCAATCACAGGAAATTTGAACGTTGTCGAGTGCCCAATTGAATTGTTCCGCTTGATTTGTGAATTCATGCCCGACAAATTTTGCTCCATATTTCTCGGCAATTTCTTTTGTTTTGTCGGTTGAAAATGAATCAACCACAATAATTTCGTTAGCGATATTTTTCACGCTTTCCAAACATCTCGCAAGATGTTTTTCTTCGTTGTAAGTTAGGATGATGACTGAAAGTTTTTTGTCCATATATTAAATAATATTACTACGCCCCGACGGCATAATTTTCACAAGCAAATTTATATTGTTCAATAAATATTTTTTTTATGGGAATAATAGAATTCAATTCATAAAATACAAGTATTGCCTCACGATATTCGTTTTCTTCAATACTGCGATATGAGAGCGGAGCACATCCATATGAAAGAAGAAGAGCGTTTGCCATAAGACGGGAAGTTCTCTTATTCCCATCTTCAAATGGCTGAATGTAACTTATCCCCAAGAGAGATATAAGTGCTTTCGCATATGGCGTGTTCACCTTTGAAACCGCCACAGAAAGAGAATCAATCGCTTCTTTAATTTGGTATATATTATCAAGTGGTTTATATTTTGAACCCAATACTCCGACAAGTGTTTTCCTTAATCCAATCTCAATACTCAAATTTTTAACTAAAATAGAGTGGAGCATCCCAAGATTAACCGGGGTAAGTGTTTTGAATTCTGAAATATGTTCTCGAATAAAATAAAAAGCATTTTTATGATTAAGAATCATTTGCGCTTCGTCCTTACTATGTCCCACCGCTTCTTTATTCTCTAAAATAAGTTTTTCAGTATCGAGAAGTGTATATGTATTACCTTCTATTTTTGAAGATTTCCACGACAGTTCAATCACTAAACGCTCTAGTTCCTTTTTTTGAATAGATGCGGATACCTCTTTTGTCCGTTGTTTATATTTTTTTGTATATTCTTCTAATACATCCAACTCAGCGTCCTCAAAAATATTGGCGGGAAATTTTGAAAATAAATCAAAATTATATCCACCCATCCCATATCGCACATCGGGATCACTTACACAATAATTTTTTGCATCGATTTCTGCAAACACCCTTCCAAAAACCGTTATTATATATCGTACCGATCTTCCCGAACCAAGAGATAATAAGACTCCACTCTTCACCATTGAGGAAAGGGCTCTTTTTACAGTTATGAACGAAACATCCGAGTTATTTTTTTTCATTTCAGCATAAATTCCCGACGACTGTAGCTCATCTTTTTTGAGAAGTATTTGAATGATTTCTTGTTGTATTTTTGACAATTTCATCATATTCGTATCATTTATGTCCTATAATCGTATCACATTGATACGATTAGGGCAATATTATGGAATTTACCCATATCGTACTCAGTTTTGAGTATAATTATACTCAAAACTGAGTATAGGTCAGTAATGTGCTCCTACATCCATATGATATTGTGGTAAAACTCTACCACAAGTGTGGTGAATTTTTACCACGACAATTCTAAAACATTCCAACATTCTGCAGAATGTTGGAATGTTGTTAATAGGTGGCATTTCTCTTTTTTAGTGTATTGGTGAGCCAATCGTTTAGGAGTTTCGTGTTTGGAATCACACAGTGTCCGCCGATTTTACCAGGCATAAATTTCAACACTGGACGCACTACATGCGACATCCCCAGTTTTTTATATCCCCGATTGTATTCTCTATTTGCTTCGGTATAGACCGTATCAAAATCAACTTTATATTTATTACAGATACGTTTTGTTTCTTTTGCAAAGACAATATTCCATCCATAGTATGTGGTGTCCAAAATTTTTAATAATTCAGTCATTTCTGAATTCGGAAAAAATTTTGTCGGAACTCCAACTTCTTTAAAATATTTTTCAGCTATTTTTGACTTTTGTCCCCCAAAATATTTTGTGAATGTTTTTATCCCCCTTTCCAAGTGAGGATGTATGCCCCTTACGGGGCTATGCACTGCAATAGTTCCTATTTTTTTCGTTGTGCCCACTGCGACAGTTGAGTGAATAATCACAAGGTTTGGCTTGTATTCTTTTATATATTTTTTTGTTACTCCAATAAAGTTCTTTATTGGCGGATATGCAATATGAAGTACATCAAATTTTCCTTTCACTTCATCGTTTTTATCCCGAATGGAAACATCAAATTTTTTCTTTAAAATATTAAAAAGCGCGTTTCCTATCTCCCCTCCTCCAATAATCAAGTGTTTTGTTTTTTTATTTGTTTCTTTCCTCATGTTTTTCCCAACAACATTCCAACATTCTGCAGAATGTTGGAATGTTGTTAATAGATGTTGTTTCTCTTTTTTAAGTATAATATGAATGTATTATTTCATTGTATGCTTCAATAAAACGCCTCGCAACCGATTCTGCAGAAAAATTGTCATGTACAAATTCCCTCCCGCGTTGACTCATATTCTCCGCTTTATCTTTGTTTTCCAGCAAATCAACAACTGCATCTGCGAGAAGTTTTATATCTTTTTCAATCACAATCCCTACGTTTGCATTTTTTATTTCTTCTGATATTGCTACCCCACTCGTAATAACTACGGGAAGTCCTGCATTCATTGCCTCAATAGTAGCCATACTAAAACTCTCCGAAAAAGATGGAAGTACAAATACATCACTTTCACGAAGAGCTGCCTCTTTTTCTTTTCCCGATATGAGTCCAGTGAAAACAACTTTGTCTTGTAATTGGTAACTAGTAATTAGTAATTGGATATTTTTCTTATATCCCGCCTCATCCGGACCAGCAATGATTAGTATGGCATTCGGACGTTTTTTCAAAATTTCGGCAAATGCAGGGATAAGCGTATCAAATCCCTTCACCCAGTTTAATCTTCCCATAAATAAGACTATCTCCATATCTTCTTTGATTCCCCATTTATTACGGAATGAACTATTTTCCACTGGATTTGGATTTTCACTTTCAAATGGATTGGGAACAACTAACGCCTTTTTGAGTGGAAGCTTTGTTTCTATATAATCGCGCTTTTCAGTTTCACTTGTAAAATGGATCGCCGATGCATTTTTCAACGCAAACCTTTCAATAAGATGTGTGTATACCATTTTCTTTAAAGACTTACTTCCGTATGTCTGCTTCATGAAGTTCCCCCGCGGAGAAATAATGAATGGTTTCTTATTTTTTTTCGCATAATACGCACCAAGCGCAGATGCGGAAAGAAAAACCGAAGTAATATGGATAAGATCGAAATTCTGAATATTTTTCTTCAGTGCGCGATGCATCGCTCGAGAATATTCCCACGCGCGGAATGTGAGTGGAAAATAAAATACTCTTACTCCATCAATATCAATTTCCTTATCTAACGGCACATTTAACTTCTTATCTCCATCAACATTAGTGGTATACACCGTGACATCAATCCCCAACCTCACAAGCCATTTGTTTAATGTATGCACACTTGCCACCGGACCCCCATGACTATAGGCAGGAATATAACTTGGGGTAATGTGAAGAAGTTTCATAGAATAAAATTTGGTATACGCCCCCCAATCAACGAATAAGAGCGACCACATTTTCCACACTGATACTCGTGTTCTTTTTTAGAAATAGGACCCCTACAATTTAAACAGAGTAAATATTCATCCAATCTAGAATTAATTTTTTTATTCCGCATATTTTGCGAAAGTATTCGTCTAAACAAAAACAAGGCTATTTTATTGAATCTCGTTTTTAGACTTTGCTTTCCCAGCGAACAACTCATGGGTTCTTCGGGAGGTTCCCAATCAAATTTATATTCAGGATTTAGTATTTTGTACCTTATCCCCCCAGAATCTTTACTCCAATAATAACGCACGTGAAAGTTAAATGGCTTTTTAGAAAAAAGAATTGGAGCCACTCCCCGAGCCTTGTTTTTAAAAAGATTCCAAAGTTCTTCATCCTGTATTTGACCGTTCTTTTTCCTTATGAGAAGTTCACCATTTTTTTCTGTTATTTCTAGCATATGGAATGAATAATTAGTTAATCGTTCCATAAATGCATCAGGAACCTCAATATATCCTGCCCTACCCACCCTCTGTAACTCCAAAATGAATTTTTCAGGATCTTTTGAGTGTTCTAAAACATGTGAGGCAATTACAAAATCAAATGTATCATCCTTAAATGGAAGATTTTCCGCTAATGCAAGAACGATTGGTCTGTCTGTAATTAATTTTTCAAAAAATCTTTCTTGCGTCTCCAAATATGCGTCACAAAGGATATTCGCACGATAATATGGATTACTCCCACTTCCTACCTCTAAAACCAGTGCATCTTTTTTTACCGGACAATAAATACGGCGAAGAGACCACGCAACCGAATCCATTTTTAGTTTTCTAAAACAACTCATCCCAGCACTTTCCTTTTTATTCATCTTAGTATTTTTTTTACCCATCTTTTATATTGAAACCCCTACATCAGGCTCTTTCGTCTGGCAAATAACATACCAACATTCATGTTCGCATATTCGCCTTCTCGCTCAGGTACATAAATCAATGACACATCAACGTGTCGCGTACTAAAACCGGCCTTTACTAATCTTTCTTCAATCCCCTTGAAACCATAATGATATTCAATTACAAAATATTCAAACTTGCGCAAAAGCTCATCAGAAGAGCTATTAAGTATGTCATACTCCCAGCCCTCACAATCTATTTTTATTAATCCATTTTCAATGGAATTTTCTTTAACAATGGATTCGAGAGTAATAACCGGCGTTTTTATTTTAAATTCTTTATCAAACGACGCATAGCCGCCAAACACAACTCCAAACATTGGATCCTCTGAAATATCATCGAGAGGAACCCTTCCTACCCCCGCATGAATAATTTTTATCAGAGAATCAAAATTATTCAAAGATAAATTTTCTTTGGTGAGATCTGCAAAAGTTTTCACCGGCTCTATCGCAATTATTTTTTTTGCTCCACAGATAGCAAAATATATTGGTGTATCACCAAATGCAGCGCCAATATCTACAACTACTCTTTCAGATAAATTCACCCCCTTTAAAAATGGATCATAACTCTTAAAACCAAACACCTCCTCTAAAGAAAAGACATCAAAGTAGTCGCCACAATTAAAAACCAAACTTCTACCACCATACGGTATAGTAGCATATTTGCCATTTATTTTACCTTTGGGAAAGTATCGAAAAAAATCAACATATTTCATAAATTCAGACCAATTAACTCTATTTACCTCAAAAGAAAAATTATTTCCAAACTTTGCTTTTACATTTTTTTTCAAGATGAATATAAAAAAAATAATACCAACTCCGTTTTTGGTGTATAAAACCGTTTTTATAAAATCCTTTATTCTTCTTAACATTTTTTATCTATTTTACTTCTCACATTCAGTATACAGAAGAGTGCTCTGGATAGATATCCAAAAACTTGATATCGGGGCATCTACCTTCTTTATATTTTTCTTTATAAACATTCTTAAACCCACAACTGGAAAGAATTTTCTGAAGTGTTGTGAAATTGTAATTATATTTATGAGAATGGAAATCCTGCCCATCAGAATTATAGAAAAAAGGATCCTCCATTTCTTCTACCTGATCATTTTGATACATACGAAATGCAATATCTAAATCAGGTATCATAAGTCGCATCATCCCCCCTTCTTTTACCGTCCGATAACAATCTTTCAAAAATTTCCTCCCGTCATTTTTATTTAAATGCTTCAAGAAATAACTGGAAAAAATAACATCCAATGAGTTGTTGGGAAAGGGCGCGCCATTACGAAGATCAAAAAATAACAATCTACTATTTTTTATTATTTCGTTATATTCTTTGAATGAATAAAAAATAGAAGATCCAGCAGGTTTGTAAAGAATTTTGTTTAAAAAGGAGAATCTGCGTAAATCAAAAAATGCGGTGAAACTTCCATCAATATTTTTCCCCCTCGGTAGACACAATAAGCCACATCCAAGATTTGCCATTGTTTTTTCTGAATAAACTTCATATCTCCTATTTTTGTAAAACGGACTAACAATGCGGAGGACGAGATTTATAATTTTTTTCTTCATATTATTTTGTACTACAACGATGGCGTTTTTCCTAAAATCTTCTTTATGCTCATAATAAAAAAATCACAAAATTTCTTTCCAAAGAAGAGTAGGCTCACAACATATAAGTAATAATATATGGTTATATTATATCCCAATTTATTCAACTCTTTAACATAATCAAGAAAAATATGGATACCCTTATTCCTATGGATTGCAAGTATAGGATAAGAATATTTTGAAAGATCTCGCATGATAAGAGAGAAGGAATTAAGTTTATATTTTTTATCTAAAAACATGGCCATCTTAGGGTACCCACTCATAAAATCTAGAGATTGTTTTAGGCTAACTGGACGCGAAACAATCTTTTGTGTTCCTTCTTCATACATCATCTCTTTGGCGCGATAATCTACATCTTCCACTTGTCTTGTTATTGGCTCATCAAAATATGCAGATTTATTATTTAAGACTAATTCGGCCACCCAATATATTTGTATGAGTCCAAATCTATCAAACTCATCTATGAGATGTGGAATTATTAAATCCCTTTTTATAGTGAAGCCAGAAATAAAAACGCTTTTTCTAAAAATCTCTTCATATGTTTTTTCTCCCGGTTCAAAGAATTTATTACCAAAGTAATAACGAAAGTTCTCTACACTCCCATCTCCATGTACCGTCTCATATCGACGAAGCACATAAACAATGTCTCTGTGTTTTTTAATAAATACAATTAACTTATCAATTGCCCCAGGAATAAACTCATCATCGTCACCCATGAAAACTATCCACTCTCCACCTGCAGACTTCACAAGCTGTATGAGATTTCCATCAAAACCCAAATTCTCTTTATTTTCATGATAAATGACAGAATAATTTGTTTCTACCTTAAATTTCTCCACTACTTTCCTTATTTCTTCGCGTCTGGGACTTACATCTTCACAAACAACTATTTCTATCCCGCTTGGATCATTTCCGTCAATGGTTTTAAGAAGAATTTCTAATTTTTCTGGACGATTATAGGCGGGTATGCATATTGATAACAATGGACTAGACATATATATTATTTGTTTTTAAATATTAAAAGAATCTCTTCTAAAATCTTTTCTCTTAAAAAATAGAGGCATAAAAAATAAACTGCTATCGAAATTATAATATTTACTAAAACATGAACACCAGAAATTTTAAAAATATATACTAAAACCCCCATTATTAATGCGGCAATAGTTGGTTTTAATAATTCAGACGTAATACGAAACTCGTGCATTTTTTTTGTCTCATGCCAAAGTAATATAGTATAAACAAAAAATGAAATTGTAGTGGCTATTGCGGCTCCGATTATTCCATACTTTGGAATTAATAAAAAGTTTAGTGCTAAATTAGATAACGAAGAAACAAGAGCATATTTTATCATTTTAGCCTGCTTATCGAAAGCGAAAAGCGAGTTAGTCAGGATCGGCAATGGATGAAGGGCTAAAATAGAAAAAAGAAGAATCATAAAAGCATTAGCAGCTGGCATATAACCTGATCCGAAAACAAAATCCATTAATGAATTTTTAAGGATAATTCCACCAATGACTGATGGAATTGCAATGATAAAAATTATTTTTAATGCACCCTTAAAAACTGTTTTCATTCTCTCTTGATCAGAGTGAGCGAATCGAGACAAACTTGGAAAAGTCGCTGTTGCGACAAATCCAGAAAATATAGCAAGTATACCAACAATTTTTTGTGCCGCCGAATAAAGACCAATTTCCTCTGTTGTTCGCCACCATCCAAGCATTACAATATCAAGATTAAATAAAAACGCACCAGCAAGTCCACCAATAGCAAAAGGAATTGCTGATTTTAATATCGGTTTTACCAAATTTTTTGTAAAATTTTTGATAATTCCGCTTATAAATGGTCTCAATAAAATGGCTGCGACAAAAACTCCAAAAAAAGATGCGATCACGTTTGCAATAATAAAATGTTTTGGTGTCGGCCAAAAATATATTGTGATAAAACCAAAAAGCGTTAAAAAAATATTTCCGGCTACCGTAACTAATGCCTCCAGTTCCATTTTTTCCTTTGCGCGAAAGAACGCAATAAAAAGATCCTTCAAATCATCAAAGATAAAAATCAATGCCGCAAAGGGAAAAAGAATAATAGCAGACTTGACTCCATTGCCACTAAACAACGGCGCAATAAAAATAATGAGTACCGCAGTGATAATCAATAAAATAACCTCTATTCCCAATGCCGTTGAAAAATAATTTTGTTGTTCTTTTGGTTTTTTTGCTACTTCACGAGTTAAAATTCCATCTATTCCAATATTTTTGAAAAATGTAAAAAAACCAGCAAATGCTAAGACATATGCAAAAACACCATATCCCTCTGCGCCAAGTCGTCTTACGGCATAAATAATGATTAGTGCCCTAAAAAAACGGCTTCCAGCGTTTCCTAAAAAAAGCCAGGTCAAATTTTTGAAAATGGTATTACGGACTGTTTGATTTTCAGCAAAAAGTAAGTTTTTTATTTTTTTAAGCATTATTATTTAATAACCCAGATTAGTTTCCTTCAATATTATTAAACAGTCACGTTCCTGCGAAAAATCCACTTTCTATGACTAAAAAATAATTTATATATCTTATATAACCCCTTATTTATCCAAAGTGGCATTAAAAATGGTATTATTGCAATCCAAAACTCGGGGAAACTCCAATATAATTTAAACATTTTCCAACGCTTTCCTTTTGGTGTGTCCCATCCCCCAACCCATCCAACTAACATACCGCGCCAAAGAGAGGCAAAACTATCGGTCAAAATTTTTCTCATCGAATATCTGTTAAATCTGCCCTTAAACTCCATTAAAATCTCATAAAAATCAACGCCAAAAACATCAAAGAAATCATTTCTAATCTCCCCTCCTTTTGTAGCCTCTTTTTTTATGTCCTCAACCGTATTTGAAACCTTACATAAAATATAGGGCCCACGCAAAAAATAAAATTTTCCAGTTCCTAATAACACATGAAACACTGGCACCAAAGCCGCGAATGAAAATCCTTTTACATGTTTTCTTGCTAATGGGATAGATGAATAAGTATCTTCTCGACGTAGAAATAATGATGATAAAAGACCAATATTGGCGCCTACAGATCCTAAAACATCATTTCCATCTTTAAAAAACCCATCTTCTTTGTTAACTGCTAAAGTCTCAATTTTTTCAAAGCCATAATTCACCCAAATAAAAGTGATTTCTGGATATTTCTTTACCAACCCCAAAACACGAACAATAGCCCCTGGCATAAACTCATCGTCATCACTAAACCACCAAACATACTCTCCAATCGCGTTTTCTAATAAAAATAGATTTGCGGCATCTAAACCAATTTTTTCTCCATGGACATAATTTATTTTCGCTGATGGATTAAATTTTTTGACGAGCTCATCCAATACATGCTTTGTTTCATCATTAGAACTATCATCTCTCACCACCACCTCTATTTCCGATGTTAATTGTGGCATAAGACCCATCATCATTTGTCTAAACTTTTCTGGACGATTATATGTGGGAATACAAATACTGAGTAAAAACCCTTTTTGTAGAGTATCAACAACTTGTTCCATGTTGATTAGTATATCTGCTAGTACGGGTGCTTTCAATTATTTTTTTGCATTGACTTTTATCAATTTTTGGTTTATCCTGAAACTAGAATAATTAATAACGGAGAAAAATCATGAAGATTTATATCACAAATACAGCTCCGATTGGCCAAAAATGCCGAGAATGGGCAGAAAAAAATCTTCCGTTAGGAGCGACACTTGTTCAAAACGCAAATGCGTGCGATTTATTTTTTTCTATTTTTCACAATAAACTCGTATCCAAAAGGTTTATTATAGAGAGAAAGAAATGTTTCAATTTTCATGGGGGAATCCTTCCAGAATATCGAGGTTCCACGACCATTAATTGGGCGATTATCAATGAAGAAAAGGAAACTGGTGTTACTCTACATGAAATCGATGAAAAAATTGATCATGGAGATATCATCGATATACAGAAAATCGCAATCGGGGAACAAGATACCGCACAAAGTCTTTATGAAAAAATGGAAGATATTATTTTCGAAATGTTCCGGCGATGGTTTATAAAACTCATAACACTCGACTATGTGGCGACACCGCAAGACCATAGTAAAGCGAAGTTGTATTTGAGAAAAGATTTGTATAAGGCAATTGATCTTACTCGATTTGCACGTGCGTTTGAGTTTGCGGGGAAAGAACAGGCATTTTACCTTGATCGTAACGGCAATAAAGTCCACCTCATATACAGCAACGATATTATGGAAAAAACTTCATTTGAACCTGAGGCAATCACATTCTCTGAATTTAAAAAGAAATATTTAGAAATGTATGAAAACCTTAGTTATGAATTTTGGCCGAATAAGGGATTTATTGTTTGGCGTATGTCGACTGGAGAAAATGCAGAACTTCTCCATGTGCGTGTTTTTGTAAAACGAAAGGGATATGCAACAGAACTTGTGCGCACAATGATACAGCGACTTGCCGAAGAGCGCCCTCCATATTTTTCTGTATTTGGATTTGCACTCTCATCACGAACCGATTTGAAAGAGATTTACACACATCTCGGCTTCAAAATTACCGAAAATATTCTTCCTCCTTACAAAGGAGGGGAATCGTTTATATTTTGGCAAACCTTTGAAGAGTTAAAGAATCGTTATCTGAAATAAATGTAAAAAGCCCCATATAATGGGGCTTTTTTATTTAGATATTCAAGAATAAATCACGAAGAGAATACACCACATATTGTAATTCATCCTTAGATATATTTGGACCGCTTGGTAGATAAAATCCGTTTAAACCAACATTATTCGCGACGGGGCAATCAGTCTCTCGGAATCCATATGCGTCGATAAACAGTTTCTGCATATTTCCCGGAATAAATGACTCTCTTGTTTCTATCCCCTTTTCCTTTAGAAGATTCGTCACGAGGTCGCGGCGTCCGGCAAATGATTCTCCAAGAACAATATGGAACATCCAATACACGTTCTTTGCATAGTTTTTTTCAACCGGAAACTTAAGCTCTTGGATATCAGAGAGATGGTCTATATAAAAATCAGCAATATCTCTTTTTCTTTTCAGGATAAAATCAATGTTTTCCAACTGGGCGGTTCCGATTGCTGCCTGAACATTCGTCATTCGATAATTGAACCCAATGACTTCATGCATAAACTTGTTTTTTCTTCCATACCCGAGGGATTTTAATGACCGTGCGCGGGAAGCAAGCCCTTCGCTATTCGTAACTATCATTCCTCCCTCTCCAGTGGTAATCACCTTGTTTGCATAAAAACTAAAACATCCAACATCTCCCAATGACCCCACTTTCTTTCCTTTATATTCTGCACCGTGCGCTTGCGCCGCATCTTCAACCACATACAATTTGTATTTTCGGGCGATAGCTAATACAGGATCCATATCGACCGGATGGCCAAAGAGGTGAACCACAAGAATTGCTTTAGTTTTTTTGGTGATCTTTTTTTCAAGTAACTCAGGATTTAAATTCCATGTGTCTAATTCAATATCTATCGGAATCGGAATTGCGCCCTGATATACTACCGCAAAAAAGGTCGCCATATTGGTAAGTGAAGAAACAAGTACTTCGTCACCGGCTTTTATACCAAGTGTAGCAAGAGCAAGGTGAATAGCAGTTGTTCCATTCATCGTTGAAATACCAAAGTTACATTCACAGTACTTTGAAAAATTATTTTCAAAACGAGAAATAAATTCTCCAAAAGTACCAGACAAATCGCCATTGACAATCGCCTGGTTTGCATATCTTGCCTCCAAACCAGTGAATAATGGTCTTGAAACTGGAATTTTCATTACCCTCTCCTTCTTTATATTCTTAAAAAATAACTGATTATATATTAAAACAAAAAGAATAATTTGGCAAGATGTTATAAATATCGGTAAATACATTGACAATAATGTCAATGTGCCATAGTGTAAAAATAGTTAATTTATAACTTATATTCAAAGGAGGATATTATGGAAAATGTAACTGGTAAACGCGTCTGTGTTATCGGGGGTGCTGGGTTTATAGGAAGTCACCTTGTAAACTATCTGATTGAAGAACGCGGATGTAAGGTTCTTGTTCTTGATAATCTTATTACTGGCCTTCGTAAACATGTGCATCCAAAAGCAAGACTTAAATGGTTTGATATTCGTGATAATGAAGATGAACTTGTTCGAATTCTCACAAAATTTCAAATTGAATATGTCTTCAACTATGCGGCTGAGCCATACATTCCGGAATGCTTTGAACGTCCCATGCATTTTTTCGAGATTAACGCGGTTGCGGTACTTAAAGTTTTGAATGCTTGCCAAAAAGCCGGTATCAAAAAAATTCTACAAGTAAGCTCTGCCGAAATCTATGGAGATATGAAAGGAAAAATCAAAGAAACGGATATGGTAGTTGCTCACTCCACATATGGTGTTTCTAAACTTGCTGCGGATGGTCTTGTACAAGTTCGTTGGCGCGAAGGAAATGTTCCCGCAATCGCGATGAGACAATTCAACTGCGTCGGTGAACGAGAAACACATGCATATGTGATTCCTGAAATCATCACACAACTTACCAACGGTCCACTAGTATATCTCGGCAACAACAGCTTCCGCGATTTCCAATATGCGGGTGATGCTGTTTGTATGGCTGTGGAACTTCTTGAAAAAGGAGAGTGTGGTGAAGTATATAATATGGGTTCTGAAGACGGTATTCAAATCTATGATTTAGCTCGTCTCATTGGGAAGATAATGGGATATGAAAAAATCGAGATCATACCGGATGAGAAACGCGTGAGACCATGGGAAATCTGGCATTTACAATCCGACAATACTAAATTGTATTCCGTAATTGAAACCCGTCCGAAAGTTTCTCTCGAAGAAGCACTCAAGCGAACTGTTGATTACTTCTTCAAAAACGAAAAACGCTGGGATTTTTTCAGTGATAAAGATATCAAAAATGAAAGCTGGAATTTTTAACTATAAAAAAACCGAGTATGATACTCGGTTTTTTCTTTTTTGTGTGCAAAAACATCCTATTTAAGCACTGAGACTTTCATAAGCATTTGTGACAATTGTTCTCTTTGACTATATCCGCTCTTCAAACACCTCTCTCTTCCTGCGCGAGCGATTTCCTTTCTCTTTTCATCATTTTCAAGATAAAATCTCACTTTTTGAAGCATTTCCTCATTCGAACCAAAAAATTCTGCTTCCTTTCCTTCTTCAAAAAAATCCAAATGTCGCTTTGTTCTTTCTCCAAGCATAAATGCTCCACATGCTGGGATTTCCATAGTGCGACATGTTGCTTCATCTCGATTTATCTTTCGCAAAAAACAAAGATTTATCTTAGTGGCACAAATTACCTTTGAATAATCATCGCCGAAAACAGGTTTGTTTTTTACATCTAAATTTTTGTGTTTTCCAACCCATGGGCCCCAATCTAATCCCCAAACAATCACCTTAATTCCATTTTTTGCAAGATAGAGCATTCGTTGAGCCCTATCTTCCTCAAATGCACCAATAAATCCGACATTGCAAGAATATTTATTCTCCTCTTCTTCTGAAAGCACGCATGGCTTGTGTAGTTCTTCATTATAAGCATCTAAATAAAGCTCAGTTCTTTTTGCACCCAGAAGTTTTAATTCTTCGAGATTAAATGTTTTTGTTGTAAATACAACATCATAGTATTTTAGGCCAAGTTTATAATAGAGAGAGTGGTTATGTTTTGCATACATGTCATCTTCAGAAGCGGAAACTATTTTCGTTCCTATAGAATGTTTTTTTACAAATTTTAATGTAAGAGGTAAAATTGTATTTCCTTTCTCTATCCACAATATGTCAAATCTATTTTTTAATATTTCATTTTTTATTTTTTTATTGACGGCAGTTAAATCTACTGGAATTTTTAATCTCCAAGAAATGGCTTCAATTAAACTAAAGTCTTTCCGTGGATTCCATGGAACTGGGACGTGTGAAAGACCCACCACTTCATGACCCAAATTTTTTAAAACCTGATATCTCTGTGAACTTCGACCATATGTATTGAGATCTGCTACAAATAAAATTTTTATTCTCTCTGTATTTGTTTTCTGTTTTTTTTCCATAAAAACATTGGCACCCCCATCTTTTTCGGTAGAATGGGATTCTATAAAAATATCCATATCTCTAATTTCTTCTAAATTTCTCTTCACGGCATTTATATCTTTAAAGCTAAAATTATTATCGTCTAAAATAACAAAGAAGTCTTTTGCATTTTTTCCAGTTTTCTTTATTGCGGATGGCCAAAATTCAGAAAATATTTTTAATTTTAAAGATTTGTTCAACACCTCCCTTGCTCCCTCTAAAACCATGACCTCTGCGCCCTGAACATCTATTTTTAATACACATATTCTATCAACTATATCCTTTAAATAATCATCTAATCGAACTGTTTCAACCTCAACACTTGTTCTTCCTTCACCAGAATCATAAATTCTATGATCCCCCATATTTTCTTTACTAAGATATAATTTAGTCATTTCATTCTTATTGGAAAGCGCTTTCTTTTCTAAGATCACATTCCTACAATTATTCTGCTCAACATTTTTTTTCAAAATCTCGAAATTTACAGGATCCGGCTCAAAAGCATATACCCTCCCCCCTTCTCCAACTAATTTACTAAAAATAACGGTATAATATCCAATGTTTGCACCCGCATCTACCACAATTTCACCCGGCTTTATCTCATGAATGAATAAATTGGTTTCAAACTCTTCATATATTTTGAAAACCGAAAGTCCCAAAGAATCGTTTTTATCTAAAGTAAATTTCAATTTCCCTATGGTTGGTAGATCAACGTCAATAACAGATCCACCTCTTTTTAGTGGGGTAAATACAAAACTATAAATCCAAATTACTATTTTAAACCTAGAAAGCCCCAATCCTCGACTTAAAAACCCAACTATTTTCACAAAACCTTTTTGCAAAAAACTTTTCATTTTCATTTTAAATTAGTTAGGAAATAATTTGATAAAATACTTCGTTACACGCCCCAATCACTTCTTCCACAGATATTGTTACAATACTTTTTTTAACACAATCCTCTTTTAAATAATCACATTTCAAAAATTTCTTATACAAACAAAAATTGTTCTTTCCATATGGAAACCAACTACCAAAAACACTTCTTGTGCTGAATAGTGCAATAATTGGAATTCCGAACGCCGCAGCAATATGCATAGGACCCGTATCATTTGTTAAAAAAGCATCTGTGCTCTTTATAGCTAAAATACTCTCCTTAATTGATTTGCCAGCAAAATTAATGTACCGTAATTCGCAAGTTTTTGCCACTTTTTCAATAGAATCAATTTCCGACAAACCTCCAAAAAATATTACACCCATCTTAGTATATTTTAATTTTAGATCACGAAATACTTCAATAAATTTTTCTATCGGCCATTTTTTATCTTCCGTTCCTCCGCCCATACAAATTCCGAGAATGATATCATTTTCTTTTTTAAGAAGATCTATTTCGGCATTATTTTTATAACTTTCAAAAATATGTTTCGGAAATTCAAACTTTATTTCATATTTTTTTATACCGTTTTCAACAAGAATGTCCAAAAGTGCAACAGATTCTGTTTTTTTACTAGTGAAATCCACCTGCGTTTTCTTAAACATTTGGGACGTTCTAATATAAAAACCTAATGCCGATTTAACCCCTATTATTTTAGCAAAGATTTGATTACGAATTAGTGTTTTAAATTTTACCCAATCATCTGGCAATTGAATAAATAAGTCATATTTTTCTTTTTTTAATATGGAAATCATAGAAAAAATCTTCGAAAAAGTGGAAATATCATCAGAATAATATACCCTTATATTGTCTAAATATGAAGCGCCATCTAAAAAATCTTTGGCCCCTATCGCCCCACGTTTCCCTGGAGATGTAAGTAGTGTTATTCGAGCATCAGGAAAATTTTCTTTAACTGTGTACATCGCTGGCATTGCACAGACTATGTCTCCAATATTTCCTAATTTATAGATAAGAATATTTTTGGGATTTTTTATTTTCCAAGGGAATAATATTTTTCTTATAATCGCCAAAATAAAATTTAACAACCATAACCAAATCCTCACAATTAAAATCTCTGCCTTTTCTAAAAGATTGGGATTCATAAGATTTAGGAAAATTTCTTTAACACTTCTATCGCCCAATTTTGAGACCAGTGGAATTTAGTGACCGGTAACTTGTAATTAGTAACTAGTAACCGTCCCGTGAGCCACTTTTGGAGCGGGAATGTAAAACCAAGTTTTTTTCGCATATATACTTCTTCTAGAATGATATCCGAAACCGCATCAACCAATAATCTTTTATTTATTAGACGCGGATTTATGCTGATTTTAACTGATTGATGCTGATTATCTGAATGCAAACTTTGACGCGGATTGGCGCTGATTTTAACTGATTTATTATCAGATACTGATTTATGCGGATTGGACGCGGATTTATACTGATAGAGACCTAATTTTAGCTCTGCAGGAAGAGAAGTGATGTATTCAACGAGTGGATGATCAAGAAACGGAACACGAACCTCAACCGAATGTGCCATCGACATCACATCGGTGTCTTTCAATAATTGATTTTGCATATAGAGTGTGAGATCGAGATAAGAAAGAAGATCGGGTGGAGAAAGGGTAATTAGTAATTTGTAATTAGTAACTAGTAATTCGTTTTCTAGTTTTTTGATGAAATCCCATACATCTTTTTCGGAGATACCTAAAATTTTTGCGACTTCTGAGGGAAGAAAAATACCGCGGAAAGAAAGATAGAATCCAAGAATGCTCTCCGAACGCAGGTATGAAAGTTTTCTATATTTTCCACCGAGGAACGATCCCAAAAATAGTATGGGTAATTTTATTATGTTCGGCAATAATTGTATTTTTCGAATAAATTTTGCTCTCTTAAAATTCGTATATCCAAGAAAAATTTCATCACTTCCGAGTCCCGACAACACCACCTTTAATCCTGCTTGTCGTGCCGCTTCAGAAATCATATACGAGTTCACCCCATCAATACTTGGTTGATCCATCGATTCCCAAAATTCGTCAAGTGTTTTATAGAAATCTTCTTTTTTTACTAGTAATTCCCTGTGCGTGCTCCCAATTTTCCTTGCTACTGCGTCTTGATATTTTTTTTCGGAAAATTCTTCTTCTTCAAAATGTACTGAGAGCGTTGTTACGCTCATACGCTGATCCGCCAACTGGCGGACTGATTTTCGCTCCCGCCCATCGGCGGGCAGGGATTTATGCTGATTTAGTTCGCTACTGGCAAGTGCGGCAAGGGCGGAGGAATCAAGTCCACCACTCAAAAATATCCCAAGCGGAGCATCACTTATTAAATGCCCCCGCGTAGCATCTTCAAGGAGTGTTCGTATCTTTTTTACAATCTCTAAACGCTGATCAATGCTGATTTGCGCTGATTTATTGTCAGATACTGATTTATACTGATCAAACACGGATTTATGCGGATGATAGAAATCGAGAGGGTTGTAATATCGGACTATGTTTTTATTTCCCGATGCGTCAATCTCAATATAATGACTGGCGGGAACCGCATAAACATTCTTTAGTGTGGTAATGGGAAGCGGAACGGATCCAAAAAGTAAAAAACCGATGAGCGCATCCTGATTTTTTTCCACTTTAATTTCATCACTTTTTTCGATCGCCTTCACTGTTGAGGCAAACACAATTTTTTCTTTATCAACATAATAATAGAGTGGTTTTATTCCATACCGATCACGAACAAGAAAAAGTTTTTGTTTTTGTTCGTCCCACAAACCAAACGCAAACATTCCCCGGAGTTTTTTTATTACCCCAATCCCCCATTTTTCATATCCAGCAAGAATCACCTCCGTATCTGAATGGGTGTGAAATGATATTCCTAAACTCTCTAATTCTTTTTTGAGTTCTTGAAAATTATATATCTCACCATTGAATGTTATTACTAAACGCTGATCTATGCGGATTTTCGCTGATTTATGCGGATAAACCATTGGCTGATGCCCATCTTTTGAGAGATCGATGATTGATAGTCTTCTGTGGCCAAATCCTCCACGTGAGAATAAAAACATTCCCCGATCATCGGGTCCACGTGATGTTTGACACTCATCCATTCTTTCAATAGCCCGCTCGATATCCTTTTGTTCTTTTTTCCCAAAAGATACTATTCCACTAATGCCACACATGCACTAAGTATAAAGCGACAAGTAGAAAGTATAAAGTGGGAGATATAAAAATCTTTCCACCAAAGGCGCCCACCCTGCCTACCGGCAGGCAGGCGGCGGGCAGGAATCTCAAAACTCAAAACCGTCTCACTACCATTCACAGAAAACGAGTGGGGGTTGGTGTTCGTATGATGTTATTTCTTTCCTGTCTTCGGGACGACAGATTGTTTACTCAAATGGGGTTTTATCTCCCTACGGAAAATATATAGATGGAATATAATCAATAATTAGTAACCACTACAACACAAATGGAAGATACGTTTCTCTATTAATGAAAGCGAATTGCGCCCTTGGATATTCCTCCAGAAAAGATCGCGGACGGCGAGAAGAGTTTTTCTTGTACTTAAATTCGTAGGCAGAAACACCAGACGATAATTCTTCTACATAATCCACCTCTCCCCCTCCATAGGTACGCCAAAAATATCCATGCGCGCCCGTTTCTTTGTATGTATTCCGTTTCATACGTTCTGCGATGAGAAAATTTTCAAACAGCCCACCAACATCATTTCTTTCTGATGGCATATCGAAATTTTCAATAAGCGCATTGCGAATTCCTAAATCACAAAAATAAATCTTGTCTTTTTTTACTATATCTTTGCGCTTATTTCCAGAAAATGATGATAAACGAAAAATAACAAATGATTTTTCCAATAAATCAATATATTTTTCAACCGTAGCCCTACTCATTTCTAAGCTCCCCGCCAATTCATTGAGCGACACTTCATTTCCTATTTGAAATGCAAGTAATTTTAATAACTTTCCTATTTTATTCGCATATTTTATCGATTCTAATTGCAACACATCTTTGTATAAATATGACGTGGTGAGCTCTTTGAGAAGTTTCCTTTTTTCTTCGTTGCTCTCCAATGTAAACACCCCGGGATATTCTCCATACACAAGAACGATATCCAAAAGCTGTTTTAATTCAAATTCATTATTTGTTTTTGAGAGCTCGAGAAACGAAAGTGGAAACAGAGTATATGTCCACATCCTCCCCGTCAGTGGCTCTTTTATTTTATTCGCTAATTCAAATGAGGATGATCCCGTTACAATGATTTTTAAATTCTTTATCCCATCGTGAAGAATTTTCAAATTAATGCCAATGTTTTCCACCCTCTGTGCCTCATCAATAAACAAAAGATTATACCCACTTACTAATGATTTCATCATATCAAGATTTTGACTTTCCAATACATCCCTATATTTCATTTCATCGGCATTCACACGGAGTATTTTTTTATGTATTGAATTCATAATCTGTTCGACAATCGTCGTTTTTCCAACCTGACGCGCGCCAAAAATCGCCACAATTTTATTGTCCGAAGATAATTTTTTTATTATATCCCCTGATATATACCGGTCTATTAATTTTTTTTGCATAGATTTCAGTGCTAATTCTGCCATTTCATTATACAAATTAGGCCTAATTTGTAAAGTACGGTGTCAAAATCTTGCTTAAATACTACATATTTACCCACTTCCATAATTGGTACAGTTGTTATTAATTTGATAACAACTGTACCAATCGTGTTTTTTAGATCTGAGGTGGAAAAATTACCGACCACTCGCAGAAGAGGGGTTTAGATTAACAATAAGTAGCTCGTAATCAACAACCAGTAACTATGCCGTGTTAATTATTAAGATCCACTCTTTATTTATTTTTTTCATTTTTTTCCGCTAATATCACAATCGAGTGCGAAAATGGATAACACCGACCGTAATACTCGTACTTTTTTGGCATAAGACCAAATTTCAGAAATAATGCGGAAAGTGTTTTTTTTGAAAAAAATCTTACATGTGAACCAATTGGATTAAAATGTTCGTCAAAATTCAAAAGCGCGATACTTAAATTTTTCAAAAATCCGTGAAACGGAGTAGTCATCAATAGAACTCCTCCTGGTTTTAATATTCTCGAAATTTCTTGTATAGCATTTTCTGTATCGTATACATGCTCAATTACCTCCGAAGAAAAGACAAAATCGATCGAATTATCCGGAATTGGAAATTTTCCCCCATCGTTTATCTGGAAAAATGAATAGTGAGGATTCTTCTTTTTTGCATCTTGAATAGCAACGTGAGAAACATCGAGTCCAATACATCGTGCATGTGGATTTATTTTTGTTATTTCATAAAGAATTTCCCCCTTCCCACACCCAAAATCGAGTATAGATACCCCGGACGCGGTGGGAATATATTTTGATAATACTGGCCATTTTAGAGAAAAATCGCTTAGATGACCCTTCTGTGTATCCCAATATTTTTCATAAAACATAATCCTTTATGTTCTCATACTCTATAAACCGGAAACAAACGTGCGAACCTCGGTATCGTTTGGCCAGAGAGAGAGAATGGTTTGTGCCACTTCTTTTGCTTTTACGACTTCCCCTTTTTCCTTATACAGATTCAAAAGTTCATAAAGTACCGGGGGAAGTTTGGGACCAATCGCACGTGCGGCGAGATAATAATGCTCCGCCTTTACATAATCTTCTTCTTTATTAAATCGCTTCCATAATACAAAGTGCATCTGCCCCCCCATAAGAAGGTGGCGCACGTTGTTTTTGAAAAGAAGCGGTTCCACATAATTGACAAGTGCGCGGGATACTTCTTCCGATTGGTTTGATTTTACAATCACATTCATAATGTCATTGGACAAAAATTTTGTGACTTCTTCATCGCCGATCGGAGAATACATCTTTACTGCCTTATCATATGCCCCAATATAGTCGCCAAGCGATCGCACGGTTCCCCCACCTATTATTTTCAACGCATTGATATAGGCTTGTGATTTTACCCACGGCGCATACGCACCAAAATAAATACCGAGAGCGGAAAGGATAATTAAAATGATAAGGAGAAATTGACGAATAAAGATAGACATAGGTAACAAGTAACTAGTAATCCGTAATTAGGACTTTGTAATTTGATTGTTTATCGACTTAATCAACCCATTTATTTCTTGAATTGCAATATCACTTTTTTTTATTAATTTTTCTTTTTGATTTTCATTCATATATTTTAAATCGGTTGCAAGTATTACATGATTTTCTAATTCTACAAGGGAACCTCTTGCTTGTTGGTAAAATTTCATTTTGTCTTTAAAGTGAAACCTTCCAAATCCTTCGGCAATATTTGCGCCGACAGAAGCAGCTGCTCTTCTCATCTGACTCACTAATTGAAATAGCTCGTCTTTGGGAAAATCCCTCGTTATTATGTATATTTCTATTGTTATTTCATGGGCGTCTTTCCATGTTTTTAAATCGAAAAAATTCTTTATTCCTTCGTTCTCCATATTACTTGTTATGTCCCTTCGGGACATCTCCCGCAGGGAGACGAGTTACTTGTTCCTGTTTACTCAATCTATGTGCTGCAAATGCAAAGAACACAAACAAATTCAGGTAAATAATAGAAACATCAAACAGCACGAGACCTTGAACGAGATATGATAACGGCAATGCAAAGAGGAGAGCGTTTTCAAGAAGTAACTCGTGACTAGTAACTAGTAACTTAGAAGAGGACTTCTCGGATTCTGGTCTACGAATAAACACACCTGACTTTTTGAAGAGAAGAATGTAAAAAGTCATAAAAATACTAAAATAACTCAAGAAACCGAGAATTCCGGTTTCAGCAAGATAATCAAAATAAATACTATGTGCTCTATCGAACCACGCCCCAAATTGCTGACCAGGGATAAAATATTTCGTGTTGAAATTTGTATCAAAAATCTGAAGAAAATTTTCAGGACCCCATCCTAAAAGTGGTCGCTCTCGAAACCCATCCCATGCAATCTTCCACATGGTCATACGATCGCCAAATGTCTGTGCGCGTACCGAAAGATCAAAGAGACGCGATCCGGGAAGATCTTTTACCAATCCCGTATTACTCATCACCACAATTCCCCCAAAAAGCACAACAAGTATCACTGTCGCAATAATAAACTTTTTTCTCCATTTTTTACTTGTAAATCCGATATACGCGAAAAATCCTATAATCGAAACTGCGAGCCCAACAAATCCTCCACGTGTTGCGGCGGCAAAAAATACAACAAGGAAAACGAGAAATAATACACCCATACCTATTCCTCCTCCCGAACGAATTTTTGCATTATATTTTTTCACAAAAAGATACGCGACATAAAACATAAGGAAAATCGCATATGTCGCCACATACGCGGGATTTCCTATTGACCCTTGAAATCGAAATCCTGGACTAAATTTTGCCCCGATAAAATTTTGCACTCCCCATCCCGCAAGGAGTCCATAAAAAGACATAAGGAGTCCTCCTACAATTCCCCATTGAAATAAACGAAACCAATCTTTTTCTTCCTGAAATAATGTGATAAGTAAAAGAAAATAAATATAAAAACAGAGTATTTGTAATCCTCCCTCCCCACGTTCAAAATTTGACCAGAAAGAATTCATTGGATCAACACCAAAAAATCCTGCAAGGAGAAAGAAAAAAATAAAAATACTCACCGCGATCACGAGCGGACGCCGAAATATATCCACACATCGTTTCCATATTGTTTCTGCGTTATCTTCAAATAAAAGCCCGAGGAGAAACAAAATAAATGCCAAAAGCACAATACTCCGAAACCATACATATTTCCCCACAATAAACGGAAAAAGCGTTGAAACCGTGACAATTGTCACTCCTATCATAGGAAGAAAAAGAAGAAATTTTGATGTTTTGAAAAATGAGAATTGCATAGACGCTGATAAACGCTGATTTGGCTGATTTATGCTGACAGAGAAAAGAATTAATTCATGACGCTGATACTGACTTATGGTAAATAGTATAATTTAAATATACCCACAAATAAAGTGGATGATTTCCTCTTTGAAAATGAATCATATAAGATACGAGGTGCTTGTTTTGCTATATATAATATTTTAGGAGGAGGAATAAAGGAAAAAATTATAGAAAAAGCACTCACAAAAGAACTAGAAGATGTTGGATTATTAATAGAAACACAAAAACGGATTGATATTTTATATAACGAAGAAAAAATAGGGGTGTATATACCGGATATCGTAGTAAATCAAAATATAATAATAGAAATTAAGTCAAAACCATTTATTACCGCAAACGATGAAAAGCAATTTTGGGGATATTTGAAGGGTTCTAAATATAAATTAGGTTTTCTTATAAACTTTGGAACACAACGATTAACAATAAAAAGATTTGCTCACACTAGACGCTGATAAAAATTGATTTAACCGATCGATACTAATAGACTATCATATTTAACAATCAGCAAAAATCAGTTTCATCGGCACCTGCCCGAATGACTAATGTCATTCAGTCGGGCGGGTAAATCCGCGAACAAAAAGATTCCCTTCTTGGGAATCTTTTTGTTATATAAACTTTCTTAATGTGAATTTATATATGTTCTCGTAATAACTCCAAAATATCCTGAAGCAGGAGAGATGCCATTTGCAACCTGGAATTGTATGAGTGCAGCTCTGGTTGCCCCGCCAAAGCGAAGAGTTTCATTTCCTGGGGAT
>JAJYXV010000003.1 GCA_021801565.1 bacterium
TTTCCCAGAAATACACAGGAAGGAAAAGAGTTAAAAAAAGAAATAAATCTTTCAGAACAGCTCTTTAGTAATCTACTTTCGTTTAAAGTTCCGTTTGTATTTGAAGTCGCCGTTCCTTATGTTGGTGAAGAAATCTCTTTTTATGTTTCTCTTCCTGGACGACTCTCGGAATCGTTTGCTCGTACTGTGCAATCAATTTGGAAAGATGCACAAATTGATCCGGTTGAAGATTACAATATTTTTAATGTCTCAGGCGCCGTGTCTGGAGCATATGTTGAACAAAAAGAAAAATTTATTTTACCTATTCGTACATATCAGGAACTTGATACAGAAACATTCGCCCCTCTTCTTGGTGGACTTTCGAAAATACAAGAATTTGGTGAGGGGGGGGTAATTCAATATGTTTTTAGACCGGCAAAAAAAGATGCAAAGAAGAATGTTTTTGAAACACTTATTGCGCTTAAAAAAGGAGCAAAGCTTAAAGATGTTATTTCTCGTTCTATTTCCATTTCTGATATAAAAAAAGCAGCGGTTGAGGGAACAAATAAAAATGAGCACGCAGAAAAACTTATTGATGAAAACGCCGTTAAGGCTCTTGAAATGAAGTTATCGAAACCACTTTTTGAAGCAAATGTTCGTGTTCTTTCTTCGGCTCCATCCCAAGAATATGCCGATTTGATTTTAGAGGGGGTAAGCGCTGGATTTTCACAATTTGGAACACCGGAACGGAATGAGTTTAATATAATAAAACAAAAAGATCTAAAAAAATTAATTTATCTTTATTCATTTCGCTTGTTTGATGAGAAACAAAAAATGATATTGAACACGGAAGAGCTTGTAAGTATTTTCCATTTTCCCACGCCGTTTACCGATATTCCGAAGGTAAGAGAATTAAAATATAAGGAGGTTTCCCCTCCGCCAAATCTTCCAAAAGAGGGGATAAAAATTGGGGAAAGTAGATATAGAAATGAAAAACGGGATATTCGTATGATGCGCGAAGATAGACGGAGGCACATATATGTTATTGGACAGACGGGTACTGGAAAGACGGTATTTTTGAATAATCTTGTGGGTCAAGATATGGAAAAGGGGGAGGGTGTGTGTGTAATAGATCCCAATGGAGATTTATTTGAAGACCTCCTCGCACGCGTGCCAAAATCTCGACTGAAGGATGTTGTTGTGTTTGATCCTGCAGATCTTGAGCGCCCATTGGGGCTGAATATGCTTGAATATGACCCGCGTTTTCCTGAGCAAAAGACGTTTATTATCAATGAGCTTATGGGGATTTTTGATACATTATATGATTTGAAAACAACAGGAGGTCCTATGTTTGAACAATATACAAGAAACGCACTTTTGCTTCTTATGGATGATCCAGGTGACGGGTATACCATTCTTGAAATTCCGCGGGTGCTTGCGGATACCGAGTTTAGAAAAAAACTTCTTGCGAAATGTAAAAATATTATTGCAAAAGATTTCTGGGAGAAAGAAGCGGAAAAAGCTGGGGGAGAAGCATCACTTGCAAATCTCGTTCCATATATCACAAGTAAGTTTAATACATTTATCGCTAATGATTATGTTCGTCCAATTATTGCTCAGTCAAAGACTACATTGAAATTCAGAGAAATTATCGACGAGGGTAAAATTCTTCTTGTGAATTTGAGTAAGGGAAAGATAGGAGATTTGAATGCTGGACTCCTTGGAATGATTTTGGTGGGAAAGGTTACCATTGCTTCATTTTCGCGTGCGGATATTCCAATGGAAAAAAGAAGAGATTTTTATCTTTTTATCGATGAGTTTCAAAATTTTACTACTCAAAGTATTGCGACAATTCTTTCTGAATCGAGAAAATATCGGCTGTGCCTTACTATTGCACATCAATTTATCGGTCAGTTATCTGAAAAAATAAGAGACGCGGTATTTGGAAATGTTGGTTCAATTGTAGCGTTTCGTATTGGTGCAGATGACGCCGAATATCTTGTAAAGCAGTTTGAGCCGGTATTTAATGTTAATAATCTATTAAACATTGATAATCTGAATGCACATGCGAAATTGATGATTAATAATCAGGTGACAGCCCCATTTAATATGTTTGAACCGTTTCCTCCAAAAGGGAATGTAGATGTTCCAGAACTTGTGAGAGATTATTCGCGGCTTACTTACGGACGACCGCGTGAAATTGTCGAACAGGAGATTTATGCGCGGTTGCGTGGGAAAGATTCGCAAATATCAGGAGAGATGAAAAAGCAATTTTGAACATATAGATTATGAATACATATAAAAATGATTTTTATTTAGTTAGTATTATCGGTTTTTTAGTCGGGTGGCTTATGCTTCTCCCGGTAAAAAATCTAGGATTTACCGTAACCCCGCTTCTTATTGCGGGAATCGTTATTGGGTGTTCGGTTTTTGCCCCTGTTGCACTTGTGGTTTTGAAACTATTAGGAAAATTTTGGCCCGTGCTCGAACAGTTCGGAAAATTTGCTGCAGTAGGAACATTAAATACACTTCTTGATTTAGGAGTGCTGAATTTGTTTATTCTTCTTACTGATATTTCAGTGGGGGTGACATATTCTGGTTTTAAGGCGGTTTCTTTTCTTGTTGCAACAACAAACAGTTATTTTTGGAACAAATTTTGGACGTTTCAAAGTGCAACTTCCGTAACGGGAAAAGAATATGGACGATTCCTCCTTTTTACACTCATTGGAACGGCAGTAAATGTTTCAGTGGCCTCTCTTGTGGTGAATGTGGTTGGCGCTCCTCAGGGGGTAAATCCGAAATTATGGGCGAACATTGGTGCATTAATCGGCGTCTTAGTTTCTTTCATGTTGAATTTTCTTAACTATCGATTTGTGGTTTTTAAAGGTTTGGTTCAAAATTCTGAAACGAAGGGGAAAGAATTTTGAGCACCAAATCTTTACCCCGTTAGATAGAGATAAAATTAAATGTTATCGTATATTACAAATAAGGAAATGTTAAAAAACAAAAAGGTCAATCTAGAATTATATCTAACGGGGTGCGCAATTTTATATTCTCGCCTCGCTCGAATAAAATTGACATGAGCAAACCATTTTTATCGGTTATTATTCCAGCATATAATGAATCAAAACGATTGCCACTTACGCTTATTGATATCGATCGAAAACTATCTCTGCGAGATTATGAATATGAAATATTCGTGGTAAGTGACGGGTCCCGTGATGAAACTGCGGATATCGCCGAACGATTTTCACATATGATAAAAAATCTTCATGTTATTGCAAATAAAGAAAATCATGGGAAAGGATGGGTGGTGCGGCAGGGAATGCTTGCGGCAAAAGGAAACTGGAGATTGTTTACCGATGCTGATAATTCAACCTCGATTGAACAATTTGATAAAATGGTTCCATATTTTTCCGCCGCTGGCGGATCTGCCTATAGCGGAAAAAAATCCTTTGATGTGGTGATAGGGTCAAGGGGAATAAAGGGAGCTGAATTACACCCTCCGCAACAATGGTATAAGCAGATATTGGGAAAGATGGGAAATTTATTTATACAGATGGTGGTGCTTTGGGGAATACAGGATACACAATGTGGATTCAAATGTTTTTCTGAAGAGGTAACGGAAAAAGTATTTCCCCTTATGAAAATTGATCGTTGGGGGTTTGATGTGGAAGTGCTTGTGCTTGCAAAGCAGATGGGATATCGGATAAAAGAAATTCCGGTGCGTTGGGTGAATGATTTTCGTTCAAAAGTGAGCTTAAGCGCATATATTTCGACGCTTCTCGAGGTTATAAAAATCAGATGGTGGTTATGGCGAAAACAGTATAAATTGGAAAAAAATTAATTTTTATGTGGCATTCTGAATTTAGGAGGGATACGGTGTCTGGCGATTGGATTCTTTTTGTTCCGGGGAGAGCGAAAAAACCTGGTGATTTCAAAAAAAAGAAAGAAAAAAGAAAAGTTGCGCCATTTCATACGTGTCGTTTTGAGCACCCATTTAAAAATATCGACGAACATATCATTTTGGGATACACACGGACAAAAAAAGGAGACATAAAGATGGATTGGGATCTTTTAGTGCTTAAAAATAAATATCCTGCGGTGACGCACTCCGAAAAAAAAGCATTCCATTATACATCGAAATTTTTTGAACTCATCCCGGGAGTAGGTCATCATGATCTTATTGTGACTCGTGATCATAAGAAAAATTTTCCGGAGCTTTCGAGTATGGAAGCGTTCAGAGTATTTTCTGCATTCCGTGATCGGTATCTTATGCTTTTTCAAGACAAAAATATTCAATACATTTCCATGTTTCATAATTGGGGACATACTGCAGGCGCATCGATATTTCACCCCCATTATCAGATGATTGGTATTCCGGTTGTTTCTTCGCGTATTCTACAAACTCTTCATGGTGCGCGTAATTATTTTTTGCGGAATAAAAAATGCGTCTTCTGTGCAATGATTGCCGAAGAGAAAAAATACAAAAAAAGAATTATTGCTGAGAACGAATATGCAATTGCATTTACCCCATATGCATCGCGACATGAGTTTGAAGTAAAAATTTTCCCCAAGAAACATTCCGCATATTTTGAAAATACACTTGATGTGGAGATGGAATCAGTGACAAAACTTCTTCAGCAAGTACTTCGAAAAATGAAAAAAAATCTTGGGGATCCCGATTATAATTTTTTTATTCATACGGCCCCAGTGTCCGAAAAAACAGCGAATAAAAATTCATTTCATTGGCACGTGGAAGCACGTCCTGTATGGAATATTGCTGCAGGATTTGAGTTTGATACGGGCGTCGAGATAAATGTAGTAGACCCCGATTTTGCCGCACAAATTCTAAGAAAATAAGCTCATCCTGATGTGTATAATCGGAGGACAGTTTCCTCCGTTTTTTTATTGACGTGCCTAGGGAAAGAGGATAATAATGAAGACAGCAATTTATTAACAAAACATAGAGGTAGGTAATGAAAAAGATCATCTTTGATGAAAAGGAATTAATTCAAATATATGAGGGATCTCCTTCATATTTTGAGTTGATGAAAAAACTTTCTGCGCTTTACGAAAAACAAAAGAAGGCAAAAGAAATTCCAGAGCGTTTAGTAGAAAGAAAGTTTATTAATTCTGCAAAATCATTGGCAAAAAGACTTAAATTGGTGAAAGAACACCATCATGCCAAATACTCTTTCCGTTTATGGGATGAAAATCGTCTTGCAGAGTTTACTCATGCGGTACGAAAAACAATCCGTGAGAGGAAAAAATATGACGTATTGCTCAAGGATTTTCCAGAGCTGGGAAGTACAAATATTGTGTACTTTACGATTCAATCGGCAATCCCTGGCGGTATTAAAGGGATTCGCGATGCAATCGCTATGGTCGGGAGCGTCGAGCTTGATACGCTTCGTGACGCATTGAATGATGCCGAAAGAGGAGTTTTGGATTGTATGAATGAGCTCTACAAAACAAAACGTATGTTACGTGTCGGAGATGTTGCTGAAGTAATCAAAAGCAGCAAAGATAGCATTCGTGGTATTATGGTAAAACTTGCTGCGCAGGGTTTCTTTGTGAATATTCCTGGCGAGCATCACTTGTTTTTCAACAATTCTCCAAACTTCTACACCCCAAAGGAATTAATGAAGCTTATCTCGACCGAAGAGCAAAATAGGATTGCAAATGTTCTTCATATGGGTCCTATTACCACGCGTCGTCTCGCACAACAGCTGTATGGTCAGGAAAAAGTAAGTAATGCATTTCTTTCTACGTATCTTACTAACCTTACCGAACGCGGATTATTGGAAATTGATCGAGACACCAGTGAATATTTATTGACTAAAAAGGGAAGTGAATTTGGTATTGATGCTACATCAATTCAAGCTCTTGATATCACCATACTTGAAAACAAATTTCTTATAAGAGACGAAGAACGTTCAAAGCCGTTTAAGAGTCTTTCAGAAGTAAGAAATGCGGTCATTCAAGACAATGAGGATAAGGAGATAAGGTTGATTGATATATCAAATCATCTTTCTAAGGATAGCTTCAAATTTCTCACTATCTCAGAAATTCTTTTTGGGAATCAAAATACCGATGTAGCCCTTTTGGAAAAGATCCTTCTCAAATCGGAACCTGATTTTGCGATTGTAAGCGGTCTTGTTCAAGGCACATTCACAGCGCGAAATGTAAAGCGTCAAAATGAGCTTGTTCAACCTCGAAAATTATATAAGATTGGATCTCAAATAAGCGCCGCATCGCAATTTCTTAATAAACTTGATGAGCGAACAAAAGGTCCGGTTTGTATTGCGCTTGGTGATGATGATCTTCGTATTGCTGAAGATTATGCAGATATTGCGCAATTGAATGAGGGAAAAACTTGGACATTTGGCGTGAATTACACAAGTCTTACTGCAGAATTGCAACGAAGGATTAATATTCGCGAATATCACACAAAACGGAAGATTCAGTTTGAAATAATTTTACCGTATCAATATCGAGTACGTCGCGCATTAAAAAATGCGAAAGAAGTGTGGAAGGAAATCGGAGTTAAAAAGTCCGAATACCGTCTTATCATGGAAATTCTCATTTTGAATCGCGCAAAACAACCGTATCCTGAAATTTATGAAAAAGTTGTTGATGTCAATGCGTTACTTGGTGGTTTAAAACATGGAATTGTTACACCCGATTCTCTGATTTTAAAAGTTGGCGATCGTACTATACAGTTTGTGCATAACACGAATTTTAGTGATGTAACACAATATGTAGATCCGCTTTTTACCTCAGAGAAAATTATGCGACATTTCATGTCTCGTGATTATCAGAAACTACCATGGATGTTGCTTGATGGACATCAAGAGATGTTTTATGGAACATATTTCCAGAATCACTGGGTTATGTGTCTTCCTGGAATGCAGAATTCACTTGATATGGCAATGCACCGCAAAAAAACCCTCGTGACACGAGTTCTTCAATCAAAGTCCTTAAGGCAAAATACATTCCGAAAAGATCCATCAACACCAGGGGCTGTTGAAATTGAAGTTTGTACTGAAGGTGGAATTGAAAACGATGGAAGAATCCGTCTTAGATTCTTTAATGATAAGATTATGGATTTACTTGATCGGGAGAAGGGCAAAAAGCACAAACAAACTGTTATTGGAGTTCTCACTGATCTTCAGTTTGGCTCTCCAACAATGCAGCCCGAACTTGTAATAAAATATCTTGATTATTTACTCTACACTCGTGGTGCAAGATTGTTACGCGGAAATGGTGATTGGCTTCAGGGGTTTATCTATCCAGGATTTCCAGCAGAATCAAGAACATTGCGGATGGTATCGGTTGATGCTCAACAACGCTTTACAAATGAGTTGTTAGTTCCGCTAATTACCGATGCTCCACACCTGGAAGATGTTGCTTTCTGGCAGGGGAATCATGAATGGGGTATCTGGAGTAATGCACTAACTGGTCAAAATGCGTTGTATTTTATGGAGGCCGCACTTCAAAGATTTATTGATGGAATGAGAAAGGCGGGAAAAAATCCAAAACTCAAAACTGCAAGTACGGTAAGTAGAATTATTATGGCTCGTACCACGAATCCGATGGGTGATAGAATTCTTTTTCCGTATTTTGCTGAGACGGTAGATGAGTGGTTCAAAATTGCGTACACGCACCAGTGGCTTCCATATGGAGGCGGACGAACACCCGTTGATCAACCACGTCGCTGGGTAAGCAACATGGCAAATGCTGCGGGAGATATAAATGTGTTGATTGGTGGAGACAAGCATTCGCTGTGGTTGAATCAGGAAGCGGGAAAGATTCTTATTCAATTGCCTGCTGCCGCAACTCAAAGTGGATATGAACTTGCTCGAGGACTTATGTCTACTGTAATGTTCGCGCTTCTCGTTGTGGATAATCGAAACGGTTTTACGGTTGAATTTATTCCATGGCAATTTCTTACAAACTATAAGTGTGTAAGTAAATTGTATAAAGGAAAAGACAATCAGTTGATTCTTCCTTCTGAAGATTCAGTTGATTATCGAAATGGAAAATATTCTCCGTATATCGAGAAAATGATTGATTCGCTTACATATTACAAAAAAATGTAATCCAAAATCCGCTTTTACAAAGGGCGGATTTTTATTTGAACTGATATTGTGTAGAATGAGAGGAGATGACAAAAGAAGAACTTATCGGGGAACTTGTGCATGATGGGTATTTAAAAACACCGTCAATCATTGATGCATTCACCTATGTTGATCGTGTGGATTTCATCTCAGAAGATATGAAGCGATATACATACACAAATGAACCGCTTCCCATTGGGTTTGATCAGACAATTTCGCAACCGCTTACTGTAGCATTTATGCTTGAACTACTTTCTCCGAAAATCGGAGATGTAATTTTGGATATTGGTGTTGGTTCTGGGTGGCAGACCGCACTTCTCGCATTTATTATTTCGCGGGAATATGGAGAAGAAGAACACACTCCATCAGTCTTCGGTGTTGAGCGGATTCATGAGTTGTTTGAATCAGCAAGACAAAATGTAGAGAAATATCATTACATAAGCAGAAATATTGTTTTACTTAAAGAAGGAGATGGAACGACGGGTTTTCTGGAACATGCCCCATATGACAAAATTGTCGCCGCTGCAGCAGCGCCTACAATTCCTCAAGCATGGAAGGATCAATTGAAAATAGGTGGCCGTATTGTAGCCCCGGTGGATGAATCAATTGTCGTTTTGGATAAAAAAGGAACAATGGATTTTGAAGAAAAACGATATTTCGGTTTTCATTTTGTTCCACTTATCTCGGTTAATTAATTTGTTTGCACTTATTAATGGAAATTTAATAAGCCATACCCTTATGGGAGACATTTTGGGGTTTTTGTTTTTTTATTTATACTGGATATATGGTCACTTATATACGTAACACTTTGATAAAGAAAGGAACAACGTGCCTCTTGCGCATTGATTTAAATGTTGAATCATTGAAAGATTTATTCCGTGTGGAGTCGGTTGTTCCGACAATAAAGTTTCTGAGAAAGAAACATGTAAAAATAGTGATATTGAGTCATAGAGGAAGACCGCATCCCGAGGGACAGGGGATTCTGAATTTTAAATATAAAGTTTCTGACGAAGAGAAAAAGAGATATACATTGAGGCCATTTTCCAATATTGTTTCAAAAAAAATCGGGGAAAAAGTGAAGTTTATTGACAGGTCGGATATTCAGGAGATAAGTGAGGAAATAAGAAATTCAAAAGATGAAGTTTTTATTCTTGAAAATATGCGCTTTTGGAGAGAAGAAGAAATGGATAGTATGGAATTTGGGAGACAACTTGCCTCACTGGGTGATTTTTATGTGAATGATGCGTTTGCGGTGAGTCACCGTGCGAACGCTTCGGTTTCCGCAATTACTCGTTTTTTGCCTTCTTATGGCGGTTTGCTTCTCGAAAAAGAATTGGAGAATTTGGATACGGTAATACATAGTCCAAAACATCCATTTGTAATATTAATTGGGGGAATGAAAGTTTCAGACAAGGTTGGGGTGGTAAAATTCTTTTGGAAAAATGCAGATTCATTTCTTTTTGGCGGGGGAGCAGCAAACACATGTCTTGCGGCGCGAGGAGCATCAATTGGCACTTCTCTTGTGGATGAAAAAGCGTTTGAAGAAATACGGCCATACCTTGCGTCACTAAAAATACATCTTCCTGTTGATACTGTAAATTCAGAAGGTAGAATCTTGGATATCGGGCAAAAAACTATTTCTGAATATACAAATATCATCGCAGATGCAAAAACTATTATATGGAGTGGACCAATGGGATTCTTTGAAAAAAAGAAATTTTCTTCTGGAACGACGGAAATGTGGAAAACTATTATAAAATTAGCAAATAAAAACAAAAAAATTGTGATAATAATTGGAGGAGGAGAGACCATAGCTTCGCTCAAATTATTAATTACCAACTACAAACTACCGAAAAACATATTTCTCTCGACGGGTGGCGGGGCAATGCTTGCGTATTTGTCCGGAGAAAAATTACCGGGAATTGAGGCGTTAAAAAAATAATTATAAATCCCGTTAGAAACCCTGCTTACCGGCAGGCAGGCGCAATCGATATATATAAAATAAAAAACAACTATGAGATATATAACAAAACAATTAGTCGCAATAAAGCCTATTATGGGTTGCTTGATCGCGATCTGTTTCTAATGGGATGAAAAAAATATTAGTGTTATATCACAAAAATTGTCCGGATGGGTTCGGAGGGGCATGGGCGGCATGGAAAAAATTTGGCAATAAAGCTGAATACGTTGCCGTTGATCCCGATACGCTTCCCGAAAAGTTTCCAAAGGGAAAAGAGATATATTCGGTTGATATAAGCTATCCGGTTTCAGTTCAAAAAAAATTACGGGAGAAAAACAAATCGCTTGTGATACTTGATCATCACGTGAGTAGAAAAAACGACACGGAGGCGTTTCCCGAAAATACATTTAATAATAATCATTCGGGTGCCGTGCTTGGATGGAGGTATTTTCATCCAAAAAAGAAGGTACCGAAATTTTTGGAATATATTGAGGATTATGATTTATGGAAATTTTCACTTCCAAAAACAAGAAGTATTATTCCATATCTCCATATGCAAAAAACTGATTTTATAACATGGGGGGAAATGGCGGATCAACTTGAAAAAAGAAATTGGGAAAAAATTTATTATGAACGGGGGATGCTTTTACAAAAATATGAGGATAAAATAGTTGCCGACCTAATAAAAAAAGCAGACCTTGTTCTTTTTGAGAGAAAAAAGGTGTATGCAGTGAACTCTTCTCTAAGTAACATTGTGGATAAAATTGCTCACAATCTTTGTTTAAAAAAACAGCCGTTTTCAATTGTGTGGCATGAAAGAAGAGGAGAATTAAAAGTATCTCTTCGTGCCGATGGGAAAATTGATGTATCGAAGATTGCACAAAAATACGGTGGAGGAGGGCATAAGAGCGCGTCGGGATTCGTAATAAAAAACGGGAAAAAACCATGGAAGATGGTAAAAACAAAAGACAAAAAACCGAAAACGAAAGATTAGAAATTTAAAACCATGAAAAATAAAGAAAAAATCGTCATTTATACGGACGGAGGGGCGCGAGGGAATCCTGGACCGGCAGCAATTGGGGTGGTATTTCCCAATTTTACAAAAGAATATGGGGAGCAAATTGGAATAACGACAAATAATGTTGCTGAATACAAAGCGGTTATTTTTGGGTTAAAAAAAGCGAAGCAGTTACTCGGGGGTAATGAGTGTGAAAAAACGGAAATCGAAATTCGGTCAGATAGCGAACTCGTAGTGAATCAAATAAGCGCAAAATATAAAATAAAGGATGAGGATTTGAAACCACTTTTTATCGATGTGTGGAATCTTATGCAAGATTTTAAAAAAGTGAGCTTTGTTCACGTTCCGAGAGAAAAAAATAAGGAAGCGGATACATTAGTGAATCAAGCACTTGACACACTCTTATAAGTCAATTTTAATTATTTTGGTACATCAAACGATAGCTCCGATGTAACATCGGAGAGGAAAGTCCGGACACTCAACCCCGAATTTATTGAGGGGTACGTGTAGTGGGTAACACCCATCGAGGGAAACCTTAGAGGTGCGAGCAGTGACGCTCCAGCGCGCAAGAGTTGGAGAGACCCAATCCTAAGCTAGAAGGTCTAACTTCGCTATAGGGATAAAAAAGCGGAGGTGAAACGGCTAAATCCTTACATGAGTGCAAGATCGTGCTATCTTGTGCGGAGCACAAGTAACTGACAACAAACGACTAACGACCAACAACGAAGATTTTTTCTATGTATTGTATGTTGTGGGTTGTAAGTTGTAAGTTACTCGCGCTCTGCGCGAGGTGGAGAATCGCTTGAGTCCGAGAGTAATCAAGGACCTAGATAAATTATCGTATAAACAGAATCCGGCTTATGATGTACCCAATCCCGCCACTTTTTAAGCGGCGGGATTGACCCCGTGAGTAGAAACTCGATAAGCCACTTCGTGGCTGTATTTGTAGGCATTTCATTCTTTATGCATTGTATGCATTAACTAGATAAAATTCAGAAAATCCATCTTTTCACAATCGAGTTTTCCTGCCTACCGCAGGCAGGCACTACGGGGTTGACTTTTCCCGCTGTTTTGTTAAAAATGTATCTGTTAATGTCACACAATTCAAAATTCGTCCGGATTGATGGTATTGTCGTTGAGGCCTTACCCGGTCTCGTTTTTCGAGTAAAGATTCTGGTAAAAAATGAAGAAGGGAAAGAAGAAGAACGAGAAGTGCTTGGGCATCTCGCGGGGAAGTTAAAAATAAATTACATCCGCATTATTCCGGGAGATCGCGTATCGCTTGAGATGCCGAATGTAAATGATCGACGAGGAAGAATTGTGAGGAGATTATAATTGAGGTATGCATCCCATTAGAAATCGCGATTGCTGATGGGATAAAAATAAAATGCAAAAAATACAAGTCGTAATTAAAGAAAGTATAAACCAGTTCGTTTAATCACGATCTGTTTCTCATAGAATGAAAGTTCGTGCATCAGTAAAAAAGATTTGTCAGCATTGTAAAATCGTCCGAAGGAACGGCAAGTTGTATGTCATTTGTAAAAAAAATCCGAAACACAAACAAAGACAAGGATAAATAAACAATATGCGTGTAAGTGGAGTAAATATACCAGATAATAAAAAAATAGTTGTCTCATTGGCCTACCTTTATGGAATTGGTCCATTTTTATCGAAAAAAATTCTTGAGTCAGTAAAAATTGATCTAAATAAACCGACAAAAAGTCTTACCACAGATGAAATTAGTAAGATTCAGGGAGCTATTGAAAAAAAATATAAAATCGAAGGAGAATTGCGCCAAGCAATTCGTCAGAACGTGGGTCGATTACGAGATATAAAAGCATATCGCGGAATGCGACATGCGCGGCGTCTTCCGGTTCGCGGCCAGCGGACGAAAACAAATTCTCGGACTGTTCGGGGAAATGTAAGAAAAACCGCAGGAAGCGGAAAGAGGAAAGTTGAATTGAAGTAGTAATTACAATCAATACGGAATTTATTATGGGAAAGAAAAAAGTTATACAAAAAACAAAAGAGCAGTTAATAGAAGAATCAGAAAAAGTTCAAGAAACGACCGAAAGAAAAGCGAGTCAGGGGGGGAAACATAAAATTGAACGAGGGAGGATTTACATTAATGCATCTTATAATAACACTATTATTACTGTGACGAATGAAGTTGGAAATGTCGTTGCATGGATGTCTTCTGGATCGATAGGATTTTCTGGTCCTAAAAAAGCAACCCCATTTGCTGCATCAAAGGTTGCGGAAGCAATTTCAGCAAAGTTGGAGAAAACCGGTCCGTTTAATGTTGATGTATTCATATGTGGCGTTGGAAAAGGAAGAGATTCCGCGGTACGTACGTTTGCAGCGAAAAAGTTTAACATCCTTTCAATTAAGGATGTAACCCCAATTCCACATAACGGTCCGCGTGCTCCGAAGGTAAGAAGAGTATAAAATCTATTTATGAGTCCCGTTAATAATAGTTTTTATATCATTGACGGAATTATGAAATGACATTATGTTAAATACACAAAAAACAAAAAAGACGAAATTTACAGAAAAAACGTACGGAAACGTAAACGTTTCCTATTATTAACGGGATGAAAAAAATTACGGAAAAAAAAGAACGATCACTCGGTGTAAGACTTTTCTTAAAAGCTGAACGGTGTAATTCTCCAAAATGTGTCATGGTGCGTCGTCCCACTCGTCCTGGTCAGCATGGACAAAGACGGCACACGGTTTCTGAATATGGGAAGCAGCTACAAGAAAAACAAAAAATTCAGTTTTTATATGGGTTAACAAACCGCCAGATGACAAAATTATTTCAGTCTTCAAATAGAAAAGAAAAGATTTTGCAGGTTCTTGAACATCGTCTTGATCGAGTCGTTTTTCTTCTTGGTTTCGCTGCATCTCCACGTATTTCCCGTCAGCTTATTTCGCATGGCCATGTGTTGGTAAATGGAAGAAAAGTGACTATTCCATCGTTTCGTGTTAGGATAAAGGACATCATATCGATTCGTCCCGAATCTCGATCTCTTAAGCTCTTCGAAGAAATTCAGCTAAAGTTAAAGAAATATTCCTCTCCAGAATGGTTGAAGCTTTTTCCAGAGGAGTTAAAGGGGGAATGTGTAAAGAATTTTGATCCGGGGCAATCGCAGTTGCCATTTGATGTAAATATCGTCGGAGAATTTTATTCAAGATAAATTATATGCAATATTCACGCGTGAGTGAGTCAGTCGAGATTAAAAAAATCTCAGAAAAGGGAAATGTCGGTGTGTTTCATATTGAAGGGCTTTATACGGGATATGGAACAACAATTGGGCATGCATTGCGTCGTGTGTTATTATCGTCGCTTCCTGGGGCTGCAATTACACAAATAAAAATAAAGGGAGTGAATCATGAATTTTCAACATTGCCTGGCATGACGGAGGACATTGTTGAATTTATGCTTAATTTGAAGAAAGTGAAATTTCATTTTTTTGCAGATGAGCCACAAACACTTTTGTTAAAGGTAAAAGGGGAGGAGAAAGTAACTGCAGGAGATATTCAATCAACTCCACTTGCAAAAGTAGTAAATCCAGAAGTGCATCTTGCAACGCTTACAAAAAAAAATGCGGATCTTGAAGTGGAAGTTACTGTGGAAAAAGGACTTGGATATGTTCCTTCGGAAACAAGACGTTTAGAACGGTTACTTGTGGGAACGATTGTACTCGATGCAGCGTTTTCTCCGGTTGAACGCGTTTCATTCGAGGTGGAAAATATGCGTGTCGGCGATCGTACCGATTATAACCGACTAAAACTTGAAATCGAAACCGACGGATCAATTACTCCGTCAGAAGCAATACATAAAGCGGCAAGTATCTTGAAAGATCATTTTGAGAAGGTGTTAACCGTTGAGGTAACTCCGACCACGCTTGTAGATAATGAAGAAAAGAAGAAAGAAAAGAAAAGTAAGAAGTAGATTGATGTATTATTATGAGGCATTTAAGTGAAACTAAAAAATTTGGCTTGAAACGTGGCCCGCGAAAGGCGTTTACGAAAATACTCGTGCAGAATTTGATTATGAAGGAACGAATTAAGACGACAGAAGCTCGTGCAAAAGCGATTCGTCCTCAAATAGAGCGTTTTGTGAGTTATGGAAAGAAGCAAAACGTTTCGGCACTCCGTGCACTCATGCAAAAATTACCCAAAAAAGCGGCATATAAAATGTATCATGAAATTGCTCCACGATATAAAGAAAGAAAAGGGGGATACACAAGAATTGTAAAACATCTTACACTTCGAAAGCATGATGCGGCAAAAATGGCAACTATTGAATTTGTATAATTATGGCAGATCACATTATAGATGCAAAAACTAAAAAATTAGGAAGACTTTCTACTGAAGTAGCATCAATCTTGCAGGGGAAAATATATCCTTCATATAATCCGAAATTTTCAGGAAATGACAGGGTTATTGTAAAAAATATTAACGGGCTTTCCGTAAGTGGAAGAAAGGCGAATCAAAAGATATATTATAAACATTCAGGGCCGTTGGGACATTTGAAAGAAAAGAAATATGCTGATGTATTTAAAAAAGATCCAGCATGGATACTTCGCCATGCGGTGAATTTGATGCTTCCTAAAAATAAGCTTCGAGCAAAACGAATGAGGCGTCTTATTATAGAAAATTAATTATTATGGAGAAAAAGACAGTTACAAAAGAAAAAAAAGAAGTAGTGAAAAAAGAAAAGGAGAGATATACCGAAACGGTGGGGCGAAGAAAAACGTCCATTGTGCGTGTTCGATTATATCAAACAAAAGAAAAACACGGAGGGAAATATGATATTGTCATAAATGATATTCCGTTTACAAAATATTTTCCAATTGAAAAGCAGAGGAAAACAATCATTTCTCCGTTTATGAAGACTGAAGAAGTGTATCGTGTAACCGCATATGCAAAGGGTGGGGGTATTTTTTCTCAAGCGGAAGCACTTCGTCTGGGAATTACTCGTGCTCTTGTGTCCATGCATCCAGAAACACGAAGCAAGTTGAAAGCGCTTGGGTATCTGAAACGTGATCCTCGTATGGTAGAGAGAAAGAAATTTGGAAGCAGAAAAGCTAGGAGACCACAACAGTGGAGAAAAAGATAGTTTTAAAAACCCTCGATATACAATCGAGGGTTTTTAAAATTTATATTTGGATCTTTTTAGGAAGTATTTTATTTTTAAATAAGCTAGAATATATATAATGGATTTTATTCTTGAGAAGAATATACACGGGCTTACCCTAGATGAAGTAGAAAGACGTTTTAAACAATATGGAAAAAACGTTTTTCTTAAAAAGAAACGCGCCCATGCTTTTACCCTTTTTATCGAAAAGTTTAAAAGTCCACTTCTTCTTATTCTTATTAGTGCAGCAATTATCTCGTTTTTTTTAGGAGAAAAAACAAACGGGTCTATTATACTCGTAATGGTAGTTATTTCCGGAGTCCTTGATTTTGTGAATACGTATAAATCTGAAAAGGCAATTGCGAAACTTATTTCGAAGGTAAAAACAACAGCGACAGTTATGCGTGAAGGGGAGAAGCAAGAAATCGAGATATCAGAAATAGTTCCCGGTGATATTATATTTCTTTCGGCGGGGGATATCATTCCAGCCGATGGTATAATAATTGAAGCAAATGATTTTTTTGTAAATCAATCAACTCTTACCGGTGAATCTCTTCCTATACAAAAAATGAATAAGGGAAAAGAAGTGGAGAAGTCGATTTTTGAAGATGAAAAACGTGTTTTTTCTGGTTCAAGCGTGACGACTGGATATGCGGTGATTGAAGTTACTGCGACGGGAAAATCAAGTGAGTTTGGAAAAATTGCGGAACATCTCCAAGCGCGCCAGCCGGAAACCGACTTCGAAAAAGGGATAAAACGATTCAGTTTTTTCATTCTTCGAATCACCACTGCCCTTGTGGTGCTTGTGTTTTTAGGAAATACACTTCTTGGACGCGGGGCGTTTAATTCTTTTGTATTTGCCATCGCAATTGCAATAGGACTTACCCCGGAACTTCTTCCTATTATTATGACGGTTGCTTTAAGTAGGGGTTCAATCCGTATGGCAAAAAAAGATGTTGTGGTAAAGACACTATCATCCATACAAAGTTTTGGAGGAATGAATATTTTTTGTACGGATAAAACTGGGACGCTTACGGAAGATAAAATTGTACTTATGAAATATATGGATGGATTTGGAAATCCAGAAGAGCACATATTTCTTTATTCATATTTGAGTAGCTATTTCCATACCGGCATTAAAAGTCCGCTTGATGCGGCTATAAAAATGTATAAAGAAGTAAATATTGATACATTTAAAAAAATCGATGAAATTCCGTTTGATTTCGAAAGAAAAAGAGATTCGATTATTGTGGAAGAAAACAAGAAAAGGATATGTATTACGAAAGGTGCCCCAGAAGATATATTACACATTTCCGGTTCTTACGTTATAAATCAAGCATCACGCAAGATAGATGATGAGTCACAAAAAAGAATATTTGAGCAGTTTACAAAACTAAGCGGAGAGGGATTTCGTGTGCTTGCGGTTGCTGTAAAAGATGTTCAAAAAAAAGAAGAGTATAAAAAGGAAGATGAATCGGATATGCAATTTCTCGGGTTTGCCGTATTTCTTGATCCTCCAAAACTTACCGCAAGGGAAGCGGTAAAAGACCTTTCAGCGCTTGGTGTGGAAATAAAAATTCTCACTGGTGATAGTGAAATATTGACACAAAAGATATGTCGCGATCTTGATATTCCGATGAAAGGAACGTGCACTGGTAGGGAGTTGGAAAAGATGGACGCTGATATGTTTCTCAAATGCGTCCATGGGAATACTATATTTGCTCGGATTTCTCCTATAGAAAAAGAGAAAATTATTTTAGCCCTTAAAAACGATGGGAATTCGGTAGGATATTTAGGGGATGGAATCAATGATGCGCCGGCACTTCGTGCAGCCGATGTGGGTATTTCAGTAAATAATGCCGTCGATATAGCAAAAGAGACAGCCGATATAATTTTGCTTCGCAAAAGTCTTCGGGTACTTCATGACGGGGTGATAGAGGGAAGGAAGACGTTCCAAAACACGATGAAGTATATCATGATGGGGCTCAGTTCGAATTTCGGAAATATGGTTTCGATGACAAGTGCTTCATTTTTTCTTCCATTTTTTCCCATGCTCCCAACGCAAATTTTACTGAATAATTTTCTTTATGATACGTCGCAATTTGGGCTCCCGACAGATTCTGTTGATAGAGTGGATATAGAAAAACCACAAAAGTGGGATATGCGCTTTGTTGAATGGTATATGGTGATATTTGGACTTCTCGGTTCTTTTTTTGATTTTGTTACTTTTGGCATACTCCTCTTTGTATTCCATTTTTCGGGATCGCAGTTCCAAACAGGATGGTTTTTAGCATCACTTGCCGAGCAAATATTTGTTATTTATATTATCCGTACGAAGAAAATTCCATTTTTTCAAAGTGCTCCGAGTAAGATTCTATTTTTGAATACATTTTTCCTTTTTATCCTTGCGTGGATATTACCGTATATTTCCATTGGTAAATTATTTTCTTTTTCTCCACTTCCCCTTAATGTTCTTGTTACGTTGAGCGGGCTTGTTATTGCTTATCTTGTATGCGCCGAATTTTTGAAACACGCGTTCTATAAGAAATATAAAAAAACTTATCTTTAACTATATATAAGGCTGTGATATTATTTTTATATGAATAATAAAATATCTTTTCTTATATTTAGTATTCTTTTGGTGTGTGTTGTTGTGCTTTTTGCATTGGGAGTGTTTAAAAACCCATTCTCTCAAGTTGAAGAGAAAAGCGACACAACCAAAACAGAGTTACTGGGGTCGACAAATATGGGAAACAAAGAAATTAATATGGAACAAGAAACAAAAAAAGTAGGAATCCCAACAATGCAGATTGACATGCAGAAAAAATATACCGCCATACTCCACACCGATTCTGGGGATATAGCGATTCTCTTACGCACGAAAGAAACCCCAATAACCGCGAATAATTTTGTATATCTTGCAAGGAGAGGATTTTACAATGGAACCATTTTTCATCGGGTAATAAAGGGATTTATGATTCAGGGTGGAGATCCATTAGGAAACGGTACCGGGGGTCCCGGATATAAATTTAATGATGAGCCATTTCAAGGTGAATACACACGAGGGACCGTGGCGATGGCAAATGCGGGACCGAACACGAACGGAAGTCAGTTTTTCATTATGCATAGTGATGTTTCACTTCCTAAGAACTATGTGATTTTTGGAAGTGTAGTGTCCGGGCTTGATGTGGTGGATAAGATTGCGGATGCAGAGGTTATTCCAAATACTGGTGGAGAACTCTCAAAGCCGAAAATGCCAGTCGTAGTGAAATCTGTTGATATTACTGAAGAATAACATGTTTGATCAATTTAAAATGATGTCAGAAATGATGAAGGGGATGAATCCAGACCAATTGGGGGAGCTGATGAAAGAGGTGAGTGGAAACAAAAAAGCGATTGAAGACATGGTGCGTTCAATGATAAAAGAGGAAATACAAAAACAAGAACTCGTATCTAAAAAAGATTTGGAAAAATTTTTGAGGAATTAAAAAATTTTCAAAAATCTTGAGTTATCCACAAAAAATTATTTTTTGTTTTGCTACACTGAAAGTAGGAAGTATTTTCTGCTTTGAATGAATGCGACACGTTACATAATTTTATATTGCGTATCATATGTCACCGCGGATGACATATGAAAAGGTCGAACATTAAAAAATTAATATAATTGAAATGAAAAAGAAAGCCACGAAAGTAAAGAAAGTTGTAAAGAAGAAAAAGAAATAGAGGCGCCGCGCCGACTGCTGTTCGCGGATAGTACAAAGCCCCCACATACATGGGGGCTTTGTGATATACTTACCAATATAAAAGGTCGTATCTATTAATTATTTGCATATCTCATAAATAAAACTTATATGAAAAAAAATATAGGAACCGTAGATAAGATTGTCCGGGGTATTCTTGGACTCGTTCTTATTTATCTTGGGGTATCCCTCTATGCGACAAATCAAGTGTTATCTATTGTTCTCTTTATTATAGGATTACTTCTTATTATTACTTCAATGACGGGATTTTGTTTTTTATACACTGTTTTTGGTGTTAGTACGAAAAAAAATGTAATAGAACCTCCGATTATTCCACAATCATAGAGCTCATATGTTCTCTATGCTACTCTAAAGAGGTCGGCGTATCCGATCTCTTTTATTATGGACACAATAAAGAAGAAAGATATAGATTTATTTAGGAAAAAAATTTGGGAGTTTTATAGAAAGAACAAAAGAGATTTTTCATGGAGAAAAACGAAAAATCCATATTTTATTCTTGTATCGGAAATGATGCTCCAACAAACGCAGACAGAACGGGTCAGGGGAAAATATGAAAAATTTATTTCTTTATTTCCTACAATACATATTCTCGCCAATGCGCCAATAGCAAGTATATTGTGTGCGTGGCAGGGACTGGGATATAACCGCCGTGCATTATTTTTAAAACGTACAAGTGAAATTATTGCGAAGAAATATAACGGTCATTTTCCCCGCGATGTGAAAACGTTGGAGAAATTTCCTGGGATCGGTCAGGCAACGGCAGGAGCCATCTCTGCCTTTGCATTTAATATTCCTACAATATTTATAGAAACGAATATACGGAGGGTATATATCCATTGTTTTTTTGCCTTACGAGACAAGGTTTCAGACAAAGAAATATTGGCATATATAGAAGCAACAATCGATAAAAAAAATCCAAGAGAATGGTATTATGCACTCATGGATTATGGGGCATTTTTAGGGAAGGTTGAAAGAGAAAATCCAAACACAAGAAGCAGGCATTATAAAAAACAGAATATTTTTAAAGGATCGGAACGCGAACTTCGCGGGAAGATTTTGAAAGCCGTGCTTTTATATGGAAAGACCATATCATCTTTTATTTCAAAAAAAACGAACATTGATGAGAAAACGGTAAAAAGAATTTTAAATTTACTGAGATTGGAGGGATTCTTATGATTGTATCTGGTAAAAATGTGCGATATACTGATGAAAATAATTTATGGATAATAACGGACAAAAACAGAATATTACGTATTCGGATTTTGAAAAACTGGATTTACGTATTGCCAAAATAGTAGCCGCCGAAGCAATACCCACATCCGAAAAGCTTATAAAACTTTCTTTGGATGTAGGAGGAGAATCGCGTCAGATTGTGGCGGGTATCAAAAAACAATATACTCCCGAAGAAATTGTGGGGAAATACATCGTTATTGTGGCGAATCTTGAGCCAAGGAAACTTATGGGAGAAGAAAGCAGGGGGATGTTGCTTGCTGCAGGAGATGATGAACGTTTTGCGCTTATTATTCCCGAAAAGGAAGTAAATTCGGGTACTTGTGTAAGATAGTTTAATACGTAACTCTTCTTAACTCTCCATTTATATCAAGAAAGTAGAAATTGTCTTGTATAATGTATTTTTTTATATTTTGAGATAGTAACACAGCATTTTGTAGATTTTTTTCGTCCGTCTCAATGGCCCATACGCTGTCTTTTGCGAGTGCAACAATATAGTTCTGGAAACCCCGAAGCCATTCAAGTGAATCGAATTTTATATTTTTTGCGCTGCCATTTAATAGAAGTGGAATAAACATTCCCTTTTTTATTTGTATATTACCGGAGTAATCAGTGATATATGCTATTCCGAGTGTCCCGTTTTCAAATACAACACCCACCCTTTTTTCTTCAGGACTGAGAGAAAAATATTTTACATTTTTTGCAATCGTCGAAATATCTTTGGTGACGCGGTTGTATATAAAAAGAGTGTTTTGTTCCCCTATAAATAGTAAATATGAATTGTTTAACACGGGAATATGCATTTCAGTTGAAGAGGCATACATTATTTCCGGTTCGTTTTTGATAAGAAGGTTTACCATAGCGATGTTTCCTTGTGCATCTTTTATAAATACGCGAGTATCATCTGAAAAAACTTCATCAATATGTTCCACTCCAAGTATCTTTTCAATAGATATTTTTTTTAGATCAATGATATAAAGCGATGTTTTTGTTGCAACAATTATTTTGGAGTGGCTGAACGGATGGGGAAGTGCAGTCAGAATCTTTACCGTTCCGGGAAGTTTTAGCTCGCGTTGTTTTAGGGAATTAAATAATTCTTGAATGTTTATCGCAGTATTCGGATCGGCAATATCAACAAAAAAAAGAGTGTTATTCTTGTCTTTTGTTATTATCCCCCCCGTTGTTATTGAATAACTGATCACATTAATTCCCCTTATAATGTTGTTATCTATACGTATATCACCTGTGTTATCTTGTAGAATGATACCTTCGCTAGTAACCCAAAAGTTTTTTATTGAACTTGAAGCGATTTTTTCTGTCTCTGGATCCGTTTTCCAGAGTCTTATGAAACTTTCAGAAGAAACTACGCCTTTTTCCACCGTGATATTTTTTATCCATGGAGAAAATCCGTCTTTTTTGACAACAACCTCATATGTTCCCGACTTTAGGTTTTTTATAAGCGTTCCCTTGTTTATAATTCCATCCTCAGATTTATATTGTTTGTTATCGACATAAATTTCCGCGTCTGATGGAGTTGAGCGGATGTATACCGCTCCGGTTTTAGTTATCGTGAGTTTTTTCCAATCAATAGTGAGTCCCTGCGTGATGATGATAAGATATGCACTTCCTAATATAAATATAGCAATGAACGTGTAATATAATATTTTTCTTCTTTTCTTTTCCATTTTTCGCAATAATGATCCTTATCGGTATATCATGTTAAAGATGGATCTGCAAATCCTGCACCTTTTCTCAATCATATAAAAGATTTATTTTGGTATATACGGTCTGAAAATTGTGATCACACAATTAAACTTCTACTATGGGGTTGATTTTACTCCGTTTCGATATTAGAGTATTGAAGAAGAGAAACATTGAACATGTTTGTAAGAAAAATAGGTATAGATCTTGGCACAACAAATACCCTCGTTTTTTTACCCGACAAGGGAATTGTTATTAATGAGCCGACGGTTGTCGCGCTTCGAAAACCCGATAATGCCGTGCTTGCAGTTGGCGCGGAGGCGAAGGAAATGGTGGGACGAACGCCCGATGATATTGTGACATATAAGCCATTAAAAGATGGAGTAATCGCCGAGTATTATGTGACGCAAGCAATGCTCCATTATTTTATTTCAAGAAGCATTGGGAATTTTAATATTTTTCATCCAGAAGTGGTTATCTCGGTTCCTGCGGGAATTACTTCAACTGAATATCGCGCGGTCATGAATGCCGCAAAAGAAGCAGGAGCAAAAGATGTCTATTTGGTAAAAGAACCCCTTCTTGCATCACTTGGTGCTGGAATTCCAATTCATTCGTCAGAAGGCAATATGATTGTAAATATCGGAGGAGGAACCACGGAGGTTGCGGTTATCTCATTGGGAGGAATCGTGGCATGGGCAAGTCTTCGTGTTGCGGGAAATAGATTTGACCAATCAATTACTGAATATATAAAGAAAAAATATGGATTGGCAATTGGAGAAGGAACTGCGGAAAATATAAAAATCAACATTGGTACTGCCATTCCTAATCGCACAAAAACAGAAATGAAAATACGTGGGCGGGACCTTTCATCTGGGTTGCCAAAAGACTTAAATATAAATTCGAACGAGGTGGCAGAGGCAATTAATGCTCATCTTGTGGATATTGTGAATTCCATACAGTCCGTTTTTAATGTAACCCCACCAGAACTTGCCGCTGATATTATGGAAAAAGGAATTATTCTTTCTGGAGGAAGTTCACAGTTAAGAGACTTAGATGAATTTTTGAAACGTTCCCTTGGTGTCTCCGCATATGTTGCAGAAGAACCGATTTTTTGTGTTGCAAAGGGAACAGCAATTATTTTGAATCATTTGGATGTCTATAAGAGAACGCTCTTAAATAAGAGATCGTAATTTTTTATGTTTTTTGGATATGAAGATAAGCGCGATCGATTTATGACTCTTGCGCAAGATCATGTGCTGAGGCATGCATATCTTTTTTTTGGAGATGAGGGAGTAGGGAAGAAGACGTTTGCGCTTATGTTTGCAAATTTTCTCGAGTCTGGAGAATTCGCTGTTTCAGAAAAACCCCTTATTGATTCGACTGTCTTTTCTCCGAACGAAAAAGGGGTTATTGGAATTGATGAAATGAGAATAGTGAAGAAGTTTTTATTTCAGAAACCGTTTGTTTCTTCGAAACGCATTGCGGTTATTGATCGCGCTGAGGAGCTTACCGAGGAGGCGGCAAGCGCTCTCTTGAAAATTGTGGAGGAACCACCACTGCACGCATTGCTTATTTTTATTGCGCAAAATACCGAATCTTTTTTTCCTCCTCTCCTTTCGCGGTTTACCAAAGAATATTTTCCACGTCTTTCAGATGAAGAAGTGGAACATATAGTAATGGAGCAATATAAAGTTTCGGAAAAACGCGCAAAAGAAATAGCGGCAGAATCATTTGGGAGGATTGGGAGGGCAGTGAATTTGATTGAAAAGAAAAGAACAAAAAAGAAAGAGGAAGAGACGGTGGAGGATATAATTGAACGTAATATTTTTGAACTTCGAGCAAAAGACCGAATAAGGAATTCAAAAAAGATTTCTTGGCTTCTTAATCGGCTTTCGCTTGTAAAGCGGTATAATACGAATCCCAAACTCCAGTTAAAAAGTGTACAATATATAATTGATAAGAAATATGATTGAAGAATTTAAAAAACAGGCAGAAGAAATCGTTCAAACATTCAAAAAAGAAATAGCGGGGATTCGCACTAATCGTCCTAGTGCCGGGCTTATTGAAGATATTAAAGTATTGTATTATGGCCAGTCTGTTCCAATTAAACATGTTGGATCGGTGGGGGTGACCCCTCCGCGCGAATTACACGTTCAGGTGTGGGATTCATCGGCAGTGGGTCTTGTTTCGAAAGCTATTGAATCTTCACAATTAGGATTGTCTCCACAGGTTGAGGGGAATACCGTGCGGGTATTCCTTCCAGAACTCAGTAAGGAGCGGAGGGATGAATTTATAAAACACGTGAAAAAAATATCGGAACAATATCGTATAGAACTTCGCCACACGCGAGATGAGGCGAATAAAGATGTTGAAAGGCGTCTTGATGAAAAAGAAATCACCGAAGATGAGAAATTTAAGGAACGCGAAGATATTCAAAAAATAACCGACAGGGTAAATGGGGAAATAGAGGGGTTACTTGAAGAGAAAATAAAGGAAATACAAGAATAACATATGGATCCCGTTAATGATAACTTTTTTCAGAAGATGGGAATTTTATGATTACATTTAATTATGAAGAATAAAAAAGAAAGGTACGACACATACAGACAAAAAGTGTACAGAAACGATTGCGTTTCTTATCATTAACGGGATGGATATTGTACTCATTATTGTGGGCCTTTCGGTGCTCATACTTGTGCATGAGATTGGACATTTTGTGAGTGCTAAATTTTTCGGAATCGGTGTCGAAGAATTTGGCATAGGGTTTCCCCCCCGGATTTTTGGCAAAAAATATAAAGGAACACTCTATAGTGTGAATGCACTTCCATTTGGCGGATTTGTAAAAATAATTGGCGAAGATGGGGATGAGAATGAAAAGGGTAATGAAATAAAAAAAGATTCGTTAAATTTTTCTTCTCAGAAAATATGGAAGAGAGTAATTGTTCTGGTGGCAGGCGTTTCAATGAACATCATTGCCGGATGGATTATTTTTAGTGCTGTGTTTATGGTGGGGGTGCCGACAAAACTTACCATTATTGATGTATCTTCAAATTCTCCAGCGGCAATAGCAGATATAAAAGCAAATGATTTTATTGTAAAAGCTACCTATAGCACAAAAACACTTGAGGATCCCATTCAAACTAAAGATTTTATCAGCCTTGTAAAAGAAGCGGGGGAAAACAACATAACACTTACCCTACAAAGGGGAAAGGAGGTGATAGAAAAAACGCTTCAAGGAAGAATACATCCTCCTGAAGGACAGGGTTCGCTTGGATTGGGATTGGGGGAATCGGGCGTTGAACGAAAAAGTTTTTTTGGAAGTTTGTGGTATGGAGCAACGTACACATGGGATATCATACGAATGACGACCATTGGATTTTTTGATCTCATTGTAAAAATATTTTCTGCACCAGGAATGGTAAAAAATGTTGCGGGTCCCGTGGGGATTGTGGTGATTGCAAAACAAGCGGCCGATATCGGTTTTGTATATTTTCTTCAATTGCTCGCGCTTATTTCGATAAATTTGGCGGTATTAAATTTATTGCCGTTTCCCGCACTCGATGGGGGACGCGTGCTTCTCCTTGCAATTGAAAAAATAAAAGGGAGTCCCGTTTCACTTCGTGTACAATCATATATAAATATGGCGGGTTTCTTTCTTCTAATTGCACTTATGCTTTTTGTGACGTTTCAGGATGTGACAAAACTGTTTAAGTAGTAATCTCACGACTTGCGATGTTGTAATATTGACATTTTTGTGGTTTGTGCTATAATAGAAGAGCAAATTAATAACGGTTATTTGATGTTTTTGGGATAGTCCCAGAAGCGATGAATGACCACAAATATGAGAGGTATATCATGGGACGTAGTAAAAAATCTAGTATTGCAATTATTTCCGCACTTACCTTGTTTATTGAATTTTTATCTAATGTATTCAAATTTTTGAAAAAGATCGGTGGAAATGAGGAAATGACATACAGTTTCATTTCTTCTCCTGATGGAGCAAAGGAGTTTGCAGAACTTATCTTTTCCAAAACAAAAATAGTTGTTGATGAAACGAAAAAAATAATTCGATCTCTTTCTGATCTCATCACCTCATTAAAACTCGACTGGGTAAACGAAAACATCAACGAAACAAACTTCCCCGTTCAACCAGAAGACTTGATCGAAACCGAAAAGGAATACAAAGAATTCCACTTCAGAAAGACCATGTCTTCAGAAAGTGTCATTGCGGAGATGAATAAAGAAAACTTTCGCCCCGCAACCACACGAGAGCAATTAAAGTGGGCTCTCAAGAACTGGGATGGGAAATCTATTATTGTTGCTCTCGGACAATCTTGGCTTAATTCCTATGGCAATCGTCACGTGTCTGTGCTCTGCTTTGGTTTGCGTGAGCTGGATCTGTTTTGGTTCGGCGATGACTGGTCTGTCAATTCTCGTTTCCTTGGTGTTCGCAAGTAGTATTAATTTTGGGACTGGAATTTTTAATTTCCGGTCCCTTTGTTTTTAATTTTTGTTGATTTAGGGCACAAGTTGTCACGGGGGCCTGGTTTTGGTAGGATACAAATGATAAATACATGCGCCAATCACGTTATTTTTTGAAGACCACAAAGACCTTTTCCGAAGAGGATAAGGTTATTTCTGCGCGTTTTTTGAAGCAGGCGGGATATATTCAAGAGTCTGTTGCGGGGCGCTATTATTTTCTTCCTATCGGACAGAGAGTGCAGCAGAAGATAATGGCAATAATTAGAGATGAGATGGATAAGGGAGGAGCACAAGAAATGGTTTCACCAATTTTACATCCGGTGGAATTATGGAAAGAAACAAACCGCACAAACACAACTGGGTTTGAACTTATGAAAGTGAAAGATCGACGGGGGTCAGAGTTTGCGCTCGGTGGCACTGCCGAAGAAATGTTTGTCGACTTAGTTCGAAAATATGAGTTGAGTTATAAAGACCTCCCATTTCATTTATATCAATTTTCTCCAAAATTTCGCGATGAGCTTCGCGCACGCGGGGGGCTATTGCGTGTTCGCGAATTTATTATGAAAGATGGGTACTCATTTCATAGAGATGAAGGAAATTTTAAGAGTGAATACGAAAAAATGAAACAGATGTACACGAGAATTTTCGAACGCATGGAACTTTCAACTACAGTTGTCGAGGCAGATAATGGGTATATCGGAGGGGAATATTGCCATGAATTTATTTCAGAATCAGATATTGGCGAGAGTAAATATTTTATTACCGAAGATAAGACGTACGCCGCGCATGAGGATGTTGCAAAATTCAAGAGAAATCCAGCAAATATGGGGGCAGCGATGCTGCCGTTTCAGATTATTGGCCAGCCGGAGTGGGTGCAGACGATGGATGATAATGTAAAACACTATAAAAAAGAGAAGAATAATTTTTTGAAGAATGTAGTGTATAAAAATCGTGTAAACGGAGAAATTATTATTGCTGTTGTAACCGGTGATTTAGAAGTGAATCAAAATAAACTCGAGCACGTGTTGCATGCGGTGGGACAACTGGAACCGGCGGAAGATGCTGATCTTATCGCATTAGGAACAAAGCACGGATATGTACATTGTTGGGGACACAAGGGAGCGCGATATATTGGAGATATTATTTTAAAAGATGCAAAAAATTTGATTGGAGGGCAGAAGGAAGAAATGACCGATTCTGTAAATGTAAATTATGGAAGGGACTTTACATGTGAACTACTTGCAGATATTACTACGGCAAAATCAGGAGATTATGCAGAACATGGTGGCCGTCTCATAGAAGGACGAGGAATTGAAGTGGGAAACACATTTCAACTTGGATATCACTACACTGATCTTATGAAAGGGGCAGTGTATCGCGATGAAGATGGAACTGAAAAGCCATATTACATGGGATGTTATGGAATTGGTGTGGGACGTACAATGGCAGCGATTGTAGAGAAGTTTCATGATGAGAAAGGAATTATATGGCCGGAACAAGTAGCTCCGTTTTATGCACATCTGCTCGCCATTGGTGAAATAAACGAAAAACTTGAAAAATTTGCCGATGAGGTGTATGAAAAGCTTAGTGCATCTGGTATTGAAGTGTTATATGATGATCGAAAAAAGATGTCCGCAGGAGAAAAATTTTCCGATGCTGACCTCATTGGAATTCCATGGCGCATTATTGTAAGTGAGAAGACAACGAAGGAGGGGAAAATTGAAGTAAAAAAGAGATCTGGAAAAGAATCAAAGATGATGACGGTAGAAGATTTCATAACACACACAAAAAAATAATTATGGTAATCAAAAAAAATATAGGTATTGATTTAGGAACGGACACCACACAAATTTATCTGGAGAAGAGAGGAATTATGGTGAATGAACCATCAATTGTTGCGTTTAATAACCGCACCAATAGGGTAGTTGCACACGGGGCGGAAGCAAAGACTATGCTTTCAAGAACTCCTGCACACATCACTGCACTCCGTCCGATTGTACATGGAGTTATCGCTGATTTTGATATGGCACGCGAAATGATCCAACGTTTTTTGAAAAATGAGAAATTTCCATATTCACTTATCACAAGAATGATTGTGAGTATTCCCACGAATCTTACTGAGGTAGAACGAAAATCGGTAGAGGATCTTTTGAAAGAATCTGGAGCATCGCGTGTGTATCTTATCGAGCAACCGCTTGCAGCTGCGTTTGGAAGTCAGCTTGATATTAATCGTCCAACCGCATTTCTTATTGTCGATATGGGCGCCGGAACGACTGATATGGCAATTATCTCAATGAATGGCATTGTCGTTTCAAAACGGCTTAAAATCGGTGGTGATTATCTCAATCAGGAAATTATAAGGGCGGTCAGAGAAGAATTAAAATTAAACATCGGTGAACCGACTGCTGAAGATATAAAAATCGGACTTGGATCTGCTGTGCCGCTTGGAGAGCGCTTGGAGATTACTATACGGGGAAGAGATGTGTTGTCGGGTTTACCAAGGGAAATATCGCTACGCGATACGCAAGTGCGTTTATGGATATCACGTCCACTAAAAGCAATCACCGAAGCGCTTAAAGATTTAATTGAAAGTGCTCCTCCGGAACTCGTGGGTGATATTTATCGAAATGGAATTTATCTTTGTGGAGGAGGAAGTTTGCTTCGCGGGATTAATCAGTTATTTGAAAAGGAAATTGGAGTATCTGTATGGATTGTCGATGAGCCGCTTACGAGTATCGCTCGTGGAACTGGGTTAGTCGCAGAAAATTTTGAAAAATACGAGCACGTTCTTAATAATTTTTCCAATATAAAATTAGGAAATATATAGAGCGATGATGAGAGAGGATATATATACACTATGAAAAACTTTTTCAAGTTTTTTCTTTTTTTTATCTTTATTATATGTACGCTTACCGTGCTTATCGTGGCACATCGTGATATTGCTTCATTTTTGCATGATGGAAGTGCATTTTTAAGTTCGCTATTTTCTAGACAATATACCATTCAGGAACTTACGCTCGAAAATGAAAGTTTAAAACAACAACTTGAGTCTCTTCATATCCCCCGCGAAAAGAAAGAGCGGTATCACTATAAGATCGCTCGCGTATATTCACAATATCCATTCAACGATGCAGCATCGATTATTGTAGATCTTGGATCAGATGATGGTATTACAGTGGGAATGCCGGTGATGGTGAAAGAAGGGATTTTTCTTGGAAAAGTAAAAAATGTGAAAAGAACACAAAGTGAAATTGAAACAATTTTCAGTCCGGAATGGAAAATGAGTGTAAATATCGGAAAAAACATGATAAAAGCGGTATTAAATGGAGCCCCCACTCCAGGCATAGATCTCATTCCTATAGACGAAAATGTTTCATTTGGAGATAAGGTAACAAATAATACTTCAGATTTTCCAATGGGTGCACTTTTGGGAACTATTTCAGAAATAAATAAAAATGCGAATGATGTGTGGAAAAGATCCTCTCTTAAAACTCCTTATAAAATTGAATTCCTCAACACGGTACTTATTATTGTAGACTTTCCATAATAATGAAAAGAAATTTTGAAGAACATATAAAGACGTTTCTTATTTTGTTTTTTTGTTTTACAGTGCTTTTTATTGTCCAATATTTCAGAATAATAACGATATTTGGGATTATTCCTAATTTTATCCTCTTGTTTTTTCTTCTCTTTCCATTTCTACAATTCCATTTCTTATTTTTTATTTTTTGTTCAGTTCTTTATTGCGTGTTCACTTTTTTTTATGCACCATTTTGGCTTATTTCCAGCATTGCACTTCTCCTCCCTGTTTTATTTATCTATGTAGTAAAAAAATTTCTTACCGGCAATTCTTTTATTGATTTTCTTTTCTCTGTTGCGTGTTCTACAATTCTTTTTTACATAATTTCTTTTTTACTTGCTCACACAGAATCATATCAAAACATGGTTGCTCAGTTTGTTTCTTCATTGTTGAAAATAAGTGTTGTTGAACTGTGTATCAATATGGTTTTGGGAGTCGTTATATGGATATTTTTTAAAAGAGTAGGAAAAGCACTTCGATAATATACAAACAACATGTCACGCAGAAATTTAAATCTAGAAGACATACTTACCGATCGTGTAACCGAGGAGGATTTTTTAGAGGTTCCCCTGACCGATAAAGTGTTTCGATGGATATTTTTTTGTATTGTTTTGGTTTTTTTAGCTATCCTTGGACAATTTATTTATATCAACATTGGAGAGGGAAGTTTCTATAAAAATCGCGCAGTGGTAAATATGAGTGATATAAAGATACACCCAGCTCCGCGCGGTATTATTTTTGATCGGTTTGGAACTCCACTGCTAAGAAATGAACCCGCGGTTCGCGTATTTCTTTCTCCACATGATTTCCCCGAAGATTATTCACTTCGGTCGAAAGCACTAGAAGATATTGCATCGGTTGCGAACATTGATTTTTTTGAGTTAAAGAAGATGATCGGGGAAAAAGATTGGGGCCAAGGAGAAAATTTATTGCTTCTTGATGACGCATCGCACGATCAGGTTATTGCACTTTCTGCGCTTGATCTGAAGGGTGTGTATATTGAACCCACGTTTAAGAGAGTATATGAATACCCGCTTATTTTTTCTCATGTGCTTGGATATACAGGTCTTGTGAATGCAAACGATTTGAAAAACGATATAAATCTTTCTGTTGATGACAAAATAGGACGTTCTGGCCTTGAAGCATTTTATGATGAATATTTGAGAGGAAATAATGGAAAAGAAGTGTTTTTTAGAAATGCGCAGGGAAAAGTGGAAGAAAAACGTTCTGTACAAGAACCACAATCTGGTTTTGCGCTCCATACGTTTATAGATGCAGAACTTCAAAAATACATGTATACACGTCTTACGGATGCACTTACCTCCCTTGGGCGAGATAGTGGTGCTGCAATTGCGATGAATCCGAAAAACGGTGAAATTCTTGGATTGGTAAGCATACCCGGATTTGATGCAATGAATTTAAAAGAAGCACTTATAAATCAGAGAAAACCGCTTTTTAATCGTGCTGTGAGCGGTATATATAATCCAGGTTCGACAATAAAACCGCTCGTTGCTATTGCTGCGCTCACAGAGGGAGTGATTGATCCAAAAAAACAAATTTATTCGGCGGGGTACATAGAAATTCCAAATCCGTATAATCCATCACAACCGGGACGTTTTTTGGATTGGAAGCCGAATGGATGGGTCGACGTACATTCCGCACTTTCGAAGTCGAGTAATATTTATTTTTATGAAGTGACTGGTGGATTTGAAAACCAGAAAGGTATTGGAATAATGAAATTGAAAGAATGGTGGCAAAAATTTGATCTTGATAAGAAGACAAATATAGACCTTGTAGGAGAGCAACAAGGTTTTCTTCCTGATCCCACGTGGAAAGAAAATGAGCGAGGAGAACCGTGGCGTTTGGGAGATACGTATAATGTTGCAATTGGGCAGGGTGATTTTATGATCACTCCAATGGAACTTCTGAACTATATTTCCGCAGTTGCAAATGGCGGGATTTTATACAAACCTCGTATCGTGAAGGAAATAGTCGATGACAAGGGAAATAAGACACAAGAAATGCCTGTAGAGATCTTGAGTGATTTAAGAAAAGAAATTTCGACGTTCTTACCCGATGCACAGAATGGGATGCGTGGGGTTGTAGCGGAATCATATGGTACCGCGCACTCTTTAAACTCATTGCCATTTGAAGTTGCGGCAAAAACAGGGACTGCACAAATACAAAACAATGCAAAAGTAAATGCATTTTTTGTCGGATATGCGCCGTTCAAAGATCCTCAAATTGCGCTCCTCATTCTTGTCGAAAATGCAAAAGAGGGAAGTTTGAATACTATACCGGTAGCAAAGGACATTTTCCTGTGGTATTATGAAAATCGAATAAAAAAATAAATATAATATATGGAAATAGTATATCTCACAAAAGATAGGTATGAAGAGCTTCAAAAGGAGCTTGATGAGCTAAAAACGGCAGGAAGAAGACAGGTTGCTGACCGCCTAAAACACGCCAAAGAACTTGGCGATTTGTCTGAAAATTCGGAATACCAAGAGGCTCGAGAAGAACAATCAAGACTCGAGCAGAAAATCAATCAACTCGACGAACTCCTTCGTCACTCATCAATTATTAAAAAATCAAGCGGAATTGACTCTGTGCGTATTGGTTCGAAAGTAAAAGTACAGAAGAACAAGGAGGTTACAATGTATACTATTGTTGGATCAAATGAAGCTGATCCTTCAAACGGATTTATTTCAAACGAGTCTCCCATTGGACGCAGTCTCCTTGGAAAGAAGGTGGGAGATACCACAACATTTATCACCCCAAAGGGGGAGATTTCATGTCGTATATTAGGTATAGAATAATATTTTCTTTACACTGAGTAGTTCCACCTGCCGCGAGCAGGGAAAACTCAATCGACATAGTGTGTGGATATTTACGGAAACGTTATTGTATTATATGGACAACATACAAGATAAAAAGTCGGTGGATACAAAGGAAACACAATTGAGTTTCTACTACTCGATATGCTTGAAGAAATAATACATGATCGCAGAAAGAAATGTTCAGAATATGAAACAAAAGCTTCAGCCTTTCCTGCGGTTGTGGAGCGTTCGCATCATATTGGAGAGGTTATAAAAAATTTTGATTCGTTTCTCGAACAAGAAAAAAAACTTTCACTTGTGGGGAGAATATTCACGCTTAGAGATCAAGGGGGTATTCTTTTTGCTGATATAAACGATGAGTCAGGGAAATTGCAATTTGTGTTTAGCGACACGGAAACAAAGGATTTCTCTTTTATCCAAAAAACATTTGATAATGGAGATTTGATTGAGGCGCATGGAATTCCATACAAAACAAAAAGAGGTGAGAATAGTTTGTTGGTAAAAAATGCGCGTATTGTCGCAAAATCGTTGCGACCTGTACCGACAACATGGTACGGACTTGAAGACACGGAGATGCTTTTACGAGATCGTTATCTTGACCTCCTTCTTCACGAGGATACAAAAGAGTTGTTTAGAAAAAAAGCATTATTTTGGGAAACGATCCGCGATTACTTAAAAAAAGAAAAATATCTTGAGGTTGAAATGCCGGTGCTTGAACCAGTTCCAGGAGGGGCTGAGGCACGTCCATTTATTACTCACCACAATGCCCTTGATGAAGATTTTTATCTGCGCATTTCTCTTGAACTCCCGCTGAAAAAAGTGCTCGTGGGGGGTATTGAAAAGGTTTTTGAAATTGGCAGGATCTTCAGAAATGAGGGAATTGATCGGGAGCACCTTCAGGATTATACGCAGATGGAGTGTTATAGCGCATATGAAAACTATGATGATATGATGCGATTCATTGAAGGAATGTATAAAGAGGTGGTGAAAAAACTTTTTGGAGCACTTAAGGTGAGAATTCAAGACGCTGATATTGACTGGGGAGAAAAATGGCCCAAAGTAGATTATTATGAAATCTTCAAAAAAGAAACAGGGATTAATCTTTCAAGTGCTACTGAAGAGCAGTTACAGAAAAAGGCGCGCGAGTTGAATATTTCTATTAAGCCTTTCTATAAGAAAGGAAGACTTATTGATCTTATCTATAAGAAGGCTGTCCGTCCAAATTTGATACAACCATGCTTTCTTGTTGATCCACCAGTCGAGATAGAACCACTCGCAAAACGCTTGGATTCCGATAAAGGACGCGTTGCCCGCTTTCAAATTCTTGCACTTGGTACAGAGCTTGGGAAAGGATTTTCCGAATTAAATGATCCGCGCGATCAGCGCGAGCGTTTTGAAGATCAGATGAAATTACGCGAAGAGGGAGATGTTGAAGCACAGATAATTGATGAAGAATTTATTGAGGCATTGGAATATGGAATGCCTCCAGCTGCTGGGTTTGGCATGTCCGAACGTTTGTTTGCGGTGCTTATGGGGCGTCCAATACGGGAAACTGTCGTTTTTCCGCTTATGAAGAAAAAAGAGTAATCTATGCTAGATATAAATTTTATTCGGGAAAATATCGAGGAAGCAAAAAAAATTCTTGGAAAAAAAAATGTCGATCCGAAACTTATTGATAAATTTTTACGTCTTGATACTGAATGGAGAACCAAGACTGCTGCGCTTGATCAGTTGAAGTCGGAACAAAATGTGGTAAGTAAAGAATTGGGGAAAACACAGGGTGAAGACCTCCTTTCAAAAGCACAAATTTTAAAAAAACGTATTGCTGAAATTACTATAGAACGTGATGAACTTGAAAAAAAACGTAATGAAATATTCCGAAAATTTCCAAACCCTCCGCTTGATGATGTGCCGGTATTTCCAGATGAATCTGGAAATAAAGTGTTGAGGGAGGTTGGTACGATACCGAAATTTGATTTTGAACCAAAGGATTATCTTGTGCTTGGAGAGAAACTTGGACTCATCAATGTAAAAAAGGCAGGAGAAGTATCAGGATCTCGTTTTGGATATTTAATGGGTGATGTAGCACTTCTCGAATTTGCACTTGTAAAACTTGCTATGGACACACTTATTCCTCATGGATTTATCCCAGTGATCCCCCCTGTGTTTGTAAAAGAAAAAACAATGCAGGCGATGGGATATGTGGATCGACGTGAAGATATGGAAGAAACGTATTTTTTTGAAAAAGATGGATTATATCTCGTTGGAACGTCGGAACAATCAGTGGGACCGTTTCATATGGGAGATATATTAAATGAGGAAGAACTACCAAAGCGTTACGTGTCATTTTCAACATGTTTTCGTCGGGAAGCGGGAAGTTATGGAAAAGACACAAAAGGAATTCTTCGTGTGCATCAGTTTGATAAGATAGAGATGTTTAGTTTTTGTAAACCGGAAAATTCTCAGGCAGAACATGAGTTTCTTCTTTCACTTGAAGAAAAACTTATGCAAGCCTTAAAACTTCCATATCGTGTAATTCAGATGTGCACTGGTGATCTTGGGAATGTTGCTGCCGCAAAATATGATATTGAAGCATGGTTTCCTTCACAGAATACGTATCGCGAAACACATTCGACATCGAATTGCACCGACTTTCAGGCGCGAAGGTTAAATATAAAATATCGACCAAAAGGAAAAGGTGAGAAGCCGAAATTTATACATACATTGAATGGTACCGCATTTTCACAGCGCCCCATTCTCGCGATTATGGAAAACTATCAAACAAAAGAGGGAACGATACGGGTTCCAGAAGCATTGCAACCGTATATAGGAAAGAAGGAAATAAAATAGGAGTTGGCTACTCACGAGCTAATTACATTCCAATATTCTGTAGAATATTGGAATGTTGTTTTTTTAAATTACTTTGATTTCTTATTTTTGCTACAATGAGCATATATGGGGAATTTTGGAAAGATTTTAATTGGAGTTGCGATTATTGGGTTGCTTATCTATGGAGCATATTATGCATATACAAATTGGTGGGGGAATGGAAATGCCGATAGTGCGGTAGGAAAAGTAAAGGGTATTGCGGTTGAAGCGGTGCAGAGCACAAAAGAAAAAATATCGGAAGCACAAACAACGACAGGAGAAAAAATTGGGACATTTATAAAGGAAAAAACCGGATCGGTAATTTCCTCTATTGGAAACTCAATTTCAAGTTTTGGGGATTCTATAGTTGGCGAAAAGGTAACTACTAATCAAAATACTTCTGGAGGAAATTCAAGTATTAATTCTTCTCCACAGACAGTCGTACTATCAGGTGGTGTGAATAGTACCACCACGGAAGCTGCAACAGGATCAAATTTTGTTTTACCACCTCCCTTTACTGCAATTATTACAAAAATAAATACACCGCTTGCGTTTTCAATAAATAGAGAGGTAAATTATTCGATTGATTGGGCAGATGGAACTACAGAAAAAGGAAAAGTTTTGGCCGGAGAAAGTATGTTAGTTTCACATGAGTGGAAAAAACAGGGGGATTATACTATTGTGTTCACTATTGTTGACTCTACAGAAAGTCACACCTATTCATTTCCTATAAGGGTATATGAGTCCCGTTAGAAACAGCGATCGCGCGCATAAACTATAAATTTTAGAGATATATATACTATGGTCGGATATATAAAATATACGTACACTTCGCATTTTTGATCGCGATCTGTTTCTAACGGGATGAATAAATTTAAAAAAACTGAAATTCTTTCTGCACAACGCTCGCATAAACCGAGAAAAAAAATTCGCGTTTGGGGAATTGCGCTTATTATATTTTTTGTTGTTGGAATTCTTATCGGATTGTCTTATCTTATTTTGAATATGCAGATGCTTAAGGTACAGAGTATAAAAGTATCGGGAGTCCGCCTTACAAATCAGAATACTATCATTTCTTCTTTTTTTGCAGAGTCGGTAAAGCAAAAAGCGTGGTTGGTGCTCCTTGGTCCCGATAACCTTCTTTTTTGGAAATTTGCCCCAGAAGAAATTTCTCCTCTGTATGTTTCTACAGTGCAAGATATAAAAAAAGACGTTAGTTTTGGAGAGAAGAAAGTTCTTTTGGATGTAACAGAACGTTCAGTGGTGAACGTACTTTGTGAATATAATGGAGGAAAGTGTTATGGAATGGATGAAAACGGGTTTGTTTTTTCTTCTGTACCGGAAGTGCATGGTGCACTTATTTTGCGGTTTGAGGCGGGTCCAGGAGAGAAAATAATGGTGGGGAAACAATACCTTGATTCCCCCGAGTGGACGAAAAATATTATGGAAACAATTTCGATTATGGAATCTGAAGGGTTTACTCCTAAATTAATAAAGGTAAAAGGGGTTGGACTCGAAGAGTGGGAAGCGGTAATGCCTGAAGGATTTTCTTTTTATTTTAGCCTTCACTTTATTCCTGAAAATTTCCGTTCAATCTTAAACGATATTTCTTCAAAGACTCGTCTCGATACGCTCCAATATTTCGATTTTCGAGTGCAGAACAGAGTGTATTATAAATGATAAATAAAAATTGATGTTCCAATACGAGCATCAGGGGTTGGAATCGGAGCATACTCTGCTTGTGTTGGTTTTAATTCGTGTAACCATAGATATCTTTCGTCGTCTTTTTGTGGAAATGTTCCCATTTTTTTCCCTGAGGCTTGCACAAGTACATTTCCGGAAACAGCAAGCCATTCGATATTTTCAGCTCTTGGGTTTCCTTTTATAGATTTCCATTCAACGACGCGATCATTTCCGAGATAATATTTTGGATCTCCACCTCCAAAATAATCAACCGCAATTTTTTTAATGTCGTTATTTGGATCACCATCGTTATTTTTTTCCTCTACCCAACTTTTTAGACGTTTTAAATCTTGTCCCCAATCATAATTTGAATCCGCTACATAGCGAAATCCTCCAAGTGTTCCACCGCCCATTTGATTGAAATAAGAAAGAAAATAAGGAGATGCAGCAAACGTTTCTCCGATAAACCATAATATAAGAATTCCAAGTCCGATTCTCCTTATGGTAATTTTTTTTGTATCCGCGTGTTCATATGAATAGGTAGATACGCTGTAATTTTTTGATGGAATATTCTGTGTTCCTTGTTTATTTCCAGAAAACAGAGTGTTAAATGCTGTTTTTAATGCACTTGTGGCAAGGATATATAAAAAGGGAAGTGTTGGAATAAGATGGCGCATTCCGATATTGAGAGGGCTTTTCATGCTGTATACCCAATATATAACGACAAAAATAAACATTGAAAACTCTGCAAAATTTGTTCCGAGGTAGTCAGAAAATCTTTTTATCACCGATTTTTCCTTTTTCATCCCCCTTATGATGTGCATACACGAAAACAATATTCCAAAGAAAATAATGAGAAGTGAAGGGATGGTTTCTTTAAGGAGAAATACAATTGGGAAATAATACCACCATCCAAGATTTGATACTTCACCCAAAAAATATCCAGTATTCCCTCCAGCTGCTCGCTGGAACGTCATTAAAAGTCCCAAGGAATATTCTCCAAGCGGTCGAAGTAGCGTTGACTCAGTAAGGAGAAGAGAAATTTTTGCGATCCATTGAGGAGAAAAAGATTGAAGTATTTTTTGAGAGTCTTCTATTTGTCGTTCGTGGGGGTAATGAAGGGTAAAGAGGGTGTAAACCGCAAAAATAATGAGAAAAGCAATTATGAGAATTATGAAAAATTGTACTATATATTTTTTTACGTTTTTTGTTTTTGTATATACTTCTTTTTCTTCCTCTCTAAGATTTTTTATTCTCATTTTTTCAAAAATGAGAAATATAATTCCAATGATGACAAAATAGGGAAGAAGGAGCACATTTGAAAATTTCATAAGTTCCGCAATACCGAGCGTGATTCCTGCAAAAATTATATTTCCTTTTTTGGGAGAAAGGAGAAACTTGATGAATGCATACGTTGCAAGAAATGTTCCGAGCGCTGCCCCTATATCAGTGGTCACATAATGACCATGCGCGATAACTGTCGGAGAAAATCCAAAGAGAAGCGTTGGAAGAAGTGCCCACCATCGTCCCATAAGTTCATTTGCCCATACATAGATAAGGATAATAAAAAAGAGTGTAAGGATAATTGGAAATATACGCGATGCAAATAGGATATTATCTGCATTATTTCCTGATCCATAGAGAAATTTTTTCCCCGCATCCCACTGTCCGTTCAAACTATCTTTCCAACTTTTATCATCGGTAGGAAATTTTATCTCTTGAAATAAGAGAGGAATAGCCGCAAGCGCCTTTATAAGCGGGGGATGTTCAGGATTTAGGCGATAATCAAGCAGTTTTATATATCCATATCCCGCAGGGATATGAGCTAATTCATCCATTGTTGCAGATTCTTGATATGCGCCCCGTAGCATAAAGAATGCTGAGACAACAACAAGGATACTAAGGAATACAAACGGGATTTTTGAGTGGTTCTGAAAAGTCATATGAGAGTATGCTATTATAATAATATAAAATAGGATATTCATGAACTCCCTCAGAAACAAACAAAAAATCATAACACCAAAAAAAGGAATATATGGGTTTTCTCTTGTGGAACTTATGATTTATATCGGTATATTTGCCGTAAGTGCCGTGTTCCTTGTGAGTATTTTAACGGTAGTAACTCAAATTCAAGTGAGACAGACCTCTGTACACGAACTAAATCAACAAATTTCGTTTGTTCGTGCAGTCGTCGAACGTTTTGTCCAAACGTCAAGTCTGGTGGATATGACGACAGCGGTCACGACCTCGACAATAAAGCTCCGCATGTCTTCCTCGACGAATGATGTGGTGTTGGTCTATCCATTAAATTCAATTCTTTATCTTGAAGAGAGAGACGCATCGGGCAATTCAACCGTGAAACCCCTCACCGATTCAAATGTGGTGGTAGATAATTTTTCTGCAACAAAATACCAGACTCCAAACGGATTTTCATTGGTGCAAATTGATATGTCTCTTAGTTATAATGCGACAAATCCTCGTGCAATGGCGACACGAACACTCAAAACTGCAATCGCGAGAATTTCTGCCGCCGAGTTTGATTCGTCGGTGTATCCAAATACGAGTGGAAGTTTTGATATTGGAACGGCGACAAAAAATTGGAATAATGCTTATTTTGCCGGGGTGGTAGGAATTGGTGCAACAAGTTTTAGCCCTGGATATAAGGCGGTAATTAGTGGGGGAGATTTAGGTATCCGTGATGTAAATACCGGGCTTATTGTAAAAACACCTGATGGTTCGGCGTGCTATCGCCTCGGGGTCACGAACTCTGGAGGGGTGACGACGACGCTTGTGGGAACGTGCCCGTAGGCATCTATGGTGGGGTATTTTAGTATAAATCAGCACTTGACATGGTTGAGTGCTGATTTATAATGGAGACATATTCTTATAAGCATGAGGGAACGGACAAGGGATATTCTTAAAGCGGGAATTCAATATTTTATAAAGACCGGCATTCCCATTACTTCGGAGCGTCTCTATGAAGAATATGATTTTGGTATTAAACCCGCGATGATTCGGTGTGAATTAAATGCACTTGATGATGCGGGGTATCTTGAACAAAATCATCCGTCGGGAGGACGTTGGCCGACGCATAAAGGATATAAGTTTTTTGTTGACAATCTTCTTTTGATAGGAGAAGAAAAAAATTCTGATTCTCTTGATCGGACATTTGGTCATTTGGTGGATGATTTACTTCGCGGTGATAAACGTTCGTTCGTAAAACAAATATCTGATTCAACAAACATGTTGAGTGTTGGGTATGAACCCGAGCATGATGAATTTTATAACAGCGGACTTCACGATTTGTTTAATCGATTGGAAATGAACGTGAAAGAAGATTTTTTGAAAGTAGTTGAGGATTTTGAATTAATTACAAAACGACTTGAAGAGGATAGAGAATGGTGGGAGAGGTCTTCAACATGGCCGCAGGTGTTTATTGGGCACAGCCCAGTGACGAAAAGCAAGCATATTTCGGTAATTGCCGAACGTTTAAATTTGCCTGAGGGAGATTTTCTTTTGTTTCTTGTAGGACCAAACCGAATGGATTACGAGCGATCAATACATATGATTCGCTTTCTTCAAAGGTCAATTGATGAAAAAATTTAATTATGGAAGAAGATATAAAAAACAATAAACAAGAAGAAGAAAAATCAGAAGAAAAAAATGGAAATGAATTGGAATTGTGTATGAAAAAATGTGATGAATATCTTGATGGATGGAAACGGGCGAAAGCAGATTTTTTGAACTATAAAAAAGAAGAGGGAGAACGCATTTCTGAGCTTATAAAATTTGGCAATGAATCAATTATGTCCGATCTCATCACTGTTCTTGATAGTTTTAACCTCGGAATTTCTTTAAGCAATGATGAAACGGCGAAGAAAGGGATGATGCTTATTAAGGTGCAAATGGAGGATATTCTAAAACGATACGGACTTGAAAAGATTTCAGTAGAACATGGGGGAAGTTTTGATCCGAAGATGCAAGAGGCGGTTGATGAGATTGTTTCGGAATATCCAGAGGGATCGGTAGCTGAAGAAATAGAGAAGGGATATGTATTAAATGGGAAGGTAATACGGCCGATAAAAGTGAAATTATCAAAAGGCAATGGGGGATAAGGTAAAAATTACAAATTAAAATAACAAACAAATTTAAAACAAAGGGTCAAATATAAAAATATTAATATTATAAAAAATATGGCAAAAATTTTAGGAATTGATTTAGGAACAACAAACTCTGCAATGGCGATTATGGAAGGTGGAGAACCACGTGTTCTTGAAAATCAAGAAGGAAACAGAACCACCCCATCTATTGTGGCATTTAGCAAGTCGGGAGAACGCCTTGCTGGCCTTCTTGCAAAGCGTCAGGCAGTCGTAAATCCGAAAAATACGATTTTTTCAGTAAAGCGTTTAATTGGAAGAAAATTTTCTGATCCAGAAGTGCAGCGTGACAAACAGTGGTTACCGTATGATCTTAAAGAATCGAGTCAGGGAGGGGTTGAAATCAAAATGGGAGAGAAGTGGTATACCGCTGAAGAAATCTCCGCAATGATCCTACAGAAACTAAAATTGGACGCAGAAGCGAAATTGGGAGAAAAAATTGATGAAGCGGTTATCACTGTTCCTGCATATTTTGATGATAGTCAGCGCCAAGCAACAAAAACTGCGGGGGAAATTGCGGGATTTAAAGTACGGAGAATTATCAATGAACCAACGGCAGCAGCACTGGCATACGGGTTAAACAGAAAGAAGAACGAGCAAATTGTGGTATATGATTTTGGTGGAGGAACGTTTGATATTTCAATTCTCGAGGTAGGAGATGATACTGTTGAAGTAAAAGCAACTGGAGGTGATACACATTTGGGAGGAGATGATTTTGATAAACGTATTATTGAATATCTTGTGCAGGAATACAAAAAACAGGATGGAATTGATATTTCAAAAGATTCACTCGCACTCCAACGCTTACGGGAAGCGGCAGAGCGTGCAAAACACGAACTCTCAACGGCACTCGAAACAGAAATTAACCTTCCTTATATCACATCAGATGCGTCAGGTCCAAAACATTTTGTAATAAAACTTACGCGTGCAAAACTTGAGGATCTGGTCAGTGATTTTATTACTCGATCAATTGATCTTGTTCGTGAGGCGGTAACAAATCTTTCACCAAAGGGTGCTGGAATGAAATTAGAAGACATAGATGAAGTAGTGCTTGTGGGAGGACAGACACGAATGCCCGCAATACAAGAGGCTGTGAAAAAATTATTTGGAAAAGAAGCACATAAAGGAATTAATCCGGATGAAGTAGTTGCAATTGGTGCCGGTATACAGGCGGGAGTGCTTCAGGGAGACGTGAAAGATATCCTCCTTCTTGATGTGACACCGCTTACATTGAGTATTGAAACACTTGGGGGTGTGGCAACGCCAATGATTCAAAAAAATACAACTGTGCCGACCTCAAAGAGCCAGGTCTTTTCTACAGCAGCCGATAGTCAAACTTCGGTGGAAATTCACATTGGTCAAGGTGAACGTCCGATGATGGCAGATAATAAAACACTTGGACGATTTATTCTTGATGGTATTCCACCTTCACCTCGTGGTATTCCACAGATTGAAGTGACGTTTGATATTGATGCAAACGGGATATTGAATGTTTCTGCAAAAGATAAAGCGAGTGGAAAAACGCAGTCAGTGCGTATTGAAGCATCGACGAGTTTAAGCAAAGACGAAGTTGAAAAATTAAAAAAGGAAGCAGAAATGTATGCAGCTGATGATCAAAAGAAAAAAGAAATGATTGAAGTGAAAAACCAGGCGGAATCAGCGGTATATCTTGCCGAAAAGAGTTTGCGTGATGCCGGCGATAAAATTCCTGCGGATATAAAAACTGGTGTTGAACAAAAAATCGCGCGCTTAAAAGAAGTAAAAGAGGGAACAGATGTCCAAGTGATTCAAACAGCAACACAAGAACTTTCACAAGAATTACAAAAGGTTGGTCAATTCATGTATAATAATACCAATCAACCTTCTCAAGAAGGAGGAGAAAAGAATCCTGAGGGGGGTGAGGAACAACATGACACCGGGTCCGACAGTAACAGCACAAGCAGTTGAGGCGGAAATAGATCGAAGTATCCTGAAAATTATTTTTCTGGCGCTTTTTGGCGCGGGTCTTTCCGTGTTGTCGGTGAAGCTCTTTCTTAATTTCTTATTGGATATCCAAAGTGGGTTTTTCTTCCTTTGGCTTGCTGCTGCGATTGGGTTTCTTGTGGTAATTCTTTTGGAAACAATTTTTATCAAAAGCAGAATGAAATTAATTGGGATTATGTTTCTTCAGGGAATCGTTCCACTTGCGCTTTTTATCGATCAGTTATATCCGATCATTTCAGTTCCATTAATAACTGGCGCGGGCCTTTTTGTATTGTTTCTCATACTTGGTTCGCATAAGGGATGGAGATTTTTGGGGGAAAGTCTCACTATCCGATTTTCATTTATGGCAAAAATTGTTTTGCCAAAAGTAGTGATGGGGATGATTTTCTTGCTTCTTTCGGTCATGTATATCCAATATTTTGAACTAAACAAGTTCACTGATACACTGGGAAGATCTGTTGTTTCGGAGATGCTTATTGCCAGCGAACCTGTGGTGAAATTGTGGTTTCCAAATGTAAATTTTGACCAGAATACACAGTCATTTTTTGAATCGGTCGCTGAGGCGCAGTTGAAAAATATTCGTGTTGAAACGACACGAGGTGACGGAGCTCGTGTTTCCGTCGAGTTCAAGACACTTACCGATGATATGAAAAAGAAAATTATAAGCGATGTAGGTGAAAAGATAAGGATAATATTTGAAGAAAAATCAAATTCTTCATTTTCTCCAAATACATTAATAAAAGAATCGATATTTCTTGCAACAAAAAAATATATTCAAAACAGTTCTGAAAAAATGGGAAGCTTATTTTCTATTATCGTAATTATTATTGCGTTTTTTACCTTCAAAGGAGTTTTTTCCCTTATTCATTGGCTTATTAGTCTTATCGCATTTCTCATATATAAGTTTCTTGTAGTCGTGGGGTTTGCCTATATTAATCTTGAAAGCAGAAGTAGGGAATTTATATTATTGTCGTGATAAAAATAAAAACTAAAATCTTATCTCTTTTGAATGAATTTTTGAGATTTCTAGCCTATGGCTGGTCTGCCTCGGGTGGAGATTTTTGAAGTTCAAAATTTTTTGTATGTCTAAAGATTTCTATTCGATCTTAGGAGTAGCACGCGGTGCTTCCGAGGAAGAAATAAAAAAAGCATATCGGAAACTTGCACATCAATATCATCCCGATAAAGCGGGTGGTGATGAAAAGAAATTTAAGGAAATTAATGAGGCATATCAAGTGCTCTCGAATAAGGAAAAACGTGCACAGTATGATCAATTTGGGACAACATTTTCTTCTCAAGGCGGATCCGCTTATGGCGGAGACGGATCACCATTTGGTTTTGGTGGATTCAATCAAAACGATTTTCAAAACTGGAATTTTCAAAGTGGATTTGAGGGTGGGGATTTTGGCGATATTTTTGAGACGATATTTGAACAATTTGGTGGCGGAGGTGGACGGAAGCGTCAAACATACAAACACGGGTCTGATATAGAAACACGAATTGAGCTTACACTTGAAGAAGCATTTTTTGGGAAGAAACACGAATTGGGATTCAAAACGTATGTGGCATGTAAAGATTGTGGAGGAGTAGGACATGATGCGTCAAGGGGATTTTCCACATGTGCGAAATGTAACGGGAAAGGAGAAATACGTGTTGAGAAAAAAACATTTTTTGGAAATTTCGCTCAAGTGAAAGCGTGTGATACGTGTTCCGGTCGCGGACAGATTCCAAATAAAATTTGTAGCACGTGTAAAGGAGTAGGGAGAGTCGCTGATATAAAAGAAGTAACGGTAGATATTGCACCGGGAGTTGAAGACGGGCAAGTAGTAAAAATAAAAGGTGGAGGAGAAGCGGGAGAACGTGGGGGTGGATCGGGTGACTTGTATGTAAATATTCGAATAAAACCACACGCAGTGTTTAAGAGAAAGAAAAGTGACTTATATATAAATAAAGAAATAAAAATTGTGGATGCTATTTTAGGAAAAAAGATTAAGATGCAAGAAATTAATGGAACAATATTTGAGTTCTCGGTTCCGCCAGATTTTAATTTTGATGGACCATTTAAGGTTTCAGGAAGAGGAATGCCACACCTCGGATCTCCATCACGTGGGGATTTGTATATTCATTTTTCTCTTAAAATGCCGAAAAAACTTTCTAAGAAAGCAAAGGAGTTATTGGAGGAATTAGAGAGGGAATTATAGATTGACCTAAATCGTATTTTGTGTATTATATACACAAGCCCGTAGATAGTCCCGATTTTATATGCGCGAAGCGAATTAATAAAATCGTGGATCCCGATCAGGAAAATGTATTGGGATAGGCAGCCAGAAATGGCAGAAGTCCTGCTGAGGAAACAAAAATAGGTGTTAGCAAGTTAGGTATTAGGTGTTTAGGAAATTTCTAAATTACTAATGGTCTAGCCGTCTAACTTTCTGATTTAAGAGTCTGCGGCGAAAGGTCGGAGATTTTTTTGTTTTGTTTGAGCGAAGCGAAATTACAAAACAAACCCCGTTAGATACATATGTATTTTGTCTATGTGTTGAAAAGTAGGAAAGATTCAAATTTTTATGTTGGAAAGACTAAAAATTTGAAAGAGTGTCTTGAAAACATAAAGGGGGAAGAGATGTCTAAAGAACAGGCTTAAGTATGATCTTTATGGTATCTAATAGGGTACTGAATTTTGTGTTTATTCGCGAAGCTTATAAACAAAATTCGTATGAAAACAAAAGCACAAAAGATAAAAAAAGTTGAGGAAGGAGGAAAAATCGTTGATGAAAAAAATACGTTGATCTTTGCCGATTTTACTGGAACAAAAGTGAATGATATGAATTCACTCAGAAAAAGTCTTTATGCACTTGAATCAAAATTTGAAGTATTCAAAAAGCGTTTGTTCCGTGTGGTTTTACAACAAAAGGGATTTGAATTTAATCCAGAAACACTTGTGGGTCAACTTGGTGTTATTCACACCAATAAGAGATTAGATGAAATTGCGGGACCAGTGTACAAGTTTGCAAAACAATTCAAGACATTCAAAATTCTCGGAAGTGTTGATTTGAAGAGTAAGATATTTGTTTCAGGAACGGAGGTTGAAGCAATTGGACAATTACCTTCACGTGAAGTACTTATTGCGCAAGTGGTGGGTACAATCGCAGCGCCAATGAGTGCCTTTCTCTATGTGTTAAGTGAGAGATCAAAACAATTACAGTCGAAATAAAAATAACTAACAACAAACAACAAACGACCAACAACAGGATATAAAAAGTTGTATGTTGTAAGTCGTAGGTTGTGGGTAAAATATTATGGAAAAATTTAATGATATCATTGAGAAAATCGAGAAAATGACCGTTGTAGAACTTGCGGAGCTCGTAAAAGTTCTCGAAGAAAAGTTTGGAGTAACCGCATCAATGCCATCAACTGGAGGAGCGGGAGTGGCAGGAGCGGAAGTTGTTGAGAAAACGGAATTTAACGTAGTCCTAAAAGTGGCGGGTGATCAGAAAATCAATGTGATCAAGGCCATCAGAGAAGCAACCGGATTGGGACTGAAAGAAGCAAAGGATATTGCTGATGCAGCTCCAAAGACGGTGAAAGAAGGAATGAAGAAGGAAGATGCGGAAGAGTTGAAGAAGAAACTCGAAGCAGCAGGTGCAACAGTGGCGTTAGAATAAAATAAACGTTTTGTAGTGCCGACGGTTTGTTTGTTCCAGCGATAAACAACCGTCTGCACTCTCGTTTTGAAAATCCGCTCAGTAGCGGAACCAAGCTTTTCAAAACTCCGAGAGCCACCACAAAATGTTTATTTTATTCTTTTTTAATTTGGTTTAAAATACAAAATATGGGCGCTTACCCGCCCATCCTGCCTACCAGTGGCAGGCGGTAGGCAGAACTCAGATAGTTTTAAATATTTGCGCGCATAGCTCAGTGGTAGAGCGTTCCGTTCACATCGGAGAGGTCGTAGGTTCGATCCCTACTGCGCGCACAAAAATACGGCTGGTTGTTAGGTTCCCTGCCCGCCGTAATCTGACGAAGGAGGGGATCCCTACACTACAAGGCGCACTATGAAAATTACTAAATTCGGACATTGTTGTTTTTTAATCGAGGAACAAGGTTTGAGGATTTTAACTGATCCTGGAACATATTCAACAGGACAGAACGATGTAAAAGATATTGATGTAGTTCTTATCACACATGATCATAACGATCATTTACACATGGATTCATTAAAAACGATTTTAAAAAATAATCCTCAGGCGAAAGTTATTACTAATAAGAGTGTTGGTATTTTACTGGAAAAGGAGGGAATCATTTTTTCTATTATTGAAGATAATCAGAGTTTATTGAAGAATAATGTGTTAATTGAAGGATTTGGAAAAAGTCATGCTGTCATGTATTCCTCGATTCCTCAAATACAAAATACTGGCTATTTTATCGCAAATAAACTTTTTTATCCTGGCGATGCGTTTACTAATCCAAAAAAACAAATTGAAATTTTAGCATTACCGGTGGCTGGTCCTTGGATGAAATTATCAGAGGCAATTGATTATGCGCTTGAGTTGAAACCAAAAGTTTGTTTTCCCGTGCATGAAGGTATTTTGAAATCGCCTGGTTCTACACATCGAATACCACCACAAATATTGGAACCAGAGGGAATAAAATTCATTATTTTAGAATTCAAAAAGGAATACACATTTTAGGAAGAAAAAATACAAAATCGCCCAGGTAGGCGATTTTGTATTTTTTGGTAGAAGAGTTATCTTTATAGATAGAAATGTTTTCAATTTAATAAGGATAGGAAAGTGAATAACGATAAAAGAATTCTGAAAAAGTCCGAGTTGAAAGAGAATATTACATACATCGTCTGTCCTGATCCAACGTGTAAATTGTTTTTTTGTGAAACACGTGCATGTCCATGTATTTTAGAGTGTCCAATGAGGGAGAAAGAAAAACTTATATTTCTTTGCCCATTGTGTAGGGAACCTATTATTCATGATGGATATTTTAATCCATATTTTCAACATATAACCCATGAGTGTACTGATACAGGAAGACACCCGATTATTTTTGCTACTGATAATCCATTTCGCCTTTTATATAAAATACCGACATAATGTTGGTATTTTTTGTTTTAGAACAGTTATTTTCTAGAGTGAGAAGTTAGAAGAATATAAGGTATAATAAAATCATGGAACAAATAAAAGAAAAAATAGTAAAAATAAAAGAAAATGGACAAAGCGTGCGAAGAGAGGTAAGAAAACAAACTCTTAATTATATTCTTGCAGCGTTGGGACTTGTTGCTGGTCTTTCATGGAATGATACAATTAAGGCGCTTATTGAATATTTTTTTCCACTTCAGGAAAATTCCCTTTTGGCAAAAGTGATTTATTCCATTTTCATTACTTTTGTTGTTGTGTTTGTGAGTTACTATATTACAAAGGCGTTTAGAAAAGAAAGAAGCGAAGGAGAATGATTTTTTTCTTGATTTACTAAAATTAAAAGCCGCTCAAAGAGCGGTTTTTAATTTGGGGGGAATTAGTATGTTTTTACATTTTCATATGTAAATTTAGTGGAGTGAATAACCTGTTGATAAATGAAAAATAGAATATAGATTTATGTAGAAAAATGCTGATTTTTTTGATATTCGTCTCCTATGTAAAATGGTTTTTGTTTTTTATGATGTGTGGTGTATTATGAAATGGAAGTGGGGAATTGTGGATAAGAGTGTGGATAAGTACCCATTGTGGGGGATAACTCAAAAATATGCTTCTTGGTGAATATAAACATACAATAGATCCAAAAGGAAGAGTTGCTATTCCTGCGAAGTTTCGAGAGAAATTTACTGCAGGTGCAATCGTTACTCGCGGTTTGGATCACTGTCTTTTTGTGTTTAGTAAATCCGAGTGGGAGATACTGGCACAGAAAATTATTTCACTTCCGCTTGCACAAGCCGACTCCCGTGCGTTTGCTCGTCTTATGCTTTCGGGCGCAACCGATGTTGAGCTTGATGTGCAGGGAAGAATTTTGATTCCGGACTCACTTCGAAATTATGCGCAGATGAAGAAGCAGGTGGTGGTGACCGGAATGTATACACGCGTTGAATTGTGGGATACGGATGCATGGGAAGCGTACAAGAAAAAAACCGAAAGTGCAGCAGATGAAATTGCCGAGAAATTGAGTGAGTTGGGAATCTAATTTACCAACAACAAACAACATACAACTAACAACATGAAAAACACAGAGATATATAAAAGTCCGCCAGTCGTTCGTTGTTGGTTGTGGGTTGTATGTTAATACATGAGCCAGTTCTTTTAAATGAAGTAATACAAGTTCTTAATCCAAAGTCTGGAGAATTTTTTATCGATGGTACGGTGGGAGGAGGGGGACATGCTGCGGCGATTGAAAAATATTTGGGGTCAGATGGAAGAATTCTTGCGGTTGATGTTGATGATGAAGCAGTAGAACGTACGACCGCGGAATTTAAAATTTCGAATTTAAAATTTAAAATTTTCCATGCGAACTATACTGAAATCCCGGAGATACTAAAAAAAGAAAAATTGCCGAAGGCAGATGGATTAATTCTTGATTTTGGATTTTCTTCTTTCCAAATTGACGATTCAAAAAGAGGATTCAGTTTTCTTCACGCCGCACCACTTGATATGCGATATGATATTCATTCAAAAAATGTTTCTGCAGAAGATGTGGTAAATGGAGTAAGCGAAAAAGATCTTGCTCTTATCTTTTGGAAATATGGAGAGGAGCGATGGAGTAGGGTGATTGCAAAGAAAATTATTAATGAACGAAAAAAGAAAAGGATAAAGACAACTATTGAATTGGCACATATTGTAGAAAAAGCGATTTCACGAAAAGGACGCACCCACCCAGCGACAAAAATCTTTCAAGCGCTCCGCATTTATGTAAACAAAGAACTTGAAAACGTAGAGACAATCATGAGGGAGATTTCGGATATTGTCGGCAACAATGGACGGGTCGCTGTGATTTCGTTCCATTCATTGGAAGATAGAATTGTGAAGAATGCATTTCGGGATCTTGTGAAGTCAAAAAAAGCAATATTTATAAACAAAAAACCAATTATTCCCACTCGGACGGAAATTTTAAAAAATCCACGAAGCCGTTCCGCAAAACTCAGGGCAATACAAATTATTTAATTTTTATATATGACCATTATTAATCCAGCCAAAAATAGAGATTATATACGATTTTTGATAATGTTTTTTGGCATGATCTTTATCGCGGGTGTTATTTATATTTCAGAATATAACGCGTTTGTTGATGCGAGGTATGAATCAAAAATATTGAAGCAGGATATTGTAAAACTACAGGAGCAAAATGCAGAACTGAAGAATTCATATTATCAAATGACGGATCCTACGCGTTTAGAAAAATTAGCTACTGATTACGAACTTATTCTTGATCGACAACCAAAGTATTTAGGATCCGCGCAATGAAAAATTTTCGATTCTACGCACTCTTTTTTATTTTTGTCATATTATATAGCGCACTTGGCGCCAATCTTTACAAACTGCAGATCAGTAAGGGTGCAGAATTTTCGGCAAAAGCAGATGTAGTAAAAGAGATAGAAAAAGAACTTACTTTGCGTCGTGGTCAAATATTTTTTACAGATAAATTTGATACGAGTATTCCTATTGCTCTTAATAAAGATGAACCTATTATTTTTATTGCACCAAATGAAATAAAAAGTCCGAAAAAGACAAGTGAGGAACTCAGCAAAATTTTCGGAATAGATGCTTTGAAGTTAGAAGAAGTGATTAATTCAAATCCAGAGAGCTATTTTTTTCCGTTAGTTGATAGAGCGACTGAAGAGCAGGTAAACTTTGTAAGCGAAAAAAAACTTGAGGGTGTGCATGTAGAACAAAAACAGTATCGTTCGTATCCATACGATAACCTTGCATCGCAAGTGATTGGATATGTTGGAAAGAATGATAAGAATCCAGAACCCACCGGGATTTATGGTATTGAACGTTTTTATGATAAAGAACTTTCCGGTGGAGAAGATATTCATCTTACCATTGATAGAAATATACAATCGCATGCGGAACAGCTTCTCAATAGGTACATTGAAAAATTTAAGGCGACTGGGGGAACGATGATCGTGGAGAATCCAAAAACGGGAAAAATTATTGCACTTACTAGCAAACCAGATTTCAATCCAAATGAATATGGGAAATCAAATATAAAGAATTTTATAAATCCAGCGGTTCAGTATCAGTATGAACCTGGATCGGTATTTAAGCCGCTTACCATGTCGGCGGGGATTGATACGGGGGCGTTTACTCCTAATACAACGTTTGTCGATAAGGGATTTGTAACACTGAATGGGAGAACAATTCATAATGCGGAAAATAAAGTATATGGAAGGATCACTATGACGAGTGTGATTGAAAATTCTGTAAATACGGGAGCGGTATATGCAGAGCAACTTATTGGACATAAAAATTTTTATGAATATTTAAAGAAGTTCGGTTTTACAGAAAAAACAGGGATTAATTTACCAGAAGAAATTGCTGGAAATATACGGAATCTTGAACGAAAAGATGCGCGTGCCATTGATTTCGCAACTGTTGCATTCGGACAGGGAGCTGCAGTAACACCGCTTCAGCTTGTGAATGCATTTTCGGTATTAGCAAATGGGGGATTGCTTATGAAGCCATATATTAATGAAGATGAAGCTCCGTATGTGGTACGGCGCGTGATAAGTGATGACACGGCGAAAAAAGTAACCTCAATGATTGAAACAACAGTTGAAAAAGCGAAAATAGCGGCAATTCCACAATATAGAGTTGCGGGAAAAACTGGGACAGCATACATTCCTGAAAATGGGAAGTATACAGAGGAAATGATTCATACATTTGTCGGATTTGCGCCAGTAAGCGATCCGCAGTTTGTCGTGTTAGTAAAACTTGATCGTCCACAGATCGGCGAGCTTGCGGGTCTCACTGTTGTTCCGGCTTTTCGTGAGTTATCCGAATTTATATTGAATTATTACAACATTCCTCCCGATAAGGTAAGCGCTGCACAGAATTCATCCCGTTAGAAACCCTGCCCGCCGGTAGGCAGGTGCGATTGCGCCTAGAAGATATTAATTTAAAAAACATGCATACCATCGTCGAATATATAAAATATACACATATCGCACTCATCGATCGCGATCTGTTTCTAACTGGATGAAAAACTTTTTTCTTTCGATTCTTAAAAAAAAGGTAAAATTTCTTGCAAAACTTACGCTGAAGCGCTACAACCCGGGTATTGTAGGTATTACGGGAAATATTGGAAAAACATCCACAAAAGAGGCAGTTGGAGTTGTACTTTCGCAAGCACGAAGAGTACGCGCATCATCAAAAAATTTTAATAACGAATTGGGGTTACCACTTTCTATTCTTGGAGATTGGAATGTAACAGAAGGAATCTTTTTTTGGATGAAGGTATTTTTTAAATCGATATACCAGCTTGTCATTAAAAACAAAAAATACCCTGAAATAATTGTATTAGAATATGGAGTTGATCGGGCGGGGGACATGAAATATTTACTTGATATTGCACGTCCGCATATTGGTATTTTTACTGCAATGGGAGATGAAATGCCCGTACATATCGAATTCTTTAGCGGTATTGAAGCAATTGTGAAAGAGAAATCTAGACTTATACAACAACTTCCTACAACGGGGTTTGCAATTTTGAATGCAGATGACATTCGTGTGATGGCAACGAGGGAATATACACATGCAAATGTAGTGACATTTGGATTTTCTGAAAAGGCAAATATGCGGATTAGTGGTTTTTCGAGCTATGTTTCTGAGGATGGTGGGGGGGTGACGTTTAAGCTTACGTATGGAGGAAGTGTGGTGCCGGTGCGGATTGATGGAGGACTAGGAAGGGCACCTGCATATGCCGCTGCGATAGGTGCTGTGGTTGGATTGGTGTTTGGAATGAATTTGGTAAAAATTGCAGAAGCGCTTTCTCATTATATTCCTCCAAGTGGACGAGAGCGTGTCATTCGTGGAGTGCGCCACTCAATTATTATTGATGATACATATAATGCGTCTCCAAGTGCTACAAAGGAGGCCCTCTCTACACTGAAGAGTTTAAGTGCAAAAAGAAAAATTGCTGTGTTGGGGGATATGCTTGAGTTAGGGAAATATACGTTTGACGAACATCAAGCAATCGGACGCCTTATTCCTGAAAGTGCGGATTTATTATTTACTGTCGGTATCCGTGCAAAAATTATTGCCGAGACTGCTGAAAAAATTGGATTTTCAAAGAAAAAAATATTTGTATTTACCAATATTCATGAAGCGGCAATGCAACTACAACAAAAAGTATTGCGCGGAGATCTTATTTTGATAAAGGGATCACAAGGAGTCCGCATGGAACGGGTGGTAAAAGAAATTATGGCTGAACCGCTTCGAGCAAAAGAATTTTTAGTGAGACAAAGTAGATCATGGTTACGAAGGGCGGGATTGTATGATTAAAGCTCTACGAAATACGTTAGTTAGCGAAACAAATATATAAAAATCTCGTTATTCTTGCGCCCGGTATTTAATTTCGCTATAGTGATGGACGTTATTGGCCCTGTCGTTCCCGATTTCTCATCTGACATTTCAGATATGAGAAATCGAGGACTCTCGATTTATTTCCAATGGGATTGGAAATAAATCGGAGCTAACGACTCATTGACGGAGTATGATATACACCCTTTATATCCTCAAATCGAACAAGAGTGGAAGATATTATGTAGGATCAACCAGTAATATTATTCATCGTCTTGCAGAACATAATGGTGGTAGGGTAAAATCAACAAGAGCATATATACCATGGAGTGTGGCATATACGAAGACATTTCACTCACTTTCTGAGGCAAGAAGAAGAGAGTTGCAAGCGAAATCTTGGAAAAGTAGGGATGCTATTGAAAAATTATTGGCCTCATCGTCTAACGGCTAGGACAATGCCCTCTCACGGCATAAATAGGAGTTCGATTCTCCTTGGGGCTGCACTTAGAAAATCATATCGAGATTTTGAGGTATAGATTTTCAAGTGCTCCGATCGTAGTATTGGAGCAAAAAATATTATGAATATTCGCGCTATTGGTTTTGATTATGGTGGTGTCATCGAAGGGGATTCTGGAAGTGTATTTGAAAAGGGAGTGGGAGACCTTCTTGGTATAGATAAAGAAACTTTTAAAAAAGTATATTTTGAAAACAATTTTCTCGTAAATACTGGGCAGTTAAGTTGGGAGGAATTTTGGAAAAAAGTTTTGATTGAACTTGGAAAAACGGAAAAAACTTCCGAATTTTTTGAATTTCTCAAAAATCAGCCCAAACCAAGAATTAATGAGAATATAGTGCAACTTATCAGTAAATTAAAATCCAGGGGATATAAAGTTGGTATTTTGAGTAACAATTCAATCGAAAAAGCACAAAAAATTCGTTCTTCGGAAATTGCAAAATATTTTGACACGATGGTTTTTTCCGAAGAGGTGGGGTATATGAAACCACAGCCCGGGATATTTGAAATATTCATAAAAAATCTCAATATAAAAATAGAAGAACTTGCCTTTGTCGATGATACTGAACAAAGCTTAAAGACAGCCAAGGAAGTTGGATTTCATCCTATCCTTTTCACCGATTATGAAAATCTAGTAAAGGATCTTCAATTTATTGGAATTGAGTTATAATTTTTATATATGAAAATGTTTGAGTCGGATGTGAATAAAAAAGAAGCGTTGGATAAACGTTTTGAAAATCCAGAAGTTTTGGAACTTGATGAATTTCCAAAGGGGAGAGTGGAAATAATTGACTTAGATCCGCGGGAGAAAAAAACAGAGATACCTCTCATGATAGTTCCTGGGTGGGCCGCAACTGCGGAGGTGTGTAAAGAAAACAGTCAGATTTTTTCAGAAGAACTAGGGCGTAGAACAATAACTCTTAATGCGCCACATGGAATCGAAACAGATCCACAAGAGGATATTCCACTTGCGGAATTACGAAAGGCGGCCGCGATAACAAGGGTTATGGAAGAGAAGAATATTGAAAAGGTTGATATACTCACACATTCTGAAGGAGCGCTTTTTACGACTATTGCGGCAATGCAAAATCCGGAAAAATTCAGAAGTATTGTATATTTTTCTCCTGCCGGGTTAGTTGGTGAAGATACTTTTTGGAAGCTTATATCCAGGTTTGGTTCTGATTTATTGCAACAGTGGAAAGATCGTAAAAAAAGTCCCGAACGTGAATCAAAAATAAATGCCGCACTTATTGAAGCACTTAAAACATTTAAAAATCCTAAAATGTCGATTGATGAAATAATGGCTATTGCGGATTTGCAAATACAGGAAAATTTGCGGGAATTGAAACAATTTGGTATAAAAATTGTTATTATGCACCCCGTGGGAGATAAGGCTTTTCCGATGGAAAAAATGCAAAAAATGGTAGATGGAGAAATGGTGAATGGATTTATTTCTGTGGGAGATGCAAGAAAGACTGGGGAAGTTGCCGAAACCCATAATGCATGGTATTTGACTCCACGGAAATATACTCTTGCAATTGATTCGATATTGAAGAATTTTGATGAAAAGAAGTAATAAACTAACCCAATATGAATATAGAAAAAAGAAATTGTCAGAATTGTCCGCCCGAGGCGGATCAGCCTTGGGCTGATAAATATTAAACTTATGAAAGAAGAACGAACATGTCAAAACTGTAAAAACCGATTTGTTATCGAGTCGGAAGACTTTGATTTTTATAAAAAAATTAGTGTTCCACCCCCAACATGGTGTCCGGAATGCAGACTTATTCGGCGATTTTCGTTTATGAATTTGTGGAGTCTGTATAAACGGAAATGCTCAAAGTGTGGTAAATCAATGGTAAGTATCCATGCAGAAGATACCGAATTTCCAGTCTACTGTCAGCCATGTTGGTGGGCCGACGATTGGGATGGAACCGAATATGCTATGGAATATAACCAAAATCGGCCATTTCTTGAGCAGGTACGGGAGTTGGTTAATAAAACTCCATACATGGGTCTTGAGAGTGCATATCTCACCAATACAAACAGTGATTATACAAACGGAACGGCATATTCAAAAAATTGTTATATGACGTTTTGGGCAGATTATTGTGAAAATGTTTATTATTCGATATTTCTTTTTAATCTTCGTGATTCGTTAAATTGTTATAGAATGAAAGATAGTGAGCTTTGTTATGAAGATGTTGGATGTTATAAGTGCTACACGACGTATTATTCTGAAGAATGTGATTCATGTACCGATGTATGGTTTTCACGCTCTTGTACTGGATGCACAAATTGTTTTGGGTGTATTAATTTGCGGAATAAAAGCTATTGTATTTTTAATGAGCAATATACAAAAGAAAAATATTTTGAAAAATTGAAAGAATTTAATCTTTCATCATATTTTGCATTGGAGAATATAAGAAGGAAGGTTTATGAATTTTGGTTGAAATATCCTCGCAGAGCATATATAGGGAATAGTTTGAATGTAAATGTGACGGGTGACTATGTATATGAGTCGAAGAATTCACGCGACACCTACATGGCAAGTGGTGTTGAGGATTCGCGGTTTACTCAATTTATCTCAGTTGCAAAAGCGCATGATTCTTATGATTATACCGGATGGGGAAATGGCGCAGAACGTATTTATGAGTCATGTGTTGTTGGAGAGGGGGCAAATAATATAAAGTTCTCAAATGAGTGCTGGCCCGATGTATTGAATATTGAATATTCAATTTATGCAATTACGTGCAAAAATGTTATGGGTTGTGTGAATCTAAAGCGCAAGGAATATTGTATTTTAAATAAACAATATACAAAAGAAGAATATGAAAAATTATCAACGCATATCCGCGAAGAGATGATTCGAAATCCCTATGTTGATTCTTTGGGTCGCACATGGAAATATGGTGAATTTTTACCGTATGAACTTTCTCCTTTCACATATAATCAAACAATAGCGTTGGCTTTTTTCCCAAAAAATAAGGAAGAAATTTTAAAAGAAGGAATACGGTGGCATGAGGCAGAAGAAAACGAATATATAATTACCATACAAGCGAAAGATCTTCCGGATTCCATTCAAAATACAGATGAATCTATTTTGAAGGAAGTTATTGCGTGTGAAACTTGTGGAAAGGCGTATAAAATTCTTCAGGGAGAATTAGACCTCCTAAGGAGATTTTCATTGCCGATATATCACCATTGTTCAACGTGTCGAAGAAATGCATTATTTTTTAGAACAAATTTACCGCGTTTATACAATAGAAATTGTATGAAGTGTAATAAACAAATAAATACTTCATATGCACCCGACAGACCAGAAATTGTGTATTGCGAACAATGCTATCAAGCGGAAATGGTGTAGTCTATAAAGTTAAAAGTCCATAAAATTTTTAAAATATGAAAGAAGAACGAACGTGTCAAAACTGTGAATCTGTTTTCATTATTGAAGATGAGGATTTTCAGTTTTACAAAAAAATTGATGTACCCCCACCGACGTTTTGTTGGAAGTGTAGATTACAAAGAAGGATGATGTGGAGAAATACGAGGGTGGTATATAAACGCGCCGATCTTGGAAATCTTACTCTTTTTTCAGCATTTTCACCGGATTCTCCATTAAAGATTGAAATATATTATAATATTGGTTAGGTTGCATGTTTATGGAAAGCGAATCAATAAAATTTCTCAAAAATATTGAAGATAACACAGGTTTTCTACCTGATGTTTTTATTAAGAAGAAAATAATTGGTAGAGGAGCTTTTGGGACTGTTTATGAAGCAGAAATTGAAAAAAATTCTCATAAAAAATCGTTCGCGATTAAGGATTATAGATTAGGGTCTGGGATAACAGAACGAATGCCAGAAGAACAAATTAAGAGGTTTGTATTAAGAGCATTTAGTGCTTACGAGGAAGCAAAAAAGGTAGGACTCAAGGTTTTTCCCACTGTAAGAATTAGTCAAGATCACTACCAATTATTGATGTCTTTGAAAGAAAATGATAAATATTCTTTGTTAAGTAAGGGGAATGCAGATGATTTATTTTCTGACAGAGATAATAAAAGAATGGAGCGGGTAGAGAATATTACAAACATTCAAGAATTAGTTGCTGATATTGAAAGCAATTTACTGAAAGCATCAGAACACAAAATTTATCTTCCTTGGGATTCATATTTTTTTGTTGTAGAAAAATCTAATCCTACACATCTTGATTTTGTGATAGGGGATTATGATTATGTTGCAGATAAAGACTATAGAGAAAGAGAATATAAACAAAAAGAATTTTTTGATATGAATATAAATGAAGCAAAAAGCTCACTAAAAAACCTATTCTATTCTTATCTCAAAAAAGAAAAAGAAGAAGAATTTGATATCTCAGTAGCAGGATTATTAGATAAATTTCGGGTAGAAAATATTGATAAATTTAACCAATAGGCAATTATTATTAAACTAACATTTTCTCAAATCTACCTTCCTGTATAAGTAGCGTAGGAATATAAAGATGAAAACGAAAGTCATAAAAATAAGTTCAAAAAAACCGGAAGTAAAAATAATCCAAAACGCTGCAGTAATTATAAAGAACGGCGGACTTGTGGCATTCCCGACAGAGACGGTATATGGACTTGGTGCAAATGCATTTAATGCAAGCGCAGTAAGAAAAATTTTTAAAGCGAAAAGACGTCCAGCGGACAATCCATTTATTGTGCATGTGAGTGATGAGAAAATGTTGAAGTTAGTAGCGAAAGAAATTCCAGAAAAAGCAATTCCGCTTATGAAGAAATTTTGGCCAGGGCCCCTTACGATTGTATTCAGAAAGAAAAAACGAATTCCAAACGTAGTAACCGCCGGAGGGGACACGGTTGCAGTGAGAATTCCTTCACATCCAGTGGCGCTCGCGCTTATAAGGGAAGCGGGGATTCCAATAGCCGCACCATCGGCAAATACCTCAACGCGTCCGAGTCCAACGGAAGCAAAGCATGTGTATGAGGATTTTAACGGAAAAATTCCACTTATCCTTAATGGAGGAAAAACAAATATTGGTGTTGAATCGACTGTGCTTGATTTGACGATAAATGTCCCTACATTATTGCGGAAAGGAAAAGTAACAAAAAAAGATATTGAGAAAGTTATCGGTGTTATAAAGGTTCATGTGAAAAAAACAAAGGGGGTGGTGAAGTCTCCCGGTCAAAAATATAAACACTATGCTCCAAAAGCATCTCTCGTCCTTGTTTATGGTGGGATAAAAGCGGTAAAGAAAATTATTTCAAAATATAGTAAGAAAAAGATTTTTGTCATTACTTTTTCGGAACATATGGATAAATACCCAAAGACATGTGAAATATATGTTCTTGGAAAAAAACAAAATACAATTGCGGCAGCAAAAAACTTTTTTTCGCTACTTCGAAAATGTGACAAAAATGGGGCTGATGTGATTATAGTCGAAGCGGTTGTTGAAAAGGGAGTTGGGGAGGCACTTATGGATAGAATTTCCCGTGCGGCCTCAATGATTGTATAATCTAAATTATGATAGAAAACATAGCAGTTATAGGGGCGGGGAGAATTGGAAATGCCTTTGCGAGGATTTTTAAGAAAAAGGGATATACTGTTGAATTATGGGATAAAGAAGAGGGGAGAGTTCGTGGACAAAAAAGCCTTTTTGAAGTAGTGTCGAGTGCCGATGTTATTTTTTTATGTGTTCCCTCATGGGCGCTTCGTGAAGTATGTGGGCTTATAAAAAGCGCGGTAAGAAGTGGTGTATATGTTATTTCAACTGCAAAAGGCATTGAGAGAGAAACATTAAAAACACCAGATGAAACTATTGATGAATTTTTTTTGAAAAAAGAATTTGGAATGTTAGGGGGGCCAATGCTTGCCGAGGAAATTGATTTAGATCACGTTGGTATTGGGGTTATTGGTTCTGCAGGTGAAGATGTATATAAGACAGTACATGGAATATTTCATGGCACGCCAGTACATATGCTGTATTCAAAAGATGTGCATGGTGTGGCACTTGGGGGAATATTAAAAAATGTATATGCACTTGCATTTGGCATTGCTGACGGGCTCAAATGGAGCGGGAATGCAAAAGGATGGTTTCTTGTGAAATCAATGAATGAAATTGCGCGTCTCGCGCGCATACTAGGGGGGAGAAAGAAAACTATACTTGATGTTGCGGGACTTGGAGATTTAGCAACATGCGGATTTAGTGAATATTCAAGAAATAGGAGAGCAGGACAGGATGTATTAGAAGATGGAAAATTTGACATAAAAAGTGAAGGAGTGGTATCAGCGCCATCTCTATTTATACTTGCAGGACGACGCGTAAAGAAATTTGAGATTTTGTTTGCATTGAAAGAAATAATAGATGAGAAAAAAGATCCAAGAATGGTATTTCAAAATTTATTAGAAAAGGTATAATCAGAAGCTCTATGGATGAATTAAAAACAAAAAAAATAAAGAAGTTTAGATCAGAATTTATCTGGTTTGGATTATTGGGACTTATTGTGTTGCTTATTGTTGCGTCTTTTATATTAAAAGGTTCAAATTATCTTTCAGTAACACATATAAAAGATACGAATTTGTTTTTTCCGCTTATTACCATTTCTTCGCTTCTTGATAGTGTAAACCCATGTGCATTTTCTGTTCTTCTGCTTACCATTGCATTTCTTTTTAATATTGGTCGCTCTCGAGGACATATTTTAAAAGTCGGGGGACTTTATATACTTGGGATTTTTCTTACGTATATTCTTATTGGATATGGAGTATTGAGTGTTCTTAATGTATTCAGTATTCCACGCCTCATGTCGAAAGTGGGGGCGACAATTATTATTTTGTTTGGGATAATAAATCTTTTGGGGGGAATTTTTCCACGTTTTCCAATTAAACTTGGAATTCCGAAAAGCGCACATGGACGACTTGCGGTGTTCATTGAAAAGGCATCATATCCTGCCGGATTAATTCTCGGTGTGCTTGTTGGTCTTTTTGAATTCCCATGTACCGGAGGCCCGTACCTTTTTGTATTGGGGTTACTTCATGATCAGGGTTCATTTTGGTCTGGGTTCTGGTATCTCTTGTGGTACAACTTTGTATTTGTTTCACCGCTTATCATCATGCTTTTTCTCGCAGCAAATAATTTTGCCTTAGAAAAACTCTCCACGTGGAGAAAAGAAAGTGCACATAATATGAAAATATGGGGGGCACTCGCGATGATTTTACTTGGAGTCTTTATCTTTCTTTTTTAGCGGTGTACACTAAAATTCACTTATGGATCAAGAAAAATTTAAACAATTATTATCACGGGTAGATGAGTTAAGGCGAGGAGGAAGTTTTGATCTTTCTCTTGAAGAGGATTTGAGTATTGCGGTTATGAATCTTGTAAGTCTTGAAGAGCACTTTTTCTTTACGGGAGAAAAAACAGAAAAGTCAGAATATTTTAGCTTACTTCAAGAGACGCGAGAGATCAGAAAATCTTTACTTGGACGAATGATTCCGGCGCATGAGGGAGAAACGTGGTGTATTTCAAAACATCTTCTTGCGGCAAGTATGCGGGTGATGGAGGTGGGGACAAAGCTTCTTGGAGATGGAAAGAAGGAAGAGGCGGAAGAGATGTTTAAGAAAGCGTACAAGATATATGCAATGTTTTGGGGATTACGTTTGAAACTTATTGATGTCGCGGGAGTGAAAAAGATAAAAGATGGTCAATTGAATGTCCATGATAAGAGTTCAGATGAAAAAAAACAATGGACGGTTGAAGATATAGTCGAAAAATTAGTTGATTGTTGCGATGAATAAAAATATTATTCCGGTCATAGCAATTGGCATTGTGCTTGTTGCGATCCTTGTGGTTATTGTCATAACTACCAATGCGGGAGGAGGAAAAAATACGGTAAACCTTGATGTATTTGCACAGTGTCTCGCATCAAAGAATATTACGATGTATGGCGCTGAATGGTGCACCCATTGTAAGGACGAAAAAGCGGGATTTGGCAGTTCGTTTAAATACGTGCCGTATGTTGAGTGTACAGTTGAGACTCAGAAGTGTATTGATAAGGGAGTTGATTCATATCCTACGTGGATTTTTCCTGATGGAAAGAAATTAGTGGGAACACAAGGGGTACAGAAGTTATCCGAAGAAAGTGGATGCCCACTTCCCCAGGGAGCAAAATAGAATAAAAAACCGCCATGTGCGGTTTTTTTGTATATGCAAAATAAATAGTATAATAAAGGCGAATTAATCTATGAATAGAAAAATAAGAAATCTTGATGAACTTGCAGTGACACAAGAACGGAGGCACGTACTTGAGTTATTTGAGTATGGTCTCCAATCAATTGATACCGAGGCGGCGGTGAAACGAAATGTAAGTTTTGATGGGCGGATACTTATAGTTGCTGGCGAATCCTACGTCATTGCTGATATAAAAAAAATTTTTGTTGTAGGAATAGGAAAATGTGCACTTGAAGCGGTTCAGGCACTTGAAGATGTGCTGGGTGATCAGATTTATGGAGGAATAGTGGTGGATGTGCACGATGGAAAACTAAAAACCGGAAAGATTCAGATGTTTGTTGGTGACCACCCTTTTCCTAGTGAAAGAAATATTTCTGCAACAAAAGCAATTATTGATTTGCTAAGAGGTGCAGAAGAAAAAGATTTAGTAATTACAGTGATTTCGGGTGGCGGATCATCGCTTCTCTGCCAACCGGAGAATCTCACGTGCTATGACGAAAGGAAAATAGATGAATGTTTATTTCGCGCAGGTGCGCCAATTCAAAAAGTAAACGTTGTAAGAAAACATCTTTCTCTTGCAAAAGGTGGATATCTGGCAAAATATGCATATCCAGCGCGAGTCACTTCGCTTATTTTTTCTGATGTATCTGGAGACGATATACAATATATTGCTTCGGGTCCGACAGTACTTGATTCAACGACAGTTGATGATGCACGAAGTGTGTTAAATGAATATCAAGTATTTTCGGCGTGTTCATTTGCTGAAAATGGACTTATTGAGACGCCAAAAGAAAAGAAATATTTTGAGAGAGTCAAAAATACTGTTATTGTTTCAAATAAAATTGCGCTTCAGGTAATGAAAGAAATTGCTGAGCGAAAAGGAGCAAAAGCAAAAATAAATTCGTATGAATTCTCTGGACAAGCACGCCATGTCGGTGCGGGTATTATTGATGCGTTAAAAATCAATCCGCCAAATACATTTCTTCTCTATGGGGGAGAAAGCACCGTGGTATTAAAAGCTGGTGGAAAGGGAGGAAGAAATATGGAAGTTGCGCTTTCAGCGCTTCGATTTGCTTCTGATAATGATGTGATTATTTCACTTGCGTCAGATGGGCGTGATAATACAGAATTTGCCGGAGGGATTTGTGATATAATAACAAAACAAAAAGCAGTGCGTTTTGGCTTAAACCCACGGGATTATTTGGATCGAAATGATTCATATAGTTTTTTTGTGAAGACGGGAGATTATATTGATACGGGAGATACCGGATCAAATGTGTCAGACCTCATTGTGGGAGTGAGGTTTTCAAAGTAATAATCTGAAGAGATTTATCCCGTTAGAGACCGCGATCGCATTTTTTTGCATTAGTTTCTATAATATATGAATAATATCGTCGGATATAAAAATATAAGTACATGTCGCGCTATTTTTATCGCGATCTGTCTCTAACGGAATGAAAAGAGAAGAGCGGTTTATATTAAAATTTGAGGAGGTCGGAATTGAGGATGTGTCTCTTGTGGGGGGAAAAAATGCGGCGTTGGGAGAAATGTATTCACACCTTACTCCCCTTGGAATTCGTATTCCGGATGGTTTTGCGGTTACTGCCGCCGCGTATCGTTATTTTCTTGAGAAAACGGGGCTTCATGCCCAGATTGAGAAAATTTTAGATGGACTCGATACACATAACATTTACGACTTACAACGGAGGGGGAAAAAAATTCGGCGGAAAATTATATGGTCGAAACTTCCCAGTGAACTTGTAGAAGTAATTACAAAAGCATATACAGAACTCGAAACATTATATGGGAAAGGAGTAAGCGTTGCGGTTCGTTCTTCTGCAACTGCCGAAGATCTTCCTGGGGCTTCATTTGCGGGGCAACAAGAGACATATTTGAACATAGTCGGTGTGAATGCGTTGCTTGATGCAACAAAGAAATGTATTGCATCGCTTTTTACCGACCGTGCTATTTCATATCGTGTTGATAAAGGATTTTCTCATCTTACCACCGCTCTTTCTGTTGGAATTCAAAAAATGGTGCGTTCGGATCTTTCATCAAGCGGTGTTGCATTTACTATTGATACTGAATCCGGATTTGATGATGTGGTAGTGATTAATTCAATTTATGGACTTGGAGAATTCATTGTGCAGGGAAAAGTAATTCCTGATGAGTTTATTGTATTTAAACCATCGCTTGAAAAGGGATTCAATGCAATTATTGCCCAAGACCTTGGGAAGAAGAATGTAAAACTTATTTATGGAGAACGTGGTACCAAAGAAGTTAGGGTGCCGGTTGAGGATCAAGAGCGATTTTGTCTTGAGAAAAGCGAAGTGCTTACGCTTGGAAAGTGGTGTGTTGCTGTTGAAAAGTATTTTTCAGAAAAACATAAGCGGTATCAACCAATGGATATTGAATGGGCGAAAGACGGGGAAACGGGGGAGTTATTTATTGTGCAGGCTCGTCCCGAAACAGTACAATCTGGGAGAGATAAAAATATATATCGTGAATATATCTTAAAAGAAAAAAGTACTGCGCTTGTTTCAGGTATTTCTGTTGGATCTGGTATTGGAACTGGTCCGGTGAGAATAATTCGGAGCGTTTCTAATATAGGATCCTTTAAAGAAGGAGAGGTGCTTGTGACAGAAATTACCGATCCTGATTGGGAACCTATTATGAAAATTGCATCGGCAATTGTAACAGACAAGGGAGGAAGAACCTCGCATGCGGCAATTGTTTCACGTGAATTAGGAATTCCGTGTATTGTAGGAACCGGAAATGCAACGCGAGCGTTGACAAACAACCAGGAGATAACCGTTGACTGTGCATCGGGAGAAGTGGGGAAAGTATATAAAGGGAAACTTCCTTATGAGGTCATCGAACATAAATTAGACGAAATCCCAAAAACAAAAACAAAAATTATGGTGAATGTCGGTTCTCCCGAAGAAGCATTTAAACTTCATTTTTTGCCGACTAAAGGAGTGGGATTGGGGCGTCTTGAGTTTATTATTGCCTCGTATATCCGTATTCATCCGAACGCACTTATTAATTATTCAAAATTAAAAGAAGAATATGATGAATTATCGAGAAGGTGGTGGAGATTAATCAAAAGCGATCGGCAATGCACGTTGGAACATACATTGGGGGCAATTGAAGAACAGGCGAGGGGATATAAGAAAAAAGAACAATTTTATATTGATGAGCTTGCTGAAGGTGTTGCAAAAATTGCTGCGGCATTTTGGCCCCATGATGTGATTATTAGGTTCTCTGATTTTAAAACAAATGAGTATAGCAAACTTGTGGGTGGATCACTCTATGAGCCAGAAGAAGAAAATCCGATGCTTGGGTGGCGTGGGGCATCCCGGTACTACGATGAAAAATTCAAGGATGCGTTCGGATTGGAATGTATGGCACTAAAGAAAGCGCGTGATGAGATGGGATTGAAAAATATTATTCCGATGATTCCTTTCTGTAGAACTCCAGAAGAAGGAAAGAAGGTAATTGAAATCATGGAGGAATACGGACTTGATCGCTCGAAAGACACGACACTTAAGATTTATGTTATGTGTGAAATTCCGTCAAATGTTCTTCTTGCAGACGAATTTCTTGCTATTTTTGATGGAATGTCGATCGGTTCGAATGATTTAACTCAGCTCACACTTGGACTTGATCGCGATTCGGGAGCTGTGTCCCATGTTGCAAATGAAAAGAACGGATCGGTTAAAAAGCTTATTGTAGAGATTATAAAAAAATGCAGGAAACAGAAAAAATATATTGGCATTTGCGGACAAGGTCCGTCTGATTATCCTGATTTTGCTGAATTTTTGGTTGATGCAAAGATTGAAAGTATGTCTCTAAACCCCGATACGGTGATAAAGACACTTATTTCAATAGGGGAGAAAGAAAAGAAAGGGAAGAAATAAGCAGAAAATAAAAAGACTAACCCTCTGGTGTACATCAAAGGGTTTCGTTTAGTATCGTAAGAATATATAATAGAAACATTCACCCCGTTAGATGTCTATCTGAAGAAAATCTAATAAATTCGTGGGGTGGGGAAGTGTTTGGGTTATTTATAACGAAATATTTATGGCATTATCTAACGGGGTAAATATTGGATTTTTTGATTTAGAAGGGTGGGAGGAGAACATGATTCATGAAGCGCTTCCCGAGCACAGTGTGCAATTCTACAAGGAAAAATTGCATGAATATACGGGGAGTGAATTTGGATTTGAGGTGATTTCTGTATTTGTAAATTCTGAAGTGACAAAGGAGGTAATGGAGAAATTTCAAAACTTGAAACTGATTGTTACTCGTTCGACTGGATATGATCATATTGACCTGGAGTACTGTAAGGAGAAAGGTATCACTGTAGCCTTTGTTCCTGGATATGGCGATAACACCGTTGCTGAGTTTGCGTTCGCACTTATCTTGAATCTTACGAGAAAAATGTATGAGTCAATTGATCATTTAAAAGAAACGGGGGCATTTTCATACAAGGGGTTTCGCGGGATGGATTTAAAGAAAAAAACAATTGGAGTGATTGGTACGGGGCGTATTGGGAAAGAGTCAATCAATATTGCGAAGGGGTTTGGTATGAATGTGATTGCGTATGATCCATACCCAAATGAAGAGTATGCAAAACAGATTGGGTTCATATATGTGTCACTTAATGAACTCCTAAAAAATTCCGATGTGATCACTATTCATACACCATTGAATGATGGAACATTTCATCTTTTGAATATGGGGAATATCAGCTTGATAAAAAAAGGGGCATATCTCGTAAACACTGCGCGGGGAGGAATTGTAGAAACAGAAGCGCTTGTCTATGCGCTTGAAAAAGGCATATTAGCTGGGGTCGGGCTTGATGTATTAGAAGAAGAGGGAGAAGTAAAAGATGAGATGAAATTTTTGAAAGAAGATGAGACGGTTAATGTTATGGAAACGCTTGGGGGACTTTTGAAAGAGCAAAATACCACAGAAAAATTAAAAACAGTTATTGCAAACCACATACTCATGAAAATGCCAAATGTTCTTATTACTCCCCATAATGCCTTTAATACACAAGAAGCGCTTGAGAGGATTTTGAATACCACACTCGAAAATATAAAGGGGTTTATACACAATACGCTTCTTCCGAAGAATATCGCCAAACAATAAATATGAACAAAGTGATTGAAAATATTGAGGTACGGCAAATATTTGATTCGCGCGGAGAACCGACGATTGAAGTTGAGATTATGGGAAGTGGAGGAAAAAAATTTTTATCACAAATTCCTTCAGGAAAAAGCAGGGGGTCCCGAGAGGCAATGGTCTTTTCTTTTTCTGAGGCATTAATTTCTGCCGCAACAATACGAAGCCTTATTATCGGAAGATCATTCCCGTCTATTCGAGAATTTGATGAATTTCTCCTAGGGGAGGATGAAACAAAAAATAAATCAAAACTTGGGGGGAATGTGCTTCTCGGTGCTTCTATTGCGTTCGGGCGTCTTCTTTCTCATGTTGAAAATAAAGAATTATGGGAAGTTCTTCAGGATGAATTTTTTGGTGAGTATAAAAAAGAGAGCTATCGCCCCACTATTTTTTCAAATGTGATAAATGGAGGGGTACACGCGGAAAATAATTTAGATATCCAAGAATTCATGGTGGTTGCCCGTCCTAAGAGATCGTATACAGAAACTATCGCACGGTTAGAGAAGTTTTATAGACATCTTGGTATCTTTTTAAAAGATAAAAATAAGGGCAAACATCCTCCGTTAGGAGATGAGGGTGGATATTCAATGAATTTCAATGATAATTTCGAACCGATACAAATTCTCCAAAGTATGATTATTGATGAGGGATTATCTGAGGTTTTTTCTGTTGGTCTTGATGTTGCAGCTTCTGGTTTATTCGAGAATCATCTATACCGTTTTGGGGGAAAGACTCTTTCTTCTGAAAAATTACACGATGTATACAAAAAATATTTTGAGACAGCAGAGTTGTTATGTAGTATTGAAGATCCATTTGATGAATCCGACAAACATGGATTTGCTTCTTTGAAAAAAACATTGGGGAATAAATGGGTGGTGGGAGATGATTTTACAGTGACCAGTTCGGAGCTCATACAAGAATATGCCGCAGAGAATTGTATGAACGCAGTTATTATAAAACCAAACCAAATTGGAACGATATCGGAGACATGTAGGGCGATAAAAATTGCGCATGATTTGGGAATAAAGACAATTGTATCTCATCGGTCGGGGGAAACCGAAGATGTGTTCATTATCCACCTCGCAAAAGCAGGGAATGTGCGAGGGGTGAAAATTGGAGCTCCGGTAAAGGAACGTATCGCAAAATTTAACGAACTCATCCGTCTTTTTGATTAATTATAATGACAGAAGAAAAGAGTGTACTATCAATTATTCTTGAAGAACCTGATTTTGTAATCGTAAACAAACCGATAGGTATACTTGTACATGGCTCTGCTCATCATCCAAGTGATGAAATAACGATGGTGGATTTACTTCGCAAAAAATATCCGGAGATAAATACTGTGGGGGACGAACCACAGTTTCGTCCTGGAATTGTACATCGGCTTGATCGAGACACTTCAGGGGTGCTTGTGGTTGCGCGAACACAGAAGTTTTTTTTGTATATGAAGAAGTTACTTCAAGAAAGAATTGCAAAGAAAACATATATTGCACTTGTTCATGGGGTATTCGAGCGAAAGAACGGAGTGATTGATATGCCGATTGGATTGAAGCCGGGGACAACAAAACGAAGCACTCGTGCACGAAATATGAAAATGATAAAGCCGGCAATTACTGAATATAAAACGGTTGAGCAATTTGAATATGAAGGAGAGAAATTTTCTCTCGTTGAATTATTTCCAAAAACAGGACGAACGCATCAGTTGCGGGTTCATCTCGCAAGCGTGAACCACGCGATCGTAGGGGATCAGATGTATGGGAGAAAAGAAAATCCGTGGAGTCTTTCCCGCCAGTTTCTCCATGCTGATTCGATTGAATTTGAGTTACCTTCAGGGAAGCGCATACGCGCAAGTGCTGATTTACCCGATGATTTAGCAAATGTGTTGAAAAAATTAAGAAAATGAAGCTCCACGATTTTATACCTGCGTTTTTCATGTAGATCGTTTTTGGTGGAGCGGAATTCCGCATTAAAAGTCACCTTCTCATTTGTATGCACTAATGGCTTTTTAGTGCGCGGATAAAAAATCCCCGGTATTTTGGGGATTTTTTAATATTTATATACTAGCAGGAGCAGTGTTTCGCTTTTTTGCGGACAATACTTCCTGAATTATCAAGAAGAAGGAAGCTTCCATTTTTGAACTTTTTCAAAACCTTTTTTATTTCTATATTTCTTCCGAATTTGTTTCGGAAGAATTTTTTTCGTTCCTCTCTTATCGGTGGATGAAGGGAGGTTGGGGGGAATATTGTGTTTTCTTGTGGTATTTCTCTTCTTCGTGTTTTATACAACACGAAGTAAATAAAAACTAGCATACCAATAAGAATTACTGCTATCATAACCTTCTCCTTTTTGTTAAGTTTTCAAAAAATAGATCATTATTTTTTTACTGCTTTTGAGTGTAACATATAATAATATATATGTCAATAGCTGTTTTCATTTCGTTTTTTTATGTAAATAATGTGTGATTCTTGCTTAATTTTTGATTATTTGTATAATAATCAGGCTATGGAAGCTCAAATTATAGAAAAAATAAAGCCTGGGGCAAAAATACGAGTGTGGGAACGCATAAAAGAAGGCGACAAAGAGCGCCAGAGTGCGTTTGAGGGAATCGTACTTGCAAGGAAACATGGCGTGGAATCGGGTGCAACATTTACTGTGCGTGCAATATTGCAAGAAGTTGGGGTTGAAAAAGTGTACCCGATTAATTCTCCAAATATTGCAAAAATTGAAATTATTTCTGCACCAAAAAAAGTGAGACGATCGAAATTGTATTTCTTGAGGGATCTTTCAAGTAAGAAAGTAAGAGAAAAATTGAGACTTACCACATAATACAAAATCTCCGTTCGAACACCGGGGATTTTATTTGAAAAAAGTAGTAGGGGTGATTATAATGAAAAACACTCCTTGAATATGCGCGGGTGCCCGCCCATGGCGGATAAGGCGAAGTGGCAGATTTAACCGCCTTTGGCGGTCGCACTATGGAAGTAATAGTGTATTCAATAAAAAGTTTGAAAGATGGATATCGGTATGTCGGAATTACGAAAAATCTAGAAGATAGATTGAAGAGGCATAATGGGGGTCATAATATTAGTACCGCGTCCCACGCCCCATTTCAGTTGATTTATGAAGAAGTGTTTTCATCTTATAACGATGCAAGAAAAAAAGAGAAATTTTTAAAAAGTGGAGTTGGACGAAAGTTTTTGGATACTTTAATATCTTAAGATATGCGCGGGTGGCGAAACTGGCAGACGCACTACCTTGAGGTGGTAGCGCCCGCAAGGGCTTGGAGGTTCAAATCCTCTCCCGCGCACCAGAATACAAAAGGAAAGAATTTTAATTCTTTCCTTTTGTATTTATAGATATGTGAAGGATTTGAATGAGAAGGGGGTCGGGGGAACGGAAGTTTCCCCGTGTAAGAAAATACTAAAAACCGAGAGGTTGTTAGGGAGCGAAGCGACGTTCAAATCCTCCGCCAGAGGCGGACAAGTCTCCCGCGCACCGGATTATTTGAAGTGATTTGAATAGATGGGAAATTAGAAAGTTGATGAGTTTGATATAATGAACTCATGAAGAAGAGTCAATTTATTGTTTTTGGTATTGTGCTTATAGTACTCTGTGTTGGAGGATATTTTGTCTTTTCGTACTTTGAAGAATGGCTCCCGTCTTCACCCACTTTTGATACATATAATCTCCCACCAAATTCCTCTACAACAGGAGATAATATTTCAGATAGTATGGTGAAAGATCCTTATGCAGGATGGAAAATATACACAAATGAAAAATATGGATACTCGATACATTACCCTGGAAATTGGTATGTCGACACGCGCTTTTCGAATAGAGATTTCAGCACGCGCGGAAGTGGTGATGTGATGGGCGGGGATACGCTGTTCGCAAATTACGAGAATGGCTATGATTACGACATTACGAATATGCCACGGGATTTCGATTCAATACAGCTTCTCATTTATAAAACCGATCCAAAGATTGTTTTTCTTGATGATTACGTGAAGACGATCAATTTTGTTGGGTTGTATACAAAAGAAGATATAATGATCCATGGCGTTCCGGGGCTCAAGCTTACCTTCAGTAAAGACAGAGAGCAGCCATCCGCGGATGCAGTAGTATTTTTAAAGATCAATGATAGGGTGTTCAACTTCAGTATACGAGATTCCGCGATAAAAGAACTCATAACCAACTCCTTCCGTCCAAGCGAAAAAAATATGCTTCTTTTAAAACTCCTTAATCAGCATTTTCCTCCATTTGGAATAGTGGATACACCATTCGCATTTATAAACGGGGGATATAAATATTCATACTGTGGAGGAAAGATGCTTGGTGAAGAGGACTGCAAGAACAATCCAATATATCAAAATACAACAAGCATATATCTTGACGAAGGTGTGCTCTCGTTTGAAAAAACACAAAATGGGATATATTATGTCGCAACGATCGTCACGTTCAATGCCGGAGGAACAGGTCAATATAAATATCTTGTCCTTTTGAACGGAACCCCCGATTCCGATCTTTCGTATGTCGCAAGTGTAGATCTTGGTGATAGGGTGCAAATACACAGTATCTCATTTTCCGAGGGGAAAATTGTTCTCGATATGAATATACATGGACCAAATGATGGACTATGTTGTCCAAGTGTTCGTACAACGAAAATATTCGAATTACAGGGAGGAAATTTAATGGAAGTCCATTAATCGGAGTTGATTTAATAGTAGTTTCTATTCAAGATAGATTATTGACTAAACGTTATTTTTACTTTATCGTATCTATAGCGATTTTTTAACTATACATGTGGAGGTTATCATGATTCTCGTGGCATTTGAGGGACCTTCCGGGAGCGGGAAGAGTACCGCAATTTTGAATGCAAAAAAGTGTTTTGAGACGCACGGATACAGAGTTAGAGTTGTTGATACGGATTCCGGTATGCGCAGAGACACGTTGAAAAAGATTGCAAAAAAACTTTCCTCGAATAACCCTCTTCGCACGCTTATTTTTTGGATCTTTCGTTTTAGAGAGGCAAAAAAAATAAGGAGGATACAAAATAATTATGATCTTATCCTCGCAGACCGATATGTTGGAACTCCATACGTATTTTCGATATGTAGTGGTATTCCAGAAAAGATAGTTAGGTGGCTCTATTTCGCGATTAATCCAAAGCCAAATCTTACCCTCTTTTTCAATGTATCACTTCCGGAGATAAGGAAACGTAAGCTTTCTGAGACGAATGCAAAAAGCAAAGATGGATTTTCAAAACTTCTCTCTTTTCAATATCGACGCGTTGCGAAAAAATTTAATTGGCAATTAATTGATGCGTCGCAAACTGAGAATGAGGTGGCGACGGATTGCATCGCATTCATTTTTGAAAAAATGAACAAATAAAAACCTAGTATTATAAGTACTAGGTTTTTTGGTATAATGAATACAGATAATTTATATATGGAGGGATAGTGGAGAAGAATATAAAATTTCTTTGTGAACACTGTGAAGTGATTGCAGAGCATAAACTTTTTTTTCCAATGCGTGGGAGGGGAGTAATTCAATACGTTTCTGTGTGCAGTGTATGCATGTCGGTTTCTTTGCATGGTGTAAAAGCAGAAGAAAGTGAAATAAGGGCAATTGAGCACATACATTTTCTTTGTGGTGTATGCAACATGCGGGTACGCGGAAAAATTATTTCAGAAAAGGAAGAGAGTACTGAATATAAGGGCAAAAGAGAAAAATATATCGAAATTATAGTTCAATGCTTAAGGTGTCACAAAACGAAGAAATTAGCCCTCTAAAATTAAACAAAATGAGTCTTGAAAATTAAGCTCATTTTTTTATTATTATATATCGAAATATTTCAGTAAAAATGAGCCTTTTTTCCTCTTTTGAAGCTTCCATTTTTATGTAAAATTTGATAGAATGAAAAGGTGCCAAGAAGGCATTATTTTTATGGCAAAGGAAACGAAAAAAGATGAAAAAAAGATCCAATCTTCCTCATATAGTGCAAAAGATATATATGTTCTTGAGGGACTTGATCCAGTGAGAAAAAGGCCAGGAATGTATATCGGTTCAACCGGTGTCGACGGACTGCATCATTTAATTTGGGAAATTGTGGACAATTCACTCGACGAGGCAATTGGAGGATATGCAAAAAAAATTACACTTGAGCTTTTGAAAGATGGGGTTGTATCTGTCACCGATGACGGGCGAGGTATCCCGGTTGATATACATCCGCAAACAAAAAAATCAGCACTTGAAACGGCATTGTGCACACTTCATGCGGGAGGAAAATTCGGAGGAGATTCATACAAAATTTCTTCAGGACTTCACGGAGTCGGTGTTTCTGTGGTAAATGCACTTTCCACATGGATGAAAGCAGAAATTCATAAAGACGGAGGAATTTATGTACAAGAATATAAAAAAGGGATTCCGCAATATAGTGTAAAAAAAATCGGGAAATCGGAGAGAACAGGAACAAAAATAACGTTTCAAGCGGATCCGACGATTTTTCAAAAAATTGAATTTGATACAAAAAAAATTACCGACCATCTCCGTCAGCAGGCATATCTGACAAAAGGAATTCATATCGACATTATTGATACGAGAAAAGGACAACCGATATTTTATGGCTTCTATTTTGACGGTGGATTAAAATCATTTCTTCATTATTTGGTAAGTGAGACGGAAGAGATTATTCAAGATGAAGCGTTTTATGTGCATAAAGAAATGGAAAAAATCGATATTGAAGCGTCATTTCTTTACACAAGCGATGTAGAAAGCGAAGAGATGAGTTTTGCAAACAATATTTATACCACAGATGGGGGGATGCATCTTACTGGATTTCGTTCCGCACTTACTCGATCGTTAAATGATTATGCAAGACAAAACGGCTTTCTCAAAGATGCTGATGAAAATCTTACTGGTGACGATGTTCGTGAGGGACTTATTGCACTTGTTTCTGTAAAACTACGCGAACCTCAGTTTGAAGGACAAACAAAAGCGCGACTGGGAAATCCAGAGGCACGTACTGCAGTTGAAACAGCGGTAAACGAAGCACTTAAAGAATTTCTCGAAAAAAGATCATCTGACGCACGACGTATTATCGAAAAAAATCTTCTTGCCGCGAAAGCGCGAAAAGCGGCAAAAGCCGCGAAAGATACAGTACTTCGCAAAGGTGCGCTGGAGGGACTCACGCTCCCAGGAAAATTAGCTGATTGTTCATCGCGGAAGGCGGAGGAATCAGAACTTTTTATTGTTGAAGGAGATTCAGCGGGCGGTTCGTGTAAACAAGGAAGGGACAGAAAAACACAGGCAATTTTGCCTTTGCGAGGAAAAATTTTGAATGTTGAGAAATCACGCGTGGATAAAATGCTTTTAAACAAAGAAGTGCGTTCGCTTGTTGTTGCGTTAGGGACTGCAATTTCTGATAAATTTGATATTTCAAAACTTCGGTATCATAAAGTTATTTTAATGGCTGATGCCGATGTTGATGGTGCTCATATTACAACACTTCTTCTCACGCTATTCTATCGTTACTTCAGACAGATTATTGAAGGCGGGTATCTTTATATTGCGCAACCACCACTTTTCCGTGTACAAAAAGGAAAGGATATTCGATATGCATATACCGAAGAGGAAAGAGATAAAACACTGAAATCGTTCGGGGGAGAAGGATCGGTACAGCGATATAAGGGTTTAGGAGAAATGAATCCAGATCAATTATGGGAGACAACAATGAATCCAGAAAACAGAATGTTGAAACGCGTATCTATTAATGATGTGATACAAGCAGATAAACTTTTTGATATTCTCATGGGAGAAGCAGTTGAACCACGTAAGAAATTTATACAGGCCCATGCGAGTACTGTGCAAAATCTTGACATTTAACTTTCTAAATCTTAATCTAAGCACACATACACATTGTCTATGTTTGAACGTATTAACATATTTTTACAGGAATCACGTCAGGAATTAAAACGGGTGAATTGGCCGACACGTGCAGAAACCGTAAGATATACACTTTTTGTTATCGGATTTTCTGTAGGTATTGCAATTCTTTTAGGGATTGTTGATTTTATTTTTCTTCAGGTACTTGACCGCCTTGTTGTGTAATATAACCACTATGAATAAGAATATTTATAATCAAAAAGAAGAAAAGGTGGAACGGAAGTGGTATGCAATACATACGTACTCCGGATATGAAGATGCAGTAGCACGTTATTTAAAACAGCGTGTTGAGTCATTACTTATGGGAGATAAAATTTTTGATGTTGTTGTTCCAAAAGAAGTAAAAATAAAAGTAAAAAATGGAAAACGACATGCAACAGAAGAAAAAATTTATCCCGGATACGTATTGGTAAATATGATTATGGATCATGATTCGTGGTCAGTGGTGCGAAATACTCCTCGTGTGACGGGATTTGTAGGGGCTGATTCAACAACACCAACACCACTTTCAAAAGAAGAAATTGATGAACTTATGTCGAAGATGGGCCCGCAAGAGCCGCGTTTTAATGTTGATTTGAAGAAAAATGATTTAGTTCGTATTAGTGATGGACCATTTCGAGATTATGAAGGAAAAGTTGCAGATATTGATGAAGAGCGCGGGAAGGTAAAAGTGATTGTCTCGATATTTAATCGAGATACGGTTGTAGAACTTGATTCTCTCCAAGTTGCGAAGATGTAAAAAAATTTTGACTGAGAGAAGAAAATACGCTACTATCTTTGGGCACGTGAGGTAATATATATGGCAACAAAACCAATAAAAACAGTACTAAAACTTCAAATTGAAGCGGGGAAAGCGAATCCGGCACCGCCAATTGGACCGGCACTTGGTCAACATGGAGTGAATATCCAGCAATTCTGTCAGCAGTTTAATGAGGCAACAAAGGATATGATGGGCGATATTGTTCCCGCTGAGATTACGATTTATCAAGACAGGACATTTGATTTTAAATTAAAAACATCTCCTGCCTCGGCGCTACTTAGAAAGGCAGCAGGAATTCCGAAAGGCTCACCAATTCCTCATAAGCAAAAAGTAGGAAAAGTGACAAAAACACAACTTCGTGAGATTGCAGAGAAGAAAATGGTTGATTTGAATGCAAATGATGTAGAAGCAGCAATGAAAATTATTGAAGGAAGTGCCCGCAACATGGGAATTGAAATTATAGATTAGAAAAAATCCTGCTTCTGGCAGGATTTTTTAATATTTGAATTTTATGTTGCGGAAAGGGGGTCGGGGAAAAACAAATGTGTTTCCTCGTGAAGGAAATAGCCTGCTTTATGCGGGCGTTTAGAAACCGTGGGTTTCTAAGGAGTGAAGCGATGCAACATGGGTGTCAAAATCATTGATTAAAACCGCCTCTCAGGCGGTTTTTTTGTTTGACTTTATTTTTCTCTATGAGAGGATAAATATAGTTTTTATCATTAATATATAATGGAGGTAACATTATGGAGAAGGGAAAATTTATTCTACTCGAAAGTTTAACGTGTGGCGGTAAGGGGAAGCAAGCGACGAGGTTAAAAAAATTTCTTGAATCGAAAGGTATCCCCGCACTCATATATGTTGAACCTACTCCGAGTAGTTCTGTTGGGAGGATGATACGAAAAATAATTGAGAAACAGGAAATCGGTGAAGCATTTGTACAGAATTCATTTATTCCTGAAGTACTCGGATATATTGTCGGCTTAGGTGTTTCGGGAGTTTTTCTGAAGGGACAGGAGTGTAACGACGTAGTGAAAGAATTTGCCGGATTGTTAAATGATGCGATGGTGAAAATAAAAAATCATAAAAAACTAACAAACCGTGAACTTCAGTCACTTTATGTGATGGATAGACATCTCGATCTTAGAGAAAATATTATTCCTGCTCTTAAAAAGGGGATATGGGTCATTCAAGATCGGTATGACAGAAGTACAATGGCATTTGGCGAGGCGTTTGGTGGGGTCACAATTGAGGAAGTTTATAAGTGGCACCTGCACGCGCTTGGGGAAGAATATATTCTTCCTGATTACGATTTTTTCATTCGCATCAAGCCTGAAACCGCAATGAAACGTTTAGAGAAAGATGGAAAAATGAAAGATCAATTTGAGCAGAAACTCGACGGATTAAAGAAAACGGCGATGGCGTACGAAAAAGCGACGTTGTTTGTGTGTAAGCAATACGCACTTCAAGATCCGCCAAGGGAATTCGTTATTGTTATAGATGGCGAACAGAGCGAACAGAAGGTGTTTGACGACATAACAGAAAAAATGACTGAGGCTTTTTTATAAAATTATCCCCGATGAATATCGGGGATTTTTGATTTTTTCAACAGAGGAAGTATGATGAGAATATACATGAAATATATTCCAGTGATAGGACTCGAGATTCACACGGAGCTTAAAACAGAAAGTAAGATGTTTTGTGCATGTGCGAATAATCCTGATGAAAAATCCCCAAATACGAATATATGCCCGATATGTATGGGTCACCCGGGTACACTCCCAACGATAAACAAAAAAGCGGTAGAAGCTGTTTTACGGCTTGGAATTGCTATTGGAGGGGCCATATCGAGAAAATCTCATTTTGATAGAAAAAGCTATTTCTACCCAGATCTCCCGAAGGGATACCAGATTTCCCAATATGATGCTCCATTTGTGGAGGGTGGCGTTTTAGAGGGTGTAAAAATAAAAAGGATTCACCTTGAAGAAGATGTTGCGTCATCAAAACACTCTGATGGAAAAGAGGAAAACTATACGTTTGTCGATTTTAATCGTGCAGGTGTACCCCTTATGGAGCTGGTCACCGAGCCAGATATAAAAGATGGGGAGCAGGCACTTCGTTTTGGAAAAGAGCTTCAGAGAATTATGAGATGTCTGAATATTTCTGATGCCGATATGGAAAAAGGGCAAATGCGTGTTGAAGTGAATATTTCTCTTATGAAGGAAAAAGATAAAGAATGGGGGACGAAGGTGGAAATAAAAAATTTAAACTCGTTTCGTGCAGTTGCGGGATCCATTGATTATGAAATAAAACGCCAAAGTGAATTATTGGATTCAGGAGAGAAAGTGATTCAAGAAACACGTGGATGGAACGACCAAAAAGGTACTACAGTAAGTCAGAGAACAAAAGAATCCGCTCATGACTATCGTTATTTTCCGGAACCCGATTTACCCGAACTTACATTTACTGAGGAATATTTAAAATCGCTGAAGGCTTCGCTTCCTGAATTACCAGAAGAAAAAAGAAAGCGTTTTTCCGAGGAATTTAATCTTTCGCAACATCAGATTGATGATTTACTTGATGATCAACATGGTGCAATATATTTTGAGGAAGCGGTTTCGGAATTAAAAGAAAAAATTGAATCTGCAAATATTCAATTGTTGTTTAATTATCTCACAAGTGATTTGCGCGGAATAGCAAAAACAAGAGGAAAAGATATGCGGGAAATAAATATTCCTCCTGAACATTTTGCCCATCTCATTTTTCTTATTCAAAATGGAACACTTTCAAGTAGAATTGCAAAAGATTTGTTGCTAAAAATGGAGGAAACCGGATCCGATCCGGAAACACTTATCAAAGAGGGAGGAATACAGTTTATGGGAGATGAGGAATCTCTCATACCGATTGTTCAGGAAATCATAGAAAAGAATGAAAAGGCAGTTGCCGACTACAAAAAAGGTAAGGGGAGTTCAATCGCTTTTTTAGTTGGACAGGCAATGGGGAAAACAAAAGGACAAGCAGACCCTGAAAAACTAAGGGAGCTTTTTAAACAAGAACTTGGAAAAATCTAACGTGAGATAAGAAAAGATTTTATTAGGCTGATGGCCTCTTTTTTATTTTTTATCCAATAAATTCTTTTATTTTTCTTAAACCATGTCATTTGGCGTTTTGCATATTTTTTAATCTCACTTAGGAGCTGTGTTTCCATTTCTTTTCTGGTTATCTTTCCGGTGAGAAACCTCGAAATATATCGATATTCAAGCCCGAAACGTTCCATCTTTTTCCATGATAATCCTTTCTCATGAAGTTTTTTTATTTCTTCTATCATTCCGGTTTTTAAACGTTTTTTAAGACGATCTTCTATTCTTTTTGAAAGTATGTGTTGAGGTAATGAAATTCCAAGAAATAGAACATCAACTTTTAGCGGATTTTTTTTAAACCTAGGAACTCTCCCAAGTGCTTCTGTAATTTCAATTGCGCGGATAAGCCGAACTGGATTTTTTCTGTCTATTGTATTTGCCCGCACAGGATCTTTTTTAAGGAGAATGGTAAATAATTCTTCAGTAGTTTTCCTTGAAAGAACATCACGTAGTTTTTTGTTTGGTTTTACATCGGGAATGACGGTTCCATCAATGAGCGCATCAATATAAAATCCTGTACCTCCGCACACAATTGGGATCTTATTTTTCTTTATAATTTGGTTTATTATTTTCTTTCCTTTCTTTTGATAGTGTGAGACGGTAAATGTAGAAGTGGGGGAGCTTACATCAATCATATGGTGTGGTATTCCCCCCATCTCTTTTTTAGTTATTTTTCCAGTTCCAATATCCATCCCTTCGTACACTTGTCTTGAGTCAGCCGAGATAATTTCTGTGCCATCGATATTTATGGTTTTTCTTTGTTTGTTAATAAAACTTGCCACTTGTACGGCAAGATCAGATTTTCCACTTGCTGTGGGACCAACAACGACTATTATCTTATTTCTATTGACGCCGATTATTTTCATATATACACTGTATAACAGATTTATTCACAAATTAAGCGGAGCGAAGGATGGGAATAATATCCCCATGTGTCTTCCAGGTAAAAAGGAAGAAGAGTCGCGTACCGCACGGAAAGAAAAGCTGCCAATGCCTAAATTGTTTTTATGTCGGTTTTACTTAACGCGCGCATTATATTTATTTTGACAAAGGAAGATAAAAAGACGGCTTAATTTTATTCTATTTATCCCAACGTGAAAGCGTTGGGATTTTTTTGTTCAAAATAACTTGACTGGCGCTAATTTTAATTTTATACTTGTCTATAGTACAAAAACAAATTATGGAGTGGTTATGAAACGTCCAGTAAAATTTTTTTTTGGAATTTTTGCTATGGTTGCAGTTATAGGTGGTGTTTTGAAATCTCTAAGTAAAAATTTTGACAAAGATATTGATTGGCAAAGCGGTGATGCGGCGAGAAATTGAACAAAAGCCCGGATAATTTTCCGGGTTTTTTTCTATGCATAAAAGGAATAATAAATGGATTATATGGGCAGTTATAAACTGTCTAGTATGGAGCGATCGCTCCATACTAGACAGAGTTCTTTTTATTTCTTTTCCTGAATTTCTTTTGTTATTTCGTCTATGAATTGTGAAAGAGAAATTGTGGATGTTTCTTTTTGATGTCGTTTTCTCATGTTTACCATTTTTTCATTTTCTTCTTTTTCTCCAACAACAAGAATGTATGGTGTTTTTTTTATTTCAGCTTCGCGGATTCTTTTTCCGAGCGTTTCATTTGCTTCACTCATTTCAACGCGGATATTTTTTTCTTTTAATGTTTTTTGTATTTCTTCTCCATAGGACATAAATTTCTCGCTGATAGGAAGAATAGTCACTTGGTTAGGCGAAAGCCACACAGGAAATGCACCTGCGTAGTGTTCAATTAAAATCATCATAAAGCGTTCCGGGGAGCCAATGATTGCGCGGTGAAGCATTACGGGATGCTTTTCCTTTCCGTCACTGTCAATATAAGTAAGATTGAAACGTTCCGGCATTACAAAATCAATCTGCACGGTGGAAAGTTGCCATTCGCGTCCGAGCGCATCAGTTGCCATAAGATCCATTTTTGGTGCATAGAATGCCGCCTCACCAGGGCCATCGTAATAATCAATCTCATTTCGTTTCATGATTTCTTCCGCCCATTTCTCAACCCTGTCCCACGTTTCCGGATTTCCGAGATATTTTTCCGGGTGCGCCTTATCTCGAGTGGAAAGCCGATACCGATATTTGAATCCGAATGTTTTCATCACTTCTTTCGTCATTTGGAGTGCCACATCAATTTCTTTATCAACCTGATCCTCTCTACAGAAAATATGGCAGTCATCCTGTGAAAACGAGCGTACGCGGGCAAGTCCGCTTAATTCTCCTGGTTTTTCGTCTCTATAGAGCATTGCGAAGTCAGTATAACGAAGCGGAAGATCACGGTAGCTTCTCGGTTGGCTTGCATACACCTGTGTGTGCTGGGGACAGTTCATTGGTTTCAAATAAAATTCTTCTTCCGAATAATTTGAGACGACGCGAAACATTCCATCGCGATATTTATCATAGTGCCCTGAAATTTTGAACAATTCCGCTTTTGCAATTTGCGGAGTCCAGATTTGCGTATATCCCTCTTTTACCTGAAGCGACTCGATATAGTCGTTCAACGTTCGGCGGATAAAAGATCCTTTTGGGGTGTAGAGAGGGAGACCACTGCCGATATATTCGGAGAAGGTGAAGAGATCAAGTTGTTTTCCGAGTTTCCGGTGATCTCTTTTTTTTGCTTCTTCCAAAAATGCAAGATACTCATTAAGTTCTTTTTTTGTTTCAAATGCGAGGCCGTAAATACGAGTAAGCATTTTATTTTTTTCATCTCCTCGCCAATATGCTCCCGCAATTTTCAAAAGCGCGAATGTGTCGGGATTTATTTCTTTTGTGTTTTCTACATGTCCTCCGCGGCAGAGATCTAAAAACACATCACCTGTTTTATAAATTGAAACTTCTTTATCAACTTTCGAAAATTCTTCAATAAGATCAAGTTTGAATGGTTGGTCTTTGAAAACCTTTTTCGCCTCGGCAATTGTTACAACTTCACGCATGAAGGGGAGTCCAGCCTTCACAAGTTTTTTCATCTCTTTTTCCAGATCTTTTAAATCTTCATCGGTTATCTGTTCTGGAAGGTCAAAATCGTAATAGAATCCGTTTTCAATGACGGGACCGATGCCAAATTTTGTTTCAGGGAATCTCTTAAGTACCACCGCAGCAAGAAGGTGAGAGAGTGAGTGACGAATATGGTCTAGTTTCTCATTTTGTTCCATAGGGAAATTATAAATAATATCAAGGAATTATGCACGTTTTATTGAGAAAAAGAGATATTGACTTTTGTATAAATATATGCTAGAATGTAAGCACAAAATGAGATTTATATTCATTTTGTGTAAATTAAAATATTTTCAATAAATAAGGAGGAAATTGCCATGGCAATTCCAACATTAGGACAAGGGAATCAGGTTACTAATCTGATCTTGCAGTCCGGGATAACTTCTGAAAATCTTCAAGTAATTCTTCAGAATGGTTCATTATCAGATTTATTAAAATCAAATCCAAAATCAATTGATCGAATTCAGCTCAGAAAAATTTTACATCTTGATGGTTACCCAATTACCATGGATAGAACAAAGAGTCCATTAGAGATGTGGAGAGCAACTGGAACAAAAGATTATTCTGTAGTCGATGCAATTCCGGGTAAAACTTACGAGGAATCTTATGGAAAATTTATTTGCGAACCTGATCGAACAAACTTTTTCTATAAAGACTCAGAAAATTGTGTTGAAGGATGCGTTTTTAATAAACATTCTAAAGTTGAGAAACTTGGAAGCGCAAAAAACGAAACCATTTTTTTATTAAGCTTTGATCATTCTATTCAAGAATATAAAGCAAAAATAAAAAAGATGGGATTCCGTACAGCTGATTTTTGGGAATTTTGTTCTTTTCTGGAACAGTATCCAGATATTATGAACGAACTTCCAGATAATAGTCATATTTCGACGTTGGATATTATGGATATTGATAATCAAAGATACTATCTTGAGTCCAGAATAGACAAGTCTGCGAATCATCTTCCAGGTTCTCGAAGATTGTTTTGTACCCTAGAGTATCTAAGAAATCGATGTATAAGAAATAGACATTTTTTTGTAGTGGTGAAAGAAAGTTAATTATAGGGACCGAAATATTCGGTCCCGATTTTTATTACAATCATAACAAAATAGAGGATTTTGATATGTGTTAGAGCTCCTTTACCCCATTACAAATCAGCTTCGGTTCTCCATTTCTCCACGAAAGTGTGCTATCAACAAGTATCGCTCTATTTACTTCCCATATTTTTGTATTTTTTGCGAGCGTTCCAGAAAAGACGAGCATCTCAATGTGATTTGTAAGATCTTCAATGGTAACAAAGAGCATTGGATCTCCTTTTTTTGTAATCATTTTTTGGATATTAGAAATTATTCCCGCTGTTTTTACCCGCGGTCCCCGGATTCCATCTTTTTCATGGGGGATTGTTTCTATGTCTTTTATCGCTTTTATGGAACCTCCGAGCATTCGTGAATATGTTGCAAACGGATGATCGGTAAGATATAACCCAAGCAACTCTTTTTCCCATGCGAGCCTCGTGTTTTTATGCACCGGTTTTACCGGTGTAAGACGTAACGATACCAGCGATGCAGTTCCTCCGCCAAATAAACTTGTTTGATTGCTGAGTGCTGCTCGTTTTACCGCTTGGTTAAACTTAATAAGTTCTTCAATGTTATGTAACGCTTCTGTTCGTTCAATTCCCAACGAATCGAATACCCCAGCCTTAATGAGGCTCTCAAGTGATTTTTTGTTGAGATCTCGATGGTGAATACGCGATAAAAAGTTTTTTAAATCTTCGTATGTTCCGCCTCTTCCGCGTTCTTCTATGATTGCATGAACAATATTTTCACCGACATTTTTTATCGCTGAAAGTCCAAAACGAATGTTCTCACCCTCTACTCCAAATTCTTCAAAACTTGCGTTGATATCTGGGGGAAGTACTTTAATACCAAGTCGTCTCACCTCATTTACAAGGAAATTGATGCGTTCAACTTCCGTTCCTGAAATATTAAGCAAACTTGTCATAAATTCAACACAATAGTTTGCTTTCAAATATGCAGTTTGATAACTCACCAGTGCATAACATGCGGCATGACTCCGGTTGAATCCATATCGTGCGAACGGGGGAAAAAGGTCCCAGATTTCCTCAGCGCTTTTCTTATCAATTCCATTTTGTATCATTCCTTTGATGATTTTTTCCTGTTGCTCGGCGAGAAGACTCTTTATTTTCTTTCCAATTGCTTTTCGTAATGTGTCTGCTTCTGCGAGCGTAAATCCCGCAAGATCCCGGGCGATACGCATCATTTGTTCCTGATAGATTCCCACTCCGTATGTTTTTTTAAGAATTGGTTCTAGTTTTGGATGAATGTAAGTTATTGTTTCCTTTCCAAATTTTCTATTAATATAACTTGGAATAAGTTCAATGGGTCCAGGACGATATAATGCGACCATCGCAATAATATCTTCGAGTTCGGTTGGTTTTAAATCTTTGAGATAATGTCTCATTCCTGATGATTCAAGTTGAAAAATTCCAGTCGTTTCTCCGCGTTGAAGTATTTCAAATGCTTTTGCATTATTAAGTGGAATAGTGTCGATGTTAATGTTAATTCCTTTATTCTCTTTTATGAGTCGAAGTGTTTTTTCAATGATGGTAAGATTTTTGAGTCCGAGGAAGTCCATTTTTAAAAGTCCGAGGTCTTCGATACTATGCATTTCAAATTGTGTGATTACCGTATCTTCTCCCTGTGGCGCTTTCTGTAGCGGAACAAAATCAGTGAGCGATGTCGGTGAAATTACCACCCCGCATGCATGTACTGACGCGTGCCGCACCGTTCCTTCAAGCTTTCGCGCCGAATCGATTAATTTTTTTGATTGTTCATCTTTTTCATATAGATCTTTCAACTCTTGAACATCACGCAAACATTCATCGAGCCATCCTTCTTTCATTCCCTGTGTTGGATTGAATGGAATCAGTTTTGCGATTTTATCGCAGAAATCGTATGAATACCCAAGCGCACGCCCCGTGTCACGTATTGCTGCGCGTGCTGCCATTGTCCCAAACGTGATAATTTGTGCGACACGATCGTGCCCATAACGCTCGCGCACATAGGAAAGCACTTCATCGCGTCGTGTATCAGTAAAGTCGATGTCGATATCTGGAACTTGAATACGATCTGGGTTTAAAAATCGTTCAAAAAGCAAGTCATAATCAAGCGGGTTTATGTTTGTAATGCCGAGGATATATGACACAAGACTTCCTGCGGCAGACCCTCTTCCGGGACCAACCACAATGCCGTGATCTTTCGCCCAAAGGACAAAATCCTGGACAATCAAAAAATAGTCAGAAAATCCTGTTTTTTCAATAACCGCGAGTTCTACATTAATTCGTTCTTTTATTTCTTCAGTGATTTCTGGAAGGCGGTATTCGAATCGCTCATATACGAGTTTTTTCAGATATTCGAATGGAGAATGTTCTCCTTCGGGAAGAATGAATTGTGGAATTTTTGTCTTTCCTAGTTCGATTTCAACATTGCATTTTTCTGCGATGCGAATTGTTTCTTCGAGTGCTTCCGGAACGTCACTAAAAAGTTCTTGCATTTCTTCTTGTGAGGTGAGAGAAATATCGTAATTTTTTAGTGTGAGTCGATCTTCATCGTCGAGTTTGCTGTTTGTTTGCACTGCAAGAAGAATTTCATGTGCGGTAAGATCATCTTTTCGTGCGTAATGAACATCATTGGTGGCGACGAGCGGAATTCCGAATTTTTTTGATAATGCAGCGAACGCATCCTTTAATTTTGGAGTATGTGCTTGTATCTCGAGATAAAAATCTTTTCCAAAAAGTGAATGATACCATTTTACTACTTCTTCAGCTTCCTCTTTTTTTCCTTTTGAAAGAAGTTTTGAGATTTCTCCAGTAAAACATCCAGAAAGACAGATAAGTCCTTCGTGGTGTTTCTCAAGAAGTTCCTTGTCAATGCGTGGTTTATAATAAAATCCTTCGAGATGTGATTTGGTAACAAGTTGAATCAGATTTTTCCATCCAATTTGGTTCTTTGCAAGAAGCGTGAGATGAAATCGTGTTTCATCTACCTTCGGGCGTTTATTCATTCTTCCATTTGGAGCAATATACACTTCTACGCCGAGGATAGGTTTTATTCCTGCCTTTTTTGCTTTTTCGTAAAATTCAATTGCACCATACAAGTTGCCGTGATCGGTAAGTGCAATCGCATCCATTTTTAATTCTTTTGCACGGTTTACAATATCATCAATTTTTGCGAGACCATCAAGAAGAGAATAATGGGAGTGGACATGGAGATGAGTGAATTGTGATTTTTTTGTGTCCATAATATTCTCAATCTTTGTGTACGCTATCAGTGTAGAAACTTTTTTGACCGAAAACAATATTGCTTTTTTTCACTTTCTGTTTTTCAATTTGTATTTTTTGGTTTCGTGATACAATAAACACCGATGATGCAAAAAAGATCGTTCATTATAGGTATTGATGAGGTGGGAAGAGGACCACTTGCCGGTCCAGTGACCGTTTGCGGGGTCATTATCCCGTTAAAATTTGATGTGAAAAAAATGAACGAGAAAATTCCTCTGAAAGACTCTAAAAAACTTAGTCCGCTACAACGAGAAAGGTGGTTTTCTCTCATAAAAAAAGAAGTAAACATCTCTTATTCATTAAAAAGCGTATCACCATTGCTTATAGACAAGATGAATATCACTCGATCGGCAAATCACGCGGCAGCATGCGTGCTCAAAAATCTGGAGAGGAAGATAAAATTTAACCGTCTTCACACATATATATATCTTGATGGCGGATTATATATAGAAAAGGATGTATTAAAAGATCTTGGTATTCCTTTTAGGCACGTGAAAACCGTGATAAGGGGAGATGAAAAAATTCCTGCAATAAGTCTTGCTTCTATCGTCGCAAAAGTGAGAAGGGATGCCTATATGGAACGACTACACCTAAAACATCCAAATTATGGTTTTAGTGCACATAAGGGATATGGGACCGAAATGCATAGGAAAGCAATAAAGCAACATGGACCATCAAAAGCCCATCGTTTGACGTTTATTCGCAATTTTTATACAATAAAAAGGTAAATTAAATTTATTGATAGAGATGGTATAATTTTGGTTTTATAGTCGTTTTTATTAATTTTATAACAATATGGGTGGAGTACCTCCGTTTCGCCATTCCCGGTCAAAAGTAAGGAGAAGGCGGTCTCAATTAGGATTAGAGAAAAAAAATATAACCGTATGTCCAAATTGTAAGGGTCCGGTGTTGTCTCATCGCACGTGTCCGACATGCAAGACATTGGTGAAAAAAATGCGGACAAAAAAATCGTAAATTTTCCTGTTTTAAAACGTTCGTTTAAATTTCCAGATTTATTTCTATGGCTACACGACATCTTGCGAGAACTATTGTGCTTCAGTCGTTTTATGAGTGGGATTTTTATAAGCAGAAAACAGATCTTATTAAAATTGTTGAACGTAATCTCGCGGAGTTTGGGCCCGGTATAGATGAACCAGATTTTGTATGGCGAATAGTAAAGGGGATTATTGAGCATTTAGAGGAGTTAAATGGGATTATCACAAAATTTGCTCCTGAGTGGCCACTTGAACAAATTGCAATTATTGATCGCAATATTCTTCGTATTGGATTATTTGAATTGTTATACGCGGACAAAAATGAAGTACCACCAAAAGTGGCAATCAACGAAGCAATTGAACTTGCAAAAAATTATGGGGGACAAAATTCATCTCGTTTTGCAAACGGAGTGTTGGGAGCGGTGTTTAAACAAATGGTCACTACGGAAACCGTGCAACAGTAAAAACTATTTATATCGTGGCGAAAGATTTTTCCGATTTTGAAAAAAATATTGGCGTAGCCTTCAAAAATAGAAATTTATTAAAAGAAGCGCTTACCCATCGATCATATTTGAACGAACATCCGGAATGGCCGGTGTTTCACAATGAACGTCTCGAATATTTAGGGGATGCCGTTCTTGAACTAGCAACCACAGAATATTTATTTCATTTTTTTCCGAATTATCAGGAAGGAGAACTTACAAGTTTACGGGCGGCTCTTGTAAACTATCAAATGATGGCGAAAGTAGCTCGTGAAACTTCTCTTGAACAATTTTTATTTTTGTCAAAAGGCGAGGCAAAAGATTCTGGAAAGGCGAGAGAAGTGATTCTTGCAAATGCGCTTGAATCATTAATTGGCGCTATTTATCTTGATCATGGATATGATATTACAAAAACTTTTATTGAAAGGTTCATTGTTTCACACCTACGCGAAGTGGTTGATCAGAAACTCTATAGAGATTCAAAGAGTCTTTTTCAGGAAATGATGCAAGAAAAGAAAAAAATTACCCCGACATATAAGGTATTGAGAGAGAGCGGTCCGGATCATCAAAAACAGTTTTTAGTTGGTGTATTTCTTGACGAAGAATTAGTTGCGCAAGGACAGGGAACCTCAAAACAGGAGGCTGAAAGCAGTGCTGCAAAAGCAGCATTAGAATTATTCGGATTAGAACATAAAATATAAAAGGAAATATGATTTTTTTGAAACGTCTCGAATTACAGGGGTTTAAATCTTTTGCTGGAAAAATAGCTCTTGATTTTACGGCGCGTGTCACAGGAATTGTCGGTCCAAATGGTTCCGGGAAGTCAAATGTTATTGATGCATTGAAATGGGTATTAGGGGAACGTGAAGCAAAACAACTTCGCGGAGATGTGTTGGAAAATCTTATTTTTGCCGGTACTCCAAAGCGTTCTGCGGTAGGACTTGCGAAGGTAACGCTTTATTTTGATAATGCGCATGGACAATTTCCCTTTGATGCTCCGGAAGTTGCATTACAACGCCGCGTTGATCGCTCCGGTACATCCGAATTCTTTATAAATGATGAGGAGGTAAAACTTCGTGATCTTGCATCGATGCTTGCGCGTGCGAAACTTGGTACGCGCGGACTTACCATGATTGGACAAGGACAGAGCGATATGTTTGTGAAAAGTTCTCCAGAAGAAAGACGATTGATGATTGAAGAGGTGCTAGGGCTCAAAGAATTTCGCATTAAAAAAAATCAGGCGGAGCGAAGGCTTGTGACAAGTGAAATCAATATGGATAAAACACGCGCGATGCTTGAGGAATTACTTCCCCATCTGCGTTTTTTACGGAGACAGAAGCATAGATGGGATAAACGAAGCGAAGTAGAACGTGAATTAAATGAACTTGAAAATACTTATTATGCATTTCAATATCACAAACTTCTTCACGCGTTTGAAATGCAGGGAAATCCTCCAGAAGAGTTGGAAAAAGTAAAAAACGAAAAAGAAAAAGAAGTGCAGGATCTTGAAGGACACATGCAAGAGATGGAACAGAAAATATCAGCACAAGAAAAAATGCGTGCAATCCGCGATGAACTCTCGAAATTAAACACACAACAATTAACACTTGAACGATCACTCGCACGTATTGAAGTGAGGATAGAATTTGAATCGAAAGAAAAAAATATTCCTTCCAAAACATCCGAAGAATTATCGGGAGTCATAAAATCGACATCGAAAGATATTGAACATGCACTGTTGTTAAATGATATCGAAGAAATAAAAATAGTACTTCGAAAAGTATTAAGTGTATTTTCTAGTGTATTTAAAGATGGAGAAGTGAAAGAAAAAACAGAGAATTTGGAAGATGAAAAAAATAAAATAAAAACCGAACTAGCAAAAATAAATGAGGAAATTATAAAATTGCAGAAATCAGAAGACACACTTTCCCATGAACGCGAGGAGGCTAATAAGCAATTCAGAAAACAAGTTGAAATACTTGAATTAAAGAAAAACGAGATACGGAAACTTGAACAGCAGATGCAAACACAATTTTTTGAAAAGGAAAAAATAAATATTCGAATGGGAGAGATTGAAAGAGAGTGGCACACTCTCGGGCGTGAGATTTCCGAATTGAGATTACTTCCAGTACCGACGGAGACGGCAATTCAGACCGAAGAAATGGAAAGAAGAATGTTTAAATTGCGCGGAGAACTTGCTGCGATAGGAGAGATTGATCAAAATCTTGTGAGTGAAGCTGACGAAAGCGAAAAGCGGTATGAATTTTTAAGCGCCGAGCTAGGAGATCTTGAGCATGCGATTACAGATCTCAGAAAATTAATTAAGGATTTAGATGGAAAAATAATTGAAGATTTTAAAATTGCATTCAAACAAATTAACGAAGAATTTAATACATATTTTCGCCTTATGTTCGGCGGGGGAAAAGCGCGTATGTTTATTGAGAAAAAGAAAAAAATAGAGTCTCAGGATGGAGAACAGAAGGTAGAAGGGGAGGAAACCAGTGCGGTTTCAAAAGAGGAAGGAGAATCTGATTCAACTTCAGGGGTCGAAATTGAATTAAACCTTCCTAAGAAAAAAATAACAAATCTTGATATGCTTTCAGGTGGAGAGAAAAGCCTTGTTTCAGTTGCCGCTCTTTTTGCGCTTATTGCAGTGAGTCCGCCCCCATTTCTTGTATTAGATGAGGTTGACGCTCCACTTGATGAATCAAATGCACGCCGTTTTGCGGATCTTGTCCAAAATTTTTCAAAAAAAACACAATTTATTATTGTGACACATAACCGAGCTACTATGGAAGCCGCTGATGTGCTTTATGGAGTAACAATGGCAGATGATGGTGTTTCAAAGGTGCTTTCTTTGAAGTTTGAAGAAACTCCAAAAGCACGGTGATTGACTATAAAGAATAGATACGGTAATATACTATCGAAAAAATAAAGATATGCTAGCGATAAAGTTAAAGCGAGTGGGAAAGAAACATCAGGCAACATTTCGCATGATTGTTATAGAAAAGCGTTTAAAAATAAATGGCCGGTTTGTTGAAGATCTTGGATGGGTAAATCCTCACACTGATACATTTGAGATAAAAAAGGAACTTGCAAAAAAGTGGATTTCACAAGGTGCTCAGCCAACCGCGACCGTACATAACCTTCTTGTAAGAGCGGGGATGACAGAAGAAAAGAAAATCTCAGTGCATAAGAAATCAAAAAAACAGGAGAAAACCGGAGAAGCAAAAGCGTAACCGTGTTATATTTTACAGTGTAAAATGAAATCTGAAAGCAAAGGTCGAATGTGCTGCAAAGCAACTCAAGAAACGTTATGACACAATCAGTTGACAAAGATTTTCTCGAAGCACTCGTTAAGGCGATCGTTGATCACCCGGACGATGTGGTGGTAGAAAGAAAAGTTGATGAGATGGGAGTATTGCTTTCGCTTCGAGTAAATCCTCAGGATATGGGACAAGTTGTCGGCCGTGAGGGTTCTACCGCGAAAGCGATCCGATCTCTCTTGCGTATTGTTGGTATTAAAAACAATGCGCGAGTAAACCTCAAAATTGAGGAACCAGAAGGATCGACGCGACAGGCTCGCTCATAAAAACCACAAAGCACACATTTCGTTTGCTTTAGAATCCCTCATTCGTGAGGGGTTCTTTTTCGTTTGATTTTTAGATATACCTTTCGGGATCTTTTGTTATTCGCAAATTTTTATAATTTACGATATGATAATTTTATTATGCGTTTTGATATTATTTCAATTTTTCCCGAATCATTTTCTTCGTATATTGATAGCTCAATTTTGAAGAAAGCGAGAGAAAAAAAACTTGTACAAATTTCGATCACAAATCCACGCGATTTTACAAGTGATAAACATCACACGGTTGATGAGTCGCCGTATGGGGGTGGGCCGGGAATGGTGTTAAAAGCAGAGCCGATATGGAGGGCGGTATTGTCGGTGTTAAAAAAGAAAAAAAATGATTCAAAAAAAAGGAGGATCGTTCTTTTTTCCACACGGGGAAAAAAATTTGATCAAAAAGTTGCGAGGAGATTTTCAAAATATGAACAGGTGATTTTGATTTGCGGAAGGTATGAGGGGATTGACGAACGTGTTGCAGAATATCTTGCTGATGAAGAAATTTCAATTGGTGACTTTGTGTTATCAGGAGGTGAGCTTCCCGCGCTTGTATTTTTAGAGGCGGTGAGCCGTCATATTCCCGGTGTACTTGGAAAATATGAGTCTCTCGAAGAAAAAAAAGGATCATACCCCGTATATACAAGACCAGAAATATTTGAGGGGCTAGTAGAGGGAAAAAAGAAAAAAATGAAGGTTCCTGAGGCACTTTTGAAGGGAAATCATAGATTGATAGATGAGTGGAGAAAGAAATATGGAACTTTTGCCGAAAAATAGGGAAAAAAAGTTGACCCCGTAGTGAAAACTCGATTGTATATATACCAGTGGATAATAAAAAGGAAATTAAGTTAACCAAAGAAATATCTCAATGCTTACAAAAACCAAATTGTCGTAAGACGACATATCGAGTTTCTACTACGGGGTTGACTTCATCTTGTGTTTTCTTTAAGATGAATTACGCGTATTTTTTATGGCAAAAATAATGACACAAGAAGAAATGGTGAAAGAGATGATCCGAAATGGAGTTGTTTTGGGTCACAAAAGATCGAAAACTCATCCAAAGATGAGGCAATTTATTGCGGGAAATAAAAATGAACTCGAACTTTTGAATCCATTGACGAGTTGGGAAACAATTGAGAAAGCAATTGAAATATTGAAAGAAAAACTTTCGGGGGGTGGATTTATGCTTGTTGTTGGTACTCAACCCGCCGCGAAAGCGACAGTGAAGCAATTTGCTGATGAAATGGGATATCCATTTGTAGTGAGTCGTTGGCTTGGAGGAACACTCACAAATTTTTCCGTGATTAAAGGAAGGATTGTGCATTATGAAACATTGAAGGAAAATCAAGTGAAGGGGGCATTTGCAAAATATACCAAAAAAGAACAATTAAACTTCACAAAGGAAATTGCAAAGATGTCAAAAACATTTGAGGGACTTTTAAAACTAAAAAAATTACCGGAGATATTATTTGTAGTTGATGGAGAAGCACATATCACCGCAATTCGCGAGGCGCGACGTCTTGGAATTCCAGTGGTCGCTATAATTGATACAAATGACGATCCATCATCTGTTGATTATCCAATTATTGCAAACGACCATAGCAGAAAGAGCATCGAATGGATAATCGGGCTGATAAAAGAAGCAATTACTATTCTCCCGAAAAAAGCAGAATAATAGGGTATAATAAAAAAATATGAAAGAAGATGTAATTAAATTAAGGGAACTCACAGGAGCAGGCGTGATGGAATGCAAGCATGCACTTGAAGAAGCGAAGGGAGATTTTAAGAAGGCAGAAGAATTAATTCGTGCATCAAATGTTGCTCGTGCAGAAACAAAAAAAGAAAGAAAAACAGGTGCTGGGTTTTTGTATTCATATATCCACAATAAGCGCGTCGGAGTTTTGCTTGAAATACGCTGCGAAACAGATTTTGTAGTACAATCAGATCCATTTCAAAAACTCACTCATGATATTGCGATGCATATTGCAGCGATGGATCCAAAGACGGTTGATGAGTTACTTGCACAGCCATTCGTGAAAGATGAGTCAATAACGGTTTCTGACCTTATAAAACAAGTAATTGGGAAAGTGGGAGAAAATTCAAAAGTAGAACGTTTCTGCCGCTTTGAGGTATAATCCTCATATCCATGTTTTCATTTATTCTTGAAATAATTATTTTTGTAAGCCTCTCGGTGATGGTATATCTTCTCGCGCGCACATTGCCGCGTATTGATGATTCAGTAACCGCAAAAGAGTTATCGATATTGAAGACACATTGGCTTATGGCATACTTGGAGAAATTTGATGAATGGCTTAAAATATTTTTTGAAAAGTTTTTGAGACGAGTGAAAGTATGGATTTTGAAGTTTGATAATGTGGTAAGTGAGCGATTGAATCGATTTAAAAAAGAGATACCTAAAGATTTAAAACTGCGGGTGGACGAAAAGGATGTGTTGGAGGGGACGAAGGAAAAAATTGAAGAGGAAACTGAGGAAAAATTTGATGAGGAGAAAAAATAAAAAGAAGATTGAAAAATAAAAAATGCGCAGGTGGCAGAGCGGTCAATTGCACGAGACTGTAAATCTCGCGCCTTCGGGCTACGAAGGTTCAAATCCTTCCCTGCGCACATAAATAAAAAAGAACGGTTTTATCCCGTTCCTTTTTGTATTTCCTTGCATAGTGTTTTTCTTGGTCTACAATAAAAACTATGGATGATAAAAAGTTTGAGATATTAAAAACCGAGTTTTTACTTACCCAACAGCAGATGGATAAATATGATCAGTTTTCGATTACTACCAAGACATGGGCGGTGACACTATGGGTGGCTAGTTCTGGATGGGCATTCCAGTCTGGGAAGAAGGAGGTGTTATTTTTAAGTATTGCGCTCATACTTGCATTTTGGTTTTTTGATGGGATAAGTAAGACATTTCGTACAAATTATAAAAAACGCCGTGATGAAATTGCGATTTTATTAAGAAAAGTGTTTCATGGGGAAGCGCTTTCAGGAGAAGAATCTGCACCAAAACTTCCATCATATAGTTTGAAGGGGATTTTTACTAACTCGTTTTTACTCCATCTTTCTCTCCCATATATAGTGTTTCTTTTATTGTCCCTTGCGTTTTTCTTTATGAAGTGAAAACAATATGGAAAAATCGTTGGAACAAAATCTAGAAAAACAAAAGAAACCTTGGGAGAAACTTCGTGATCTTACCTCTCTCGTTTCACAAGAGGTAAACAGTTTTGCAAAAGAGGAGTATGGCGTTCGCGGATTGGTAGATGAACACGGATTAATTGATATTGATAGATTTATTGGTGCTCCGGGGTATTCAGATGAGCAACTTATAAAAGATAAAGAAGAAATATATAAACGCGAAGTGGAATGGAGTGGCGCACGGGATGAAAACACTCGCAAATTTTATGCATCAGAATATGGTGTAGAAACAGAGAGGGATATCGTACGTCTCTATTTACAGAAAAAAGAAAGAGAAAAAAACGGGCAGATGGAAATGTTTGTTGCCGCATTATTTCATAAGATCTTAAAAGATGATTTTCTTATTATGCGAGCGAGTGCATATGATGATTATATAAATGGGATTGACACAGTGATGGTAAATAAGAAAACCGGAGATATCATCTGTGCGTTTGATGAAGTACATAATCATGAAGAAAGCGATCGGGCAGATAAAAAAGTTGAAAAGATAAAAAAGAAAGCAAAAAAAGGAGGGTCAACGCTTTCAATTGAGTCAATTTATTTTATATATAGGAGACGTTGTAGGAATGATTTAGAGGAGAGATAATTAATGCATGAAATCATTTACAGAAAATGTGTATAAAATTGTTTGGAAAATTCCAAAGGGAAAAGTATTGACGTATAAACAGATTGCCGAAAAAGCAGGTAGTCCATTAGCGAGCCGCGCGGTGGGGAATATCTTAAATAAAAACCACAATCCGCATATTCCCTGTCATCGAGTGATTCGATCGGATGGAAAGCTTGGAGGGTACAATAGGGGTCAAAAAGCGAAAAGAGAAATTTTAAGAAAAGAGGGATTTTTATTAAAATGAATTTATGAACAAGACATCGCTCAAAAATTTTCTTCTCAAGGCTCGGACAAAAACGTACGCAGGAAATGAAGGAAGGGTAAAACCTATTTTGAATGGTTCTAAACAGTTGGAATACAAAGAGGGGGAATGGATTTACCGTGATGTGTATTATGGCGGAAATAAAATATTCGTAGGAATTGAGACGGTTTATTTTAAAAATAAAGCGGTGTGGAGTATGTCATATTATGGCAATTTCAAAAAGATGACGGAAAAAGAAATAGATTTAGTATTACGCGTAGCACTTTTGGAAAATTGGAAAACAGCGCGAACATGGAAACGAGTGGTATGGGAAAAAGGAAAATATACATATATGTGTGAACCAGATTTTGGAAAGTCAGTGGAAGAAATTGGCGGAACAGAGAAGATTTTGAAAAATAGAAAGGGGGTATACAACTTTTTTTATTTTGGTGGATTGTTGGTGAGGTAAGAATCATCTCTGATTTTTTATCTATCTTTCCCTCATTCTAATGTTCTCAAGAACATTAGAATGAGGGGGGAGGAAAGTGATATAATAAAGAATATGAAAGGGGATGGGGGAAGGTCAAAGTTTTATACACTAGAAAAGATAATAAAAGGAGCAAGCAATCATCGAAGGGTTGAAATTTTATACCTCTTAAAAGAAAAGCCAAATCTTTCGGTTTTCGATATATCGGAAAAATTAAAGTGTAATTTCAAGACTATTTCCGAACATACGCGTCGGTTGGTGCAATCTGGGTTGATTTCGAAATATTCTGATGGAAGCTCGGTTCGTCACGAAATTACTTTATTGGGGGAAAATGTTCTCAAGTTCTTGAGAACATTGGAATAAATATTTGTATAAATGTATAGGATATATACACATATATGGGTATATTGGCTATAAAAAAGTTACTTTTATCTGCTGGAGTGGAGGTGAACGGAAGAAATCCGTGGGATATACAGATTAAAGATGAGCGAACATATGCACGCGTGCTTCGTGGTGGATCGTTGGGGCTTGGAGAGGCATATATGGATGGCTGGTGGAATGCTGAAAAACTTGACGAGTTTTTTGATCGCATACTTCGTTTTCAGATTGAGAGAAGCGTTACTCTTACACTCCCTCTTATTTGGCAGGCACTTGTTGCGCGCGTAGTAAATCGTCAGGCGCGACAAAAAGCGTTTCATATTGGTGAACGACACTACGATACGGGAAATGATATTTTTGAACTAATGCTTGGAAAAACGATGGCATATTCATGCGGATATTGGAACTTGCCAGCCGGTGGAGTAAAAAATCTCGATGAAGCACAAGAGGCAAAGTTTGATCTTGTCTGCAGAAAAATGGAATTAAAATCAGGAATGCATATTCTTGATATCGGATGCGGGTGGGGAACATTTATGAAATATGCCGTCGAGCATTATGGAGTGAGTGCTGTTGGATTCACTGTTTCAAAAGAACAGGCAGAGTGGGGAAAAAATGTATGTCGAGGATTACCGATTGAAATTCGTCTTGAAGATTATCGAAATATTTCAGAATCTTTTGATCGTATTATTTCCATTGGAATGTTTGAACATGTCGGATACAAAAACTATCGGTCATTCATGCGCGTAGTTGCACGATGTCTTAAAGATAATGGATTGTTTTTACTCCACACAATTGGAAATAGCCGTTCTACAAGAACGGGGGATGCGTGGATGGAACGATATATTTTTCCTGGGGGACAACTTCCTTCAATTCGACAAATTGGGGCTGCGATAGAAGATGTATTTGTTATGGAAGATTGGCACAATTTTGGGACTGACTATGATAAGACACTTATGGCGTGGTATGTAAATTTTGAAAAAAACTGGCCGAGTTTAAAAGAAAAATATGGCGATCGTTTTTACCGAATGTGGACATATTATCTTCTTTCATGTGCGGGAGCGTTTCGCTCGAGAAAAATGCAACTTTGGCAAATTATCCTTTCAAAAAAAGGTGTTTTAGGTGGGTGGAGGGCGGTGCGATAGCGGCCAATAAAAAAAACTTCAATCAATTTGAGGTTTTTAATTCAACACCCTAATATTCTGCAGAATATTAGAATATTATCTCTACTTTATTTTTTCTTTGAGCACTCTAATTTTTTCCGCAGAGGTGTAAATATTTGAAATAGAAACATCTCCGGTTTGTATCGCATTCCAGATTGCATCAATAGCGCGTTTCGGTGAAGATTCGTCATAGACATTTCCATTATTTGAAATAATGAGCATATTAGTTCCTGCTTTTACAGCTTTTACCACAGCATCTTCAAATCCATAATTATTTCGTATTGCTCCCATATCCATATCATCAGATATAACAACTCCATCAAATCCAAGTTCTTCACGGAGTATATTTTGTATGAATTTTTCTGAAAGTGATGCGGGATAATCTTGGTCAATATTTTTATTGAACACATGTGCCACCATAACAGTGTCCACAAGTTTCTTTTCAATGAGAGTTCTGAATGGTTCAAGTTCTTTGTTTTTATATGTCTTTGTGATGTCAACTATTCCAAGATGGCTATCTGTATTTGAACTTCCGTGCCCGGGGAAGTGTTTTATTGAGGTAAGTATATTGAAGTCGTGGAGACCCGAAATGAATTCTGAGGCATGTATAACAACAAGATTTGGATTATCACTAAATGAGCGCTCAAGCTTTCCAATAATGGGATTTTGTGGGTTTGTATTCAAGTCAACTACTGGTGCAAAATTAAGATTAATTCCGAGTTCCGAAAGTTCTTTTCCTAGTATTTCGGCAGTACGGTGAGTTTTCTTTTTTTGTTCCTTTCCGAGCATCTCATGTGAGGGAATGTCAGAAAATCCGTATGCGGGTTTAAGTCTATTCACCATTCCACCTTCCGCGTCAATTGAGATAAGGAGGGGGGTTTCAGAATATGAAACAATATCAGAAACTAGTTTTTTTGTTTGTGTGGGATTTATTATATTTCGTTCTTTTATGCCGCTTGGAATGTCATAGTCAAAAAGAATAATCCCCCCAATATTGAGATCTTTTATTGTTCTAATAATATATGAGTTTTCATTCACAGAAGTTCCACGGAATCCAATAATGAACATTTGTCCGATAAGTTTTCGTGTTTTAATTTCACTAAGATCAGCTTTTTCTGTGTTAACCTTGCCGTTTTTAAGAATAACTGAAGACGGAATGAAATAGAGCCATATTACCGTGACTATAATTACCACAATAAGAAAAATAGAAATATTTTTTTTCATTTTGATATATAGATTATATCGTATATAGATTATATTTTGTATTTTCTTCCTTATTTCAATATTCTTAAAGGTATTAGAATAAGTAATTCTTGGTTTTTTTATATTATTTACTCCGTTCGCTTTTTCTTTTATTATTAATAGGATGAGGATACTCACAAAGGACATTGGGAAATATGAGGGGAAGGAGATAGAACTCTTGGGATGGGTGGACGTGCGGCGTGATCATGGAAAACTTATTTTTATTGATCTTCGCGATCGGACAGGAATCGCTCAGGTGGTGTTTCTTCCGAACAATAAAGAGCTCCATGAGGTTGCTGATACACTCCGGTCGGAATGGGTGGTTTCCATTAAAGGAACTGTTGCAAAGCGCCCCAAAGGGATGATAAATGAGAAGATTTTAAGTGGGCAGTACGAAATTGCGGCGACCGGGCTGGAAGTAATTACACAGGCAAAAACACCCCCATTTGACCTCCAAAACGATGGAAAAGATATTGGTGAGGATGTGCGGTTAAAATATCGATATCTCGACCTTCGACGTCCACGTCTCCAAAAAAATATACGGATGCGCGCGAAAGTAAATCAGTTTATTCGCGAGTTTCTCTCAGCACAGGATTTTGTGGAAGTAGAAACCCCAATTATCAGCAAATCAACACCGGAAGGTGCGCGTGATTATCTTGTACCCAGCAGAGTGCATAGCGGAAAATTTTATGCGCTTCCACAGTCACCACAACAATATAAGCAGTTGCTTATGGTTGCAGGAATGGAGCGATATTTCCAAATTGCCCGATGTTTCCGTGATGAAGATACGCGCGGTGATCGCCAGCCGGAATTTACGCAACTTGATATTGAATTAAGTTTTCCGACTCAGGAAGAAATTCTTTCACTCATTGAATCACTTTTTATAAATCTTGTGAAAGTGTTGTATCCAGAGAAGCGTATTACCCAAACTCCATTTCCACGTCTCTCATATAAGGAAGCAATGGAAAAATATAATTCGGATAAACCTGATTTAAGAAAAGATAAGAATGATCCAAATGAACTTGCATTTGTGTTTGTTGTCGATTTTCCTGCGTTTGAATGGAAGGAATCCGAAAAGCGATGGGATGCAACACATCATCCGTTTACAAAACCAAATGTGTTGAATGCAGAAGATTTTAAAAAGAAATTTAAAGAAGATGCGGGTGCAATTTTTGCCGAGCAATACGACTTAGCATTGAACGGTTTTGAAATTGCAGGAGGGTCGATTCGTATACACGATTCAGCATTATTACAGTCGGTGTTTGAAGCGATGGGAAATAAGACAGAAGATGTAATCGCAAAATTTGGGCATATGCTTGAGGCATTTCAGTATGGAGTTCCACCGCATGGGGGAATTGCCTCTGGACTTGATCGCGTGATGGCAATTTTAGAAAATGAACCCAATATTCGCGAAGTCATCGCATTTCCAAAGACAGGAGACGGACGCGATCTTATGATGGATGCACCGTCGGATGTCACCGACGATCAATTGAGGGAATTACACATAAAAGTCAGAGAAAAATAAAAAATAAATAAAATATAACAATATTATGAAGAGTTTTAATTTTCCGGTTTTTAAGACAAAAATTGAGGGAGAGAAACGAGTGTTTAATCTCGAAGATCCAGTCGGACGAAGGGAGTATTTTACCGCAAAGGCAACTCCCGAAATAGAAAAAATAAAAGAATATTTGGAAAGGGGAAGTTTTCTTGCTTTCTTACTTGGTCCAAAAAATTCAGGGAAGGGGACATATTCAAAACTTTTTGCCGAAGCGGTGGGAAGTGATCGTATTAAACATATTTCTGTTGGAGATGTAGTGAGAAGTGTTCATAAAAGTTTTTCTGATGAAGCAAAAAAGAAAGAACTTATTGAGTATTTGGAAAAGAACTATCGCGGATTTCTTCCTATTGAAAAAGCGATTGAAGTATTTCTCGGAAGGGATACCTCGAATCTTCTTCCAACGGAATTTATTCTTGCGCTTCTAAAACGCGAGATAGATCTTGCGGGGAAAAAAGCAGTGTTTGTTGATGGATTTCCAAGGAGTTTAGATCAGATTTCCTATTCTCTCTTTTTCCGTGAGTTGATGGGGTACCAAGACAATCCGGACATTTTCATTTTTATCGATGTTCCAGAAACAATTATTGATGAGCGTATGAAAACACGTGTGATTTGTCCGAAGTGTCAGACACCACGAAATCCAAAACTTTTAAAAACAAAAGAAGTTGGGTTCGATAAAGAAAAAAATGTGTTCTACCTTATGTGTGATAATCCGGCGTGTGATAATGCGCGTATGGGTCCAAAAGAAGGAGACGAACTTGGAATTGAAGCAGTACGGAATAGAATTGAGATCGATAAAAAAGTAATGACTACACTTCTCGAATTACAGGGAGTTCCAAAAATATATTTGAGAAATGATGTTCCGGTTTCCGAAGCTTCGGAATATCTTGATGAATACGAAATTACTCCTGCATATCGTTATGAATTTGATGAAAAAACAGGAACAGTGAATACGTTTACAGAACCTTGGGTTATTAATGACGAAGAAGGAGTTCCTTCTCACAGTCTTCTCCCAGCGGCAATTGTATTGTCTCTCATAAAACAATTTTCGAAGATTCTTGGATAATTTTATGCCTCAAGAAGCAAAAAAAATAGGCGTTGGATTTGGAATTATGCTTTTTAGAGATGGGAAAATTCTTCTTGGGAGGAGAAATAAGGATGCAGAAAAGGCATCAAGTGCACTTCATGGAGAAGGAACATGGACAATGCCTGGAGGAAAACTTCATTTCTTTGAGACATTTGAAGATGGGGCAAAAAGAGAAGTAGCCGAAGAGACGGGAATTAAGGTAAAATCAATAGATTTTATCAGTATTACAAATAACATAGTTTCTGACGCACATTTTGTCACACTTGGGTTCTTTTGTACTGATTTTGATGGGGAAGCAGAAGTATTAGAACCAGATGAAATAGAAGAATGGCAATGGTTTCCTTTAAATAAACTTCCAACCCCCATATACAAGCCATCAGAAGAAGTGATAAGAAACTATCTAGAGAAAGTTATTTATAGAGGATAATTCTTCAGATATAACTTATGCACAGGAGCCTCTCGACAAGCGAGGCTTCGTGCTATAATAAAGAAGTCCCGTAATTTAGGTTTCGGATCAAATAATTTTTCAAAGGGATTCCTTTATATCGTGATACAATTGAGGATCACAAACGCTATATCTTCTTGAGTATCTGATGCGGAAACCCACTTGGCATTTAATGCCGGAAACCCTAATGCGGGATTTTTGTTTTTCTAGTGGTAGCACCTCTTTACTTGTTGAGCAGGAAAACTCGATTTGCAGATGCATGCGAGTTTTTTTTTATAATATGATTTATTCAGATCCTTTTTTTGTTGTAACCGTCTTATTCTAAAAATTCTCATGGTTTGCGCAGTCAAGTTTCTATATGAATATAACCGCAAGCGAGATGATGGAAAAAATATATACTTGCTTAATATATTCCGTACGTAAGTTTTCTTATGAGTATTTTGACGATTGCTATATTATGTGAAAATGTCATTTTTTTTCCTTCTTTGTACCATCGAGGGTTGTAAGAAATTGGCACTTCTTTTATAGATAATTTTTCCCTCGCAATTTCTTCACTCAACCGAATTACGTCAAACACAAAATCGTTGTCCTCTATAGGAAGTAGGTTGGGGATTATTTTTTGGGGAAATATCTTATAACAGGTTGTGATATCAGTAAGATGAGTATGGTAAATTCGGTTAAACATAAATGTAGCGACAATATCTTCAATGGTATAAAGAATGCTGTTTCTCTTATTCTTTTTAAGAAATCGTGATCCAAACACCACATCAGCTTCGCCTTTTTCGATTGGGGATAAAAGTGCTTGGTAATCATTAGGGTTATATTCAAGGTCGGCATCTTGTATGAGTATCCAATCTCCATTTGCGAATGAAAGGCCGTGTTTTAGAGCTCCTCCTTTCCCGAGGTTTTCTTTTCCATAAATAACAGTTACATCAGACGTTTTTTCAATTTCATTCAGTATTTTTGGTGTGTTATCGGTTGATCCATCATCTATGACTATGATTTCCGTCTCCCAGTGGGGGAGAACCACTCCAGAAACTTTTTTAATTGTTTCCAGTATTGTTTTTTCCTCGTTATATACAGGGATGAGGATTGAGAGTTTGTTTTTTTCCATGTCTATTTATCGATTATACCATACTATTCTTCATAATAATTTTCCCATCTTGTCAAATTTGACTAACCAGTTTCAGAAGTTAGAATGAAAGCCACTCTAATATATGGATATTATAAAACCAAGAAAATTGAAGACTGGAGATGTCGTCGGTGTAATTTCTCCTTCAAGTCCTGTTATTTCGAAGCGAGATCTTTCACGTGGGATGAAAGTATTGGAATCTCTTGGATTTAAGCCGAAACTGGCTCCTCGAGCACTTGAAGTACACGCGAACTATCAAGCGGGAACTCGCGAAGAACGTCTCACTGATCTTCACTCAATGTTTGCCGATGATGAAGTAAGGGGAATATTTTGCACGAGCGGTGGATATGCGTCTATACAACTTCTTCAGGACATTGACTGGGATATTGTAAGAAAAAACCCGAAAGTATTCGTCGGATATTCTGATATTACTACGTTGTTAAATTCAATGTATGAAAAATCCGGTCTTATCACATTTCATGGTCCGATGATTGAGGGACTTATGGGTGAAACAAAGGGGGGAAAATATACGGTGAAAAATTTGAAAGAGACAGTGATGAAGGGGGAGGCAAGAAAACTAACCACATTTACTGAATGGAAAACGTTAAAACCTGGAAAAGTAGAGGGACATCTCGTCGGCGGCAATCTCAATGTACTCACGGCACTTCTTGGAACTCCATATGAACCAAAATGGGATGGAAAAATTCTTTTCTGGGAAGAAGTGAATGAGACGATTGAAGGACTCGATAATTATTTGTGGCGTCTCAGAATTTCAAAAATCTTTAAGAAGATTGAGGGGATGATCATTGGGAAGGTAACGGATATCCAGTCCATTGATGATGATGACAATGATAAATGGGCAACACTCGAAAAACCGCCCGTACTTGAAGATGTCATTCTCCGTGCAACAGAAGGGTTTAACTTTCCTATTCTCTACGGTGTTGATTTTGGCCACGATGTGCCAAGCCTCACGCTTCCCGTGGGAGCCCGTGTAAATCTCAATTGTCCTGCTCCCGGAAGAATTGGATCTATATCGATACTTGAAAAATATCTTGACTGATTTTTTATGGAAAATATACGAACCCTGCTATTCTTAAAATAGCAGGGTTTTGCTATTGACGGAGAATGTAGAAAAATTTATTCTGTAGTTAGTATTTTTAACTTTTAATTGGAGGAAAGAATGAAAGGAGTAGTGCGACCGCAAAAACTAAGACCCGGAGACAAGGTTGGAATTATTTCTCCCTCAAGCCCCGTAAGTTCAAACAGGAGAATAAAACGTGGGATGAATATCTTACGATCGCTTGGGCTTGACCCCGTGCTTTCCAAAAGTGCGCTTACAATATCAAGTCCTCATGAAGCAGGGAGTCTTAAAGAACGTCTTTCTGATCTCCACGAGATGTTTCTCGATAAGAGTATAAAAGCGATTTTTTGTACGACCGGGGGATATATCTCATTACAACTCCTCGAATTTATCAACTGGAATATTATCCGAGAGAATCCGAAGATATTTATTGGCTACTCTGATATAACAATGCTTTTGAATGCAATTTATTCAAAAACAAATCTCATTACGTTTCATGGTCCGATGATTGAATGGTTGGACAGACCCGAAATGAGAGGAGGGAGATATACTATAAGGGGATTCAAAAATATCCTTATGAAGGGAACGATTGGTAAACTTCAATCATTTACTGAATGGAAAACATTGAAACCAGGAAGGGCCGTCGGAAGTCTTGTTGGTGGAAATTTTAACACTCTCACTGGTCTTTTTGGGACACCTTATGCTCCAAATTGGAATGGAAAGATACTTTTTATCGAAGAAGTTGATGAAACGATTGAGGGATTTGATAATTATTTATGGCGTCTTAGAATTTCTCGGATATTTGAAAAGATTCAAGGATTGGTAATTGGAAAAATTACCAATATCCAGTCTATTGATGATGAGTATGATGGGGTGAATAGAAAACGTGAAAAATTTGGAGTGTCTCCAACAACAGAAGAAATAATTCTTCGGGCAACTGATAAGTTTAATTTTCCGATTCTTTATGGTGTTGACTTTGGTCATGATGTGGCGAGTCTTACGCTCCCCATTGGGGGAAAAGCGAGAATGGATTGTCCCTCTAAAGAAAAAATTGGATCGTTGTCTATTGTGAAAAATTATTAATAAAAAATCCCGTGTAAAGCGGGATTTTTTGTATATTGACTTTATATAACAAATATGGTAATATTAAAATGATATAATAGAATAGAAAGATATGATTCGTTGGATCAAGAAATATTTTATTCCCAATGAAGGAAACGACCATCAGCCGTATGTATTACGTGCACAGTCGATGGTACGGATTCTCTCGGTGGTATTATTTTTAGAAATTGTTTTTCTTGTGCAGATTCTTTTTGTATTTCCGAAGACAAATTATTTTGCGAGCATTCTCCCTTCCGTGGTTGTTGATTTAACAAACAGAGAACGTGAAGATATTCATGAACGTGCTCTTACCGCGAACACATTACTTGAGGAAGCAGCAAAAATGAAGGCGGAAGATATGGCTGCACGCGGATATTTTTCGCACGAGTCGCCCGAAGGAAACGCTCCATGGGAATGGATCAAAAAAACAGGTTATCGATTTGCGTACGCTGGAGAAAATCTTGCAATAAACTTTTTTGATTCGAAAGATGTGGTAAATGCATGGATGAATTCTGAGAGTCATAAAGAAAATATACTTGATACACATTTTACTGAAATCGGTATAGGAACTGCGCACGGCATTTACAAAGGAAAAGAAGCGCTTTTTGTCGTTCAATTTTTTGCGACACCATCAATATCTTCAAATGGAGAGGAAATAGTATCTCGACCCATGGAACGTGCTGAAGCATCCATTACACCAAAAACATCACAGGGAGTTGCCGGAACCGCGGTTTCTGTTGCCCAAACTTCCACAAATGTCGAATCTCATTCTTCTTTGTTTCAACAAATATTTTCGACTCCACGAGGGATGAATACATATGTTTTGCTTGTGTTGCTTACCATCATTGCACTTGGATTTGTTTTGAATATATTCGTCAAAATAAAAATACAACACCCGCCGATTATTGTGCATGGTGCGATAATGCTCATGGTGATTGGTTCTTTGCTTGTTATAAACCAATATCTCGCATTTCTTCCGACGGGAGTGCTTTAAATAACACTATTTGTTTTTTGTGAGAGCATCTAACATCTTTTCAAGAGCTTCATTTTGGTTTTCCAGATGTTCAAGAACCGTTTCCACTTCGCGTTCTGCTTTTCTATTTATCTCGAAATCCTGTTCTGCTCGCATTTCTGAATATCTGTTTTGTAGATTTTGTCCAATGAGAAGGAGCGGGAGAAGAAAAAGTTGGATCATATTTGAAATGAAAAGCCACAATTCAAATGCGGGAACCTTATCAAACCGTAATTCCGCTGGTGCAAGTATATTCCAAAACATCCACAAAACAGTCCAAAGAAAAATAATAAAGAAGAAACCCATAGTCCCGATTTTTTCAGTAACAAACAAAGCCAGTTTTTCCGTGCTTTTTAGTTCTCGCGATGGCGGGGTAACTGATTTGTGAAGAGATTTTATTTTTTCTAGTGGAAGAGGAGAATGTTTCATTTCATAAAAATTATTAATAACGGGATTTATGTGTTTTTATTATACAACAAATGTTTTTATGCTCCCAATCGGTGACCACGCTTAGTGAATTCATGCAGTGCTTTTTCAAATTCTTTTTTTCCAAATGCTGGCCAGAATGTTTCGGTAAAATAAAACTGACTGTCTGTTGTGTGCCACATCATAAATCCTGATGACCAATGAGGTTCCCCGCCGGTACGAATGACAAAATCAACCGAGGGGAGGTCTTTTGTCCATAAAAGTTCTTTTATTGATTCATAGTTAGGCTTTGATATATGAGACGTTATTCCCTTCTGAAACGCTTCAATCATCTCCTCTCTTCCGTCATATCCGAATAATATAGTAAGATTTCCTTTGTGAAAATGTGCTGTGTCGTGTTCTGCATCGTCAATTAATTTTGAAAGTATCTTACTCTTTGCAATTTCTTTTCCTTTTCCCAGAACTCTCATTCGTATCTCGTTTTTCCTCAGTGTCTCAGAATTTAGGATTTCTTTTAATTCTTTTTCGAACAACTTTATAAGAAATGACACCTCTGTTTTTGATCTTTTCTTTAAATTATCCGCTGATGCTCCCCACACTGTTATATATTGAACTCCGCGTTCAAATCCCATTTCCGCAATTTCATGAACTCGTTTTGCCCCTTCGCGGTGACCTTCGTAGGGTGGTAATCCTTTTGATCTCGCCCATCTCCTGTTTCCATCAGGGATGATAGCAATATGGTACGGAATTTTTTCCATGTTCACTCATTATACTAATTTCTTTTTCTCATGTGTATTGACCATGATTTTTTTATATGGTTTAATTCATCCCAGTATTTTTTGAAAAAAGGAGACACATGATAGATATCACCCTTTTGGTAATAGAGAAGACATTCAATGAATTGAAAAAAAATAAAAAGGTGCAAATCCGATCGAAGTCTAATTATAATCTAGACGAAGAAATATATATTTCAAATAGAGAAGTAACCTCCGATGTCATTGTTGGAAAAATTAGCGGAAAGGAGAAAATAAAATCTACACATGAATACACGTTTCTTTATACCATTGAATGTAAATAATTAATACCCGGATACAATTCCGGGCTTTTCTTTTTGGTGAAATAAATTCCCGATTTTGTTGTATTATAGAGAGATATGGATCCAGACTATAGAGATGAGGAGCTAGTGGAAAAGGTGCGGGGAGGTGATACGGAGGCATTCGGAAGTATTGTTGATCGATATGAAGAAAAGCTACTTCGTTATGGAAGGCGATTTTTTTCTGACTGGGACGATATCGCAGATCTTGTACAGGATGTCTTTTTGAAAGCGTATATTAATATAAAAAGTTTTGACATTACATTGCGTTTTTCCCCATGGATATATCGAATTGCTCACAACGAATTTGTAAATGCCCTAAAGAAAAAAGCGAAAAATCCTGTTTCTTTTCTCGATGTTGACGTGCTTTTTCCACACCCAATTTCGGATGAAAACGAAGGAGATCGAATTGATAGGGAGACCTTAAAACAGATTTTCGAGAAATCTTTAAATGCACTTGATTTAAAATATCGTGAACCAATTATTCTTTATTATTTTGAAGATCTTGGATATCAGGAAATTGCCGATATTCTCCGCATTCCTATTTCGACCGTGGGGGTGCGCATCGCCCGAGGAAAAAAAATACTCAAAAAATCGTATGATTGTTTTGAAAAAAAATAGCCGTAGACATCAAATATTTTTATGGAAGAAAAAAAATCGATAAAAAATTCAGTGTTAGAAAAAATAAAAAGCGGACAGGCTGCAATGAAACCGAAATGGCACTTTGTGTTGAAAGCGGTTCTTGTGGGTATCGGGATTATTATATTTATACTTCTTACGCTTTTTGTGATAAGTCTCATTATTTTTATACTTCATGATAATGGTACATGGTTTGTTCCCGCATTCGGTATGCGTGGAATAGGGAGGTTTATCGTTTCTGTTCCCTGGCTTCTTGTACTTGCGTGCGTCGCGTTTATCGGGCTACTCGAGATATTAGTAAGAAAATATTCATTTGCTTATCGAAAACCGTTTTTATATTCAATTATCGGGATTATTTTATTTGTTAGTGTGGGAGGAATTGGGGTTTTTGCAACACATATGCATGATCGTTTTTCACGTCTTGCAATGGAAAGGCGGCTTCCATTTGCAGGTCCTATGTATCAGAGATTTCGCGCACAACGCCCAATTGATGTATATCCGGGAACAGTGAGGGAAACAACAGAAAATGGATTTTTAATTGAAAATGAATCAAATGAAACATTCAGAGTTGTAGTAACACATGCTACACGTTTTCCTTTTGGTTCGGAAATTGTTGTAGGAGACGATATTGTTGTTATGGGAGATTTGAAGGATGGAGTAATTTATGCATTCGGAATAAGAAAAATAGACGATAAACTTCCATTTCTCCCAAGTCCAGGGCAAGTTGAAATGAGAAGAATAAATTAAATAAATAATATATGAAAAATCTTTTTATTACATCAAAAAAATTTATTGTTGGCCATAAAAAACTTTCGTTGTTTCTTCTCATTCTTGTGGTGGGCGGAGGATATTATGCGTATGGAAAATTAAAAGGAACAACCCTCGAAACTCGTTATGTCCTTGCAAAAGTTGAAAAAGGAACACTTATTACTTCTGTTTCTGGAAGCGGACAAGTTTCTGCGTTAAACCAGGTTGATATAAAACCGAAAATTTCCGGAGATATTACATGGGTGGGTGTAAAAAACGGACAGGAGGTTCGTGCCGGACAAGCACTTTTTGGTTTTGATGATACCACTGCGAAAAAAGACGTTGCGAATGCCGAACTCGATCTTGAGGCAGCACAACTCCAGTTTGAAAAAGACAGTGCTCAGGCTCCAATTGATTATCAAAGAAAACTAGAAACTCTTACCACCCAAAAAAGTGACTTAGAAAAAGAATATGATAATGCATTTAATGTAGTATCCGATGCATTTCTTAATCTTCCTTCTACCGTGACGGGGGCGGAAAATGTGTTGTATGGAACAAATCTCAGTAAAAATTCCAGTCAGTGGAACGTTAGTATGTATAGAGATATATTCACGGCGGAACATGATCGAGATGCGGTAAAACAATTTGCGGATATTGCAGAGCGTGATTATAAGGATGCGCGAAATAAATACGATTCGGTTTTTCTTAAGTTCAAATCAGTGACAAGAAATTCTGATCCGGCAATTATCGAAAGCATGCTTTCTGAAACATACGATGCCGCTGCTTCTGTGGCACAGGCACTAAAAAGCGAAAAGAATCTTATTGATACCGTGATTGATATTGCACAAACAAACAAACAGACATTAGATTCATTTATTACTGCGACGCAATCAAATCTCACCGGCTATCTAAATACTGCGAACAGCAAAGTGGGAGCACTATTAAGTGAAGAACGTTCATTAAGTGATGCAAAACAGATAATTGTGGATACTGAACGTGACATTAATATTTTAAAAATCAATAATCCGACCGGATCAAATCCAATTAGTTTACAAAGCGAACAAAATTCAATAAAGAAACAAGAGAAAACACTTGCAGATCTTCGCGATGAACTTGCAAAATATACAGTATATGCTCCGTTTGCCGGTATAATTTCATCGGTAAATGTTGAAAAGGGTGATTCTGCGTCAAGCGGAACAGCACTTGCGACGATTCTTACCAAAAAAAAGCTTGCAGAAATTACGTTAAATGAAGTAGATGTTGCAAAAATACAGATAGGACAGAAAGCTACAGTAACATTTGATGCAATTGATGGATTAAGTATTACGGGGGAGGTAAGTGAAATTGATTCAGCGGGAACGGTAACGCAGGGAGTGGTGAATTATAAGGTGAAAATAGGTTTTGATACTCAAGACGATCGAGTAAAAGCAGGAATGAGTATTTCGGCATCAATTATTACAAACAGTAAAGCGGACGTGCTTATGATTTCAAATTCAGCGGTGAAATCACAAAATGGGGTACGTTATGTTGAAACGGTTGATGCTACTTCTTTTGGAAATCAAGTAAGTCAAGGTTCTCAAGGAGTAATACTTCCTGCGGCGCCGAAACAAAAAACAGTTGAGGTGGGAATGTTGAATGATACTTCAACAGAGATTATAAGTGGTCTTGAAGAGGGAGAAGTTGTAGTTGTTCGAACTATTTCTCAGTCTTCTACTCAACAGACCCAAACTACACAGCAGGGGAATGGAGTAAGAATCCCTGGTCTTGGTGGATTAGGCCGCTGATAGTAAATATGATTACGTGTGCAAATATTACAAAGACATATATAAATGGGGATGTGGAAACGCCGGTGTTGAAGGGAATATCTTTTAAGGTGGAAAGTGGCGAATTTGTTGCAATCATGGGACCGTCTGGTTCTGGAAAATCTACGCTTATGCATATTCTTGGCGCGCTTGATACGGTAACCTCGGGCACATATATACTTGATGGACGCGATGTGTCAAAGCTTTCTGATGATGAACTAGCCGATGTGCGGAGGGAAAAAATCGGATTTGTGTTTCAATCATTTAATCTTCTTTCGCGCGCGACAGTGTTGCGAAATGTGATGCTTCCCCTTATCTACGCAGAGGTTCCAAAATTAAAACGAGTGGAGCAAGCACATCGTGCCTTAAATGCGGCAGGACTTGATAGCGATCGGTGGCACCACCTTTCGAATCAACTTTCTGGTGGACAAATGCAGCGTGTCGCGATTGCAAGGGCGCTTGTAAATAACCCGAGTATTATTTTTGCCGATGAACCTACAGGAAATCTTGATTCAAAAACTGGCGAAATCGTTCTTGGCACATTTCAGGAATTAAACCGGAAACATCATCACACTATCATTCTCATCACCCACGAACCGTATGTTGCTGAACACGCGGATAGAATTATTCATATAGTTGATGGACTTATACTCGAAGATAAAAAAAATATTCATAAACGGATAGTGCACACGCATAACGCAATATCATGAAAATATCAGATTTAGTAGAGGAAACATATTTTTCACTTACGGTGAATAAAGTACGAACAGGGCTTACCATGCTCGGTATCGTGATTGGTATTGGCTCAGTGATTGGAATGGTTTCAATTGGACAGGGAGCACAGGGTTCGATTGAATCAAGAATCAAATCAATTGGTTCGAACTTAATTATTGTGTCACCGGGGGCTCAACGTGGCCCTGGAGTACAAGTAAGTTCTGGACGTGGATCGGCACAGACGCTCACACAAGAAGATGCTGATGCGATTATAAAAGAAGTTACATCTGTAAAAGCGATTGCGCCTGAAATTTCCCGGCGATATCAAATTACTGCAAAGGGAACAAATACAAACACACAGGTGGTGGGAACCGTATCAGCATACCCAGCTGTACGTAATATTGAGATAGATACAGGGTCGTTTATTACTGATCAGCAAGTAAGTAGCCTTGCACGTGTTGCGGTGCTTGGTCCTACAACTCGTGATGATTTATTTGGAGTTGGCGCCGAAGCAATTGGGCAGTCAGTGAGAATTAATAAGGTTGATTTCAAAATTATTGGGATTACAAAATCAAAGGGAGGAAGCGGATTTGGAAATCAAGATGATATGATATTTGTTCCGCTTTCGACTGCGCAGCGATTTCTTGCGGGGGACACATATGTGACTTCAATAAGTATTGCAGCTCAAGACCAAAATTCTATGAGTGATGTGCAACAGCAGGTAAGTGAATTATTACTTCAACGCCATAAAATTTCAGATCCGCAACTCGCTGATTTTAGTGTATTAAATCAGGCAGATATTGTTGCTACCGCATCATCGGTGACTGGGATATTTACTATTCTACTTGGAGCGATTGCTGGAATTTCTCTTTTGGTAGGAGGAATTGGAATCATGAATATGATGCTTACCACCGTCACAGAACGGACACGTGAAATAGGACTCCGAAAAGCAATTGGTGCGAAAAAAGCGGACATTACCATTCAATTTATTACTGAGTCTGTTGCACTTACGTTTCTTGGGGGGGTTGTCGGAGTATTATTCGGATGGTTACTTGCATTTTTTACCACACAATTTGCAGGAATCGCTACAAGTATTTCTTCTGGGTCAGTTATGCTTGCGTTCGGTGTTTCGGCAGGAATTGGGATTCTTTTTGGATATTATCCGGCTCGTCGTGCGGCATCGCTAAATCCGATTGAAGCATTGAGATATGAATAAGAGCCATTCGTCCGTGGTTCTCAAAGAAATATAAAAAATGAAAAAAATAACACCAATAATCATTGTTGCAGTTATCGTGGGATTGATATGTTTTTATGTCGGTGTGCAATATGGAAAAAATACAACAAATACAAAAGCACAATTTAACGGGCAGAATTTTATACCAAGAGGAAACAATAGAGTAGGACAAAGGGGTCAGGGAGGAGGTTTTATGAATGGAGATATTATCTCAAAAGATACATCTACTATCACATTAAAGTTGGGAGATGGAGGATCAAAAATTGTCTTTATTTCAACATCAACCTCAGTTATGAAATCGACTGAAGGATCTCTCAATGATCTATCTATCGGAGAGAATGTATTAGTAATGGGAACGACAAACTCTGATGGAAGTATAACTGCAAAGTCTATTCAGTTGAGAAATCCGTTATCAACAAGCAGATAGTATTGATTTTTATTCTCATTTTCTGCAATAATAACATAGATATGAAATCTATTTCCGTGCAATATCGAATACCGATAATCGCGACGCAACTCGTGCTTATTATTGTACTTATTCTCTTCGATGCGAATCGGAGGTTTGTGATTTCTTAAAAAACGAATGTAGAAATCCCCTCCGATGTATATCGGAGGGGATTTTGTTTTTGTCTGAGAAATGGAAGGAATATATTCTTTGTATCTCTCAGGGAAAAATAAACCTGAAGATCTTTTACAATCACAAAATGAAAGGATATATATCATGTCTGAGGAGAACAAAGATCGCAGTAATCTTCTGCCAGAAGATGGCACAACCGTACCTTCTGAGAGAGAAAAAATGAAAAATTCGGAAGAACAAACTTCGCTTTTTTCAAATTTCATTCAACGTTCTATACAAGGATCGTTTGGAGAAGAATACTACACAATCGACGAACACTATATGAGAATACAAGGATAGTGTTCGTGCAACAACCCCTTTTTATAAGGGGTTTTCTTTTGGCTCAATTTTTATTGTATAAGAAAGATGATAATATATGCGTATACAATGATGAACAAAAAACGCATTTTTATTGTAGCCGGAGTGCTTGTAATACTTTCAGCAATAGGAAGCGGGGGATATCTTTTTTGGAATGTACATGAGGAAAACCTAATTCTTAGGAGTGAATTATCGGGAATGAATGAATCATTAAAACTAACGAAGGAGAATTTTTTTCGTTCAAGAATTGAAAATGCCGATTTGAGTGATAGAAATAAAAATCTTTCACAAACTGTTCGTGAACAACTTGATAAAAATACAGCTCTTGAAACACAAGTCATGGATATTTCTGGGGTGGTGCAGAATATATCCGGAACGGTGGGAACACTTCAAAAATTGAGTCAGACCGATAAAGAGCTTCTCAAAAAATATTCAAAAGTATATTTTCTGAGTGAAAACTATATTCCATCGAGACTTGTGGATATAAAGAGTGAATTCCTCTTGGATAAAAGTGCACCGAAACAAATTCATGCGGGTGTTGATGTATTTCTTACTGATATGCTGCAGGAAGCAAGCAGTACGGGAATTAGCTTAAAAATCGTTTCTGCATATCGATCGTTTTACGATCAAATATCGGTGAAAACCGGGTATAAGATGATTTATGGGTCCGGGGCAAACCAATTTTCGGCAGATCAGGGATATTCGGAACATCAGTTAGGGACAACGGTTGATATTACCACTTCAAAATTAAAAACACTCACAACGCAATTTGATAGAGATATTGCATATAAATGGCTTACGGAGAATGCATATCGATTTGGGTTTGTGCTCTCATATCCAAAAGGGAATTCATATTATCAATATGAACCGTGGCATTGGCGATTTGTTGGTGTTGGACTTGCAACGAGATTACATGAAGAGGGGAAATATTTTTATGATCTTACTCAACGCGAAATTGATGACTATCTTGTCTCTATTTTTGACAGGTAAGGAATATTAAAAATGAAATATATCACAAAATTTTTAGAATCCTATATTACCGTTCTTTTCGTTTCTTTGTTGGCGGGGATTGGGTTATATAAATATACAATTTATATTGCTCCATATAGCACCATATTTCTCGGTATTATCTTCTTTTTCAGTGCATTGAAAATTGATCTCAAGGAAGCGTTCGTATATTTTTCTGATTTTAAAATGGTGATTATTTCGAATGTATTTATGTTGATTGCACTTCCCACAGTTACATATATAGTAATGCAATTTATTTATCCTCCACTTGCCGTTGCATTTTTGATACTTGCTTCTATGCCATCGGGGATGACCTCGCCGTTTCTTTCTGAAATCGTCGGAGGAACCGAAAGTTTGGCGCTTGTGCTTGCTATCTCTACTTCATTTTTTGCACCTCTTACCATTCCACTTATGATTCAATTGTTTGCGGGAACCGAAGTGAGTGTCGGATTTATGACAATGTTTTTGTCGCTCGCGAAAGTGATTTTTATTCCGTTTATTCTCGCTAATATCGTAAAATATTTCTGGAATAATGAAGTCCAAAAATTAAATACAAAAACAAAACCAATTTCTATGATATGTTTAGGACTTTTGATTATTGGTATTGTTTCGAAACAGGCAGAAGTGATTCTCTCAAGTATTCAGGGAGGGCATTCATTAATATATCTCATTGCGCTATTTCTGCTCTTTATTGCATTTCATTTTCTGGGTTATTTCGTTGTATTTTGGAAAGACAAAAAAGAACGCATAACTATTGCGGTTTGCCTCACATATCTCAATTTTACGCTTGCAGTATATCTGGTAGATCAATTTTTCCATGCGCCGAATATTCTTATTCCGATCATTCTTTCGGTTCTCCCGTGGTCAATTCTTATAGTTCCATTTAAATACTTTGCTCGGAAGATTGTATAGGTGTTAAAGGAGAAAATATACTCCGGCGAAAATGAGGGCAATTGAAAACACTCGTTGGATGATGGTTGTTCTATCGAGTGTTTCTTTTCCGATTTGTGGAAAGAAAAGGGTGAGAATAATACCATAAATAAAAACAACAAGCGGTTGTACTCCATTGATCACCCAGACAAGCGCAAGTGGGGCTAACAAACTCGCAAAGTTCGCAAGAAGTTTTGCAATAATATTCAAAAGTTCTGCGATTGAATTTAATCCAAGCACCATAAGTCTGCTTTTTGCAATAGTTGCAAAAAACTGTTTTCGATAGAGAGGAATACAGACAAGGAGAAATATTCCAAAAATTGTTCCGCCAATATACTCCCAAAATGCCGTACCCCAAAAATTTTCTTCAAGTGCAATCATTTTAAAAATAAGTCCATTTATAGCAAGCATGAACGTGGAAAGTAGCATCCATAAAAATGGTTTTAATTTGAATTGAATGTGTACTGAAAGATCAAGTGAAATAATAACGCCGCCCGCAATAACAAGAAGGGAAGAAAATATCTGTTGTGTGGTGAGATGTTCATTAAGAAATACGAGAGCAAGAAAATAGCCGAATACAGGGATGATTTGAAAGAGTGCGGTGATCATTGATGGTTCTTCACGTTCTAGTGCATGAAGATAGGGAATAAACGAAGCGACAAGTAGTGCTCCATTTATTGCAATAATTATTGCATTGAAAACGCTCACTGAAAGAGCGCTTGAATAAAACAAAGCAATAAAAATTGAGAATATAAATCCGCTCAAACTTGTAAATATCACAAGTGAGCCGACACCCTTCCCGCTAAAATATTTTGAGATAATGAACTTGTCAACATGATTCACTATCCCCCAAAGCATTGGCGCTGCAAGCGCGATCCAAAACCATCGCATAATATGAATATACTATAAGTTACTCATATATCATATATATCTATACTTTATTTTCTCCATTGGACATTTTGGTGGTATAAATTTTATCGCCTACTATTTAACAGGTGAAAAAGACAGAAGAAAAATTTATAACGGAGAAATAGATAATGAACATTTAGTTTTAGCAAAAAATATAGAAGAATTTCTAGAAAAATCGTTACCATCTGAAATTACTGAAATGAAGATTCCTAAAATACCAATTAAATAAACCACTCCGCACTGAAAGTGCGGAGTGGTTTATTTGCTGCGGGACTAGGAGTCGGACCTAGATACCGGGATTCAAAGTCCCGTGTCCTACCATTAGACCTGCCTGCGCAGGCAGGCGATCCTCAAATGAATATAAACTCTCGATCACAGCTGCGGGACTAGGAGTCGGACCTAGATACCGGGATTCAAAGTCCCGTGTCCTACCATTAGACGATCCCGCAGCCGTGATCACGAATTTTTTTTATATTGTTTTATTAATTTTTCTTTTTCAATTCTTTTATCTTTGAGTCTTCGTTCATAGTTTCTCGCTTCATATTCACTCAAAAATTCTCTAATAAAAACAAGTTCAAAAGGTCGATATGATCTTGTTGATCGTGTTTTTCCTAGATTACGCTCTTCGATACGCCTACCGATATTGTCGGTGCTTCCAATATAATACCAGTTCCTTTCGCAACTTTTTAACATGTAGACAAACCACATGTAAGGTAAAAATACCAATAAATTAGACTATTTTCAACTGCTCTATAATCGCTGTCTCAAGCGGAATGATAGGGAATTGGCTGTAGCGCATCTGGCCATAGGCGGTGATAAGCGATTGGATGAGTCCGGTGTGTGCATCGGTGAAAAGTTTTGAGTGTGCAAGAAGTATTTTCAGATGATCTTCCGAAAGTTCTTTCGTCATAAGTTCTGCCATACTTGGTGCGTATTTTAAGACTGCAACACGACGAAGATATTGGAGAAGATCTTTGGTGAATTGCGGAAGGTTGTATCCGCCATTTTCGATGTGGGAAAGCGCGACAAGTGATTTATCGAGATTTTTTTTGAGTAATAATTCTGCGAACTCGGAAAGTTTTCCGAATCCTACCTTCCCAATTGTTTTTTCCACATCTTCAAGAGATATCTCTCCTTTTCCGAATGAAATGAGTTGATCAAGAAGCGATTCAGCATCGCGGAAACTTCCTTCGGCCGATGTGGCAATAAGATCAAGCGCGTCGGGAGAAATTTCTATTTTTTCATTTTTGATTATTTTTGTAAGTTTCTCGATGATCCGTTTTACCGTGACTCGCTCAAAGAAAAACTGCTGTGTGCGTGAACTGATTGTTGAGGGGACGCGATCCACCTCGGTGGTTGCGAGTATAATAACAATGTATTCCGGCGGTTCTTCAAGTGTTTTCAAAAGTGCATTCCATGCATCTTTTGTGAGCATGTGGGCTTCATCAATGATGAACACTTTATATCGTCCTATATTTGGCCCAACACGAATTCCTTCTTTTAAATTTCTAATTTCATCAATTCCACGGTTTGATGCGCCATCAATTTCTATCGTGTCCAAACTTCGTCCTTCGTCGATTTCTTTGCATGTTTTACATTCATTGCACGGTTCTCCTTTTTTCCTGAATATTGCGTCTTTCATACGTGTTTCGCAGTTTGCAATTTTTGCGATAAGACGCGCGGTTGTTGTTTTTCCCGTGCCACGCGGTCCCGCAAAAAGGTATGCGTGCGAAAGTTTATCGCGTTTTGCCGCTTCTTTTAAAATACGAACAATTATTTCTTGTCCTAGAAGATCATTGAATGTTGCGGGACGATATTTTCGATATATAGCGATGGGCATATGAAATTATTATAACTAATAACCGACAACCTACAACTCACAATAAAATAAGGAATAAGTTCGTACTTATCAAAAAATACTATATACTTACTATATATGGCAGATTTTATACTCAAATGTTCATTATTTAAGGAAGATGGAATAATTCCTGCACGCTACACGTGCGATGGAGAAAATATAAATCCGCTTTTGGAAATTAGAGGAGTGCCCAAAGAAGCAAAAAGTTTGGTGCTTATTATGGACGATCCTGACGCGACGAATGGAAAGGTATGGGATCACTGGATTCTATGGAATATTAATCCAAAGACACAATACATTTCGGAAGATTCTCTTCCACTTGATGTGGTGGTTGGAATGAACAGCTGGGGAAGTGCCCGGTATGGAGGTCCATGTCCACCACATGGCACTGTACCACATCGGTATATGTTTAAATTATATGCACTTGATGTTGTTCTTGATTTTCCTTCTGATACAAAAAAGCAGGAACTAGAACGAGCGATTGAAAGTCATGTGATTGCACGGACAGATCTCATGGGAAAATATGGAAGGTAAATAACATTCCAATGTTCTTGAGAACATTGGAATGTTATTATATAAATATGAAACAGCCACAAAATGATTCAAAATATGAGTGGACTGGGCACGCATGGGAAAAGATGCAATATTATGGAATCTCCGAAGGGAGAATAAAACGCATTATCCGTTTTCCTTCGCGCATTGAAGAAGGAATTGCTGAAAATACAGTTGCGGTGATGCAGCCCGCAGGCACAAAAAACTATCAGGAGATATGGGTGATGTACACGCTCGCGCAAGCACGAGCAAATCTCAAATCTCAAAAATCAAATCTCAAAGGTAAGATAGAAAATAATCTAAAACAATTTTTAGGGAATTCTGGGAAAAAATTTCGAATTATCACCGCGTGGCGATATCCTGGAAAAAGTTCAGAAAGAGATCCTATTCCTGAAGACATTATGATAGAAATCAAAAGTTTGCTTTGAATAGTAATATGTCAGGAAGATCAATAAAAAGAATATTAGATCAGAAATTTTTCAATCGTGATACAATCTTGGTGGCAAAAGAACTTCTTGGAAAAACACTTGTAAGAAAAATAAGGGGGAAAGAAATGAAATGCATAATTACAGAAACGGAAGTATATGATGGATTTTATGACAAAGCATCTCATGCTTCGCGCGGAAAAACAAAACGAAACATAATTATGTTTGGTCCCGCAGGATATTGGTACATATATTTTACCTACGGAATGCATTGGATGCTTAATATTGTTACGCGTGAAAAAGAATATCCTGCTGCGATACTAATTCGCGGTGCAGTTACAGAAGACGGAAGGATACTTAATGGTCCAGCGAAGCTTACAAAATTTTTGCATATCGATAGGAAGTTGAATGGAAAAAAAGCTGAGAAAAAAAATAACTTGTGGTTTGAGAAAGGAGGAGAGGTGCCAAGGTTAAATATAAAAATGTCTGCACGTATAGGCATTAACTATGCCGGAATGTATTGGTCAAAACGTAAATTGAGATTTTATTATTAAAAAAGACGTCTTAAATAGAAACGTCTTTTTTATACATATCGTTTTATAATATGATGTATGCGGACAAAAAATTCTCTCAATAACCAAAAAAATATATTTCGCGTCCACCATTGCAACGAATTTCTATCAAAACTCTTTGGTTGGACTTCTGAAACAAATGGAAATTTCCCAGAAAGTTTTTTTACCATGCATGCCACTCTTACAATTTGCATTTTATGTGCGGCAACAATCGGATGAGATAATTTTTTTTCTTCCATTGCCTTGAGTGATGCAATAACAACCGATCGTGTATCAAAATATTTACTTTCTTCAGGCGGCCAAATACAGGTGATGTACTTTTTGTTTCTCTCATACCAATCACTTGGAAATGCAACGGCAATTTCCCATTGCACTATCGCTGGAATATAGCGCCTTTGCATGTAATCCATTATTCCATTAGCAATTTCTTTATTCGGTTTTCCGGGGTCAAAATTTTTTGTGCGTATCCACTCAAGTATTTTTTCATCTGATTCAAATTCATTGAATTTTTCATTAAGTATTTTCAGATCTGTTTCAGTGAAAGAATTTCTTCCGAATGCCTGGGCGAGCATTACGTCTCCCTCATATATTTTCTTGCTTTCAGGCATGCCGCACCAGAAAAAGGTGTATCGGATGAGGTTTTTGAGTTTCATGTTTTTCCCCTTATATAATTGATAAATTCTATGTTTATCATAGTATTAAGTTATATAAGTTCAAGGATTCTATTTATCCCGTTAAAAACAATAAAAACATAGAAACAAAGATGAATACCATAATTATGCAAATATATGTATCCAAAAAGGTCTTATTTAGAACATACGGAAGTGTAGACATTTCCTGTTTCTAACGGGATGAAATTATCAATTGGCATTGTAGGTCTTCCTAATGTGGGGAAATCAACGCTTTTTAAGGCTCTGACCGCACAGGAAGTGCATATCGCAAATTATCCGTTTGCGACGATTGATCCAAATGTAGGAGTAGTGCCAGTTCCTGATGAGCGGGTTGATGCACTTGCAAAATTAAGTAATTCAAAAAAGAAAGTTCCTGCAGTTGTCGAGTTTTACGATATTGCGGGACTTGTGAAAGGAGCAAATCAGGGTGAGGGATTGGGAAATCAATTTCTTTCGCACATTCGTGAATGCAAAGCGGTGGTGCAAGTGGTTCGCTGTTTTTCTTCGGGAGAAATTATTCATGTCGAAGGTAACACAAATCCAGAAAGAGACATTGATATCATCAACACCGAGTTATTATTAAAAGATCTTGATACGATTGAGAAACGATATCACAAAGCAGAGTCGGAAGCGCGAAGCGGAAAAAAAGAAATGGTGGTGGTGCGGGATGCACTTAAAAAAATAAAAGATGAAATTGAAAAAGGGGTTCCTCTTTTCACGCTCCCAAATCATTCTGAAATTCTTGAAAGTATTAAAATGATTGGAGATTTAGGATTATTAACTGCAAAGGCACAAATTTTTCTTTTAAACGGAAATGAAAGCGATGTAAGCGACGCACTCAAAGAAAAAATAAAAAAGATGAACGCGGAGTATGTAATTGCCGATTTGAGTTCGGGAAATGCCATTCCGGAACTTATTAAGAGTGCATATAAAATTTTGGATCTTATGAGTTTTCTTACTACCGGAGAAGATGAAACACGTGCATGGACAATTGAGAGAGGATCAAAAGCACCACAAGCGGCAGGTACCATTCACACTGATTTTGAGCAGAAATTTATACGGGCTGAAGTTATTTCGTACGAAAAACTTGTGCAGGCGGGCGGATGGGTGCAGGCAAAACAAAAGGGCTGGTTACGCCTTGAGGGAAAAGATTATATTGTACAGGACGGAGATGTAATGGTAATAAGACATGGATAATCTGAAAAATTATCTTTCACCAGAACAAATATTGAAGTAGGGACGTATTGTCGTAGGAAACGAAGATTTATGACTAAATTTTAATTGAAGATGTTTTTTTTGATGAAAGAACGAAAAGCGCAAGTGCCGATGTTATAAGCCCAAAGTCTTTATATGTTGATAAATCAACTCCGTTTATTATAAGTGCAAGAAGAAATTGCCAAAATAAAATGAATGAGAAAAATCTTACAAAGATGCCGGCGAGCAAGCATATTCCGGCGATAATTTGAAATGCTGAAAATATTTTTACAAAAAGAGCTAAATTTGGGAGGAATAAAAAAAAGTTTGTAAGAAATGGAAATAATTCTCCTTGGTCTGAAAATATGGAGAGACCTATGTAGATAAGCACAAATCCGAGACCAAGTCGTAATATATGATCAGGATGTATCTCTAATTTCTTTAACATATTCTTCATTTCATTATACAATAAGAAGCATGGATGCTGTGTATGAGTTAAAATTAGAGTCATATAAAGGACCACTTGAAAAACTTCTTGAACTTATTGAAGAAAAAAAGATGGAAATCACTTCCGTAAACATTGCTGAGGTAACGGGAGATTTTTTGCAGTATATTGAGACATTTGGGACGGATGAAAAAACACGGGAGTATATTGCCGACTTCCTTGTTGTGGCATCAAAGCTTATTCTTATTAAATCAAAAGTGCTTCTTCCTTCCCTTCCTCTTACTGAAGAGGAGGAGTCTGAGATATCAAATTTTGAAGCCCGCCTGAAACTTTACCAGGAATTAAAACATATGCAGCCATACATAAAGAATAATTGGAAAGAATTTCCACAGATGATGCATCGTGAATTCCTTATGACCATGGGTCCTCTTTTTTATCCACCAAAGCATCTTACTTCAGAAGATTTATATAATTCCATTCAAAAAGCATTTGGAGAATTACAAAAAATATTACGTCCGGTAGAAATCATAAAAGCTGAAATAATCAATCTCAAAGAAAAAATAAATGAAGTATTTTCACGCCTTACCGATTCGCCAATGCTCTTCAAAAACTTAAGGGAGGGAAAAACAAAGGGGGAGGTAGTGGTGCTTTTTCTCGCAATTTTACATCTTATTAAGGACCAACTTATTCACGTTGAGCAAGAGAAACATTTTGCCGATATGACTGTTGCAAAAACACAAAAAAGTCAATAACATACAATAAGTTTTTATATGAACGAAGAAATACAAAAAAAAATTCCGGAACTTGAGTCGCTTTTATTTCATTTTGGAAATCCACTTTCAACAAAACGCATTGCGTCCATATTAAAAATGAAAGAAAATGAATGTAAAGAACTCATTTCTTTGTTTGAAAACAGAATGCGTGAAGACATATTCCGTGGACTTATGCTTGTAAAAAATGGAGATGAAGTGCAGTTAGCAACAAAACCGGAATATCAACATATAAGCGGAAAAATTGTTGAAGAGGAATTTAAGGAACAACTCACTCCCGCTGCGCTTGAAACATTATCACTTATTGCTTACCTTGGTCCTATATCGCGCCCGACAATTGATTATATCCGGGGGGTAAACTCAAGTTTCATCGTACGTAATCTTTTAATGAGGGGTTTGATTGGAAGAGAGCAGGGGATCGAAAGAAAAAATACATATGAATATTCAGTAACATTTGATTTTTTGAAACATATGGGAATTGGAAATATTTCAGAACTTCCCGAATATGAGAAATATAAGAAAATATTTGAAGATTACGAACAACAGGAATTTCAGCATAAAGAAGAAGAAAAACAATCTTTTTTATCTCCACAACTGGCTGAAACAAGAGAGGAACAGCAACAAAATGGCATATCACATCAATGAATATACGTTGGCAATCACTCATTCTTATATTGATTATTTTAATTTCAGTAACGCTTACAAAGATTGATTTTGGAAATGCGGGTATTTTTCCTTCTGAAAAGAATACAGAACCGAAGTCATCCACAAACCAAAACTCTGCTCTTACTGAAGAAGGGGGAATTCGTCCTGGGGTTGAAACAAATAATCAGAAATTTCCGACACGCATCTGGAGTGTACTGGATCCGGAAATAAAAGCACAAGCTGTGCTTATTCAATCTCTTGATGGTGGTTTTCCATTTCTCCATTACAACACATACAAACAGTGGCCAATTGCATCAATATCAAAACTTATGACTGCAGTAGTGGTATTGGAAAATATTGGAGAAAATAAAAAAATTCCAATAAGTGAAAATGCAGTACTTACAGAAGGAGTTGCGGGAGATTTGAAGAGTGGAGAAGTATATTCGGCAACCGATCTTATAAAAATTATGCTTCTTACTTCCTCTAATGATGCCGCTGTTGCATTTGAAGAATACAGTGGTGGACCGGATGAGTTTGTGCGTTTGTTGAATAAAAAGGCGAGAGAATTGGGGATGAGCGATACGATATTTTATGATGGGTCTGGACTTTCTGATTTAAATGTTTCTACTGCGAATGATCTTTTAATTTTAGTGAAATATATTATTGAGAAACATCCCGAAATTTTTTCATGGACCCGCACCAGCAGTTTTCTTGTAGAGCCACTCAATGATACGAAGACCCGGACCGTTACGAGCATCATTCCGTTTCTTGATAACAGAAATTTTCTTGGAGGAAAGACGGGTACTATTGAATCTTCACATGAGAACTTTTTAGGAATATTCTTATTAAAGAACTATCGAGTGGCAACGATTGTGTTGGGAAGTCCGAATAGGGTAGAAGAAGTTCCGGCATTGTTACAATGGGTCGAACAAGCATATACATTTCCTCAATAAAACATGGTGTTATTTGAAGCAATACGGGCACTTATCATGTTTGCGATGGCCTTTGTCATCGCTCTTTTGATTACCCCATTTGTATTTCATCTTTTAAGAAAATTTGACTTCAATAAGAAAAACATTCGAGATGAAAAAAGTGCCCCAATTTTTTACCAGCATCATAAAGACAAATCTTCTACGCCGACAATGGGCGGAGTGATCATTTGGGGAACGGTGGTAGGTATTGCATTTGTGTTCTTTATTGCAAGTGCTATCTTTGGGGGATTTGCAAACTATTTCAATTTTGTGAACCGCGCGGAAACGTATGTTCCGCTTGCCGCACTTCTTTTTGCGGCACTTGTGGGTCTCGCCGATGATTTATTTGGTATTTTAGGAATTGGTCCGCATGGAGGGGGATTAAAGATAAAGCATAAACTTTTTCTTTATACAATTGTTTCACTTGTGGGAGCGTGGTGGTTTTATTTTCGACTTGGATGGAGCACAGTCTATGTCCCTTTTTTGGGAAATATAGAACTCGGGTGGTGGTATATTCCGTTTTTTGTTTTCATTATCGTGGCCACAGCATTTTCTTCAAATGAAACCGATGGATTGGATGGACTTGCGGCAGGAGTAATGTTTTTTGCATTTGGTGCGTTTGCAATTGTCTCATTTGTAATGCATCGCTATGATCTTTCAGTGATGAATGCAGCGCTTTTAGGTGCGCTTCTTGCATTTCTTTGGTTTAACATCCATCCCGCGAAATTTTTTATGGGAGATACCGGATCAATGTCTTTAGGAATCACGCTTGGGGTGATGGCAATGGTAACAAACACCGCATTTTTTCTTCCGTTTTTTGGACTCATTCTGGTTGTTGAATCACTTTCTGTAATTGTTCAGACAATAAGCAAAAAAATATTTAAAAGAAAAATATTTCTTTCAACGCCGATTCATCATCATTTTCAGGGGATTGGATGGCCGGAAAGTCAAATTACCATGCGATTTTGGATTATTTCTGCAGTGATGACCATATTTGGTCTTGTGTTGTTCTTCCTTGCCCGCTTTGTTTAGACGCGGATTTATACTGATTTAGCTGATTAATACTGATAATATATAAAACTTGATAAAATTGCATTTTAGTGATATAATCAAAATATGAATGAAATCTTTCCAAAAGTTAATCCCACACCAGGGGATGAAAAGAAAATGGAACAGGTTCTTTATAAAGCAAAAGAGATTTTGGCAGATGCTGTGGCGGATGATAGAGAAAAAAGGGTTAATATAGAAAAAGGGAACAAAAATTTTCCCAAACTTGATTCCACACCAGAAGATGAGGAAAAGATGGAAAGTATTCTCAATGAAGCGAGGGAAATTTTGGCGTGTGCTGAAGAAGATGACGAAAAAAGAAAAAGAGAACAAGCACTCGAAGAGTTTAATTTTATAGATGGTAAATATGCCGAGGATTTTTGGGAAGATAATAAACCATCCAAAGAGGAATTACAGGAAATAGGGAATACTATAAAGAGAATCGAGAAAGAATTAAAAGATGAAAGCAGCGATTTTTATACAAATACGGAAAAAGGTTCTGTCAGTGAATTATTTTTTAAAACCCTAGCCGAAGAGATACCGAGTTTGGATATTTCGATAGACGAGAATGCTGTCGATATGAATGGTGTCTTACTTAGTAATTACGTTGCCGTGAGAACGGTCCCTTATAAAACGGATAGAGAATTTATTTGGGATTTATATCATAATGAGACTATACATACGTTAGTTAGTCCAGAGTATTCTTCTCAAGAAGATATAAAAGAATTAGAAAAATCAGGAGTAATACCAAAAGATTTTCATCATCGCGCCTTGGTGAAACAGTATGAGTTTTATGCAAAAAAATGGCCTGATAGTGCAGATTTTTGGAAAGGAGAAATAGCAGAGCTTGGAGATGTGATTCCATTTTCCAATGAAGAAATACAGGAAATAATGAGGAAAATTATATTAGACGAATTTAAAAAGAGACTCAACGGGGATTAAGAGAGGTTTTTAAAAGCCTCTTTTTTGTTTTATAATAAGCAAATGAAAATTCTTTTTGGCAACTGCCCCGCCTTCGTTAAAACTCCGGCGGGATTGCGATTTATTTCCGATTCTTATCGGAAATAAATCGGGAAGAAAATGAATTTTAATTTTATGAAAAAAATACTATTTGCAAATTGGAAGATGAATCCAATGACGGAAAATGAGGCGGTGAAGCTTGCTCGAGCGAGTGATGTTAAAGATGCGGTACTTATACCGCCGTTTCCTTTTTTGAAAGCGGTAAAAAATGTTTTGAAGAATGCGTCACTTGGTGCACAAGATGTTTTCTATGAAGAAGAGGGAGCGTATACGGGTGAAGTGTCTCCTCAGATGTTAAAAAAACTTGAGGTGAAATATGTAGTTGTCGGGCATTCGGAACGCCGGCGCCTTGGAGAAAGTGATGAAATGATTGCAAAAAAGATGAAAGCGGGGACTGATGTGGGGCTAAAAGTTATTTTATGCGTTGGGGAACCTCTTTCTGTTTATAAAAAAGGAAAGAAGGTAACAGAAGAGTTTATAAAAAAACAGTTCAGATTTATTAAAGATAAAAAGAATCTTATTATTGCGTATGAACCGATTTGGGCAGTCGGCACGGGGAAAAATGCTGATCCGGAAGATGCAGCACGCGTTGCACGATTTATAAAAAGCATTGTTTCAGTGCCTGTATTGTATGGTGGTTCAACAAATTCAAAAAATGCGGAAGATTTTTTGAAGAAAAAAGAAATTGCAGGACTGTTGATTGGCGGAGCGAGTATTGATGCGAAGGAATTTCAAAAGATGATCAAAATCGCAAAGCGATTTTAGTTTATAAAGTCCGTAAAGTTTAGAGTTTTTAAAGTATGAAAGAAGAACGAATATGCCACAACTGTCCGCCCAAGGCGGATCAGCCTCGGGCTGATAAATATTAACTATGGATAGCCAAACTAAAGTTTGTCAAAACTGTCATCAAAGATTCTGGATTGAATCCGAAGATTTTGATTTCTACAAAAAAATAGATGTGCCCATGCCGACATGGTGTCCGGAATGTCGGAACTTAAGACGGATGATGTGGCGGGAAGAACGAACTCTCTATAAGAATACATGCGGACTATGTGGGAAGCAGATCATCACGATTCATGCTCCTGGGACTCCCTTTACTGTGTACTGTCGAGAATGTTGGTGGTCGGATAAGTGGGACCCGATGGATTACGGTCGCGAGTATGATTTCTCGCAGCCGTTTTTTATACAATACCGGAAACTTCTCGAGGTGGTTCCTCGACCAGCATTCACCGGCACTAATCTCGTTGAAAGCGACTATTCGCACGCGTGCCAAAATCTTAAAAATTGTTACTATGTGTTTTGGAGTTATTTTTCGGAAAATTCCCAATTTGATTATGGACTTTTATTTTCAAAGGATACCTATGACTCCTATGTCGTTGATAATTCAGATCATGTTTATTCTTCACTCCATTCGAATCGCCTCTATCGGACGCAGTTCGGATATTTTTCTGATGAATGTCTTGATTCCGCGCTTCTTTTTAATTGCGTTGGGTGTTCGAATTGTTTTGGATGTGTGAATCTGAGAAAGCAAAAATACTGTATATTCAATCAAAAATTTTCCAAGGACGAATATGCAAAAGAAATTGCAACGTGGGATTTGGGAAGCTATAAAAAACTTGAGGAAGCAAGACAAAAATTCAGAGAATTTTATTTTTCTCTTCCGCGCCGATATGCTCATATTTTAAACAGTCAGAATGTTACTGGAGACATCATTCGAGATACAAAAAATTGCAAAACGTGCTTTTCCGCGCTTGATAATGTAGAAGATTGTAAATATATCTATTTTGGCGGATTGAATCTCAAGGACAGCTATGATGTAAGTGGAGGAGGAATAAATTCCCAGCTTCTTTATGAAATTTATGCCATGACAGGAAACGTTGAGCGATGTTTCTTTTCGGCGGGAGGAAATGATTCTATTGACACGATGTATTGTGATTGGGCAAGAAATTCATCTGATTCTTTTGGGTGTGTGTCGGTCCAGAATAAAAAATATTGTATATTGAACCGGCAATATACAAAAGAAGAATATGAAGCGCTCCTTAAGACGATACGAAAGCACATGGATGACATGCCATATGTGGACAAAAAAGGAAGGGTGTATAAATTTGGAGAATTCTTTCCGCCGGAATTTTCCGCGTACGCATATAATGAATCTGCCGCATTTCCTTGGTATTCAAGAACCAAAGAGGAAATTCTCGAGGAAGGGTGGCAATGGCGGGACGAAGCAGAACGGAATTATAAAGTCACATTGAGACAGGAAAACATTCCAGATCACATAAAAGATGTTTCTGATTCAATTTTGAATGAAATTATCGAGTGCAGACATTCTACAAGTTTATGGCAGACAGAACATAAAGCATGTCTTGATGGATGCACGAAAGCATTCCGGCTTACTAGGGAAGAATTGGCGTTTCATCGAGAAATGAATATCGCTTTACCCCGCCTTTGCCCCAATTGTCGGACGGCTGAGATACTCTCATGGAGGAATGGATTTCATCTCTATAAAAGGAAATGTCAATGTAACCAATTAAAGACTAAAGACCAAAAACTGATAACATATGCAAATACTGCAGAACATTTTCATGGAAATGGGCCATGTCCAAATGAGTTTGAAACGACTTTTTCTCCAGAGTCAAAAGAAATTGTGTACTGTGATGAATGTTATAAACCTGAATTTTTATGAACTTATTTTGGCGTTTTAAAAAATATAAGATTCTTTTTCATATACTTTCTCAATTGGGCATGTTTCGATTGAAGATATTTTTCCATAGGCTAGTGAGAAAATAAAAATAATCCTTGTAGATTTAGGTATTTATGAATATATGAATTTTAGGGTATTATAAAAGTATGACGCGCGGGACAAAAAAAATTATATATGGAGTTTTTTATCTTTTTATCTTTGGGTTAATTTTTTATTGGCTATTTGGCGGTTTATTTATAAAGGCGCCGACATGTTCTGATGGTATTCAAAACCAAAATGAAACGGGAATTGATTGTGGTGGAGTATGTACAAAGTGTGAAATTACAGAACTTTCTCCATTGAGGCAGGTGGGGGATGTCCGTGTATTTTCTCTTGAAGGAGGAAAAGTAATTTTACTTGCGGAAATATTAAATCCAAATCAATTCTTTTCTTCGGATAGATTTTCGTATACGTTTACCGCGTATAATGCGCGGAATCAAGAAATTGAAAGAATACCAGGGAATGACGCAATTTTTGCACTTGAGAAAAAGTTTATATTTGAACCGAGAATTTCTTCTTCTGCAAAAGATATAAGTAAAGTCGAGCTCACATTGTCCGATACATCATGGAAAAAAGCGTATGAAATGCTTCGTCCCGACGTGGTTATATCATCAGCGGTTGAAACAAAAAACACGGATCAGGGAATACGCGTATCCGGAAGTGTAAAGAATCAAGGTTCTGTGCTCGCTTCCGAAGTGAGAATTACTGCAATTTTATATGACAAATATGACACGGAAATTTTTCCAGGACAGACAATATTATCAGATCTCAGTGGATTAGAAGAGAAACCGTTTGTCGTTTCATTTCCGGAAAACAAACAGATTACGGACGAGGTTGATTTTTCCCGTACGAAGGTATTTTTAAGTACACAGTAATTTTATAAGTCATGACTACAGTACACGGGAAACGCTTTGATTGGGGGATTTTCTTCTCTATTTTCATTCTTGCGGTGGGAAGCTTGTTATCTCTTGCGAGCACAAATCCGACGTTTTTTCATCGGCAAATACTCTGGTATGTTGTAGTGTTTCTTCTTATTTTTTTTGGAAGGAAAATAGATTGGCAGTGGTTGGGAAGTCAGGGATGGTTTCGTCACGGACTCTATTGGGGGGGCATTGGGTTTCTGGTTTTGTCTCATCTTCAACATTCCACTATTCGCGGTACGAAGAGCTGGTTAGTGATTGGAGGATTTCAGTTTGAACCAGTAGAGATTGTAAAAATCGGACTATTATTTATCCTGGCGCATTTTTTTTCTCGGCGTCATATTTCAGCATCGCAGACAAAAAATATTTTTCTTTCCCTTTTCTATACTGCGGTTCCTGCCGGACTTGTTATTACACATCCCGATTTTGGTTCAACACTCATTATCGTCGGAATATGGATCGGATTTCTCTTTGTGAGCGGAATACAAAAAAAAAGATTGTTGTTGGGTATTGTTGTGACAATCCTTCTTTTTGTTGTGTTATGGACTTCGTTTTTGAAACCATATCAAAAAGACCGGCTTACTGCGTTTGTATTTCCCGAGAAAGATCCATTTGGGATCAACTATAATGTGATTCAATCAAAAATTGCAATTGGTTCGGCGGGTTTTTTCGGAAAAGGATTCGGTCTTGGTACGCAATCGCATCTTCATTTTCTTCCAGAGGCACAAACTGATTTTATTTTTGCCGCATTTGTCGAAGAGTGGGGATTTTTTGGAGGGCTGTGTCTTATTGGAGCATTTTTCTTCCTTTTATACCGATTTGTGCAAATCGGACTTCGGGTTGGGGATAACTATTCAAAGTTTTTTATACTAGGGGCTGTTATTATCTTTACACTCCAATTTTTTATAAATATAGGCTCAGATTTGGGACTTATGCCAGTTACTGGTATTACCTTCCCGTTCTTTAGTTATGGAGGATCAAGTCTCTTGACGGCAGGGATACTTATAAGTATAATTGAGCATATCAAATTTGAATCCCGTTAAAGAACCGAGGAAGCGCTGTTTTTTGCGCAGTTTATCGTTTTCAAATTTGAAAACGTTTTTCAAATGTCTTTGTGATTAAATTTAATTTTTCTTGTAAATGAATCCTCAACTTAAACAAGAAGGCGCGGTAAATTTTCGTGTGCTTATTTGGCTTTCTATAGTTTTATTTTGCATTATCGTGATTGCATATTTTTTCTATAGTTTGCAGCCAAATAATATTTCAAAAACTGAGCGGGAATTTAAAATTGCAAAAGGGGAAGGACTCCGAGAAATTGGAGCACATCTTTCACAGGAATCTCTCGTGAAGTCGCTTACCATGTTTAAGGTATATGCCTTACTTATTGGAAAGGCTCAGCGATTTCAACCGGGTGCATATATGCTTTCAGATACAATGAGTGTTCCGCAGATTGTGAATGCGCTTACATCAAAAGGAAGAAGCGATGTGCTTGTAACTATTCCAGAGGGGTCAACACTTGCAGATATTGATTCAATTCTTGCGGATGCAAAGATTACCGAAAAGGGCGCAGTTAAAAATTTTCCAACAAAAAATCTCGCATCTGATTATTCGTTTTTGAATAATATTTCTTCTCTTGAAGGATTTCTATTTCCCGATTCATATTATTTTGAGTTGAATTCGTCTCCGGAAAAAGTAGTTCGGAGAATGCTTGATGTGTTTTCTGAAAAAATGTGGCCGCTTCTTTCTGGAGAAAAAGATTGGTATACGAAGCTTATCCTTTCTTCGTTTCTTGAGAGGGAAGTTCCTGAATTTGAAGATCGGCAGATTGTTGCGGGAATTCTGTTAAAACGACTTTCTATTAAAATGCCACTGCAAGTTGATGCGACAATCAGTTATGCGAAATGTGGAGGGCAAATACGCGGATGTAATGATGTATTAGTAACGCGTTCCGATCTTCATATTGCTTCTCCGTATAACACTTACGAACGACTTGGATTGACGCCAACGCCGATTTCAAATCCTGGGGAATCAGCTATCCGAGCGGCGCTTTTACCCGAAAAAAGTCAGTATCTCTATTACCTTTCGTCTCCAAAAACAAAAGAAACACTCTTCTCAAAGACGCTAGAGGAGCACAATATAAAACGCGCAAAATATTTATAAAAAGGTCATATGGTACAACATTTAAAAACAAAAGTTTTTTCTTCATATCGCGGCCCGTCACATGAGTCGCCGAATCTCATAGAGATTCAATCAAAGTCGTTTCAGTGGTTCGTCGAAAAAGGACTTCGCGAACTTTTTGATGAAATTTCTCCAATCAAGGATCACACAGGAGAAGAGCTTGAATTGCATTTCCTTGATTATAAATTTGATCCGCCGAAGTATACAGAGCTTCAAGCAAAAGAAAAGGATCAAACATATGAAGCAGCTCTTCGGGTAAATTTAAGGCTTATCAATCACCAAACAAAAGAATCTAAAGTGCAGGAGGTATATCTTGGCGATTTTCCGATTATGACCGAACGCGGAACATTCATTATTAACGGGGTTGAACGTGTGGTCATTTCCCAGCTCATTCGTTCTCCCGGTGTGTACTTTCTTATGAATATATTCCGTGGAAGGAAATTGTTTAGCGCAAAAGTAATTCCAAATCGCGGGGTGTGGCTTGAAATTGAAACGGAAGCCGATGGATTCCTCGGAGTAAAAATCGATCGAAAAAGAAAGGCTCCGGTAACCGAATTGTTGCGTATTTTTGGTATTGAAACTCCAGAAGAAATTTTGAAAACATTCGCGGACGTTGATACGGGGAAAATAAAATATATTGAAACAACTCTCAAAAAGGACGAAGCAAAGACAGTTGAGGATTCATATTTGGAAATTTATCGGCGTCTTCGTCCTGGAGATCTTGTAACCTCAGAAAGCGCGCACGCAATCATTGAACCGATGTTTTTCCGTTTTGATCGATACGATTTGAGCAAGGTAGGAAGATATAAAATAAACCAGCGACTTGGATTTACAAAAAAGAATTCGGGGCTTTTAGATCGTGAAGATCTCGTAGATATTGTGAAAGAAGTAATTCGACTGAACAATAATCAATTTGCAAAACCTGATGATATCGACCATTTAGGAAATAGAAGAATCCGGGCGGTTGGTGAATTAGTGCAGGCAAGGCTTCGTGTGGGGTTTGCAAGACTGAGGAGGGGAGTACAAGACAGGATGTCGACGTTTGATAGAAACGGTCTTCAGCCTGTGCAACTTATTAATTATAAATTACTCACTGCAGTGGTACGGGACTTTTTTGCATCATCCCAGTTATCTCAATTTATGGATCAGGTGAATCCTCTCGCGGAACTTGAACACAAAAGACGCCTTTCCACAATGGGTCCTGGTGGACTTACGCGGGAACGAGCCGGATTTGAAGTTCGCGATGTGCACAGTTCATATTATGGACGTATTTGTCCAATTCAAACTCCGGAAGGTTCAAGTATTGGACTTGTAAGTTATCTTTCAAGTTATGCTCGTCTCAATGAGTTTGGGTTTTTAGAGACGCCATATTTTAAAGTTGAAAATAGTACAGTAAAAAACGAGGTGATATGGCTTGATGCATTCAGTGAACAAAAATATAATATTGCCCAGTCTGATGTAAAACTTGATGACCATAATAAAATTGTTGAAAAAAGAATTCCTGCCCGTATTGGTGGTGTTGCGGGAATGTGTGAACGAGATGAAGTTCATTTCATTGATGTGTCACCAAATCAATCAGTAAGTATTTCAACATCACTTGTTCCATTTTTGGAACACAATGATGCAAACCGTGCACTCATGGCATCAAACATGCAACGACAAGCAGTTCCCCCCATTTATGCGGAAGCCCCACTTGTTGGAACTGGACAAGAAGAACGCGCTGCGCGCGATTCTGCTCAAATGATTATTTCTGATGTCGATGGTGTAGTGCTTGAAGCAGACGCCGATGCGGTAGTAATAAAAACCGAAACTGGAAAAAAGACATTTTCACTTTTGAAGTTCAAGCGATCAAACCAATCAACATGTATTTCACAACGTCCAATAGTGGAAGTAGGACAAAAAGTGAAAAAAGGAACAATACTTGCCGATGGCCCCGCGACTTCAAATGGAATACTGAGTCTGGGAAGAAATCTGTTAGTTGCATTTGTTCCATGGCAGGGAGGAAATTTCGAAGATGCTATTGTTCTTTCTGAAAGAGTAGCAAAAGACGATTTCTTTACTTCCATTCATATTGAAACATGGGTATGTTCTGTACGTGACACAAAACTTGGCCCTGAAATGACAACGCCGGATATTCCGAATGTTTCTGAAGATAAGCTGAGAAATCTTGATGAAGAGGGAATTATTCGCATTGGGGCAGAAGTAAGAGAAAATGACATTCTTGTCGGGAAAATTTCTCCGAAGGGTGAATCAGAACTTACTTCTGAGGAACGATTGTTAAGAGCAATTTTTGGTGAGAAAGCGCGAGATGTGAAAGATACTTCGCTTACACTTCCTCATGGAAAACAGGGGAGGGTTATTGGAATTAAAATATTTTCGCGCGACCGAGGAGACAAACTTGAACCAGGAATTATAAAGAAAATTCAAGTTGAAGTCGCACAACTCAGAAAAATTCGTGCAGGAGATAAACTTGCCGGACGGTATGGAAATAAGGGTGTTATCTCAACCATTCGTCCAGTGGAAGATATGCCGTATTTGGAGGACGGAACTCCGGTGGATGTGGTGTTAAATCCGTTGGGTGTTGCATCGCGTATGAACCTTGGACAAATCATGGAAACCCATCTTGGACTCGCTGCACATACATTAGGATATCGCGCAGTTGTTCCCGGGTTTATTGGCGGAACCGAAGGAAATATACGGGATGAATTAAAAGCCGCGGGATTTCCCGAAGAGGGGAAGATAAAACTTTATGACGGACTTACTGGTCAATCATTTCGACAAGCTATTACTGTCGGATACATCTATATTATGAAACTAAATCATCTTGTTGAAGATAAAATTCATATGCGTTCAACTGGTCCATATTCATTAATTACTCAGCAGCCGCTCGGAGGAAAGGCACAGCTTGGAGGACAACGATTTGGAGAAATGGAGGTATGGGCACTTGAAGGATATGGCGCCGCGCACACTCTTCAAGAAATGCTTACTATTAAATCTGATGACGTAATGGGACGTTCTGCTGCGTTTGAATCAATTATTCGTGGTCAAGAAATTAAAAAGCCAAATCTTCCCGCATCGTTTAATGTACTTATTGCCGAATTAAAATCACTCGGATTAAATGTGAGGTATGACTATGAAAAAAGTCGGATTGATGACGGAGGAGAAGAGAAATAAATAAAAAATTATGAACAAAAACGCTGATCTCAAATCAATTTCAATTGGAGTTGCAAGTCCTGAGGAGGTGCTTTCATGGTCACATGGGGAAGTATTAAAGCCTGAAACATTAAACTATAGAACGCAGAGGCCGGAAAAAGACGGATTATTCTCAGAAAGAATTTTTGGTCCCACAAAAGACTATGAATGTTACTGTGGAAAATACAAAAAAATTCGTTATAAGGGAATTGTATGTGAAAAATGCGGTGTTGAGGTAACACGTGCTGTGGTGCGTCGTGAACGTATGGGGCACATTGCGCTTGCAACCCCAGTGACGCATATTTGGTTTTTACGAAATGTTCCTTCAAAAATGAGTTTACTTTTGAATATTTCAGTTCCAAAACTCGAAAAAGTAATTTACTATGCCGCATTCATTGTAACAGTGGTAAATGAAGAAAATAAAAAACGTACTCTTGAAATTCTTGATAAAGAATTTAAATCGTTGAAACAGGATAAAAATGAAAACGTAAAAGAGTTAAAGGAATCAAAAGAACGGTTGAGAGATGTGGTGTCCGTGTTAGAACCGGGGCTTATTCTCACTGAATCTGAATATTATACATTAGCCGAAAAATTCGGAGATGTGTTTGAAGCGGATCGAGGGGCGGGTGCTATCAGAAAAATTTTGGAACAGATTGATTTGAAGGATTTGATGAAGAAATTGAAACATGAGCTTCAATCAGTAAAAGATGCAAATAGAGAAAAACGCGTGTTGCGTCGTCTCCAACTAGTAAAGTCTCTCTTGAAATCAGGAATTCGTCCAGAATGGATGGTGTTTACCGTACTTCCAGTGCTTCCTCCGGAATTACGTCCAATGGTAGCTCTTGAAGGAGGAAGATATGCGACTGCCGATTTAAATGATCTTTATCGCAGGGTGATAAATAGAAATAATCGTTTGAAAAAACTTATTGAATTAAAATCTCCTGAAGTAATTATCACAAATGAAAAAAGAATGCTTCAAGAAGCGGTTGATGCACTCATTGATAATTCCGCGCGCACCGGCGCACAACTTCTGTCTTCACGACGGAGACCGCTTCGATCTCTTGCGGATATGTTAAAGGGAAAACAGGGAAGATTCAGACAAAATCTTCTAGGAAAACGAGTCGATTATTCTGGTCGTTCAGTAATTGTGGTAGGTCCAGAACTGAGATTAAATGAATGCGGATTGCCGAAAAATCTTGCACTCGAACTTTTCAGACATTTTGTTATTAATAAAATTATTGAACGGGGGCTTGCGTATAATATTAAGCAGGCAAATCGTTTTATTGAACAACGATCGCCAGAGGTATGGGGAATTCTTGAAGAGGTAATTGCTGATAAAAAAGTACTTTTGAACCGTGCGCCGACACTTCATCGTCTCGGTATTCAAGCATTCAAACCACTTCTCATTGAAGATCTTTGCATTAGAATTCCTCCTCTTGTCTGCGAAGCGTTTAACGCAGATTTTGATGGAGACCAAATGGCGGTGCATCTTCCGCTTACCGTGGAAGCTCAATATGAGGCGAGTGCGCTTATGAATGCAGGACATAATCTTTTGAAACCCGCAAACGGAGAGCCGATTACGCGTCCAACGCAAGATGTTGTACTTGGATGTTATTTCTTGACGCGCATTATGGAAGGGGTGAAGGGAGAGGGGAAAATATTTTCCGGATTTAATGAAGCAATGCTTGCATATGAACATGGATATCTTGATTTGAATGCAAAGATGAAGTGTGTTACGAGAGGACAGTTAATAGAGACGACATACGGACGATTGATTTTTAACAACGTACTTCCGGAAGGATTTCGGTTTGTGAATGAGGTACTCACAAAGAAGACTCTTTCAAAACTTGTAAGTGAAATTATTGATGTGCATGGTATTGAAAATTCACAGGATCATCTGGATGGTATTAAAAATCTTGGGTTTGTATATGCAACGCGTTCGGCAACCACGTGGGCGATGAGTGACACTCTTGTTCCGCAGGATAAACCGCAATTGATCGAGGAGGGAAATAAGCGAGTTGAACTTATTGAGTCTCATTATGAAGATGGATTACTTACCGAAGATGAGCGCAGAGAAAAAATTGTTGAGGTGTGGACGAATATTCGTGAACAGATTGCACCGCTTATTCCAAAGGCAATGAAAGTTGAAAATCCGATTTTTTCTATTTTTGATTCTGGATCCCGTGGAAGTTGGGCGCAGCCGATTCAAATGATGGGAATGAAAGGGTTGGTGCTTGATGCAAACGGCAAGACAATTGAACTTCCTGTAAAATCTTCGTACAAAGAAGGTCTTGGGGTACTTGAATATTTCATATCAACACATGGTGCGCGTAAGGGTTCTACCGATACCGCATTAAAAACAGCATCAGCAGGATATCTTACCCGCAGACTTGTCGATGTATCACAAGATTTAATTATTAAAGAAGATGATTGTGGAACGAGTGATGGAATTGATGTCATTCGTGCTGAAGGAGATAAATTTGGATATAAATTTGGTGATCGTCTATTTGGGAGAAAAGCAGCACAAGATGTCCGCATCGACCGTAAATTGATTGTAAGAGAGGGAGAAATGATTACAAAAGAAATTGCAAAAATAATACAAGAATCGAAATTAGAGTCTATGAAAGTACGTTCTCCGATCGCTTGTAAATCGTTTGATGGAATTTGTTCGGCATGTTTTGGCTTGGATTTAAGTAAGAATAAAATTGTTGCACAAGGAGAGGCGGTCGGTGTCGTTGCAGCTCAATCAATTGGAGAGCCTGGAACACAGCTTACCATGAGAACATTCCATATCGGAGGTGTTGCGGGATTCGATATTACCTACGGACTTCCTCGTGTAGAAGAAATATTTGAGGCACGTCCTCCAAAGGGAAAGGCGATGCTTGCGAAAGAAGATGGAGTTGTTGAATTTATTAAAGAAGTAGGACTTACAAAAATAATAGAAATAAAAAATTCAAAGAGAACAACATCAAGATCAAAAAAATTAAAAGCAGGAGTAACCGAATATGTAGTTCCTCTGAATGTAAATCTTTTTGTTAAAGTTGGTGACCGTGTAGAAAAGGGGCAGCAACTTTCAGAAGGTCCGCTTGATATTCGCGAAATTCTCTTATATAGAGGATTAGAAGAAGCACAGCGGTACATCGTAAATGAGGTGCAGAAGATTTATGTGCCTGAAGGTGCCTCAATTAACGATAAATACATTGAAATTATTGTACGCCAGATGTTTTCTCGAGTTGTAGTGAAAGACAGTGGTGATACAGAATTTACTGTTGATGAAGTAGTAGATAAACAGCGATTTCTGCGTATCAATAGAGAGGTAAGACATCTGAAGAAAAAACCCGCAAAAGCAATTATTCGTATTCTCGGTATTACTCGAGTAGCACTTACTTCGGATAGTTTCTTGTCTGCAGCATCTTTTCAGGAAACAAGTCGCGTGCTTGTAAATGCATCTGTAGAGGGAAAAACTGATGGACTCCGCGGGTTGAAGGAGAACGTTATTATCGGAAAACTGGTTCCAGTAGGAACTGGATTTCGTGGCATTCCCGAAGAGGTATTAGCTATGAAAAAACTTATGTATGCCAACCCAGAAGAAACGAAAGAAGTAGTCGAACAAGGAGAAGAACATAACGAGAAAATTTGATTCCGCATCCCGACTTATTTTATTTATGTGGGTGGGATTGACCGTCTGAGAGATAGCTGATATTGTATATAAGTAATTATTATGGAAGATTTTTCAACTATTGAAACACAAAAAATATATGATATTTCCTTCATTCAAAGAAGCGAGAATGTGGGTGTGGTGCGGCAGATTATAGAAAAATACGGAGGAGTTATATTAAATGAACATCCACTTGTAAAATTAAGACTTTCTTATCCAATTAAGAAAGAAACACAAGGATTTTTGGGTACAATTGAGTGTACGCTTCCAGCAGAATCAGTTCGTACTGTTTCTTCTGATGTAAAACTTGAGCATGATATTCTTCGTTTTATTGTGAATGTTCAAAACAAAATAAAGGAAGCCGCTCCGCGATCAAGTGAAGAGGGGGGATTACAACAGAGAAAAAAGAGAACAACCGTTCCACCGAAACCAAAGGGAGGATTTAACACAATACTTTCAAATGAGGCGTTACAAGAAAAATTAGAAGAGATTCTTCAGTAATAATAAAAAGAAATTAGATAATAAAGGGTCGAAATATTCCATGCTTTAAAAAATGAATTTAAATAAAGTTTTTATCTTTGGTAACCTCACTCGTGATCCAGAGCTCCGACAGACTCCGGGAGGACAATCTGTATGTACCTTGGGGGTCGCAACAAACTCTTTTTATGTTGACAAGTCAGGACAACGCCAACAACGAGCAGAATTCCATAATGTTGTTGTGTGGGGAAAACAAGCAGAAGTTGCTGGTCAATATCTTAAAAAAGGAGGGTCGGTATTGATAGAGGGAAGATTACAGACACGTTCATGGCAGGATAATCAGGGACAGGCGCGGAAGACAACCGAAATTATATGTGAAAGGATGCAACTTGGTCCGCGAGGAAGCGGTGCATCACATAAAGAATTCGATCGTGGAAATTTTCCTGATAACGAAGATCAGAGTGCACATATAAAAGAAGAGCTTCCGGAAATTAATATTGGAGAAGATGAAATAAAAGCAGAGGATATACCTTTTTAAGTGTGCTGTCGGAAATAAAATTTTGATCCTATTGTACAATAAAAATGGGAATGGAGAATTGTGTAATTTATATATAACTAGAATATGCGACAATGTTTTTTTTGTTCACAAAATGTAAAGGAAATTGATTATCGTAATGTTGAGCTTTTGAAACGGTTTGTTTCGAGCCAGGCAAAGATAATTGATCCGCGACATACCGGAGTATGTGCGAAACATCAACGTCATCTCGCAAACTCGATAAAACGCGCGAGAATCGCAGGGTTACTTCCATTTGTTCGTCGATAGTACATACATTATATTTATGGCATTTGATAGTTTGCTCTTTGGAATTCTTCACAAATTTTTAGGAGTGTCGGGAATACTCGATGTTCTTATTGTTTTTCTTTCGAAATATCTTCCGTATATTGTGTGTGTTGCGGTTGTAATATTTCTCATACTCCACAAAAATGTTCGGGAGAAATTTTATATGTTTTTCTTTATTACTCTCTCGCTCATATTTTCTCGAGGAATCATCACGGAGGTAATCCGGTATTTTTATGCAAAGCCAAGGCCATTTGAATTTTTTGGGTTTCCTTCCCTTATTTCTGAAAGTGGACACGCATTTCCATCTGGACATGCCGCATTTTTCTTTGCACTTGCTTTTGCATTGTGGCTGTTTGATAAAAAATGGGGGAAATGGATTTTTATATTTGCAATTATAAACGGAGGTGCGCGTGTTGTTGCTGGGGTGCATTGGCCATTCGATATCATCGGAGGATTTGTTGTCGGAGGAATTTCGGTGTACCTTACCTATCTACTTCTTAGCCCATATAAACCAAAAAAGATAATAATTCAAGAAAGGTTAAATGCGAATGAATAGATTTATGCCATTGTGGATATTATTTTCAATTTTTTCGGCGGTGTTTGCCGCATTGGTGGCAATCTTAGGAAAGATTGGGATTGCGAACATTGATACAACGCTTGCAACAACGGTTCGCGCAGTGGTAATGGCTCTTTTTCTTGTTTTTGTTTCTCTCGCGCTTGGAAAAGGGAGTTTTCTTTCTGCTATAGGAAGCAAACCCCTTCTCTTTATTGTACTTTCCGGGATTGCTGGAGCACTTTCGTGGCTTTTTTATTTTTTTGCCTTAAAAATAGGACCCGCTTCTGCAGTTGCCGCACTCGACCGGTTGAGTGTCGTATTTGTCCTTATTTTTGCACTTCTGTTCTTGGGAGAACAATTCACATTAAAATCAGGACTTGGAGCACTTTTTGTGACTATAGGTGCAATACTTATGGTATTAAAATAATCCATTATTGCAGAATTTTTTTTGTGTGATATATTCGGTACATACCGTAATAAGGTCGTACGGTATTTTGAAAAATAATTTGTTATGGCAAAAGTGATTATATATTCAACGCCGACATGTGTATTTTGCAAAATGGCAAAAACGTATTTTAACGAACATAATGTCCAGTTTGAAGACAAAAATGTAATGACTGATATCTCCGCACAAGAAGAAATGATTAAAAAGTCGGGTCAACTCGGAGTTCCGGTAATTGATATAGACGGGAAGATTATTGTTGGTTTCGATAAACCGAAAATTTCATCTCTTTTAAATATAAAATAAAATTTTATTCCCCGGCGATCTTTCGCTGGGGAAATTGGGGAGATGCCAATGTAGCCCCGCCAGAGGCGGGCAAGTCAGTTGGTAGATTTACCCGCCGAAGTAGCTCAGTGGTAGAGCAATCGCTTCGTAAGCGATGGGTCGTGAGTTCAACTCTCACCTTCGGCTCAAAATATAATGGAATGGGAGGATATCTTTTCACTGTAGATAAGGGAGCGGAATAATCCACAATTGGAGAAATATATAAGGAGTATAATTAATACATGAGCAAAAAACTTCTTATTGCGACCATAGTTGCATTGGTTCTTCTTGCTGCGGGGTATTGGTATTGGAAAAGCACCTTACTTTCTCCTGAAGAGCAAGCACTTCAAAAAGCCGAAGAAAGTACAAAAACTATCACAGAAAGTGCCACACAAGGAGTGCTCCCGCCTTTGAATGTTCAATCAAATCCCGTCGGTAATCTTCCTGATACAAATCCGGTAAATAAAACAAATCTATTTTCGGACATTAAAACAAATCCATTTCGATAGGGGTCATTTTATTTATATCAACAATAAATTATATGAAACATCAATATTTTTTAAGTATATGTGTGCTTGTGGTGGGTGTTGTGATTTCTACGTTTCTTATTTCAGATAAAGCCGCTGGGCAAACGGGAATAACTTCTGAGGGTAATGTAAATATTACATATCCAGTAGCAGAACTCGGCAATTGTGCAAATGAAACTGCTTGTCGCGCTTACTGTGATGACGCGGCGCATTTGAACGCCTGTCTTACATTTGCCGAAAAAAACAAACTTATGTCGAGAGACGAACTTCAGACAGCGAAAAAATTTGCAAAAGTGGGAAAGGGTCCGGGGGGATGCACAACAAAAGAATCATGTGATCTCTATTGTGATGATGTTTCTCATATTAATGAATGTGTAACGTTCGCGGAACAGAATGATTTGATGTCTCAAAATGAGCTTGCGGAGGCAAAAAAAGTACAAGCGGCTATTGCGAAAGGCGTGAAACCGCCAGCGTGTGGAGGGAAAGAAAAATGCGACAAGTATTGCAGTGACCCGACGCATATGGAAGAATGCTTCGCTTTTGGGAAAGCTGCTGGTTTTATGAGTGATAAGGAAATTCAGGAATCGGAAAAAGTACTTACCGCAATAAAAAAAGGCGTGAAACCGCCTGCGTGTAATGGAAAAAAAGAATGTGATACATATTGCAGGGATACAGCACATATGGAAGAGTGTATGACATTTGCTCTCGCCGCAGGGTTTATGAGTAAGGAAGAAGCGGCAGATTCACAAAAGATGCTTCAAGCGATAAAAAAAGGTGTGAAACCACCTGCATGCAATGGGAAAGAGGAGTGTGAAAAATATTGTAATGAAGAAAGTCATATTGATGAATGTATTACATTTGCGGAGGCCGCAGGATTTATGAGGCCAGAGGAAGCGGAAATGGCGAGAAAAACTGGCGGAAAAGGACCTGGTGGATGTACGAACAAAGAAGAATGTGAAGCATTCTGTAATAATCCAACAAATCAGGAATTATGTTTTAGTTTTGGAAAAGATCATGGAATGATTCCAGAAGGAGAACTCCAAAAAATAGAAGAAGGGAAAAAACAATTTTCCGAGTCACTTCATCAGGCTCCTCCGGAAGTACTTACTTGTATTTCAAGTGCAGTAGGGAACGATAATTTTGAAAAGTTAAGAGATGGTACTATGATGCCGTCGCGCGATTTGGGAGATAAAATGGGAGAATGTTTTCGGCAGATGGGAGGAGGAACTGGTGCGCCAGGAGAAGGTGGGTTTATGCCACCAGCGGGACAATCAGGTCCTGGGGGATGTAAAACACCCGAAGAATGTAAATCTTATTGTGCTACCAATCCTGAAGCGTGTAAAAATTTTGGATCGTTTCAAGGAGAAAATCGACGGGACGAAGGGGGATCCGGCAATTCGCAGGGCGTGCCAAGTGGCACAATAATACCGCCAGGGCAAAGTGGTCCCGGAGGATGCAGGACCGCGGAAGAATGTAGATCATTTTGCGAATCAAATCCGGAAGCATGCGCAAATTTCAGACCAAATATAGGACCGCAAAATGGAGAACTAAATGAAAAACGAGAAATCATACCTGGGGGACCGAATGGACGAATGGAACCGGGTGAACGAAGAGAAATAATGATACCAGATAAGTCTGAGACAATGGGGTTGGAAAACGGAGGAGTAATACAAAAGTTTTTTGAACAGATGCCGAAGTTTCCTCTGAATGCGGGAAATCCGCTCAATCCATGTCCACCTGGAGCGCAATGTGGTTCTGGACAAAATGTACCACAAGGTATCGCGCCACGATTGGAACCTGAAGGAAATTTTATGCCACCACAAGGTCAGCAGTCAATGCAGCAATTTCAACCTCCAATAAATATTTCACCACCTTCAACAAATAATTAGATTTGAGATAATGACCTCCTCCCCGGACTCCACTTTGTTGCGTCCGGGGTTTCCTTTTTTGGCATGAGGATTCAAAACAACTTGATGCGTTTTGGCATATCGTGTTTGCTTTGCCACTCAATGTATTTTTTGATCTGTGATTCATTGAGTCCAATGGTGGATGAAAAATATCCAACACTCCAGATGCCGTCCTTCTCAAGATAAATGTCTTTGATATATCTAAACTTCTTTCTAAGCGCTAAGCTACTTGCTGATTTCAATTTCTGGACGGCATCTGATACTGCGATATTCGGCGGTATTTCAATTTGAATGTGTACATGATCATTATTTGCATTCATGGATTCAATCCAGAGTGTTGGATATTTCTTGCATGTTTCGGACAGACTTTTTTTCAATTCGGGAAGTACATACGATTTGAGTATCTTCCGTCGATATTTTGTACCCCACACAATATGATATTGGTGTTGGTATGAAGAATGATTGAGATGTTGAATCCTCATGAGACTAGCCTACCACAGCTACGCTGTGGTAGGTAAGCGGTTCCATTCATCCCCGCACTCCGAGAGCTCTATACAATGGATGACGCTCTCTTCGTGCGGGGTTTCCTGGTAATTAAAAAACACCACTCTTTGTAAATGAAAGAGTGGTGTTCGATTTTATTTTGTTGTATTTTTAACTATAATTGGGACATGAATTCTGATGGAAAAAATTATCGGAACTTGCTTGAACATACCCTGCTAGAGTGACTTTGTTTGGCTGGCGTTTGGTAGGGGCATAGATTGCGGAATAGAGCTAAAAAAGAAGAAAATATCGCATATGAAAAAGGAAGGTACTATGACGTGTCATAGCGGCAGAGGTAAGGAAAGTTACTAATAACTAATTACCGATGATTATATAAATTCAAAATTCAAATTTTAGAAATCAGAGATTACTACATTTAATTAAAATTTAAGTTCTATGGATCAAAACAAATATAACGGCGTTTACCTTTCGGTACTTGCGGGAGCGGGAGGAGATGATGCAAAAGATTGGGCACAGATGCTTCTTCGGATGTATGAAAAATGTGCAGACAAGAAAGGATGGAAAAAACAATATGTGAATGATATTACAATTTCACTGAGAGGCGACGGGGTGTATGAATATTTGAAAGGAGAATCGGGGGTACATCGTTTGGTACGTATTTCTCCGTTTGACGCAAAAAAATTGAGACACACTTCATTTGCACTTGTTGAAGTGTTACCAATTTTGCCACAAGTGGAAGTTTCAAAAATTCAAATTCCAGAAAAAGACATAAAAATAGATTTTTTCCGCTCATCAGGACCTGGAGGACAGAATGTCAATAAAGTTGAAACCGCAGTGCGGGTGAGTCATTTACCAACAGGAATTGTGGTTTCTTCGCAGTCAGAACGCTCACAGAGTGCGAATAGAGATAAAGCAATGGAGTTGTTGAAGATAAAACTTATTGCACTTATGCAGGAAAAACATGAAACCGCAATAGAAAACTTAAAAGTAAAAGTAAAACCTGAGTGGGGGCACGAAATTCGATCGTATGTACTTCACCCATATAAACAGGTGAAAAATCATGAAACGGGACTTAAAATTTCTCGTGTTGATGAGGTATTAGATGGAAATCTTGATCTATTGGTAGATATTGGGCGGTAAATAGGGTATAATAATACAAAAGGAGCGAGGAGCTCAATTTTATTGCCTCCTCTTTATTAGATAAAATTGACATGATTATTTTTCAAAATGTAACGAAAACCTATAACCATGGGATGGTCGCCCTCGATAAAGTAAGCTTTAAAATACAGCCGAATGAGTTTGTCTCGATTGTGGGACGTTCCGGAGCTGGGAAATCAACCATTATTAAGCTTTTAATTGGTGAGGAAAAACCTACAAAGGGACAGGTATTTTTCGGTTCATATGAAGTGAATAAATTAAAGTCAAAGGAACTTCCTGAATTTAGGCGACACATTGGTGTTATCTTCCAGGACTTCCGTCTTCTCTCAAAGAAAACTGCATTTGAGAACGTTGCCTTTGCACTTGAAGTGAATGGACGACCACAGAAAGAAATTAACGAACTCGTTCCTCAGGTAATGGAAATGGTGGGGATTAAAGATAAAATGCTTAATTTCCCGGCAGAACTTTCCGGTGGGGAAAAACAGCGGGTTGCGATCGCACGCGCAATGATTAATCGTCCCGATGTGATCATTGCCGACGAACCAACAGGAAACCTTGATCCATTTAATACGTGGGAGGTTATAAAGTTACTTACAAAGATTAATGAACTAGGAAGTACGGTTATCCTCGCAACGCATGATAAAGAAATTGTGAATACTTTGGGGCAACGAGTGATCACTGTCGATGGCGGTCGTCTCATCAAAGACGAGGCAAATGGTCGTTTTATTATTGGATAAAATTATATGATGGTAAAAATATCAAGAATTATTCGTTACGGGGTGAGCAACTTTTTTAGAAACGGATGGCTTTCGCTTTCCACGATTGGCATTATGATTCTCGCACTTATTGTGTTTGAAGGGCTTATTGTTTTTAATGTGATGGCAAAAGGAACGGTGAATGCATTACAAGATAAAATTGATATCAGTGTGTATTTTAAGAGTAATGTTGCTGAAGATTCTATTTTAAATATAAAACGATCTCTCGAAGGGTTGGTTGAAGTAAAAGCGGTACAATATGTCTCACGGGACGAGGCGCTCGCAGAATTTAAGAAGGCACATGCAGACGAGGAAGTAATTACGCAAACACTTGACCAACTCGAAGAAAACCCTCTTCTTGCATCGATAAATATAAAGGCGAATGATCCGCGCCACTATGATACGATTGCAGAATATCTGGATAAACCAGTTTTTAAAAATCTTATAGAAAAAGTGACCTACACACAGAATCATGTAGTGATTGATCGCCTAGTTGCACTTGTTGATACTGTAAAAAATGGGGGAGCATTGCTTACCGTATTTCTTTCTTTCCTCGCGGTAATGATTACATTTAACACCATTCGATTAGCAATTTTTTCAAACAGTGAACAAATCAGCGTCATGCGTCTCGTGGGAGCTTCAAATAATTTTATCCGCGGACCGTACATTGTTGAAGGGATTATGTATGGTATTATCGCGGCGATAGTGGGATTTCTTGTGTTCATCCCGATTATTAATTTTGTTTCTCCTTATGTTTCGAATTTTATTCCTGAAATAAATCTGAATGAATATTTTAATCAAAATTTTCTTTCACTTTTTACTTATCAGTTGCTCTTTGGAATTGGATTGGGAATTCTCTCGGGTGTGGTGGCGATCAGAAAATATCTGCATGTTTAGTTAAAATGTAAATTAAAACCCTCTGATTATGTATCAGAGGGTTTTAATTTACTGAATTGGTCGGGATGCAGGGAGTCGAACCCTGACTACAAGACCCCCAGCCTTGCGTACTACCGCTATACTACATCCCGGTATATTTATCCCGTAGGAAGCGGAGCTTCCCTTCGGGGCTACAGCCCGAAAAGATCTATTTTATTATACTCAAAGATAGGTATATTAATAGTTAGGGATGAACCCGGTAGTGATCCACTAATTGGCTGACTCTAGGTAGACATTTTTATATTTTTAGTTTAGAATATAAAACAGTTTTTAAACATATGAGGTGAATATGTCAGATAAAACAATTGCACCGGACAGATCCTTTGATCCAACAAAAGAAACTCAAGAAGAATATGAGTTTTCTGCTGTGTTTCCGATCATTGAGTTAAATCTTTCTCAGGGAACGATTAGTATCTTAAAAGGAGATAAACAGCAATTGAAGCCCTATCCGGGGGATAGGGGCGATGAAGCGGTTGTCGGCGATTTATATAAAAAATAATTTTTAAAATCCCCCCATTAAATACTGGGGGATTTTTCTTTTATTTCTTTTTTGTTTTACTTAACGTTCTTAAACATGCAGTGCACACCTGTGATCGTTTTCCTGGGTGGAGAAGATTTGTCCACTGCAAATTTGCCTTCTTTTTTGTAAGGTTTGTCTGATTATAATGTCCGCGGAGAAGTTTTCTTGTTCCCCCCATTTTATATGATTTTCCACATTTTTCACACGCTCGCATATATTTAAATTACAGATGTATTATATCTATTTTTTGAGAAAATGCAAACTTTTTTTGTATCTTACCCGATAACTGTTTCTTTATAGCTCTTATCTCTGAAATCTATTTCATAAAATTTCATATTTTCTCCTGACCCAACTTGCAGAATGATATTATTTTGAGCTTGAGAAATTTTGAATAGGACACTTCCAGAAATCGCGCTTTTTGCAGGCATTGAAGAGAACCGTCCGTTTGTTTTAAAGGGTTCTATATTATCACTATCTAATGCAACAATGCTAAATATTTTTGATGGATCAATTGATGAATATCCAGCTGCTTTGTTTGTATATATTTTAAAATTGACCGAAAGCGTATTATCGGAATTTTTATTTACGCTTTCTACAGAGAGGGAGAGATTTGTTTGAGGAAGAAGATCTGGATTTGATTGAATATCCATAAGAATCGCTGTTGGCACCGCAGCAATACTCGTGACTATATCTGTAGTTTGTTCTTCGGATGATGTTGTATTTTTAGCTCCTTGCGTCTCTTGTTTTTGTGGTTGTTCAACGGGCGTTGCCTGCCGCTCTTTATTTGCGAGTTCAAGTCCCATTTCCACATTTCTTACATCAGTACGGAGGGTTCCAATTGAGTCAAACGTAAAAAAGAACCCGGTAACAGCAAATATAAACACGATCGCAATTGCTATATATATACCGATATTTTTTCTTTCCATGCTCATATTATAGCATGGGGGCTGATTTTCATATATAATGTTTATTATTATGGAGTTTATTATTTTATTTCAGATCATTGTTCTTATATTTTCAGTAGTGATACACGAAGTATCGCACGGATATGTTGCTGAGGAATTAGGAGATTCCACTGCCCGTGATATGGGGCGATTGACATTGAATCCGTTGAAACATATTGATCCGTTTGGTTCCATTATTCTTCCGCTTCTTATGTCTCTTATTCCAGGAGGAATTATTCTTGGATGGGCGAAACCTGTGCCGTACAATCCCTTCAATTTAAAAGATCCTAAAAAAGGAGGAGCACTTATCGCTGCAGCTGGTCCGGCGAGCAACCTTGTTGTTGCATTCATATTTTCTATTTTTTATCGCCTCTTTATGTATGTGCCAAATGTGGGCGGAGCACTTATTACACTTGAACCTCTCTTTGCTTCAATAGTAATGATTAATATCATGCTGGCCATCTTTAATTTAGTGCCGATTCCACCGCTTGATGGATCGAAAATTCTTTTTGCGCTAATTCCGAGGAAATTTGGATATGTGACAGAAATATTCGAGCGGTATGGATTTTTTATTTTAATTATTTTTATATTTTTAGGGGTTGAGTTTCTTTCTCCAATTGTTCGTTTTTTGTACCGTCTTTTTATAGGGTTTTAAAAAAAACGGTACAATAGTACCGTTTTTTGTTTTGTTTTATAAACTGATTTCGAGAGAAATCACCCAGAGTGGACGTTCATATAAGTATAGTGGATCATATCCGGATGTTTCTATTTTTTTCTCGTGATATTTTACATCGAATCCATCTTTTTCCAGACATTCAATGAGTTCTTTCGCCTCACTTCTTGATTTTTCAAGTTCTGTTTTAGCAGCGAATGGCGTGACAATAAAATTAATTGATTCTTTTTTATTTTCTTTTCCTCTCCAAATTTCCTGCCAGCACCGCATAAGGAGATAGTATTTCCGTACCAGAGAGAAGAATATTTCCATGTCTTCCTCTTTTAGGATTAACATAAAACCTCCAAGGGTTGTTATTAAATTTATACTGTGGATATTTTAGTCTATATCCACAAATCTGACAATATTGAAATGAGCGGGGCTGTTTATTTGGGTTGATCTCTCAATAAAATTTATGTGAGGGATTGACAGAAAGTGAGGTTTTGCCTTATTCTTATACCTGCTGCGTTTGCAGTAGCGTTTTTATGCCCAGTGAGTGCCTGCCTGCGGTAGGCAGGAAAACTCGATTTGTCCGCTTTGATGCGAACGGGATGGATGGGTAATAAAAACAAAAAGTCTATTATATAATAAACACTTATAAAAAGGAAAAAAGATATAAAAATATCGAGTTTCTACTACTGGGTATGCCTACCGTATCTCAATTAATCAAAAATGGAAGGAAGAGAATCTTAAAGAAGAAAAAGGTTCCAGCTCTTGGCACCTATTTTAATTATTTATTGAACAAGCCAGTTGACTCATCTTCGCCGTTTAAGCGGGGAGTTTGTCTTAAAGTATTCACCACTACGCCAAAAAAACCGAACTCGGCGCTTCGAAAAGTAGCGAGGGTACGTCTTACGAATGGAATGGAGGTGACCGCATATATTCCGGGAGAAGGACATAATCTCCAAGAACATTCTGTGGTGATGATCCGCGGGGGACGCGTAAAAGATCTTCCTGGAGTTCGATATCATATCGTTCGCGGGGTACTTGATACGCAGGGAGTGAATGCACGCAAACAACAGCGATCAAAATACGGGGTAAAGAGGGAGAAAAAATAATTATGGAATACATAACAAAACAATTAGTCGTAACGAAGCCTACTGTAGATTGCTTGATTGCGATCTATTTCTAACAGGATGAGAAAAAGGGGAAGTTACAAAAAAAATGAAGTGAGCGGAGATTGGATGCATGAACGCATCGATATGTCGCGTTTTGTCAACTATTTAATGACAAATGGAAAAAAATCCGTTGCGGAAAAAGTGTTTTATGATGCACTTGATGAGGTAAAAAATATTACTAAAGGCAATTCAGTAGAGATTTTTGAAAAAGCAATTATGAATGCATCGCCGCTTCTCGAGGTGGTGTCGAAACGTGTGGGAGGCGCGAATTATCAAGTTCCCCGTGAAGTGAGGCCAGAGAGAAAATTTTTTCTTGCATCGCATTGGATTATTGATACCGCAAAAAAGAAGAAGGGAGCACCGATGGCAAAACGTCTTGCCGAAGAGTTAATTGCAGCTTCAAAGAACGAGGGTGCCGCGATTAAGAAGAAACAGGATATGCATCGAATGGCGGAAGCGAACCGTGCATTTGCAAGTTATGTAAGGTAGACTACGAAATACGAATTTTGTACAAATGTACGAAATCTGTTTTTGTGTATTTATATTTAATTAAAGAAAAATTTTATGCCTAGACAATATCCAATGGAACGAGTTCGTGATATCGGAATTATCGCTCATATTGATGCAGGAAAAACCACTGTGTCTGAGCGTGTTCTTTTTTATACCGGAATTTCTCATAAAATCGGAGAGGTGCATGAGGGAGAGGCTATTATGGATTGGATGGATCAAGAACGGGAACGGGGAATCACGATTACTGCTGCAGCAACCACATGTTTTTGGACTCCAACATATATCGATCACTCGTCTCCTGAGGCAAAGAAAAATGAATATCGGATTAATCTTATTGATACCCCTGGGCACATTGATTTTACCGTCGAGGTGAAGCGATCACTTCGTGTACTTGATGGAGCGGTTGTAGTGTTTGATGGAGTAGCGGGTGTTGAACCGCAGTCAGAAACAAACTGGCGCTATGCCGACGAATACAATGTCCCGCGTCTTTGTTTTATTAATAAACTTGATCGTATGGGTGCGAGCTTTGAAAGAAGTTTTGCTTCAATCATTGATCGGCTTACTCCGAATGCAGTTGCAATTCAGCTTCCTATCGGAAGCGAGGAGGCGTTTTCAGGCGTCATTGATTTATTTGATAAGAAAACATATCGATTTGAAGGTGAACGCGGAGAAAAGGTGGTTTCTGAGGAGGTACCAGAGCAGATGAAGGAGCTCGTCGAAAAAAAGCGACACGAACTTGTTGAGAAAATTGCAGAAACCGATGACCAATTGATCAGCGATTATTTGGAAGGAAAGGAAATTTCTGTTTCTGCATTGAAGAAAGCGCTTCGCGCGGCAACACTTGCAGGGAAATTAGTTCCTGTACTTGTTGGTTCTGCTCTTAAAAACAAGGGAGTGCAACTTGTTCTTGATGCAGTTGTTGAATATCTTCCATCACCGCTCGATAAACCTCCAGTGAAGGGATTAAACCAAAAACACGAAGAAGTTCAGATTGTTGCAAAAGATGATGCACCGCTTTCTGCGCTTGCGTTTAAAATTGCAGCTGATCCGTTTGTAGGAACACTTTCGTTTTTCAGAGTGTATTCAGGAGTATTAAAACGTGGAAGTTATATTTTGAATGCGTCAAAAAATACACAAGAACGCGTTGGACGTATTGTTCGTATGCATGCAAATCACAGAGAAGAGGTGGAAGAAATTTATGCGGGAGACTTAGGAGCTCTTGTTGGATTGAAAAATACAGGAACGGGGGATTCATTATCCGATCCGGAAACTCCAATTATTCTTGAAAAAATTACGTTTCCAGAACCGGTTATTTCAATTCGTATTGAACCGAAAACAAAAGCTGATCAAGAAAAAATGGGTCTTGCACTTCGCCGTCTTGCAGATGAAGATCCGACATTTCGTGTGAGCGGAAATGATTCGGGAGAAACAATTATTGAAGGTATGGGCGAACTCCATTTAGAGGTGCTTGTTGAACGCATGAAGCGTGAGTTTAGTGTGGAATCAAATGTCGGTCGTCCGCAGGTTGCGTATAAGGAGACAATAAAAAATTCTGCAAAGGGAGAAGGGAAATATATTCGCCAGTCGGGTGGACGTGGTCAATATGGTCATGTGAGATTGGAAGTTGAACCGTTGGAACGTGGCCAGGGATTTGAATTTGTTGACGCAATTAAAGGAGGGGTCATTCCTCAGGAATTTATCGCTCCTATCGAAAAAGGGGTAAAGGAAGCGATTACAAAAGGCGTGCTTGCAGGATATCCGGTGACCGATGTAAAAGTGACACTGTATGATGGATCATTCCATGAAGTTGATTCATCTGAGATTGCATTCCAAATTGCAGGTGCAATGGCGTTCCAAGAAGCTGCAAAACTTGGGAAGTTGGTATTGCTTGAGCCGATCATGAAAATACAGACAATTGCTCCAGGAGAATTTTTGGGAGATATCACGGGTGATTTAAGTTCAAAGCGTGCAAAAATTAATGAAATGGGAGAACGGGGCACTGCACGTTTGGTGGATGCTGAAGTACCACTTTCAGAAATGTTTGGATATGTGACAAAACTTCGCTCAATGACGCAGGGAAGAGGGTCATTCACTATGGAATTCAGCCATTATGCGGAGGTTCCGGGAAATGTTGCTCAACTTATTATTGAAGGGAAAAAGAAATAAGCGTTTTTCTCACTCTGTTTTGTTATATTTTGAAAACGCGAAACCCCGCATTAAAAGTGTCACAAAACTACACTCAAGGACGGACTTTATACGCTTTTCGGTTCGGGGTAGATAGCACCGAACTTTTTATTATATAATCAGATGCGGAGAGGATAGTTTTTATAGTATGAAGATTCTTAAACTTTTTCTTTTCTTGATTGTATTTGGTATTCTTGTGTGGGGATTTTATCGCCTAAGGGGGGAGCGAGAAACGCTTGTGGAAGAGGTAAAAAAACTTCAAGAAACCACTGACTCATTAAAAAAAGAAAACTCATCTTTGGTTGAAAAAATTGAATATTTAAAAAATCCTGAAAATTTAATGAAAGAATTGCGAGCGCAATTGAACTATAAAAAACAGGGGGAGAATATGATTATTGTGATCCCTCCAAAGACGACAAGCACGGCACCATAGGAGAAATTCTAAATCCTAATTACTAATTTCTAAATAATATTAAAATTCAAAAATACAAATTTAAAAAATAAACAAAGAGACTTTGCGGGCTTGCCCGCCGAAGTTTTCTGAAACGAAGGCGGGATTGGTTCGGTGCCCGCCCAAAACTTTGTGTTAAGGCGGGTCCGCAAAAATGTCGACATTGTCGCTTTTGGCGGAGTAGAATTTGCGTGATACAATACAAAAATGTATTACACATATGTTCTTTTGTGTAAAGGTAAGGATAGAGAAAAGATGTATTTTGGATTTACAGGGGATTTAAAGTTAAGAATAGGACAATATCGAAAAAAAATGGTAAAAACTACAAGGAGTTTTAATGAGATTGAACTTATCTATTACGAATCGTGTAGAAATAAAACGGACGCAAGAAAGAGAGAAATTCAACTAAAAACGGGATTTGGACGGGGTTATTTAAAAAGAAGGTTAGAAAATGATATTAAAAATTAATTTTGCGGGTATGGTTTAGTGGTAGAATGCGACCTTCCCAAGGTTGAGACAGGAGTTCGATTCTCCTTACCCGCACACAAAAAGCGACAGAAATATACAATAAGTGGTGTATATGTTTTCAAAAAAGAATTTTCAAGATATTCCCATAGAAGGGACATCTCATATATCTGGTTCACGAAAAATAATTACTGCAAAAGAAGAGACAACTTCCAAGTATTTTGAAGCACATACTTACGGTTATTTACCATCTGGTGTGAAATGGGAAATGCACGAACATGATAATATTGTTGAAATTTGCGTTGTCACAAAAGGTAGGGGAATAATCAGAGATTTTCAAGGCAACGAGGAAATTTTTGTTGTGGGAGATAGGTTTATATTTCCCCCTAACACAAAACACGAGATCGAAAATAATTCGACTGAAGAAGCTGAATTTTACTTTTTTAGATTCAAAGATCAGTAAAGCTTTTTAAATTTACACGGGCTCTTAGGGCGTTTAATTAAAATAACGTACAATTATCTGCACAAAAAAAAACGCGATAATTATCGCGTCTTTTTTGATGAAAACAAATCACAGAAAAAGTCAGAGATTTTAAGAATTATTTTGATTGCGGGAATACATATTTTTTCCCCAATTTTTTCTCCCAGTGTTTGTTCGTGGAATCGAAAGGGAATGGGATATCCGCCGTTGACTCTTATAATTGCATCGTTTGCCAGATCTTCTAACAGTGCATCCATTTCTCTTGAGATTTCCATAAATCCTCCGCCTATTTTTATATTACTTTCTTCTTTATACCTCTTTATGTAAATGACCTCCTCCCCGGACTCCACTTTGTTGCGTCCGGGGTTTCCTTTTGATGGCACGCTTTGCGTGAGACGGCGGTATTCGCTTCGCGAAACCATATAAGGTTCCATTCATCCCCGCACTCTGGCGGCTCCGTCAGTGGATGACGCCGCCGCCGTGCGTGGTTTCCTGGTAATTAAAAAGCGCAACGATTTTGTTGCGCTTTTTTTATCTTTAAAACGTTAATACCGCTTCAATTCGGGTTGTGAGCTTATATCGCTCACGGGAATCTTTTTGTCCGGTAGTCATGACCCTTCCTAGAATATCAATATTTTTAGTGGGCGAGACCTGAACAACAACTCCATAACCATAGTCCGACTCAGCTGTTAATCCTCCGGCAAACCAGTAATTTTTTTCGATGTAATATAAGAGGTCACCTCGTCCGGAAATTGCATCCGCAGCATATAGAAATCCACGGAGTTCGAAATTATCAGACGGAGCATAATATGTTCTCATCTGGAATTCAGCAACAGTTTCTTTTTGAGCCCTATCATTTGTGAAGTATTTAGGCCCAACAAGAAAATCGAACGTAGCATTTTGCAAGAACAATGATACACCACCAGCGACAGATGCAGAAGAGTCGCCAATTACGCGTCCGCTGGCGATCAGTCCCAACTTGCTATTCTCATGCTTGTAACGCATGAGAAAATTTAATTCAGTATATTTTTTATTATCCATTCGGTCGTAGTCAATTTGGTTGACCTGACCTCCACGGAAACTCCAACTAAGACGGCCATTATTGCATCCTTTCTGCCCATTCGTTTGAGGACAAAAGATAGTTACTATCATCGAAACTACTAGAAAAATGAAAAAAGTTTTCTTTTTCATCGCACCTCTCCTTGTAAAAGGTTAGTTAATTTGCTGAATGTATTTTATCATCAATTTGTGGTTGAGTCAACTTCACACATTTTATAAAAGTGCAGAATAAATTTTCGCTTGTCATAAGTAATAATACATATAGAATAGAGAATGCTTATGGAATTTGGATTTTGGAAAAAACTTCGCCCCGTTAGAAATAATTTATATGGCGACAAAAAAATTTCTAACGGGGTAAAAAAACCTTTTTTTGCGATTGCGCCAATGGCAGATGTAACTGACATTGCATTTCGGGAGACTATTGCAAAATATGGAGCTCCCGATGTGTTTTGGACCGAGTTTGTTTCATGCGATGGGTTGTGTTCGCACGGAAAAGAGAAGTTATTGATTGATCTGAAATATACAAAAAAACAAAAACCGATTGTGGCACAACTTTTTGGCGCAATGCCGAAACATTTTTATGAATGTGCGTTGCTCGCGCAAAAACTTGGATTTGATGGTATTGATATTAATATGGGATGTCCTGATCGCGCAGTGGAAAAACAAGGAGCTGGCGCAGCACTTATGAAAAATCCGAAACTTGCGCAGGAAATTATTAAAGAAACAAAACGCGGTGCAGGAAAATTACCGGTGTCGGTGAAAACGCGTCTTGGATATAACAAGGATATGATGGAGGATTGGCTTCCGTATATTTTTGAAATGGAGCCTGCGGTGATTACGGTGCATGGTCGAACACGAAAAGAGATGTCGAGAGTTCCTACGCGGTGGAACAGAATCACTGACGCAGTTTTCTTACGCGATGGGTATTTTTCTCATGGAGAAGAAAAACCGCTTATTATCGGGAATGGGGATATTTTGAGTGTCGAGGATGGGCTAGAAAAGGCAAAAGAATCGGGAGTCGATGGAATTATGGTGGGAAGAGGAATATTCGGAAATCCATTCTTTTTTGCAAAAAACAGAAAAGAAGTTCTTTTGAAAAAACGATTATCGGTAATGCTCGAACATGTCCGTCTCTTTGAAAAGTATTTTGGAAATTCAAATATCCATCGCTCTACATCGCTCAAAAACTTTGATAATATGAAGAAGCATTTTAAAGCGTACGTTTCTGGCTTTGATAACGCGAAAGAATTGCGAATAAAACTTATGAGTACGAAAAGTGCGAATGAGGTGGAAGATGTTATGGATGAATGGTCTAAATTAAATAAAATTTAGACAGCAGATTTCCATGTACTTTCCCATTTTATAGGTGGTCTTGTGCTATTGACATATTATCATGTATATGTTACACTTGAAAGCAGAACATAAATAAAAAGGAAAAAATATGTTGCAATTTTTGCAATTGTTTTTTGTATCGTTGTTTTCTTTTGTTGTTGCGCTCGCATCATTTATTTTCATGTTGGGTGCGGGAAGAATTACGCGACAGATTGCATTCGGTATTTCATTGTTGTTTGGCGGCATGACATTCGTTTACGCCGCGCATGCAAATGAGATATTGCATTCTGCAGTTGTCGTTCATTCTTCTTCGTCAATATTTGCTGGAGACATCCTTAGTTTTACCGTTCATGTGTTGTTTTGGGGCGGCATTGGGATAGTTCTCTGTCTTTTACTATCAGCATTTCAGTGGACACGCGCAAGGTTAATTAACTAAATAATCAAAAACAAAAGGAATCGGATACGTACATATCTCTACAGGGTTGGCAAACCTCTCGTGAGATCGTGGAACATGATGGCAAGTTATATTTTGAGGTGGCAGAACAAGGTCATTGCAGTACTTGCCAGTCACGAATTAGTCATGTTTATGCCGTGGTATCGCGCAAAAAATTGCAAGTTACCTATGGACATTTACTTGACCGGTTTCCACGTGATGCACGCACCCTTTGGGTGGGTCTAGAGAAGCCGAAAGCCGAGATGAGTAGCGAGGAGATTAAAACTCTCTTTCGGGAAAATCTTGAACTTCCTATTCTTTAAATCTTAGGCACGTCAATGGAAAAATCCAAACAAAACATAATTTAGGTTATGTCTCTGGTTAGGTGGGAAGCCTTCCCGCCTGAAACTGAAAACTGCTGAGAAGTAGACAAAAAGGAAAAGATTTAGATCGCCATTGTACATTGCTTGGCGGTCTTTTTATTTTATGTTTTCATGTTTTTGTGTATGATGTAATACGGTTAGAGTATTAACTTTATGAGACGTTTATTGAAACAACATTTTGGATTTCACTCGTTTCTTCCATATCAGGAGGATATTATTGCCGATATTCTCCAGAAGAAAGATGTCATTGCGGTACTTCCCACGGGTGCAGGGAAATCATTGTGTTATCAACTTCCCGCACTTGAACTTCCCGGGGTGACATTGGTGGTGTCTCCGCTTATTTCACTTATGAAGGATCAGGTAAATTCACTTGAAGGGAAGAATATTCCCGCGGCATACTTGAATAGTAGTCTTGGGGTGAAAGAAACAAGGCAAATAAAGGAGGATGTACTGAGTGGAAAAGTAAAGTTGTTATATGTCGCTCCCGAGCGTTTGGTGAAAGATGGATTTTTAGACTTTCTTCTTGATTGCGGCATTTCACTTATTGCGATTGACGAGGCGCATTGTATTTCCGAATGGGGACATGATTTTCGTCCTGAGTATCGAAAACTTGGAATGCTTCGTGAAAAATTTCCTGGAGTTCCTATTGTTGCACTTACCGCGACTGCAACACGAAAAGTAAGAGATGATATAAAAATGCAATTGAAATTTAAGGAAGGGATGTACGGCGAACACCGCGCAAGTTTTAATAGAGAGAATCTTAATTATATTATTCGTCCGAAGGATAATGCATATTATTACATTCAGGCATATGTGGAGGATCACCCGAACCACTCGGGAATTATTTATTGTCACAGTAGAAAGTCAGTTGAGCGCATGGCAGAAGATCTGGTAATGGATGGAATTGAAGCGGCACCGTATCACGCTGGACTTCCACAAAAAGAGCGTACGGAAAATCAGGAAAAATTTCAAAAGGGAAAACTGCGGATTATTGTAGCCACGATTGCATTTGGAATGGGTATTGATAAACCAAATGTGCGTTTTGTGATTCACTATGATATTCCAAAAAATCTTGAGGGGTATTATCAAGAAACGGGGCGTGCGGGAAGAGACGGGTTACCGTCGGATTGTATATTGTTTTTTGGATATGGTGATAAGATGAAACATGAATTTTTTATTCGGCAGAGTAAGAACGAGCAACGCGCAACAATTGCTCAGTATCAGCTTGATAGAATGGTTGAATTTTGCACATCGGGGGAATGTAGAAGAAAAACACTTCTTGCATATTTTGGTGAGGCATATCCAAATGAGAATTGCGGGATGTGTGATATATGTAACTATTAACTTTAAGCAAATATATTTATCAGGCACTATGACATGTCATAGTGCCTAAGTTTATGTTTTTATTAAGATCATTTACCCATTCGTACGAATTAGTCCATAAGGAATTTAACATTTTTGTGGGTTTGTAAACTGTTCATTGGGAAAATAGGTGGTAAAATAGAAATATGAACAAATCACGGAAAGTAGCAAAAAAGAAACACGCAAAAAAACAGGGAAAAAAGGTTTCGGTGCGTTATCGATAATCCATAACTTGTCCCGTAAGAGTTTTACGTCGCAATAAATAACGGCATTTTCTTATTTTTAATAATATGACACTAAGAAACTCAAGCGGGATTCAACGCGGGATTGCCACATTTACACTCGATTATGGGAAGTGCCCAAAGTGGCTTTTTGACCGCATGGTGATGCTGGGGCGTGAAATGATGCATGTAATCGTCGCAGAAGAGGGTCCCGACGCCTTTATACGGCGTATTGGGGATCCGGTGTGGTTCCAGTCCTTAGGGACGGTCTTGGCATTTGATTGGAATGCGTCTGGGCTTACGACGATACTTACCGCGGCACTCAAAGAAGCAATCCGAGGGGAAGAATGCAACCTTGGAGTTTTTATTTGTGGGGGGAAAGGAAAGACATCTCGAAAGACACCCGATGAAATATTTACATGGGGATCTCGATTGGCGCTCAGTGAAAAAAATATGCGCGCACTTTCATATAATTCACGCATGGCGGCGAAGGTGGATAGTGCACTTATTCAAGATGGATTTCAAATATATCATCATACATTTTTCTTTACAAAAAATGGAGCATGGACAGTGGTGCAGCAGGGGATGAATAAGGAAAATCAAACTGCGCGCCGATATCATTGGCATTCGGAAACGGCAAAGGATCTTATTCGTGAACCGCATTCGGGAATTTCGAGTCAAATAAAAATTCCAAATGTTTTAAATATGACGGCGAATGAAAGTGAAAAAAATCGGGAGATAAGTGCGGATCTTACGCGTCAGAGTTTTGGGACGCTTATGAAAGATATTCAGCTTCTTCGGAGATATTATTCTCCACTTTCAAAAATGGTTTCGTTGGGAAATGGTGAGGGAAAACAGCTTACACTCCTTGAACTTGAAAACAAAGAGTTTCATACCCATCCCGTAATTACTGAAGATTTTTCAAAAAGCGCATATCTTGAGAAAATTTTGTGGAAACTATGCGATGAACAGCCGGAGAGCTATGAAAAACTTCTTTCAACCGAAGGGGTGGGTCTAAAAACAATTCGTGCACTCGCACTTGTGTCGGAAGTCATTTATGGCGCAAAACCTTCATATGAAGATCCTGCGCGTTATTCATTTGCGCATGGGGGAAAAGATGCAACCCCATATCCCGTTGATAGAAAGACATATGATATGACCATTAATACCATGAAGAAATATGTGGAAAAAACGAGAATTCCGCTTCCGGAAAAAAACAAAATTCAAAAACGTCTGGCTGTTTGATTGTTTTATGGGCATATAAAAAAACTCTATATGTATAGAGCTTTTTATTCTTATGCTTTTGTTAGTTAGCATACTTCCCGAACCTTAACCGGAACGAGAAAAGAATTTAGCACGCCCATTATTTCTTTCATCTCTTTCCTCTTTTTTTCATTCAACTCTGTTGTATCAGACAGAGAATCGTAATATCCGATTGGAATATCGCACACAATATCTCTTTTACTTCCGTTACCAATTCCCTTGATGTGAAAATATATTAGGCCGCTTATATTGTATGGTAGAATTAGTGTAGGGGTATCGAAATTTTGTGAATTCAAATTAGGAAGAAATGATTCTTTGATAGTTACAACAAAACCTCTATCTCGTGCTTCTAATGCAAAATGTTTAAGGCACTCATAGTTTTCAGGAAAAAGATGAAAAACTACCCTTTTTGCTATTATTTTAATCTTTAGGAGAATGGATAACTTCGTCATGACGCACGCTCCTTTGTTTGTGAATGGTTATTAACTGTTTTAATAATACAATATAGGTTTATTTATGTCAAATTAAAAAGAATGTTTTAAAAAATACACACATTAGTTTGAGTGTATTTTTATTTCTTCTGAGTTTATGGTTTTAATGTTAAAATTTAGAATGAATGAAAAGAGGAGAAGAAAAATTTAATGAATTATATTTGAAATTAAATCCCGCACAGAAAGAAGCGGTAGATGCGATTGAAGGACCAGTGATGGTTGTGGCGGGACCAGGAACGGGAAAGACACAGATCTTAACACTTCGCATCGCAAATATTTTGAGAAAAACCGATACGCAGCCGGAAAATATTTTAGCGCTCACGTTTACTGAATCGGGAACAACGTCAATGAGAAAGAGATTAGTTGAAATTATCGGAAGCCCGGCATATGGAGTGGTGATTAATACGTTTCATGGATTTTGCAATGATGTGATAAAAAATTATCCGGAAGAATTTCCGCGCATTATAGGTTCCCAGAATATTACAGAAATTGATCAGGTGCGCGTTTTAGAATCTATTATTGATTCGTTGCCGCTTAAAGAATTAAAACCGTTTGGAGACACATTTTATTATTTGCGCGCGACACTTTCGAACATTAATAAACTGAAGCAAGAAGGAATAAACACCGGGAAATTTTCTGAGATAGTAAAAAAAGAGGAAATTGATTTTCACAAAATTGAAGATCTATATCACGTGAAAGGCGCGCATGCGGGGAAAATGAAAGGAGAATACCAAAAACTTTTAAAGCAGATAGAGAAAAATAAAGAACTCGTTTCCATATTTGATGAATATCAGAAAGAACTTGCACGGAGAAGATATTATGACTATAGCGATATGATTATGGAAGTATATGAAGCATTTATGCGGAACAGCAATTTATTACTAATGCTTCAAGAACAGCATCAGTATATATTGGTTGACGAGCATCAGGACACGAATAATGCGCAAAATAAGATTTTGGAACTTCTTTCAAGTTTTTATGAAAACCCGAATATATTCGTAGTAGGGGATGAAAAGCAGGCAATATTTCGATTTCAAGGGGCATCACTTGAAAATTTTCTTTATTTCAAAAAAAAGTATCCAAATGCGAAATTAATCACACTTGAGGAAAATTATCGTTCAACACAAGCGATTCTTGATTCTGCGCATAGTCTTATTTCCACTGAGAAAAAGTTGAAAGCTCGTCCATCCCATATCAACAAGAAAATCGAGATATATCCGTGTATATCTATGGAATCAGAGTATTTTTTTGTCGCCGAGGAAATATCAAAAAAAATAAATAAAGATCATATACTTCCGCACGAGATAGCGGTTCTCTATCGGGATAATAAAGATGTTATTCCACTCGCCCAGGTATTTGAGAAATACGAAATTCCGTTTGTGGTCGAATCTGACCAAAATATTCTTGAGGATATTGATATTCGGAAGTTGTTGCTTCTTCTCCGCGCAATTGATGATTTCAGTCGAGAGGATCTTTTTATTGAAGCACTTCATATAGATTTTTTACGCATATCTCCAATTGATATTTATGTGCTGGTGGATTATCGGAACAGAGAAAGATCATCTGTTCTTGATATCATGCGTTTTTCGGAAGTTATAGATTCGCTGAAGCTTGAATCGTCCGATACTATAAAAGAATTTTATAAAAACTTTTCTCACTGGAAGTTGATAAGTAAAAACAAAGACTGCGTTGTGTTTTTTGAAGAATTAGTGCGTGAATCTGGGTTCCTCTCTCATATTCTTCGTCTGCCTAATGCGGTCGAAAAAATGGATAAACTGCTTCGGTTGTTTGATGAAATAAAATCACTTGCCGAAGTGCATCGCGGGTTCACACTTGGAGATTTTCTGAAATATCTTGAAACCCTTGAAAAACATCATGTTGCAATAAAAAAAAGCGGAACACGCAAGATTCTCTCACAAGTGCGCTGCATGACTGCACACCGAGCAAAAGGACTTGAATTTGAATGTGTATATATTATCAATGCATATAACGGACATTGGGGAAACAAAAGAAAGTTAAATGTATTACCGCTTCCCACAAGAGTGTTTTCACTTTTTGATGAAACACTTACATACAACGAAGATGATGACGAACGGAGATTATTTTATGTGGCACTTACTCGGGCAAAAAAAGAGGTAATAATTACCTATGCGAAAACCGATGAATCTGGAAAAGAAAAAATTCCGACACAATTTTTAAGTGAAATACAGAGCGATCTAGTTGAAATAAAAGACACTGAAGAATTTGATAAAAAACATTCTTTGCAACGGGAAACTCTTTTTGCTCCGCGCACGATATCGGGAGTTGAGATAAAGAATAAAGAGTTCGTAAGAGAAATATTTTTGAGGAATGGATTATCAGTAACCGGTTTAAACAATTATCTTACGTGTCCGTGGCGATATTTTTACACGAATTTACTCCGTATTCCAAAAGCAAAAACAAAGCATCAAATGTATGGCACTGCAATTCACGGAGCACTTCATGATTTTTTTGAGACGTTAAAACAGAGAGAAATAGGAAAAGAATTTTTGGTACAAAAATTCGAATTTTATCTTGGACGTGAACCGCTTACTCAGAATGATTACACGGAATCAATTGAAAAAGGGAAAATATCACTTGGCGGATATTATGATGTATATAATGGAAAATGGAACACTCGCACACTTACTGAGTTTGATATTCAAGGAGTCATGCTCTCTCCGGACATTCGTCTCACGGGGAAAATAGACAAAATTGAAATATTGAATGATAAGGGTGAGGTAACTGTAGTTGATTACAAGACCGGAAAACCGAAGTCGCGCGGAGAAATAGAGGGACTTACAAAATCTTCTCACGGTCCGCCAGCTGGCGGAATAAAGCGCCAGCTCGTGTTTTATAAATTACTTCTCGATCTCTATAAAGAAGGAAAGAAATTTACTATGATTTCGGGGGATATTGATTTTATAGAGCCTGACGAAAGAGGAAACTACAAAAAAGAACAATATAAGATACTTCCAGAAGAAATAGAAGGGCTTAAGGACACTATTATGAACGTTTCTGATGAAATTTTAAATCTTTCTTTTTGGGATTCTTTTTGTGATGAAAAAGATTGTGAGTTTTGTGGGTTGAGAAGAATGATGTGATTAAAGCGGTTTTTTGACCAATAGAAGGCTTTTTTGTTTTTCTTTTTTTATTGCGTAATATGTTCCGAGCCATCCCCCAATAACCATTGGTATAATATAGAGAAGGTTTTCAACATAATTAAGAACGCCAAAAGCACTAATAGCATAAAGAAGAGCTCCGAATGTAGCCGCAGAAGACGCTTTCAGGTTTGCTACAAAAAGCGTGTATCGAGCGTATAACCAATCATAAACAAAATATGCGATAAACATCGCAAGTACCAACCATAAATCAAGATCATTCCACGCCCATACAAGTTTTTCTATTATATTTTCCATTATTATATTTTAATATATATTTTTATTTTTGTAAATAGAATGAATTAACATGGATAAAATTTTATTCTGTTTTTTAAATAAAGCAGTTTACATGTAATTAAATTTGGAAGGAGAAAAAAATTGTGAATACATAAAAACGGGCCTCTTAGAAAAGGCTTGTTTTTATTTTTCGCTTTTTATTTTGTTGAGGATCTTTTTTACTTCATCGATCCCATTTCCTTCGGTGAGGGAAATGGGAATTGGGGATATCTTCAATTTTTTTAGTTCATTCATTTTTTTCTTTATTTCTGTTTCTTTGAATAAATCACTTTTTGTGAGGAACACATATTCTTTTTTTTCCGCGAGAATTTTGCTAAATGAAGAAAGTTCGTTTTGTATAATGCGATAGTCGCGAGTTATGTTTTCTGACTCCAATGAAATAAGATGAAAAAGCACTTTTGTGCGTTCAATGTGCCTCAAAAACTTTATTCCCAATCCTTTTCCTAAAGAAGCGCCTTCGATAAGTCCGGGAATATCTGCGAGAATAAGTTCATAATACATTCCGAGATGTGGCTCAAGCGTAGTAAATTGGTAGTTTGCCACCTTACTCTTTGCGTTTGTGAGTGCGTTTAATAAACTTGATTTTCCGGCATTTGGGAGACCAATAAGACCAACGTCGGCAATAAGTTTTAACTCAAGGCGGATTTCAAATAATTCTCCTGGAGTTCCGTATTGAAATTCCTTTGGGGAAGTGTTTACTGATGATCGAAAATGAAAATTTCCCTTTCCGCCCCTTCCTCCTTTTGCAATCAACACTTGTTCTCCGATTTTTGTTATTTCCTCGTCAATGCCGTTTGTAAGATTGTGTATAACGGTTCCAACCGGAACAGGAATAATAAGATCCTTTCCCATTCGCCCGTCCCGAAATTGAGAACGTCCTTCCTGTCCATTTTCTGCGCTCAGTTCCTTTTTGAAGCGGTATTGATTTAATGCACTTAAATCTACAACACCTTTTGCATATACGCTTCCTCCATTCCCTCCATGTGTTCCGGTAGGTCCGAGGCTTTTCATGTTGCTATTGAATGCTACTGCTCCATTTCCTCCATTGCCGGCTTTTACTTTTATAATTACATCATCAACAAGCATGAATTCATCATATATCCTTTTTTTTATTTTGTAACGATTGAGAAAATGATAATGTGATGGTAAAGTGGAATTGTTATGGATAATTTTCTTGTTCTTACAACCCATCCATCCGGAGGATATGAACTTTTGGATAGCGGAGAAGGGGAAAAATTGGAACGCTACGGAGAATTTATTCTTTCGCGTCCCGATCCGCAGGCATTGTGGAAAAAAGAAAAACCGGATGCAGAATGGAAAAAGGTTAGTGCATTTTTTTCACGTGATGCGCAAAATGCGCAGTGGGTAATAAAAAATAATCTTCCTGAAAAATGGAGTGTTGAAATTGATGGGTTGCATTTTTGGATACATCTCGGGGCATTCAAACATACCGGCGTTTTTCCTGAACAAGCTTCAAACTGGAGATGGATTGAAGAACAAATAAAGGAATCAAAGCGGAAAGTTTCGGTGTTAAATTTATTTGGGTACACGGGAGGAGCAACACTTGCAGCGGCACGTGCAGGAGCAAGCGTGTGTCATCTTGACGGATCGAAGGTCGCAATAAACTGGGCGAAAGAAAATGCCAAATTTTCCGGATTAAAAAATGCTCCGATTCGATGGATTCTTGATGATGCAATAAAATTTCTGAAACGTGAAATAAAGCGGGGGAAAAAATATGATGGAATTATTATGGATCCTCCCGCATTTGGTCATGGGCCGGGAGGGGAGTTGTGGAAAATTGAAGACGATTTAATTCCGCTTTTTGATTTATGCGGTGAAGTGTTATCTTCGGAGCCAATTTTCTTTTTGGTGAATGGATATGCCTCTGGTTATTCGGCAATTGCATATAAAAATAATCTTGCCCATGTTATGGAGGCGTATAAAGGTGAGATAGAAATAGGCGAACTCACTATTGAGGAATCAAAAACAAAACGCCTGCTTCCCTGCGGTATTTTTGCCCGATGGAGTAAGTAATGTGTAAAAAAAATAATAATTCACATCCGGCCATGCCATAGCATAGCGGGTATGGGTTGAGACCACTATGATGCGTCATAGTGGCTTTTGTGTCTTAGGTTTTATATTTTTGTTGACGAAGATGTATTTATGTTTTATTCTTTTGATAGATATTTTAAACATAGTGGAGAAATAATGGATAAGGAAAAATTACAACAGAGAATTGCTGAACTATTAAGTGGTATTGGAGCAATTCATAATCAAGGTTCTTTTCTCCGTCTTCTTCTCGTGTTACTCAAATTGCGGAAGATTAAAGAAAAGCCATATCAATGGGCAGTCACTAAGGTTCTTATGGAATTACTCAACGTTCTTCCAAGGCAAGTGCCAAAGTGGAAAGGGGATTCGATTGAAATTTGTCAAAAAATTGCACTTGATATTTTTTCGACACTTTCCGATATGGAAATAAAGGAAGTAAAGGGAGTGATTGAAAATCTTCTTCCGGAACGCGAAAAAATAAGGACTTTTGTAAAACATACCATAAGAACAAAAGTGAAAGATGCGTGGAATAATCTTGATGAAGAAATGACGGATGAAAAACGAATTTTTGAAGCAGCAAACGAGGCTTGTGCGATGGATCAGCTTGATGCGTTCAAATTTTTCAATCGTCTGAATAATTCTGTTCATTCGTTTTATGAAATAATGAAAAAATACCTTGAGGCAGAAAAGTTTGAAAGAGTTGAGGAAAACGATCGTTGTATCATAGGACGGAAGGGGAATCGCTGTATTATAATTACTGCAACGATTTCTCAAGGATACGTTTATGTTGGAATTGATACACTTTTTATTCCTCCCCAGAGATAAATTATAAACCCCTTTTCACAAGGGGTTTTTATCTGACCTTATATCCTCACTTCATCCACATATGTGGATGAAGTGAGGATATGGTGATTTTGTTATAAAATATATCTTTTTATTGAAAAATATTGAATTTGTTGGTACGATATTTTTGCCATTGCCGGATCGCCTGCTTGCGCAGGCAGGTCTAATGGTAGGACATAAGTATGTGGAATGTGTACATTTTGAAAAGTGAGGGTCGTAATTGGTTTTATGTTGGGAGCACCAATGATCTAACGCGTTGCATCAAAGAACACGAAAACGGAAAGGTACAATCGACAAAAAGTTATCGTCCACTCACCTTAGTTTTTACCAAAGAATTTGACGAGGAACGAGATGCAGGGGCATATGAGCGTAAATTAAAAAAATGTAGAATTGAGAAAGAGAGCATAATTAAGAAATTTAATTTATGCTAAATGATATTGCGGGATCGTCTAATGGTAGGACAGCGGACTCTGAATCCGTCAATCTTGGTTCGAATCCAGGTCCCGCAGCACGAGTCAGCACGGTATCGAGGCAAGACCACCTTGCCTCAGCAACGACCGACTTTCTCCGTCCTTGAAAATGTCATACCGGCTGAGTGCCGTATTCAAGACAAAAGGCCGCCGATACATCGGCGGCCTTTTGTCTGTGCAGCTTAGGCTTGACTCCAAAACCATATTCATATATTCTTTTAATGCAGAAGATTTGAATACTTGAATATGGCAAAGGCACACATTATAACAAAAGATGGCACGAAAGTAACAATCGAAGGTACCCCTCAGGAGGTGGCTTCTTTAGTCACGCAATTAAAGGGAGGGATACCGCAGACTTCTGTCATATCAAAAACAACTAAAAAACACAAAGGACAGGCAAAAGCTACCCCAGTAAACCTAATATCCGAATTTATTGATGGAGGTTTTTTTAAGAAACCTAAAGAGCTTGGCGCTATAAAAATTGCGCTCGAGGAGCAGGGACACTACTATCCAGTTACCTCGCTATCCCCGGCGTTGTTGCGACTCGTTCGTAAACGACAACTACGACGAATCAAAGATAAGAAACGTTGGTTATATGTTAATTAAAATATATGTCTAAAGAAGAAAAAACAATTAAGGATTTACTAACTCGAGTTAAGAAACTCGAAAAGACTGTTTTTGCCGAGAATAAGGCAAAACCAAAGCTTGATAATAAGCAAATCTTTGTAGGAGCAACAGGTGGATTAAGGCTTTTAATATCTAAAGGATTTTTTGATAAAAAAAGAAGTTTCGGGGAAATAAAAAAAGCACTCGCAGACCGGGATTATCACTATAGTAATCAGGCGATACAAACACCCCTTAATAAACTCTCAAGGATTGGAGGGCTATTAGTGGGCTTAAAAGAGAGTGGTAAGAAAGCTTATGCAAAAAGAAAATAATAAAATTGCAAAGAGTGCCCCGGATAGTCTAAAACTTCTTTGGTTAAAAGGTTTTTTTAAGTCGTGGAAAAATTATGGCCAAATTGTCAAAAATTTATCCGGTCAAGGATATAACTTTTCAATGCCAGAATTAGGCATGGCGTTAAAACGTGCAAAGCATCTTACTAGGAGAGGTAAAAGAACCGGCTATGAGTATATTCAAAAGTATCCCTTTACCTCAGATGAAAAATAAGAACTCAATTTCACTACCAGAATTATTGAAAGTCCTTTGGCAGGAAGGATTCTTTTCAGATGAAAAAGAGCTTTCAGAGATATCTGGAGGTTTTGCTGCAAAAGGTTATCATTTTAAATCTTCAAGTCTCAGTGTGGCCCTTATACGCGCAGTCAAATCAAGTGGGTTTTTGAATAGGATAAAAGAGTCTGGTAAATGGAAATATATTCAGAAACATCCAATAACATCGCCATCTGGGCAACGCATTGCTTTGTTCGAAAGATACGACTTGCATCCCAAAGTAAAAGAGGTTGCCTTCAAACAGTTTGAAGATGGGTATTTTAAAGAAGCAATTCAGAATGCGCTTGTCGAAGTTATTGAGCAAGTAAAAATCAAAGCAAAAAGACCTAAAAATGCAAATGGACATGATCTCGATGGAGATGACCTAATGAACCAGGTTTTTGGTTGCGATAATCAACATCCTAAAATTAAATTTAATAATTTAAAAACAAGTCTTGATAAAGCAGAACAAAGAGGGCTAATGAATTTATTCAAGGGAATCGTCGGAATTAGAGACAAAAAAGCCCATCTTAATTTTATACAAAAAGATCATCTTAAAACTATTGAATATTTATCTCTCGCTAGTTTATTAATGCGGCTTTTAGATGAATTTGCCTTAACTCGCAGGAAAGATAAATAATATGGATTTTTCGAAAAATATAAGAGCATTTTTAAGCAGTTTGCCGATAAAAGATTTGAGTGGCCACCAAATTTTTTTGGCAATAGCGACTTATTGTGCGAGCGGTGACACTTCTGATCAAGTTAACATTGCTGATGTACGCGATAGATGGCCAATGTCCTTATTAAGGAAAAAATATAATACAAATTTTTATACCCGAGCCCAAACGGAAGGATGGGTTGATCCAGTTGGGCAAGGGATTTTTATTATAAAAGATGAAGGATTACAACATCTCGAAGATTTAGTTGGATCTATCAATAAGAACATTGCTTCTTTAAACAATACTGGCCTTTTTATTTTTGATAAAAAAGATACCCACTCTTTTGATAAATTTTTGCGCACTATTTTTGCAAATGCCAAATCCAGAGTGCTTATAGCAGATTCTTGGGTTGATGAAACAATTTTTGACAATGTACTTGATAGTATTCCTAAAACACTTGATATCAACTTAATTTATGGCCAAAAGAAAGGAATATTTGATAGTCGTATAGTCCGCTTTAAAAAACAATATTCAAAGTTTGTTGTTAAAAGATATAAAGATCTTCATGATAGATTTTTAATCGTTGATAATATGGGTTGCGTCATAGGCCCATCTTTAAAAAATGCTGCCGAGAAAAGTCCCGCCTTGATAGTTGTTCTGGACAAAAAGGATTCTTTGCTATTAATTAAATTTTTCCAAGTGTTATGGAAAAAGGCAAAGTAGATTTTATTAAATAATTTTATTCACATCTTTAGCTGACCAATAATATCTCTTTCTCTTTTAGTAGAATTTTGTTTTTTATACAGTTCAGTAATTCACGCTTTTCTTCAATAGTTCCATGGCTTAAGACGTGATTTGAATACCGCTTTGCATCAAAGTCTTTTTCTAGTGATCCATCATTGTGGATATTTAGAAATGATTTTTGGAATTTTGTCATTCGCTTATACTCTTCATCAAATTTCTTTTTGATGACGCCCTCATTCATCTCCAGCTCCCCAATAACTGCGACCAATTGCTTGATTACTTCCTCTTCTCGGATATACCCTTCCTTACATTGAAGGTTTCGTGATCGATTGCAACCATAGTAGACATAGTGAGCCACATCGCCGTTGGCGAGTTTTTTATATTTATCTTCAGCGGTTACGCCTGATCCGCATCGCCCACAAGTCATTATTCGTGAAAATACGAATTGTTTATCTGTGTATTTAATTTCCGATCGCTTTAATTTTTCTCGCGCTTTCTCAAACACTTCTCTTGTGATAAGAGGTGTATGTTGTCCCTTATACCAATTTCCACTACCCATCGGATATTCAAACGTTCCATAGAAAAAGGGTGTTTGCAGTAAGCGATAGATGTTACTCAGCGTGAGTGGTTTATTACTCGTTGCACTCCGAAAATTCATATCAAATTTCAGCCAGTGATATATTTTTCTTCCGCTCCATCCTTCAAATGCAACTTTCTCAAACATCTGTTTTATAACTGGCGCTCGTTCGGGATCAACCATCACATATCCTTTCCGATCAATTCGTTTTTCATTTAAATATCCTGTTGGAGCGGGTGCGGGCCATAATCCCATTTCACAGCGCATTCGCAATCCTCGTTTTACATTTACGCTCTTGTTATCATTTTCCAGTTTTGCCTGTGAGCACAAAATCATTAGAAGAAACTTCTCATTCGGAGAATTTGTGAAATGCTGGCCGTATGTTTTTATCTCGAGCAGCAACTTCTGATCCATAAGATCAACAAGTGATCCCAAATCTCCAGCGTTTCTTGATAATCTATCCGGCGCCCATGTGAGTATCCCTGTATATCGTCCGCTTCGAATATCTTTAACGATTTCGTTAAAAACTGGACGCTCGCCAGAATCTTTCGCCGAATGTGATTCTCTCCGAATATCCACAATCTCCAGTCCATCACGTTCGGCAAGCTGAAGCATCTCTTTAATCTGTGAATCAATAGAGAGAACTTGCCGCTCTTCACTCTCTGTCGATTTCCGAGCATAGAGACAGTATCTAACCTTTACTGGAAGCTCTGTGGATCTTTGAGCCTGAGCTCCTACCGACCCCACTGATTGTTGTGATGTATTCATACAACACAAGGGAGCCGGAACCATTCAAACAAGTCCAGATGTATGAAGTGGATAACTTACTTTACTTCTTTCCTGAAATACGCGAGGAATACAAAATATGGAAATAAAGGTCGAAATGCGCTAAAATTTATTAACAATTGAATAGCCTTAATATACATAAGGCAGGATCTAAACCATCGGAGTAATTCGGTAGCATGATCTAAAAACGTTTCACAGTATTAAGCTCCTCGTCAGAGCACTGTGAAACGTCATACAGGGAAACTTGTATGGGTGGAGAAATCCATCGCTGGCGGGGAGCTTTATGTTTTCCGCCAGAACAGAATCACGATGCGAATATGAATTTAAAGAGTATAAAGATAAACTCAAAAATTTTTATAGCAGGTGGAATAATTGTTCTTATATTACTTGGCATATTGGGCACATTTGTTGTGATTGATAAATTTAGAAGTTATCAAAGAGAACAATCAGAAAAAAATGCGCAAGCAACAGAAAATCTTGCTTTGCAACAAAAAACGCTTGATGAAGCAAGACAGGAAATCGAGAAACTCAAATCAGAAAATAAAAATATTGACCAAAAAATAGAGCAGAAATCAAATGAATTAAGCCGAGTAGTTGCCAAAGCAGTGCAGAATAATTCACAGCAGGGATCAGTGGAATCTACGATCCAGGCAAGTGAGATAAATCAGTACCTATCTGGCGTTGGAGAAATTATATGTTATGGCGATGTACAGAAAAGTGGGAGCGCTTCGCTTTGGAAGTTTGGTAATGATGGCTATGTTTTAACGAACTACCATGTAATATCAGGTCCAGGAAATTGCAATCTAACTATTGATGGTAATGGCGTGTATAAACTTGATAAAACGAGTGTCCGATCATGGAATTCCGCGACCGATGTTGCGGTGGTGAAAATAGCTCCCTTTGGAGAAATGGCAGATATTTCATCTCCAATATCAGAGTTGAATTACAGCATTTCATATTTAAAGGAGTGTCCGGCAAAAATGCCACTTGGTTCTCCAGTTATAGCTATAGGATTTCCGGCATATTCCAGAACCACAACCATGATTAATGGAGTGGCGAGCAGCCACTCTCAACGGACAATTACAAATGGCATTATCAGTGCGTACGATGATTCGGTTCAAATGCCAATAGGTAGTTTACCTAACGTAAATTATTTTGTTTCAGCAAAAATAGATAGTGGTAACTCCGGAGGTATTACTTTTTCTAAAAATGAAAACGGTCTTTGTCTTTTGGGCATCCCAACATGGTTATCACTTGGAAAATTTGAAGCAGGAGGTCTCATACAGAATATTTTTAATGTTTTATACGAGAAATGAAAAATACTCAAGACTACAAAACTATAGCGGGCGCATGGAAGATTGCTCAAGAATTTGCCGATGCAGAAGCAAAAAATGCAGAATCTTTTTATTCACTCAATAATACCTTGCCATACAAAAAAGATATTATCGCGTTAGCACTATTAAATCTCCTCACCTCGAATGATTTTAGAAATGAGCTGTTGTGCAAAGGAGAAGGGGGCGAAAAAATTCTGCAAACAATATCAAGTCTTATGTTCAGCTTAGCTACTGCATATTTTCCAGACGAAACGGAGTATCGAGAACTAATCGAGACAAAAAAATTAATGGACTAAGATCTTTTCCTACTTGATGACTCAAGCATTTTTCTAACGGCGGCACCCAAAAGATCTTCGTTTACAATGGGAACATCAATACAATATCCAGCCATGAAGGGCGAAGTCGGTTCTAATCTTTTGCAGGGACATGGTATTTTTTCTTTTGCGGGAAATTGAGCTATCAATTCTTTATCACACTCCCTAAGATTGTATCGGAAGGTACCCATATGTAATAGATACTCTTGTCGCCAGACATAATCATCAAGTTTTTCCTGTAGAGTTTTAATACTTTCCGGAGTTGAAAATTTTTCTGGCCATAAAATCTTTTCGTGTTTATCGAGCAGAGGGTATGCTCTGAAGGCTCCCTTTAATCTTCCTTTTTCTATATTTTCTTTTATGTTCATCATAAAAGAATTGGCATGAACAAGATTTCCAACGATCATAATTTTTGTGTTTTCATCGCCGATAGGTAAAATTTCAGATTGGAACCATTGATATGTCTCATCTCTTTCGCGTAGGCTAATAGATTTCGCATCTTCAATATCATCAATGATAATTAAATCGGGGCGATGTTGGCCATGTTTAATCCCTCTAATGCTTTGTCCACTTGAAATAGCAATAATACGAGCTCCCACCAAAGGAAGTTCAATACTCAATGCTCCCCATTCACTTTTATTGTCGATCTTGAAAGGACCAAGGTCGCCTCGTAATAATTTATTATTTTCCAGTTCATGACATATGTGAGAAAGAAGCGTTTTCACCTGTTGTTGGCTTTTGCTTATCATTACCACGCATTTCTTTTGCTGTATTCCTAAGATTGCCCATAACACATAAGAAAGGCTTATAATGGTTGATTTACCTCCGCCTCTGAAGGCCATAATCGCAATAACGTTATAGACAGTATCTTCAGTCAATAAAAACATCTCCTTTTGGAATGGAGCAAACTTATAACCAAAATGGTGGTTCAAAAATATGAGAGAAAACCACACATGACTCCTAAAAACGAGATGCCGGCGAACCGCTTTGTCGGTAATGATCTTATCTCTCATTTTTTCAATTTCTGTTTGATTCGAGTTTTTTGAATAGGTTGAATTCATTTTGGAGAAAATAATTGAATTGCCCTTTCCACAGTCTCCCTTTGCTCTTGGACAAGTTCTTCTTCGACGATGGGTTTTGTGGCAATCTCAACTCGTAATGCATATTTCGGATGGTGATGGCGAAGCCATAAGTGGATCGCTGAAAAGTTTTTATCTTTAATCATTGAGATGAGTTGTGCTTCGCTTAGATCATTTATCGATTCTTCACCCTCTTCGATCGCTTTATCTATGGCAGAAGCAAATTCTTTATCCTCGATTTTCCATCGATAAAAACTAGCCCTGCTTATTCCTGCCTTAAGGCATGCAACTTGAATAATCGGAAATTTCTTCAACTGTTCAAGCAAACTTTCTTTTTCTTTTTGTTGACGTTCTTTAATTGTATCGTTATCGTTTTCCATACTATTTTTATTATTACTTTTTACTCTTCGCCTTGATTGTCACCTTTATAAAAATAAAAAAGGCGTGCCAAAAGAGCTCCGCCTTTTTCTATGATTGAAATTGTAATGTTGTAGTCAAAAGACTACACTGCCATTCTACATCTTTTCATAAAAATTTAACATGGTAGAATTGTGAATAACTTTTATATTAATATAAATAAGACATTATAGTGTCTCATTTGAATATGGCTTTTCTATGTCTCAATTGTCTCATTTACGAAAAAGCTCCGTCAGACCAGCGGAGCTTTTTATTGCTATATTCTAGCCCTTATATTTTTCTGGATCTTCGCCGTAAGTGTATTCTCTCTCGATTACATTTTTCTTATTATGGATCTTAATCTGACCAAGATTGCAATTTTCAAGAATATCTCTTGCGGCCTGGATTGCGTCAAGTTTATTCTGCACTACGACGGCAGCGCGTTGCGTTCCCTCGCGCTTAGCTGCCCATTCAATTCCATTTTCGGTAAATCGGGGCGTAATGTGGTAAACTACTCTTTTCATGTGCTATACTGTTATTGCATGTAACACGACCTTTGGTCGTAAACGAAAAACCGGAGCCGTTATCATCGGTTCCGGTTTTTCTAATATTAGTTGTGTATTTGAAGAATCGGAGGAAGGTTAGGTCTTGGTCGCAAAAATTGTGCTTTGAGGTAACCTCCGATGATAGGGTCTGACTAGTTCTGACTTTTCAATTTACTCTTACATTATAGCGCATTTTTCGAAAATTTTCAATCTTTGATCCGACATAAGCCAAGACCTAGAGGGGTCAGAAAAATGCTAGAACGCAACGCAAAAAAGCCTTATACTGATTGAAGAGTTGTGGCACTAGACCACACAACACAGCATATGCAAAGCCGCTTGCCTTTTTAGGTGAGCGGCTTTGCATTATATTGTTGGTCTGGATTCGAACGGGAAAAGGGTTGGGAAAACGGAAGTTTTCCTGTGGTGGAGGTACTGGAACCGCAAGGTGTCAGAAAATTTTGAGAATACAAAATTTTGTTTGATTGCCAGGTCCCGCAGCACTTCGGCAAGCTCAGTGCAAGCACATCTGAGAGGTATAATAAAAACATGTGGTATATATGCATGCTTTTTTGTGATCAGAAGACTTTTTACGTCGGGATAACTGATGATCCGAAAAAGAGATTAGTAGAACATCGAAGGGGGTGCTCATTTTATACAAAAAAGTTTTCTGATCTAGAGTTCATATTATTGTGAACAATATTCGAGTAAGCATGAAGCTGCCTTGCGGGAAAGACAAATCAAGGGATGGGCGAGAGCAAAGAAGCAGATGTTATTAGATGGTAAGCTTGGGTATAATATTTGTACTGAGATTGTCGAAGCTCTTCGGAATGGATGACTTGCCCTGAGTATACCGAAGGGAATCCCTGTCCGGCAGCACGAGTCGGTGCAGTATCGAGTGAGAATGGAGAGCGTCATTGTAAGCGACTCTCGTCTCGTGGTTCAAGGCAACCAAGACCCATACCCTTTTCCTAGAAATCGAACTAAAATTAAAAATTATATTTAGGAATTATGAATTTAGCCGTTTTATTTTGGTTTTATAAAGAGCCAGAAGTTTGCGAAAACAGATTACAGCTTATTAAGAAATATAATTCTAATCTAAAAATTTATGGACTTTTTGGTGGCGAGCTCTCGGATACTGAAATATATAAAGAAAAACTAGGAAGATATTTGGATGATTTTTATGTGTTTGATTCAAATAAAAATGTTGACTGGAAATGGATTAATGGTGATTTGATGATTTTGGATTGGTATAACGAAAAGGGCAGAAATTTAAACTGGGATAGTATTGTCGTCGTCCAATGGGATATGCTTATTTTTGACTCTTTATTAGATCAATTTTCTGGAATAAATAAGAACCAAATTTATCTGTCTGGATTAAGGAACTTGGATAAAGAAATTGAAAACGAATGGGATTGGACGAAACCGGGTGAAAAAGAAAGGCAAAATTATCTAAATTTTCTGAAGTATGTAAAAAAGAATTACGGATATGCAGACGATCCACCTCTTTGCAGCTTGTTTATTCTTCAGGTTTTTCCAAAAATATTTTTTGAAAAATATCTGACGGTAAAAAATAAGGAAATTGGCATGCTTGAATATAAAATTCCAATTTATGCCAAAATATTCAGAATTCCATTTTATAAAAAAGATTTGGGTACCCGATGGAACGATGATCCAAAACCTCTAAATGCAATACCGGAAGAAATTTCGAGTGACTACATTAAAGAGGAACTTATCAAAAAAGACGGTTGGAGAATTTTCCATCCTTATTATAAAATTTGGCTAAATTTCTAAGCGGGGTTTGAACCTACCACGGGTTTTAACTCGAGAGTCGGCCAGCACGAGTCGGTGCAGTATCGAGTGAGAATGGAGAGCGAAGTTTTGAGCCAGGGCTCTCTTATTATCAGCTCTAAACGTTTGAGATCTATAACCTTTCTTGGATAAACAAAAACCACTCAAGTGATAAGTACTTAAGTGGTTTATATGGTTTTCTTCGTATATTTCTTCATCAGGAAAAGCATGAAAGAAATAATGAAGATAGTACGTACAGAGTAAATCATCGCAAGAACATTGCCGTGCTGGTAGGCAGGATAGAATGCAATTGCTCCGGCTAAGAGGAATAGAGTCCAATTAGTGAACGACTCGTGATTCTCTTTCGTGTGAATTAATTTATGCAGTGTCGGAAAATATCCGACTAGAATAAGTGTTTGCACCAAAAGATTCGTCGCAAATGCATTCTTTGAAAATACCCAGAAGCAGACGATAATACCAGCCACGATTAAATAAATCCGTTCGAATCTTTCTAATTTGATGGTGCTTCTCTTAAGTAATGAACCCAGAATGATAACACACATCAGAAAATCCCCGAGACTGTAAGCGTTGCTTACAAATTCCCACGAGGTAACTGAAAAGACCGAAAGAACGTTTAATAGGGTAGCACACACGAATACAATCCACGTGCCAATCGCCGGGGCAGTCGTGCTTGCGAGAATATCTCTTACGTATCGATATCCGGCATAAAAATATATGATGGACAATAGTATGAGAGATAAACCTTCCACTGCGTCATCTCCTTATGTAGTTTGTAAAATTTTGAACTGTTTATAGTATAGCACTATTATATCAAATTTGTCAAGTTTCATTCTTGAGATATTAGTTTGTGATACAATAATATCAACTTTATTTTATATATGGATCTAGAAGTAAACATACAAGATACGATTTTGAATATCAGAGTTGCAATTTTGATTAAAACGAAAAATGGTTTTGTGCTCGAAAAAAGTCCGAACGGATATTTTTATTTTATTGGGGGAAGAATAAGAATAAATGAAACCTCAGAAGAAACCGCGAAAAGAGAAATTCTTGAAGAGATGAGCATTAAAATTGAAAAATTAACATTTAAAACCATCATCGAAAACTTTTTTATATCAAAAGAGAATCAGTCTATTCATGAAATCTGCTTTGTTTACATAGCCGATGATGAATTAGAAATACATGATTTAATGCCAGGTCACGTAGAATGTCCGAGTGCCGATTTTAGAAACATGGATATTAGGCCAAAAGTTATAAAAGATTATATTTTGAATAACGACAATAGATCACATGTCATTTTTAAGGATTTTTGATGGCTCTTGTCGCATTGTTTTGGTGCGTTTAATATATCACTCGAATATTTTGGTCTATTTTCTCTCTGGCCTCTAAAAATTATGAAAAAAATAAAAGATCTAGATGAAAATTTTATAGGTTGGATTAAAACTCAATTAGGCAAAAATCTTGTTATAAGGAAAGAAAAATATGGAGATCAAAGCGAGGTTTATTGTATTAATACACCTCGCGGCAGTTATTTTTTGAAAATTGCCGAAAATCTTGAAACTGAGTGTAAAAAACTAAAATGGTTAAACGGAAGACTTCCCATTCCTGAGGTAATCAAATTTGAACACATTGGGGATAAAGACGTTTTGTTACTCTCGGCAGTTGAAGGAAAAAATCTTGCGGAACTTAAAAAAGAATGGCCGGCGGAAAAGGTTGTAAGTATACTTGCTAAAGTTTTATTTCAATTTCACACTATTTCGACAAAAGATTGTCCTTTTGGAAGTCAAGGAAAGGGAAAAGTATTAGTGCATGGAGATGCATGCCTTCCTAATTTTATATTCAAAGACGATGTGTTTTCTGGCTATATAGATTTGGGAGACATGCGGATAGATACCCCTCATATAGATCTTTCTGCTGCGGTGTGGAGTTTGCAATATAACCTCGGTTCCGGATTTGGTTTAAATTTTTTAGAAAAATATGGAGTAAAAAACGCCACAGAGGAATTGGTGGAGAAATTAAGATTACAATATGAAGAAACGCAAAAAGAGTGGGGATTATGAAAACGCGCGTTATTCATATTGATTGGCTTGTTTTTCGTTTTTCCCTTATAATTTCTATATTGTAATTATTATATTTATGACAACAATTTTAATCGGTGTTTTAGGTGCGGTAATTAGTGCTATGACGGGAACTCTTTGGTATTCTGGTTTGACCCCGATGGGGAAATGGCATATGCAGTATCTCGGATTTGATAAATTGTCGGAAGAAGAAAAGAAAAAAATAATTGCGAAAGCGAAGCCAAAAATGTGGAAGAGTTACTTGGCGCAAATAATTCTTTCTTTTTTAACATCATTCTTTATCGCCTTTGTGGCAAGCTATACTGTCAAAAATGGGGGACAAGCCAGTGCGGTTTTTTATTATGTCATCATGATCTGGGTCGCTTTTACAATGCCAATGATTGGACAAAATATTCTCTGGGGTAAATCCGAAGGCGGTCTTGCATGGAAAAGATTTTTCTCAGATAGTTTTTACAATTTGATTACCTTTCTCATTATCGCAGTTGTGGCGATCTTAATAATTTAAATTCAAAAATATGCTCATATGGAGCTTTTTAATTTTCATATATTTTAATTTTCATGAAAATTAAGCTTAAGCGGGATAAGTTCAAAAAGACTCGCGGCGGTTCTTCGCGACTATTAGCGGTAAAGTGCGAGAAATGCGACGAACTACTTTGTTATTATCAAAAAGACGGATCGGGATTGCTCAAGCGCATGTATATCGACCGAATCGCAAAAATATATACGGATATCGATAAAAAGTTGGCGTGCCATAAATGCGGTCACATCCTTGGCATGCGTTATATTTATGAAAAAGAAAAACGCCCGGCATTTAAGCTCTTCAAGGGATCTGTAAAAAAGAAAATAGTCAAAACCTGATTCAAATTTAAATATAATTTAATTTATGAAACGGATTTATAGGGGGATTGTTGTATATGGTGCCCCGGGAACCGGCAAGACCACATTGGCGAAATCTATTGTCTATAATTTTTCCAATGCAAAGTATGTTGAGGCATCAAGTTTGGTTGTTTATCCCGCCTCAACACTTCAGAAGCTTCCTGTAAAAGAAAACGGATTTATCCAGGTAATTTGGAAAATTTATAAAAAACCGATTAATAAATATTTTTCCCGAGAAAATGCACGGGATTTTTTCACGTATCTTAAGAATAAATATTCTTCTTCGGTGATTGCGAAAACAATCATTTATTTACACAAAAGAGATTTCTCAAAGAAATTTCTTATCGTGGCGGGGATACGCGGATATCGAAATTCTCTCTACTTTAAGAAAAATGGATATTTCGTTCTTTATCTGAAGGCACCAAATAAACAAATCACAAAGAGATTGGCGAAACGAGAAAATTTTTCTCGAAAATTTGCAGAAAAAGAACGAGAAATCGAAGAACGACTTTTTTCCACAAATAAGGTAGAAAAAATTGCGCATCTCTCGTTCAATACTGCTGTTACTACAGAGAGGGAAATTATTTCACAATTGAAGGCACTTGTGGAGATACAAGAATGCAAACAATGCATAAATTCAAGCGCTAATTTATCATATTCCATCGGAAAGCTTGGTTTGTGCGAGGTGTGTGAAAAATATAAATTCTATTTTAGTAAAAAATCTCTTGAACAAGAATTAAAACTTTTCCTGTCCTTAAAAAAGAGTGGAAAAGGAAAATATGATGCAATGGTGGGTATCTCTGGTGGAAAAGACAGCACAGCGATGCTCTACGAGGTGAAAAAAATGGGTTTTACTCCTCTCGCGTTTTCATTGGATTCTGGATACTATCCGAGGCACATATCAAAAAGAGCGAGGCAAGTTGCCAAACAATTGGGTGTTGATTATGAAAAAATTGATGCGAGAAAATATATTCGTCCTGCTGATCGCGCAAGTTTTCAAAACACAGCTGATTTATATAACGAACGCGAATCTCCCGAATTGAAAGAAAAGTTTCGAAAATGGTACACAGAAGGACGAAGACATTATTCCATAAAGTGTGAACATCGCATTCCTTTCATCCGGACGTGTCAGTTGTGCAGGCGTGTGATTATCCGGTCGTATTATGGAGAAGCGTTACGGCATGGTGTGCGAGTGGTGGTTCTTGGAATTAACGAGTGGGCGGGACTTAGCCAAAATAGTGAATCTAAAAAATTTGTTTTTTCTGCAATAAGAAAATTACAACCATTTAAGAATAAACCCGCGGTGCATGTGGTGCATCTTCCATTCCTTCTTCAGAGAAAAATCGGAGATACAAAAAAGATTTTGAAAAAACTTGGGTGGAAAATTCCTCGAGGAGAAGATCTGGTGGAATCAAATTCTAATTCCTGTCTTTTTGCCCGTGCTGCGGAAAGCAAGGCGCGGAGAATGCTCGGATTTCATCCCGATGCAACCCGTCTCGCAAGAGAGGTAACAGTTGGATTTATCACAAAAAACCAAGCGCGCAAGGCATTGGAAAAAACGCATAATTATAAGTATTCTGTGAAAGAAGTTTTGAAAAAAGCAAAAGTAATTTAAATTTTGTGGGGTGTGATAGGATATGTATATGTATAAAGAAGTTACTGCAGAATATTGGCGTAAATATTTAGGATTACCGGAAAACTACCAGGTTGGGTGGCAGTTTCCGAATTGCTGGATTTACAATAAATTATTTATCTAAAAATTTATGCATTTTTACGCTTTTGCGATTGTAAATATAGATGAGTCCATGAGAAAAAGAATTCCTGAAATCATGGAAGAAAGGGATAGGGAGACGAAGAGAATGGATAACGAATTTGAAAAAATGACCTTTGATGAAATTTTGGATTCTCACGAAAAGAGAAAACCAAATGGATATGAGAAGTTATTATATGCACTGAAACAAAAAGTAAAAAAACCACTTGATAAATATTGCGCATATGGAAACACTGAAGACGAGAATAGAAAATTTGATAGTTGGGTATTGATGGATGTTTTTACTCCCAGCCGTCTTATGAATGACACTGAAATGCTCAACGATCTCTTTCCTCAAGCAATAATGAATTCAGATTGCAGTTGGATTGAAAGTGAATGGAGTGAGAATGACGAGGAAAACGAAAGACTGACATTAAAATGGGACAAGTTCGTGAAAAAAACTCTTGAGGAGAACAGGGAAAAAAGCGTTGTCTTGTTAATTCATTGCGATTCTTAGGGGAAGATTATAATACTAGAAAATTTTATGGAACAAAAAATAAAAAAAGGAAGAATTATAGCTTTTGACTTTGACGGGACCATTGCGAAATATAATGGGTTTGTATCACATCATGATGTTCAGGAGCCGATAGAAGAAACAATAAAAGCAATGCGTTTACTGAAAGAAAAAGGATTTAGGATTCTTATATATACAACGCGAGGAAATGAATTTGTTAAAAAATACTGTGAAGATTTTTCAATTCCTGTTGATTTTATTAACCATAATCCTGAAATGCAGGGAGAAAATCCAGGGAAGCCAATTGCATATGTATATGTAGACGATAGTGTTATCAGATATACAGGACAATCAGCAGAAGCCTTGGTATCAGAAGTCGAAAATTTCAGGGCACATTGGAAGGTCCCGATTAAAAAAAATATGTCTGACGAAAAATTAAAAGCAATATGTGAGCATTTAAACTATGAGTTTTGGATGTTTTTTGAATTAGCTAGAATACAGTCAGGGAGGGGATTTTCAACAAACGAACAGATTAAGAACGCATTGCTCGAATCTTTTATTATTCACTTTCGCAATGTAGTTGATTTTTTATATTCCCCAAATAATTTAAAGTCCGACGATGTTTCTGCAAATCAATTTTTTGATGACCAAAATAATTGGCCTAAAATACGCCTCCCCCTTAGTCCAAGAATACGGGATGCGAGGAGTCGCATTGGAAAGGAAGTGGCTCATCTCACCTACACTCGCTTATTGATACCGCATAATAAAAAATCTTGGCCGTTTCTCTTATTAGCCCAAGACGTACAGAAAGTATGGGTACAATTTCTTAAGGTAGTTCCATCATCAAGACTTAATCAAAAATTGATGAAAGCAAGAGACAGTGTTTGATAGAATATATGCCGAATATGCGGTAGTTGATGTTTAGGTCGAATATAAAATATAATTTAATTTATGAAAGAAATTGAAATTCTTGTTGATGTATTGGAATCAAAAGAAAGTGCGCTTAAAAAACTTGAGCAGTTTCATTTTGTTGGGAAAAAGAGTGTTTTGGATATTTATTTTTCTGATCCATTACGGATAAATCTTCAGCCAGATAAAGAAGGAAGATTAAACAATTGTTTTCGCGTGCGCACGAAAGATGAGAAAACTTCCATTGCATATAAAGTTGATCATTTCACCGAGAAAGGGGAATGGACATATTCTGATGAGCACGAAACTGAGGTGGGTGATTTCGAGATCATTCGAAAAATCATTGAACATTTGGGATTTGAAATACTTCTACAGATAGATAATGAAAAGAATACTTATATCACGGATGATTATGAAGTTGTTCTTGAAGATGTAAAAGATTTAGGAATTTTCTTGGAAGTTGAGAGATTGAAAGTAGATGATACGGAAGATATTTCCGAGGTTAAAAAAGAAATTTGGAATTTTATTCAAACGACAAAAATTAAAGTAGGGAAAGAATTAAATGCCGGAAAACCTGAATTAATGCTAAAGAAAAAGCTTTTATAGAAAACTACCTGATGTAATACAAAAACCCCGATGTGAAATCGGGTTTTTTTGTTATTTCATATTTTTTTATTCCACTACAATTGTTCCTTTCATCCCTTTATCGAGATGACCTGGGACACTGCAATAAAACTGAAAGCTTCCAGTCTTATTTGCGGTGAATATCACATTTGTCTTTTTACCCGATTTAATAGTTTTTGACTTCACATTTAGTTCATTAATGACAAAGTTATGCGGATACTTACCGGTGTTGGTAAAAATAACTCTTACTCGTGCACCCTTTTTTACATGAATTTCATTCGGTAAAAAACTAAACTCATTTCCAGCGATTGCCACGGTTTGTATTTTCTGCATTTTCTGTATTTTTTTCACCTTTTTTACAGCAACGGTTTTTTTCACTTTTTTGATTAAGTGCTTCCCACTACTCACTGCTTTCGTTGAAGTTGATTGAGGGGGAACTTGTGCGGATACTGGAATAGCCAAAAAGGCTAATGCAACCAGCATAAATGAAGCAGTAATAATTCCTTTTCTATACATAAAACAAATACCTAAAGTCTTTTCTGTTCGACCTTTCTTTTATTTCTATACCTTCTATACGTTTTTTCTAGGGAAAAAATTTCAAAATTTGGATTATGATACCGTGTTCTATTTTGATGCGTATCCTTGTTTATTAGCAGATAGATGAAGGGGGATTTGTTTATTTTATAAGCTATATTGAGATGCTAGTGTCGCCGGACAAAATGTATTATTATTATGTTCTGAAACGTATTAATAAAACGAGTATATTTTTATATGAAAAAAAAGTTGCTATCTATTTCTCTTATCCTTTCTTTTATTATTTATGCCGCGTATGAACGCATAACCGGACTTAGTGCATTATCCGTGGCGATAAATAGAGAAAGCAAAAAAAATAATGTACCGATAGCTGATTCGACGTATATACCTACAACGCCGGTTATTCAACCACATCGTGTTCCTAGTGAAGACGACTATGAAGATGATGATGGATTTTTTGGTTCGCTTTTTGGCAAAAAAATTCCTTCTCCAACAAAACCTCCGGTACAAACAAGTCAACCAAAACCCGCCACTCCGACACCGGTTTCTCAGCCGACGCCTACCACCCCGACCGCCAACCCTGGTCTCTATCGCAGTGGGGAATATATCGGTTCGGTTGCTGATGCATATTATGGTAACGTACAGGTAAAAGTTGTCGTTTCAGGTGGAAAAATTGCTGATGTACAATTTTTGAATTATCCGCAGGACAGAAATAACTCAATCCGGATTAATACTTATGCGATGCCGATTTTAACATCAGAGGCAATTCAAGCGCAGAATGCAAATGTTGATGCGGTTTCCGGTGCAACGGCAACAAGTGCAGCATTCAACGAATCGCTTGCATTCGCACTTGCTCAAGCAAAAAATTAAAATGAAAAAAATCCAACTTATCATGGGCATGCCGATCATTGTGGAAATAGACGATCGTGAGGCATCATCCGAACTTTTTAATGAAGTCTTTTCATATTTTGTCTCTGTAGATGAAAAATTTAGTACATATAAAGAAACAAGCGAGATTAGTGCCATAAATCGCGGGGAGCTTAAAGAAGAGATGTGGAGCAACGACATGAAAGAAATTTTTGCTCTTTCCGAAGAAACAAAACGATTGACTGGCGGCTATTTTGATATAGTAACGCGGAATGGCACGTATGATCCTTCCGGCCTTGTAAAGGGATGGGCAATTTTGAAAGCGGCGAATATTTTGCGTAGTCATGGAGTGAAGAATTTTTATATTGAAGCCGGTGGAGATATAGAAACAAGCGGCAAAAACACAGAAGGGAATTCGTGGTATATTGGCATCCAAAATCCATTCAATAAAAAAAGAGAAGTGGTAAAAACAGTATATTTACGCAATAAAGGAATTGCTACTTCAGGCACCTACCTCCGCGGTCAGCATATTTATAATCCAAATGATAAAAACAAACCACTGAAAGATGTGCTGAGTTTAACCGTTATTGGACCAAATGTATACGAAGCTGATCGTTTTGCCACTGCGGCATTTGCCATGGAAAACGCGGGTATTGAATTTATTGAAAGACTTGAAGGATTTGAAGGGTATCAAATCAACCATGACGGAAATGCTATAATGACGAGCGGATTTGCCAATTATATTTCCAATTCATATGTTTAATTTTGTTGATGATTTTTTGAACAGAACCACGATGTATCGGCTTGTCCTTTATGTTTTGCTTTTCTTTTTTGTTGTGGCACTTGCGCTTTCATTTTTCAAGTTACTTCCGTATGCTCCGGCGGATCTACTTTTATCCGCTGTTATTATTACAACAGTGTCATGGATAACAAATTTCGTTTTTGCGCGCGTATTTGAAGCGCCGGCAAATGTGGAATCAGTCTACATTACCGCACTTATTTTGTTCTGTATTATCACCCCCCCGCAGGGAAATGACTATTCCCAATTTCTTTCACTTGCCTTATGGGCGTCAATATGGTCAATGGCATCAAAATATATTTTTGCGATAGGTAAAAAACATATTTTTAATCCGGTGGCATTCGCCGTGACACTTACGGCATTTACAATTAATGAATCAGCAAGCTGGTGGATTGGCACTATGTATATGCTTCCGTTTGTTTTTATCGGCGGTGTGTTGATTGTGAGAAAAATCCGTCGGGTTGATTTGATATTTAGTTTTTTTATCGTTGCGTTTGTTACTATTATTAGTTTCGCCTTTATAAAGGGTACTAGTCCGGTGATTGCACTTTATAAGACCATTGTTAATTCGGCATTTCTGTTTTTTGCTTTTGTGATGCTTACCGAGCCCTTAACGACTCCTCCCACAAAGTGGTTTCGCGTTGGATATGGCGCGCTTGTTGGATTTTTATTTGTACCCGCTATTCATATAGGCTCACTGTATTCAACTCCAGAACTCGCACTTGTTATCGGCAATATCTTCTCTTATATCGTGAGCCCGAAAGAGAAACTCATTCTTTGTCTTAAAGAGCGAGTGAAGGTTGCAGATAATACATATGATTTTGTTTTCACAAATAATCGGAATTTTACGTTTCGACCCGGTCAATATATGGAATGGACGCTTTCCCACCGTGATCCGGATTCGCGAGGGAACCGTCGATATTTCACCATTGCTTCGTCTCCTACAGAAAAAGACGTGCGTATTGGAGTCAGGTTTTATCCTGAGCCAAGCAGCTTTAAAAACAGAATCGCGTTTTTAGAGAAAGGAGATACAATTGTTGCATCCCAATGTGCCGGGGATTTTGTATTGCCCGATAAAAAAGATCAAAAAATCGCTTTTATTGCTGGCGGCATTGGCGCGACGCCGTTTCGGAGCATGATGAAATATCTGTTGGATAAAAATGAAAAGCGACCGATTATAATGCTTTATTCAAACAAGACGATAAGTGACATTGCCTATAAAGATATTTTTGACAGCGCGGAATCTATGCTCGGCATAAAAACTGTTTATGCCGTAACCAATTCAGATAAAAATGAGATGCAACCGAGATGGCCGATTGTTTATGGATTTATTGATGCGGAAATGATAAAAAAAGAAGTGCCGGACTACCTTGAACGCACATTCTATGTTTCAGGCCCGCGTTCTATGGTTACCACTTTTGAGAAAACATTGCGCGATATGGGTGTCACACGGAGCAAAATAAAAACTGATTTTTTCCCTGGTTTTGTATAACCAGTACATGGGATAAATTAATTTAGAAGTGATAATATTATATGATGAAGCTTTTCGAGAAAATATTTCCTTCTGAACCAGAAAATAACATTAGAAACCTGCATAAAGATTTTAAGATTATTCATGATGGGTTTTGGTGTTTCAATAGGGAATTTAGCCCTCTTACAGATCGCGAGTTGAATATAAAAGCAAAGATAATATTTGAAGATCCGTCACTTTTGGACGACTGCAAATTTCTTGCAAAGATTGGAAAAAATCTTGATATGAATATTCCGCTTCCATATATCGGTTTTGCATACGGAAAAAATGAAGAGGAAGAAGCGCTTAAAAAATGGGTGGAAAAATTTCCCTATGTCGAATTGATACGCGGATTGGATAGGGAAGGAGTGATAAAAGAAGATAGTGAGGTGGTACAACTAAAAACATTACAATAATAATGAAAATATTTTTTACAGGAATAATTTTGGCGCTCATTATTGTTGGAGCGTGGTTTTTATATGCAAATGCTCCGCAACGGAACAATGGCATATCGGAACCAAAATTTGAAAATAAGGTTTTGTATATGTGTAAAAATTCAAAAACAATTCAGGCGGTGTATCTTATTAGCGCTTCCATCAAGGCAAAGCCGGGCGAACGGCCCATACCAAACGGGAGTGTTGATATTACATTAAGCGATGGACGCACATTATCTCTTCCACAAACAATTTCGGCAAGCGGTATTCGTTATGCAAACAGTGATGAATCAATTGTCTTCTGGAGTAAGGGCAATGGAGCGTTTCTCCTTGAACACAATAAGGAAACATATATGGATTGTATAGCGATTGCGCCCGAATCAGGAAATCTTTCTAAAATTTATGCAAACAGCGCCGAAGGTTTTTCGCTTCGCTATCCCGCCGACTATTTAGTGAACACAACATATCAATATGAAGCACTTGGGCCAGGGAAAGAAATTAAGGGCGTGAAATTTACCATTCCGCTTGAAATGAGCACGGGCACGAATCTCTCCGGATATGATACAGGTATATCAATCGAAGAAATCCCAAATATTCAAAATTGCACCGCAAATCTATTTATTTACCAAAATATGAAAGCGGTTTCTGTGAGAGATGCAGATGTTGAATACTCTGTTGCGACCACAACTGGTGTTGGATTGGGAAATTATTATGATGAAACGGTGTGGGCATTTCCAGGAACAAATCTATGTATAGCGGTGCGATACCTTATTCATTCCATGAATATACAGAATTACACACCAGGAGCCGTTCACGAGTTTGATCGCAAAACTCTTCTCGAGCAGTTTGATGCGATACGGCGAACGTTAACGTTATTATAAAATTAGTTTATCTCCTTTTTCTAAATAAGCTTGAATTGGAATATGGTCTTTTTCCGTGAAATTTCTTTTTACGATCGCGGGGATGGAACTTTCTTTTCTGCTTTCGCGGATCAAATTTTTCTTCTAGTTTATCAACTTTAAATTTTGAAGGCATCGGTGGGGGAAGAGTTGGGGTTTTTGATATGGGAAGTGTTCCTCTGATTAATCGTTCGATCGAGTGGACATCTCCTTTTTGATTCGGTTCAGCAAACGAAATTGCATGACCAGTGATTCCTGCCCGCGCGGTGCGACCGATGCGGTGCACATAATCTTCCGCATTTTCTGGAAGGTCATAATTCAGTACCAATTCAATATTTGTGACATCAATACCGCGTGCGGCAATATCGGTTGCAATAAGCACTCGATATCTTCCGGTTTTAAATCCCTCTAGTGCATCTTTTCTCTGGTTGAGCGATCGGTTTCCGTGCATTTCAATTGATTTATGCCCAAGTGCACGCACGAGCGCGGTTATTTTTTTTGCACTATATTTTGTCCGACAAAACACCAACACCGAACCGCGATAATCCTGAAGCACTTTTTCTAAAAGCCGCGGTTTTTCTTCTCGCTTCACAAAAAATAATTCTTGCGTCACATCTTTTACAGTGGTTCCTGAACGTGCAATTTCGACTCGTACTGGGAGTCTCATATATGTTTTTGCGATATTAATAATTTGTTCGGGCATGGTTGCCGAAAAAAGCATTGTTTGTCGGTTGCGGGGAAGTATAAAAAGAATACGTTGCAGTTGTGGGGCAAATCCCATGTCGAGTATCCGATCGGCTTCATCCAATACCAAAACACCCACTTTTTGTAATGTAAGCGTTTTTTGCTCTAAATGGTCAAGAATTCTTCCTGGAGTTCCGATAATAATTTGCGGATTACGGTGAAGATCCCGGATTTGTTTTGAGATAGATTCTCCGCCGATGATTACCGCTGTTCGTAAACTAAGCGGTGTGCCAATTTTTCGAAGTGTTTCGTCAATTTGCAGTGCGAGTTCGCGTGTTGGCACTATCACCAGACCATTTCCCATTCCCTGAAGTACGCGTTGAATGAGCGGTATTCCGAACGCAAGTGTTTTTCCCGTTCCTGTTTGTGCAACGCCCATTAAATCTTTTCCCTCAATTAAGATAGGGATTGAACGTTCCTGTATGGGAGTTGGAATTTTAAAATTAAGTTTATTAGTAATGACTTCGAGAATTCCCGGAGCAATGCCTAATCCATAAAAATCTTTTTTGCTTTCTGTCATCTGTCCTTAATTATACTATTTGATTTTGTTTGTGTCAATTTTTTCTGCGTTTTTTTGAAAATATGTGATATTCTGAATATATGAAATGGCCAAATACATTAACGTTCATACGACATGGAGAGTCAAAATATAATGAGTTGAAAGTAAAAAAAAGCGTACATAAAGATTACGACCGTTTTTGTAAATTATTTGATCGTGATTTTAAAACAGCAAAAAATGAGCGATGGGTGAGTGACGAGTTGCGAGAACTTGCAGAGAAAGTGTGGCATGCGACAAATCTTTCGATGAGTGATTATGATACTCCGCTTACAAAAACTGGTATCATACAAGCAAAGCAAGTGGGAAAGAAATTGGAAAAGACGGTTGAATTTCCCGATGTCATATATGTTTCTCCGTATGCGCGGACACGACACACGTTCGATGCGATGCGGAGCGAGTGGAAGGAATTAAAGAAAGTAAAGACGGTATACGAAGAACGTATTCGCGAACAAGAACATGGGCTTGCAACTGTTTTTAATGACTGGCGTGTCTATAATGTGATGAATCCGCTTCAGGGATTGCTTTATAAATTAGAGGGTGGGTATGAATATCGTTTTTTAAATGGAGAGAGCAAAACTGATGTTCGTGACCGTGTGCGCGATTTTTTGGGGACGCTAGTGAGAGAACATGCAAAGGAAAATGTCCTTGTAATTTCGCATCATCTTACCATTCTTTCTTTCCGTGCAAATCTAGAGCACTGGGATAGAGAACAATTTACTTATATCGATAGAAATGAAAAACCGATAAATTGCGGAGTAACGGTGTACAAGGGACATCCTGAATTGGGAAAAGACGGAAAATTGGTGTTAGATATATACAATAAAAAATTGTATTAAAAGAAATTGCGCGCGCGACAGAGTTTTACAAAAATCGGCATTTTGAAATATTTATTTTAAAGAATTAAATTTTTTTCTCGATTTGCTATACTAAAGAAAGTAGATAGTATTTGAGAATCAAACAAAAGGAAGGTGCGAGATGAAAAAGATTTTCTGTTTCAGTTTCGTTTTGTTTCTTTTTTCTTCTCTTTTTATTTTGAATGGATGTTATACAACTTTTAGAGTTCAAGAAAGAGAAAGCACATATGAATCGGTTGTTTCTGATTCAAACAAAATAATAATTCAAAACAATTATTTTTACGACAATCTCTGGATGCGATCTGGTCTCTATCTCGGGTACAGATACCCATATTGGTACAGTGATGCTTACTGGTATAACCCGTGGCATAACCTTTGGTACGGATTCTATTGGAATGGATATAAATTTGGATATTGGGACTATTGGTATAATCGTCCTTATGTAAATTGGAGTGACCGGTGGAACATATATAGACCTCCACATGTCAATAATGAAGATATCCGTTTCAGAATCCGGGGAAATGATGGAGAACGCAGAGTGAGACCGCCCAACACCCAAAGACCGGAGGATCGAAATTCACATCGAGATAAAACAAGAAGAGTGCGTGACGAACGTCCACTGGAAAGACAATCACCGCCAGTAACAGAACCTCGGAGAGGTACAAATGTTGAACGAAGGCGGGAGCAACCTGTTATTTCTCCACGAAATACCGACACGAGCCGCGGAAAATCTTCCCAAGAAAAGACGGAAAAACGCGAGCAAACCAGTGATCGAAAGCGTAAATAATTGTTACATAAAAAATCCCTGAAAAATTTCAGGGATTTTTTGAAAAATAACGAATGGAGCTATTGCTGTGTGCTCGAGGTATTTTGTTGATATTGATTCCACCCGCGCATCATTCTTCCCGGAATAAAATTATCTCCGTAATCGCCGGTGTTATATCCATAAAACATCATCGGATATCCGCCGCGGTGCATATTCCATCCGAAACCGCCGCCATATCCATAGACAGCACTTTTGAATTCACCGACTTTTACTCCCAGTGAGAACACGGCAATAAGGATAAGAATGCCAAGTATCCAGCGGAGAAGAATGTGTTTTCCTCCGTGGCAACACATTTTTTTACACCACCCGTTTTCACACATATGTTCGCATACCCCAGTATGCTCTTTTTTGTTTTCTTCCATAATTAATTGTTATTTTGACCTTTCCATCTATTATATACTACATTAGATGATTATGTTTTATTTCATCTGTTTATAGGGGATGCGGGGATGACGGTGTTAAATAATGAGAAAAAAGAAATCAATGGAATGCAAATTGTTGGTGTTGATTACAGGGATTCATTGAATCGCACCAAACTCGAAGAAATGTTAAAAAATCTCATTGATAAAAATAAACCAAGCGTACTCTTGAAACACGCGCCGTTTGATTTGGATATTACAGAAAAAGCGGGAGTAAATATGGAACTTTCAGGACACACCCATCGCACGCAAATGTGGCCGCTCAATTTCATTACACAGCTTGTATATAAAGGATATGATTGCGGATTAAAATCTTTTGGGAATATGAGTGTATATACTTCGGATGGGGTAGGGACGTGGGGGCCGCCGGTTCGTGTAGGAACAAATGCAGAAATTGTTTCTATAGAATTTGAGTAAGGGAAAATGCCCCATAATTGTGGGGCATTTTTAAACTATTTTGTAATTTTCATCACCGTATCGAATTCATCTTCATGTATTTGGATGAGTTCGTTTTTAGTAAATGCGTCTATCATTGCAGCTGCAAACTTGTGAGAGACTTTTAATCTCTTCATTTCTTTAAATTCTCCTACTTCTCGTAAGTTAAATGGCCGTATATATAATCTTCCTTTATGTTTTTCGACCATTATTTGTGAAGAAGTTAAAACGATGAATCGGGTGAACTCGTTTTTTTCATTTTTTACTTCAATCACACATGCCTCGTTAGATCCTTCATTCATTTTTGTGTTCCTGTTTTGTTATTTACTATCTTCAAGTATAACATATTTTATTGATTTGTCAACCGAGTAGTGAAAATTCAATAAACATAAATGTAAGGTCTATAATATAAAATGTTTTTTCTTATATTATGGGAAGTAATGGATTAGATGTTTTTATTTGTCGAAGACGAAATTGAATTTCTACTACTCGGTCAATTTTTTTATGCTATAATGATTGTATGAAAGGATATATAAATAATATAGAAAAGGAGACAAAGGAAAATACAAATTTCCGAAAGGTATTATACACTGCGAAAAACACGCAGTTGGTCGTTATGCATTTGAATCCAGGGGAAGAAATTGGCGAAGAGGTGCATACACTTGACCAGTTTCTTCGCGTTGAGGAGGGAAGTGGTGTCGCAGTTCTTGATGGTATCGAGACAAAAATCGAAAGCGAATATGCAATCATTGTTCCCGCCGGAACGAAGCATAATGTGATAAATAAGGGAAATGGACCGATGAAACTTTATACCCTATATTCGCCTCCCGAACATAAAGACGGAACGATTCATGTAACAAAGGTAGATGCAATAGCTGATGTAGCAGATCATTTTGACGGAGTGACGACAGAATAAGAGTAACCAGTAATTCGTAACTAGTAACAAAAAAATCCCCGTGAAGTTACGGGGATTTTTTTTTATATCCTTACTTGTGAATAGCTGTGCTTTTTCGTCACACTAAAAAACACAGTTAACGTAGAGATAGTAATTATAATGCCAATATATACAATGAGTGACAAATACTTTTCTTCTGGTTGAATCGGACGATCTCCGAAAAGATAGAAAAAAGCGGTTTCTTGTAGAAGTATGGACAAGTACATAAAAAAACCGGTAATCAATGAGCAAAGTAACCCAGCAATTACATCTATTTTTTTATGTTTCCCTATCCATTTTTTTCCAAAATTGGTGGATAAGTAGATAATTCCAAGAGAAAATCCAACATACCAGAGAACCACATATGTCTCAAAATTAAAAATCATACTACCTCCTTTAAATAAGTTAAAAAGCTGATTGTATTATAAAATTAAAACACACCGTTAGTCAATCATTTTGCAAAGACTTCATTTCTTATAGAATGAATGGGTCGTCAGACGAGTTAAATATTTTTTATTTTTATGTTAAAAGATTTTATTGCAGATCCTTTGAAATTAAATAAGGATCTTGAAGGAATTAGTTTAAAGTCGGTTACTGAGCATCAGAAACTCTATGAGGGATATGTGAAGAAAACGAATGAAATTCAGAAGAAGATTCAAGAAGCCGATAAGTCGGAAGCAAATGCGGTCTATAGTTATATTGGTGAATTGAAGAGAGAAGAAACGTTTGCGGTAAATGGAATGAAGCTTCATGAGGCATATTTTCCGCTCCTTGGGGGAGACGGGATTCCAAAAGGAAAGATTTTTGAAATGATCCAAAAGGATTTTGGTTCGTATGATATGTGGAAAGAAGATTTTATTGCGACAGGAATGTCGGCACGTGGATGGGCGATACTTGCATACGATTGGAAGGATCACGGATTGCATAATTACGGAATGGATTCGCAAAATGTCGGGGCGGTGTGGAATGCAACGCCACTGCTTGCGATGGATATGTATGAACATGCGTTTTTCATGGATCATGGAACGAATAAGAAAACGTACGTTGAGAGTTTCTTTAAAACATTGAATTGGGAGTTTGTGAATGAAATATTAGAGAGGGTGATTAGTAGTCAGTAATAACTAACCAGAAAACAGAATTAAAAACCCGCTTTTAAAAAAGCGGGTTTTTTTGTATAGTTATATACATGGAACAAATGGTACCAATAACAAAAAAACCAGAGACATCACCGAAAGATTTTTTTCTTCATCTTTTATCAATTGTTGCGCTTTATGCGAGTGCAATTAGTTTTTCAACACTCGTTTTCCAGTGTATTAATTATTGGTTTCCCGATGTGCTTGCCGGATATTATTCAATGTCGTCATCATTTGAATCAATGCGATGGGCGATTGCAATGCTTGTGGTATTTTTTCCTACGCATATTGCCACAAGTATGTTTTTAAATAAGGAATATGGCGTGTCTCCGGAGAAGAAAGAATTGCGTATCAGAAAGTGGCTTTTGTACTTCACACTTTTTGTAACCGCACTTATTATTCTGGGCGATCTTGTTGCGCTCCTTTTGAATTTTATGCGAGGTGAATTGACTATCCGTTTTCTTTTGAAGGTACTCACTGTTTTCTTTGTGGCAGGATCGATATTCGGATATTATCTTTGGGAATTAAAAAATAAAGAGTTCACAAAAAAAGTGAAAATATTTATATATGTTATTTCAGCGATTGCAGGAATTGTAGTTATTGTTGGATTTTTTATTGCAGGTTCTCCGAAAATGGAACGTGCACGACGTTTTGATGAACAGCGAATATCCGATTTACAAATGTTGCAATCGGAGATTGTAAATTATTGGCAGAGGAAACAAGTACTTCCTCAGAATCTTGACGCACTCAATGATTCAATAAGGGGATTCAGTGCGCCGGTAGATCCAAATACAAAACATACATACACATATAAAGTGAGTGGATCGGAAGCATTCGTACTTTGTGCCACATTTGAAACTGACAGTTCGGGCGCGAGTGATGTAAATATTCCTCGTGCAGTATACGGAGGGGTAAGTGGAAATTGGGAACATGGAATTGGAGAAAAATGTTTTGAAAGAGTTATTGATAAGGAACTTTATCCGCCGATCCAAAATATGCCGGTTCAAATTAAAAAATAATATATGATTGGACAACGAACAAGAAATCTATATAGCCCAAATGGATTAGATCCGTTTAAACTCAGTCGCTCGAAAATTGAATTATTTACCGAATGTCCGCGGTGTTTCTATTTTGACCGGAGATTCGGTGTGGGGCGTCCTCCCGGGTTTCCTTTTACGTTGAATTCTGCGGTTGATACACTTCTCAAAAAAGAATTTGATATTCATCGTGCGCGTGGATTAAGGCATCCACTTATGGAAGCATATGGAGTTGATGCGGTGCCATTTCAGCACGAGATGATGAATGAGTGGCGTGAAAATTTTAAGGGAATTCAATATTTTCATCGTCCTACAAATTTTGTGATTACCGGTGCGGTTGATGATATTTGGATAAATTCAAAAAAAGAATTGATTGTGGTTGATTACAAAGCAACGTCAACGACGAGTGAAATTACGCTTGATGCCGAATATCGAGGGGGATATAAACGGCAAATGGAAATATACCAATGGCTTTTGCGGAAGAATAATTTTAAAGTTTCTGATACGGGATATTTTGTTTATGCAAACGGCGACAAAGATAAAGAGGCATTTGATGCAAAGCTCGAATTTAAGGTTCAGATTATTCCTTATATTGGAAACGACAAATGGATAGAACCTGTGTTGGGAGAAATACAGAAGTGTTTAAAAGGAGATATCATTCCAGATGCGTCGGAAAAATGTGAATACTGTTCTTATCGTAATGCTGCGCGTCTCTATGAGAAAAACACTTAATACTTAATATAAAATACTATATACTTACCATATGGCGGATAAAAGACTTCAAATTACGACGTTATTTATATTACTTGGGATAGCGCTTATATTGGCATTTTTTATTTTTCGTCCGTACTTGTATCCGATCATTTTGGCGGCGGTGTTTGCGGTTGTGTTCGGTCCGATGCACAGAGAAATTTCGAAATTTATTGGTGGAAGAGAGGGAATTGGGGCATTGCTTACGCTTATTATTGTATTTCTTATTATTTTTATCCCGCTTTATTTTTTTGGTGCAAAAGTGTTTCAAGAGAGCAGAAGTATGTACCAATATCTTTCAGAACCCGGAAGAAACGTATTTGAGGGGGAGGGAGTAATTACATATATTCAAGGAAAGATAGCGAACTATGCGCCGTCGTTTTCTTCAAATGCAAATCAATATGCGAAACAGGGGATTGATTGGGTATTTAATAATCTTGGGTCGGTTTTTTCAGGTGTGACTCAGGTGGTAATCGGACTCATCATTATGTTTCTTTCTCTCTTTTTCTTTCTGAAAGATGGAAACAAATTCAGAGAAGCACTTTTTGCATATAGTCCACTTGAAGACAGATTTGATAAACAAATTTTGAATACACTTGCAAGTACTGCAAGCTCAGTGGTGAGGGGAACATTAGTGATCTCAATTATACAGGGAATTTTGGCAGGAATAGGATTTTGGATTTTTGGTATTCCGAATCCAGCATTGTGGGGGCTTGTACTTGTTCTGGTTGCGCTCATTCCAGCGGTTGGCGCTATGATTGTTATCATCCCAGCAGTTTTATACCTTTTCTTTAATGGAAATTTATTGTTTGCACTTGGGTTGCTTTTATGGGGAATATTTTTCGTAAGCATGGCTGATAATATATTGCGCCCGATACTTATCGAAAAAACCGTAAACATACACCCATTTATTATTTTCTTGAGTGTTATCGGAGGAATACAGTTTTTCGGTCCAATGGGTTTTATTCTTGGTCCGATTATTATTAGTTTGCTATTTACTCTTTTTTGCATTTATCCGGAGCTTTTCAAAAAATAATTTATAATGTTTGAAATTTTACAGAAAGACAAAGATTCCCGCGCCCGTGCGGGGATTATTCATACCTCGTGCGGTGATGTCGAAACCCCATCTTATGCAATCGTTGGAACACACGCAGAGGTGCGTTCGGTTTCTCCGAATCAGTTATTAGGGGCAAAAACACAACTTGTGATTGCAAATACATATCATTTGTGGCGCACACTCGGAAAGAAACTAGATTCATTTGAAGGACTTCACAAACGCATGAAACTTCCTCACACGGTGATTATGACTGACAGTGGCGGATTTCAAGTGTTCAGTCTTGGATTTGGTCGTGAACATGGGGTGGGAAAAGTGTTGGGGGGAGAAAAGAAAAAAGCGAGTGAGAATCTCACGCGTATCACTGAAGAAGGAGTATTTTTTACCGATCAAGATGGGGAACATTTTTTGGGACCAAAACTTTCAATGGAAATACAGAAAAAACTTGGAGGGGATATCATGTTTGCGTTTGATGAGTGTACTTCGCCGGAGCATGATTATGCATACCAAAAGGAAGCGCTTCAGCGAACACATCGATGGGCAGAAATTTGTATTTCAAAACATCGCGAATTAACCGATAAGAAGAAACAAGCGTTGTATGGCATTGTGCAAGGAGGAATTTTTGAAGATTTACGGAAAGAAAGTGCACAATATATCGGCGCACTTCCATTTGATGGATTTGGAATTGGCGGATCATTTGGAGAAAAGAAAATGGGAGAGGTGCTTGATTGGGTAATTCCAAATCTTCCAGAAGAAAAACCAAAACACCTTCTCGGTATTGGGAAAGTGGAAGACATTTTTTTAGGGGTTGAGAAGGGAATAGATACATTTGATTGCGTGATTCCGACGCGTGAAGCTCGTCACGGTTCCGCATGGACCGCACAGGGGAGAATTGATTTAAAGAAGGGGAGATACAAAGACGATACGCAGGTGATAGAACACGGATGTGGATGTGAAGCCTGCGCTTCTGGTATTTCAAAAAAACAATTGAGAGAGATGTTTAAATCAAAGGATAATGAAGCGGGAACTTTGGTGAGTATTCATAATATATTTTTCTTTAATACACTTATGGAGCAGATACGAATATCCATAAAAGAAAACAAATTTGGTGAATTTAAAAATACATCATTAAAAAAATTGACACAATTTTAATAAGAGTGTTAACGTTAGATTAGTAATTTTCAATTATTTAGGAGGTTCTCATGGATGTGATAATTAATCCTGCTCGGATAATTTTTTCTCCAATTAATGCAATTCTTCCGATGATTCAGGGAAAAAAAGAGCTCATTTTTGCAAGTTTTAATATTGCAATCGAAAAGAAAGTGGGTCGAACTAAGAAAAAGAAAAGTGGATATTTAAATTTTGTTTTTTCTCGAGAAAGAAGATATACAAAAATACTCTGGTCATTTTCAGATGCAAGAGTTGATTCATATAGGGATATTCAGAAATGGACAATGAGTGCTAATAACGACGGTCCAATTGAACTCATTGATGGAATAGAGTCACCTTTTTTTAAGGTTGCTCACACAATGATGGAATCACTGGAAAAGAAACCACAGTCTGAAAACTATACTATGACAGTTTCGTGGGTTTTAGAAAATCCAAAAATTCTCGCATACACCGATTTTGTTCGATTAAATCAAACCCCTCCGTATATTTTTCGAATTGATTAATATAAAACTGCAGGAATATCCCTGCAGCTTTTCTTTTGTGGATTAATATCTGTCGTACTTGAGGTATAATAAATACACATGACGACCCTTATCAAAAATGGGCTTTTATATGTTGGTACATCGGACGCACCACAAAAACTTGATGTGTTGTTACAGAATGATCGTATTGTACGAATCGGATTACTTCAAAAAATAAAGGCGGATGAAATTATCGACGCTGCGGGATTCGTTATATGTCCGGGGTTTATTGACGTACATACACACTCAGATCATTATTTCAGTATTTTTTCCAACCCTCTTCAGGCAGATTTTCTTAAAGAGGGGATTACCACAGTTATTGGGGGAAATTGCGGCGAATCGCTTGCCCCATTTTCTTTTGCCCGAAAAAATGTGCCGACTGACTGGGGGCACACACAAATGTCTTCGGCAAATATACAGTGGCATGATATTCGTGAATTATTTCGCGTATTAAAAAGTAAAAAATTTGGAGTTAATTTTGGAACGCTTATCGGATATACCACAATTCGAAATTTTGTGACGGGCGGTGCCTTAAGAGATCTTACTGATTCGGAACGAGAGCTGACAAAAGATATTTTACGGGACGCATTAAAAGAAGGCGTATTTGGTCTTTCAACTGGTTTTGAACACGCACATGAAGAATATATTCCATACAAAGAGATATTTGATCTTATTAAAATAGTTGGAGAAAAAAATGGAGTGTATGCGACCCACATAAGAGACTTTGGGAAGCGTCTCGAGTCGGCAGTATATGACGTATTACGAGCGGCTCGGGAAACCGGGACGAAAACAGAAATAAGCCATTTCATTCCAATAAAAAACTATGCGGAACAATATAAGAAAACGAAAGTAATTATAGAACAAGAATCAGCGGCAGCAAATATTCATTTTGACATTCCTCTTCTATATGAGCGAATTGTTCCTGTTCATTATTTTCTTCCTCACTGGGTTCACGATGAAAATATTGAAGAAATGTTTATACATATACATACTCCACATTTGAGAAGGAGGATTATAAATCATTTTTCAGAATTAGACTTAAAAAATGTGACTATAGCAATTGCTCCGAGGTATCTTTCTTCTCTTGTTGGAAAATCACTAAGAGATATGTCAAAGAATTTTGGAATGTCTCTTGGAAATACACTCCTCTACCTTATGCAGATTTCTCATATGACAATGATGTGTTCGGTGAATGATGTGGATAAAAAGACTCTCGGAGATTTCATTAATTCTCCCGTTTCCATTATTTCATCTGGAGGCTCAAGTTTTCTGAAAACTGAATTTAATTCAAAAACATGGGAACCGATTTTTGCATCGATGCATGCTATTGCAAAAAAAGAAAATATTACGATAGAACGATTGCTTCCAAAATTTACTTCGATCCCTGCAACAAAATATGGAATTCATGGTCGAGGATATATAAAAGAGGGATATTATGCCGATCTTGCTATTTTTAAAGATTCAATGATATCCGATGTGTTTGTAAATGGAGTACATGTGATAAGAGCTGGAGTGCTTGGAGATGTGCGCGGGGGAAGAATGTTATTTAAAACACATTAAATATATGAGAGATTCAACATATAAGACACACACAACCGACTATGTTTTTATTGTTGTTGTTCTTCTACTTACAATATTTGGACTTGTTATGCTTACAAGTGCCTCATCTGATCTTGCAAAAACGAAATTCGGCGACAGTTATTATTATTTAAAACATCAGATTATGTATGGGCTTATTCCCGGTATTATCGGTTTTTTTCTCGCGTTTTTTGTTCCTCTTAAGTACTGGGAGAAGTTTGCTCTTCCCCTCCTCATTATTGGTATTATTTTTCTTATCCTCGTATTTATTCCATCTGTTGGATTAGAGGAAAAAGGAGCTGAGCGGTGGCTCTCATTCGGTTTTTTTTCTTTTCAACCCGGTGAATTAATGAAGTTTATATTCATTTTGTTTCTCGCTTCGTGGGTAAGTAGAAAACAGGCTCGAAGTAAGACAATCACAAAGGGATTACTTCCATTTCTCCTTTTTCTGGGAGTGGTGTTGGGATTATTAGTGATGCAGCCATCAACTACTATCGCGGTGATTATTTTCCTTACCTCAATCATTGCCTATATCACTGCTGGAGCGCACATTCGGTTTATTATTGTGACACTCATCCTTGCCGCCGTGGTATTTGTAGGTTTGATTTTGGTTACTCCCTATCGCATGGAAAGAGTAAAAACATTTTTTGATAAAAGTTCTGATCCGCTTGGTGCCACATATCATATTAATCAAGCTCAACAAGCAATCGGATCCGGGCAATTGGATGGTGTTGGATTTGGGAAATCGACAACGAAATTGAAATACTTGCCGGAACCGATTGGTGATTCTATTTTTGCAGTTATTGCAGAAGAATTTGGATTTATCGGTTCAATGGGGGTGTTGCTCGGTTTTTTGATATTTCTTGAAAGAGGGTTTATGATTGCCCGCCGGTCACCCGACAGTTTCAGTAAAATAATTACCATTGGATTCGTTTCTCTTATAGGTATGCAAGCGTTCATAAATATTGGAGCTATTTCGGGGCTTCTTCCGCTTACTGGCGTTCCGTTGCCCTTTATTAGTTATGGGGGCACTGCGCTTGCTGTTTTTTTGACGATGAGTGGCATTATTGGTAACATATCAGGGTATAGGCGTTAGAAGATGTACGCCGAGTTTTTCTCACCTTTTTTACATTTCTATGATTAGAGTTTTACTTACCGGTGGAGGAAGCGGTGGGCACATATATCCACTTCTCGCGGTCACCGAAGAATTCGAAAAAATGCCCGATGTAAATGTTCAGCTTTCGTATCTTGGACCACGAGGACCGTTTGATGCAATTTTAAAAGAAAAGGATATCACCGTGTATTCAATTGCATCAAGCAAGCTGAGACGATATTTTTCGGTTGCTAATTTTATTGATGTTCCGAAATTATTTTTGAGTTTTTTTCAGTCGCTGTATTGGGTGTACAAAATTATGCCCGATGTGGTGTTTTCAAAAGGCGGTCCCGGTGCATTTCCTGTAGTACTTGCAGCACGATTTTATTTTATTCCGGTTATCATTCAAGACTCGGATGCCGTTCCGGGACTCACTAATCGTCTTTGTGGTCATTTTGCCACGCGCATTGCGGTGTCTTTTCCGGAGACGGTAAAATATTTTCCAAAATCAAAAACCGCAGTGGTGGGAAATCCGATACGGAAGGAAATTATGGAAGGGGCATTTAGAAAGGAACAAGCAAGAGAGTACTTTAAATTGAATCCTTTAAGGTCAACCATTCTTGTTTTAGGTGGATCACAGGGAGCAGCACAGATAAATTCATTTATTTTTAATAATTTAAAGGTACTTATTGAGGATGATATACAGATTATTCATCAGGTTGGTCCGGGAAACAAAAGGGAGGCGGATGATACGGTGCGCTCATTGCAACGGGAGATAGGAGAACAGCTGAATTCAGGCTATTCTTCATTCGAACTTTTGGATGTATTACAGTATAAGAATGCATTTTCCGCGGCGGATATAGTGCTTTCACGTTCGGGGTCGACTATTTTTGAAATTGCATTTTTTGGAAAAGCGTCGATTCTTGTGCCGTTAGAGAGTGCTGCGAACGATCATCAACGAGCGAATGCATATAGCTATGCAAGATCAGGTGCTGCAGTCGTGCTGGAAAAAGAAAATTTTACTCCGCATATTGTACTTTCGAAAATAAAAGAGCTTCTTTCTCACGCAGATATGTTACATGCTATGGAACTTGCCGCAAAAAATTTTTCAAGACCAAATGCTGCAAAAGAAATTGCCGAAGAAATTATAACGTTTGGATTAAGAAAATAAATATATGACACAAAAAGAAGATAAAAAAGTGAAATTGCGATTTGCTCCTTCGCCAACCGGACCATTAAATATTGGAGGTGTACGTACTGCGTTGTTTAATTGGCTATTTGCACGACACGAAGGTGGATTATTTGTATTGCGCATTGAAGACACCGATAGACAGCGTTCTGAGGCGCGATATGAAGAAGATATAAAAAAAAGTTTAGAGTGGTTGGGTCTTTCATGGGATGAATTGTACCGGCAAAGTGATAGGCTTGAAAGATATAAATTTTATTTGCAGACGTTATTGGAAAAGAAGTATGCATATTATTGTTTTTGCAGTGAAAAAGAACTTGAAGATGAATATCAAGCGCAATTAAGTCAGGGGATTCCCCCGAAGTATAGTGGGCGATGTAAATCTCTTTCTGATGAGGAAGTTCAAAAACGGCTTAAAAAAGAAAATGGGGTAATACGTTTCAAAATGCCAGAAAAGGAGATTTCATTTAATGACCTTGTTCGAGGAAGAGTGACATTCGATACCAGACTTATTGGAGACGTTATTATTGCAAAGGGATTAAATGAACCATTATATAACTTTGCAAATGTAGTTGATGATTTTGAAATGGGTATTACACATGTGGTACGCGGAGAAGAACATATTTCTAATACTCCACGACAGATAGCGTTGCAAGAAGTACTCAATTTTCCCTCGCTTGTATATGCTCATCTTCCTCTCATTCTTGGATCAAATAAGAAAAAACTTTCCAAGAGGGACCTTGCCAAATCAATCGGCGACTATAAGGCAGAGGGATATATCCCCGAAGCAATGATAAATTTTCTTGTACTTCTTGGATGGCATCCAAAAAAGGATAGGGAGATTTTGAGTATTAAAGAAATGATTGACGAATTCAGCTTTGAACGGGTACAAAAAGCAGGCGGAGTATTCAATCCGGAAAAATTAGATTGGTTGAATGGACACTATCTCCGATTGAAAAATCCAGACGAGTTAATAAGTGCGCTCGATGTATTTATTCCGGAAAAATGGAAAGAAGAAAAAGAACGTTTGAAAAAAGTGGTTATGGTAGAGAAAGAACGCATGAAACGTCTCGGGGAATTTGTTTCTCTTTCTGATTTTTTCTTTGAACTTCGAGACTATGAAAAAACGCTTCTTATATGGAAAAAATCAAACGAAAAAGATACGTTTGAAAATCTGAAACACATCCATGCCACACTTATTTCTCTTGAAGATTTTTCTCATGAGTCTTTAGAAAGTGCGATAAATCCACTTGCGGAAGCGCAAGGAAGAGGAAATGTGTTGTGGCCGCTCCGCGCTGCTCTTTCTGGAAGAGCTGCTTCTCCAGGACCATTTGAACTTCTTGATATATTGGGGAAAAAAGAGTCTTTGGAAAGAATTTCTGTCGCAATAAAGAAACTGAGTTCGTAGTCAATCTCTTATGAGAAAAACTATTCTTGTTTTTTGTATCTTTCTTATCCTTTTGTTATGCGCGCCTGTGTTTTCTTATGCCCAATTACAAACTACCGGAGGAACGCTTCGTGATCTTATCGCTGAAAAAAGCCAGCGCCTGAAAGAACTTCAGGAGCAAAGAGCTGTGTTAGAAAAAAATTTGGGAGATGTTTCCAAATCAAATGCGAAACTTTCGAAAGAAATAAAAACAATGGACAATACAATTGGACAGCTTGGTCTGTTAGTAAAATCAAATAATCTCGCGATAGAAAAAATTGAGTTGGAAATTGAGTCACTTACTGAGGATATAGGAAGTATAGAAAAAAATATCAGCAACAAGAAAGAGACAATAGGAAAACTTTTTTCTGAGTTGCAGCAAAAAGATAAGGAAAATTTTTTAATTATTTTTTTGAGAAATAAAAGTCTTGCAGAAAGTGTTGCAGAGGCACGCACTATTTCAACGCTCAATAGTAATCTCTATGAAAATCTCGAAGAACTGAAGAATCTCCAGGTAGATTTAACTCAAAAAATAAAAGAGGGAGAAGGCAAAAAAAAAGAAAAAGCAGTTGAAAAAATAAATTTCCAGAATAGACAGATAATTTTGGCAGACCAAAAAAAGGAAAAGCAAAGTGTGTTATCACAGACAAAAAACCAGGAGCTTATATATGAAAAGCAGCTTGATGAATTAACAAAACTTCAGGATGAGATTTCTCTTGAAATTGAAAAAATAGAAGCCGAATTAAGAAAAAATATCGACCCGAATTTACTTCCACTTCCACGCCCGGGAGTTCTCTTATGGCCCGTGCCAGAGGGGCGGCTTACGCAAGGATATGGAGCGACTCCATTTGCAGCAAGGAATTATAAAAGCAAATATCATAATGGTTTAGATATCGGAAGGTTTTTAGGTGCAGAAGTTGTTGCCGCTGAAAAAGGGAAGGTAATAAATGTCGGCGATCAAGATAAATTTTGCAGAAGAGCTGCATATGGAAAATTCATCGTTATAAAACATGAAAATGGACTTACGACACTATATGGACATCTTTCCCGTCAGATTGTTTCTTTAGGGGATACAGTCGAGAGAGGACAGATTATTGGATATATGGGAAAAACTGGATGGGCCACTGGTGCACATCTTCATTTCACTGTTTTTTCTTCTCAAACACTTACTCCAGCGCGCCTTGGGTTTCCAGAAGGAACACAACCTTCGCGCGTATGTGGACCAATGCCAGTTGGTGGAGATATTGATCCGACGCTTTATGTTTCTAGATCATAGCCATATGAATGAACAGCTTTTGTGGAATCAAAATATAATTTCCAAAAATGCATCATTTCTTCAATCGTGGGAATGGGGGGAGTTGCAAAAACACCTTGGGAGAGACATTTTCCGATTGCACATAGACGGGATCTCTTCTCTTATAATTCGATATCCACTGCCGCTCAAACAATCTTATTTGTATGTTCCGCACGGGTTTGTTGGTGAGTGGAGAGAAAAAGACATGAAAGTTTTTTTTAATGAGATAAGAAAAAAAACACATTTTCATAAATCATTTTTTATCCGTATTGATCCATTTGAAAAAAAATCCGAAGTGTTAGGAAAAACACTTTCAAGATTTGGATTTAAAAAAGTAAATTCAGTACAACCCGAAGAAACACTCCTTCTTGATCTTACTTTATCTAAAGAGGATTTGTTGAAAAACATGGAGCATGATACGCGATATTCGATTCGTGCTGCTGAAAAAAGGGGAGTGGAGGTTGTACAAGCAAGTGTATATGATGAAAAGAAAAAATATTTTGATGTTTTTTGGGAAATATTCAAAAAAACAAACTCACGACATCAATTGCGTGCATATCCAAAAAAATATTATGAAGGAATTTTTTCTTTAGAAGGGGAGTGTCGATCAGAGGTGTTTTGCGCAATGGTTGAAAAGAGAATTGTTGCCGTTGCCGTTGTCCTGTTTTTTGGAAAAAGAGCGACATATCTTTTTGCCGCATCCGAATATGGATATGGACGTTATAATGCCCCAACGTTTTTATTGTGGAATGCAATATGTGCTGCAAAAGAAAAAAATATGGAAATTTTTGATTTTTGGGGGATTAGTAATACAAAAAAAGAATGGGCAGGAGTTACTGCATTTAAAAGAAGTTTTGGTGGATATGAAGTGCAATATGAAGGGACGTGGGATTATGTACTGAATATTCCGAAGTATGTTGCTTACTCTCTTTTGAAAAAAATTAAATGTATTTGAAATAAAAAATATGTTGAATATAAAAAAAATAATAAAAAAACTTATTCCTAAGGTTTTTATCAATTGGTACCATTTTATACTTGCGTATGCTGGAGCATGGTTTTATGGCTTTCCTTCAAAAAAAATGATTGTGATTGGAGTTCTTGGTACGCGGGGGAAAACCACAACAGCAAATCTCATTTGGTCCTGTTTTACCGCTGCAGGATATAAAACCGGACTTACGGGAACCGCAAATATCCGCATTGGTGATGAAGAAAGAATGAATCCATATCACATGACTATGCCGGGAAGATTTATCTTGCAAAAATTATTGAGAGAAATGTATAACTCTGGATGTAGATGTGTTGTGGTTGAAACTCCTTCTGAGGGAGTGGAACAGTGGAGACATAAAGGAATTGCATATGATGCGGCTGTCATGACAACGTTATATCCAGAGTATCTCGCGGTGCACAATTGGAGTTTTGAACGGTGTAAAGATATGGATGAGAAAATATTTGAAATCCTTTATTCACAGTCACGGAAGAAAATAGGAGGGAAAAAGATTCCTAAAGTAATTGTGGTAAACAATGAGATTGAAGAAAAAGAACGTTTTTTAAAACATAACGCAGATATAAAAGTTACCTATGCAATACATGGAAATGCTGACATTGTTCCAAATGATATTAATGTTTCTTCTTCCCAAGTTTCTTTTTCAATTTCCGGTATTACCTATACACTTGGAATTCTTGGTGACTTTAATGTAGGAAACGCACTTGCAGCTATTGCAACGGTTTCTGCATATGGAATATCAAACGAAGCAACACAAAAAGGATTACAGAATATTCACCTTGTCCCGGGACGCATGGAAAAAATTAGTGAAGGACAAGAATTTTCTGTGTTTGTTGATTATGCTCATGATGCAGTAAGTATTAAGGCGGCACTTGGATCCATAAAGAATTTAAAGAAAGATAGAGAGGGGAGGGTTATTGTTCTTCTTGGTGGGCAGGGCGGAGGAAGAGACAAGAAGAAGCGTCCTATTATGGGTCGAATTGCGGCCGAAGAGGCGGACTTTGTGATAATTACCAATGAAGATCCATATGAGGACAATCCCATTCAGATAATGGAAGAAGTTGCTCGTGGGAGCGAAGATGCGGGGAAAGTCCGTGAAAAAGATCTGTTTGTTGTTAACGACCGCCGAGATGGAATACGAAAGGCACTTTCGCTTGCACATTCTCATGACATCGTTCTTATTGCTGGAAAAGGCGCAGAACAAAGCATGGAGGTAAAAGGGGGACAAATTTCGTGGGATGATCGTATGGTGGTAAAAGAAGAATTGAGGAAGATAAGAAAAAAATAAAAATTGTAGACTACGGAGTCACATTTTATAATAAAGATGATGAAAAAAGCGTTGCTTGTAGTTGACTGGGAAAAAGAATGGACCAATCCTAAGTCCGAGTACTTTGTGGGCGATCTCGTCCGCGCGACAAAAAAATTGAATAGACTCATTGAGTTCTGTCGTACAAAAAATTACAAAATTATTTTTATTAGACACATAGAAAAGGACTCTAAAGATGCGTTCGCTAAAAATTCAGAGTGTATTCAGTTTATAAAAGATACAAATATTGAAACATCTGATGTCGTTATTACCAAATATAAAATTAGTCCGTTTTTTAAGACAAACTTAGATATTGAGTTGAAGGGAATAAAAGAAATCGTCGTTGCCGGCATTTTAACAAATCTTTGTGTGCGGAGCACCATACAAGATGCTTACGATAGAGACTTTAAAATTACCGTAATACAGGATTGCTGTATATCTTTTGATAAAAATGTACACCAATTTACTATTAGAGACCTGAAAGCAACAAGAGAGGAAATTAATTTTCTGAATTTGAATAAATTTATTCAATAGGGAAGTTAATTTTAAACCTTTCATAATTAGTTGTATAATAAATATATGAAAATAGTCCTCTTATTTTTCTTCGTAGTCGTTTCTGTACTCCCTATGGGGGTTTTTGCGCAATCATCTGATACGGCGGGATCGTCTCCATCAATAAATTTCCCAGGTCCTATCACTGATTTTATGAACTCCTTAAATAAAATAAGTATTGACAACAGTAGTTTAAAGTTACCTGATAATCCTCAAGGAGGAGAGAAATTAATTGGACAGAAGACAATAAACGGATCACAGATTGGAGAATGGTGGAATAAAATAAATTCTTGGCTCGTACAGAATATTGGTGTAAGTTTTTCTGAGATAATTAGAGTTGTCGGAAATTTTATAGTCTGGGGATTTGAGTTGGTGGTAAAACTCTTAAAGGTGGGCCTCTCGTATCTGCCCGTATAATTAAGAGCAATAGAGCTGTCGCAAAGAATTATTATACGACACAATTATAATGCATGATGTCGCAAAACATATATTGTGCGACAGATGCAATAGAGAAAAAGACCGGCGTGGGAGTACTCCTCCACTGGTCTTTTGTATCATATGGTTATGTACTGGGTTTATCGCCTTCTGCAATGAAAACCGAAGGATCAATAAAATTATTCGGTGATTGATATTTCTTTTTCAATCCCGATGATTTAACTATCTCTCCTATTTCTTTCACTAGTTTTCTTGAGTTTTGTTCGGCCCTATCATTAGTTCGCTTTAATCCGCCATATGGGCATGATGAGACGCCACAACTCGTTCCTATATTCCTCCGTACCATGAGGTGGAACAAAGCAATTGGACAAATATCCTTTTTAGCGTTTTTAAGGCCGACTTTTCCCTGTGTATCAACAAATGATCGTTCGACATGATGTTGTGCATCGGCACGTATCTGTCGCTCCACGATTTCTGGGTGTTTTAACTCTTCTGTTATCGTCGCAATGTATTTTTCTGCATTTTCAAAAAATACACATTTCTCGATATACGAATCATCTGCATTTGCTGTCGGGAATACTCGCCGTATACACAAGTTACCAAATGCAAGAGCGTTGTTTACTTTTGGATTTGTGTATGTTGTTTTTTTCCCAGAGTTTGTTTCTATAGTTTCTTTGATGATTGCTGACATTACATCCTCCTTTTCAGTTGTGAATTTCTGCTTATAATATAAGTAATGAAAGATGTGAATACAAGCCTGAAGCCATTTGAAAATATAACCCCCAAGAGGGTTTATTTTATTGGTATTGGGGGCATTGGTATGAGTGCCCTTGCTCGTTGGTTTAAGTCTCAAAAATGGTCAGTTTCCGGCTCAGATATAGTCGAAGGTGAAATTTTGCGGGGATTAAAAAAAGACCGCATAACGGTCAAAATAGGGCAAAAAGGAGGTATTTTAGAGCATAAAACAGGGCTTTTTATCTACAATCAGGCAATTCCCCCCTCTAATTCTGAGTTTGTCTTAGCAAAGAAATCTGGTATTCCCCTTCTTTCTTATGCGGAAGCGGTAGGTGTTCTTACCCGTTTTTATAAAACACTTACTATTTCTGGTGCCCATGGAAAAAGCACTACCACTTCATTGCTCTCACTTGCACTTATAAAAGCAAAACGCGATCCGACGGTAATTGTTGGAACAAAATTAAAAGAGTTCGGCGACAGAAATTTCCATAAAGGAGAGGGTGATTTACTTGTGCTTGAGGCAGATGAGTTTCATAGTTCATTTTTAAATTACTCCCCCACCATTGCGATTATCACGAATATTGATAAAGAGCACTTAGATTGGTATAAAAATTTTTCGAATGTAAAAAAAACGTTTCTCTCTTTCATTAGAAAAATAAAACCTCATGGAATACTTGTAATAAATAAAGATAATAAAGACCTCCTTCTTTTAAAAAGGCAAATTGAATCAATTGGTAAAAAAAGGAATATTCTAGTCCATTGGTATTCCATAAAAGACCAAAAAACAAAAAAAATACGAGATGCAATGAGACATATTTCGGGAACTCATATGATCTCGAATGCGCTTGCGGCATATTATGTTGCGGAATATATTGGAGCAAAAGAAGAAGATGTATTACGTGCATTTCGGAATTACCATGGAGTGTGGCGAAGGATGGAATATAAGGGACGACTTAAAATTCGAAATTCGAAATTTAAAACTGTCATTTATGATGATTATGGGCATCATCCCACAGAAATTAAAGCGACACTTTTGGGCGCAAAAACATTCTTTAAGGACAAGGAAATTATATGCATATTTGAACCTCACCAAAGCAAAAGGTTGAAACTTCTCTTTCATAATTTTGTGAATGCGTTTGATTCAGCTGACTATCTCTTTCTCCTCCCTATTTATAAAGTCGCAGGAAGAGACGGGAAAGAAAAAAAATATACATCGGAAAATCTTGCAAAAATAATTCAGAAGAAAAGGAAAAATGTGTTTTATATTGAAGATAAAAAAAATTTAAAACGAGAATTCTTTGAAAAGTTAAAAGGGATACATAGTGATGCGGTAGTGATTATGATGGGTGCGGGGACTATTAATGAGGAAACAAAGAAATTGATAAAGACAAAAAACTAAAAACAAAAGATATGACAATTGAAGAATACAAAGATTCACATGGATATACTATTGATAGCATATGGTATCCCCGCGTGACAAAAATAGTTGAGATAAAAGCAAAACCGGCACTTTACCGTTTCTACGCAAAAATGGAAAACTTCGAGGCGGGAGAACGGATGAAAGAACTTTCTGCAAAAGAGGGAACGTTGGTGCACGAGACTGTGGAGGCGCTTCTTACGGGAAAAACACCCGAAGTCGATCCGTATATTTATCCCTCAATAAGCGCATTTTTGCGTTTTGAAGAAGAAAATAACATAAAAGTAAATCCCGAATTCGTAGAAATGCGTTTGGTAAATCGTGATGAGCGATATGCGGGAACGCTTGATGCAATTGCGACCATTGGCGGGAAAACGGGGGTTTTAGATATAAAAACATCACTAGAAATCTATCGCGATTATAATCTTCAAACATCGGCGTACGTTGCTGCATTGAAAGATGATATCCCAGATATTGAAACAAGATGGATTCTTCGAATTGATCAGGTACAAAAATGTGAAAAATGTGGGGCATTACTTCGAAAAAAGGGTGGACGTCCGCAGATAAAAACGCAGTTTGGAAATAAAGAAATGTGGAAATGCAGACATGAATGGGGAAAAACAGAGGGTGTTATTGAACTTAAGGAATTTCCTGAGTGGAAAGCTGATTATTCTGCATTTCTGGGAGCAAAGAAACTATGGGAATGGGAGAATGAGGAGATTCTGAAACAGGTTGGATATTTATAAAAAGAAAAAGAGCAGAATTATCTGCCCTTTCTTTTTAAATATATCCTTAATATCGAAAAGGTGGCAAGTCCTGCCCATATTATTTCGGCGAAAACTATTGCCCACACCTTTCCGGAAAACGCATTTATTCCGAAGCCCAACGCCCCAAAAAAATTAAGCCAGTGATAAGATGCATTATCGTTACTTACCTTTTTTGCTGCAAGAAGTAAGTAAGATAGGAAAAAGAAAACCATACTCACCCAACCAATGACATCAGGTATTGAAATTTTCACACAACCTCCTATTCTTAATTTTCTACCATTAATTTAACCCAATTATTATATTTTGTCAATCCCCTATTTTTCACTACACTTTTCTATAATAATAGGCGTGGGGTTATTTTGATTTCCTAATAAGAAACCAATACCGAATGCAGTAACAAGAAGAATAAAAAAACCAATCCAAAAAAAGATATAATCTTTATTTTGTTTGACGTAGATTTTTTGTTTTTCAAGCATAGATAATATTTGTAATATTGCAGTTCATATGATGTTTACAATTGAGTTTTCATTACGGGGTTGACGTTTTCCCTCTATTTTCCTATTATTATACCATCAATATTCCGAAAGGAATGGCGATCCACGCCCTTATTTTACAATCTTATGTTTTGTGTAGAAATAGAGATTGTATTAATAAATAAAATTTTCATTTTAAGTCGGAGATTTCAGTAAAATAAAGGCGGGATGCTCATAGTTATGATGAAATTTTTTCGCTCATAGCTATAAGCTCAAAATTTCAATAACCATGGCACATACTAAAGCTAAGGGATCTACAAAATTAGGACGCGAATCAGAATCGAAGCGTCTCGGCGTTAAAATTGCGGATGGACAATCAGTAAAGCCCGGGGAGATTATAATCAGACAGCGCGGCACAAAATATCATATTGGAGAACATGTAAAACAGGGCTCGGACGACACGCTTTATGCGTTGAAGGAAGGAATAGTAAAATTCACCACAAAGAAAAAAATCCGATATGACGGAAAAGTGAGAACGGTAAAGTTTGTGAACGTTACACCAGTGAAATAATCTTGAGTTAATCCTCTGATTGTATTTCAATCAAAAACTTTATTTTTATTCCACTTCCAAAATCGGTTTCCACTTCATGTAAGCCGATTTTTTTTATCGGTTTCTCGGTATTTATTTTTATATCCTCTACTCCCCTTTTCTTTATTTTTTCTATAATATCTTTTGCACTGACTGATCCGAATATTTCTCCCTTTGCTCCTTTTTTCAATTTAAATACAATAGGATTTTTTTTAAATTCATCGCTCAGCGCAATGAATTTTTGTATGCGTTTTTCATGATTTATTTTTTCTTCTTCTCTTTTGCGTTCGATTTCTTTTACGTCGCGCTCAAATGCCATTTTTGCAAATCCGCGAGGAATAAGAAAATTTCTCGCATATCCATCATTCACCTCTTTTGTTTCTGATTTTTTTCCGATACCGCGCACATCTTTGAGAAAAATAACTCTCATATTTACCGTTTTATCATTATTGATTTTATCGTTTCTATTGCCTTTTCGAGTTGAGGGTCTTTTTTATTTTTAATGTCGTCATCTGTCATTTTTATTTCGATGTCTGGTGCAAGCCCCTTTTTATTTATTGAGTGTCCACTTGGAGTGAGCCACTCGGCGATTGAAATTTTTATTGATGATCCATCCTTCAGCGTGTCCACCTCTTGTACCGTTCCCTTTCCATATGTCTTTTCTCCGATGAGTTTTGCTCCTCTTTGATCTCGAAGTGCTCCGGCAAGAATTTCCGACGCTGACGCAGATCCTTCATTTACCAATACGACAATAGGAATGTTTACAAGCGCTTGATTTCCATTTGCATAAAAATTCTTTTCTTCAGAGGAATAGAATTTTTCTTTTACGGCTATTTTCCCCCGTGGAAGAAACCACCCGGAAAGATCTGTTGCAACATCGAGAAATCCGCCCGGATTGTTCCGGAGATCGAGAATAATTCCGGTTGTTCCCGAAACAAGACTTTTAAGCGCTGAATCAAAGAAAAGCGACGGAACATTTGCGTTGAAATTATAGAGTCTGAAATATGCGATTCCATCTGGTTTCATTTCCCAGTCGAGCGTGGGAACAACAACAACCTTTCTTGTGATTTTAAATTCTTTTGCCTCTTTCCACTCATCCCTGAATATCATGAGACGCACTTCAGTTCCTGGCTCACCGCGGATGACTTTTACCGCATCTTCCACAGACATATTCGTTGTTACTTTGTCATCGATTTTTATTATTTTATCTCCCGCTTGGAGTCCGGCGGCTTCTGCCGGATTGTTTTTAAGTGGGGCGATAATAATTATTTCTTTGTCTTTCATTCCGATTTCTGCACCGATGCCGCCAAAACTTCCATTAAGATCTTCATAGAATTTTTTTGCATCGCTTGGATTGAAAAAGTCAGAATATGGATCATCGAGTGATTTTACAACTCCATCAATTGCTCCGTAGAGTAAGTTCTGATCTTTTATATTTTTTGCGTCGAAATATTTTTCTTTTATAAGTCCTATTGTTTCCCAAAGAACGGACAGATCGGCATTGAGCACTGAATTCTCTGGAGTTGCCGCAGATGCCGAAAATCCGTTATTGTTTTTTCCAACATTTACCCCTATAAAAAATGAGATTCCAACTAAAAATAGCGTCGTTATTGACACAATAATAATTTTTTGTATCTTTTTTTGTTCCATCATATATATTCTCTGATTTTACCCCATAAGAGATGAAACCACAAATACATATTATTATTCTGTTGTAATAAAAATTTTACTTTCTTTTTTAGGGACACTTCCTAACCAAAACGCCCATTTTGGTTCAAGTGATGTTTGTGCATTTTCGAGCCCTGGAATTGAATAAATGATTTGTTGCATTTCACTTCTTGTCTTTCCACTCAGTTCCCGTTTTAATTGATCAATGTTTATATCGGGGATGAATGTTGTATTTCCAGAGGCAGAAACGGTCAATTTTTCGTCGTTAAATGCAGGCTGAAGAAGTGTGTATGAAATAACGAAATTTTCTGCTTTCATAGGGATATCTCCGGAAATTGTTTTTTTGTTCTTTTCTATAATTGCTTCTTTCAGTGTCGTTTCATCAAACGCAAATTGTTTCATTTCTCCCTCCTCATAGAGCACGAAATTTTCAGGGTCATTCTCGGGATATTGGAACTCTTTTTTTGTAATTTGGAATAGCATTCCTTCTTCGGGTGTTTTAAATTTCTCTCCAAGAAGAACAACCATTTGTGCTTGGAGTGAATTCTTTAGTGCTGTAGTAACTGCGGTTTCTGCGTTTTTTTTGTCCTCATCGGTAGCCGAGAGATGTTCTCCGATTGTTCCTCCGGAAATTGATTTTGTGTTTTCTCCATAAAATCCATTGTATTTGGGCGTTCCTTTCAGTCCAGGTATTTTCCATCCAGAAGAAGGCGGAATATTATATTCTTGACCCGCTTCATCAGCCACGATTTCTATATCTATTGATGATGGAATAATTTTACCGTTTTGAACACGCGATCCGGGGATAGTAATTTGTTTTTCTGTTCTAAATATTTTTCCATTTGGAGATTCAAAACGAGTTTTTGTTATAAGAATTTGAGGAACAGAGCTAAATGAATTATGGACAGTGAGAGTTCCTCTCGCTTTCTCTTTTACCTCTTCTTTTCCATTTGCCTTAAACGTCATTTGTATATTTTGTGTTGCTTGCAAAAGTTCTCCCGGGAGTATTATTTTTCCCTGATTTTCTATTGAATAACGGGTTGCTTCCGTTGTTATTTCAATTGTTTCACTGAAATTGATTGGAATTTTTTTTAGAAGTAAATTGATATGTGCGGAAGGGAGTTCAAATATAACGAGCCATAAACCAATAATACATAATATTGCAATACTACCCCACACAAAAAGATATTTATTTTTTACTAAAGTTCTTTTCTTTTTCTTCGGAGAAGCAAAAACAAATGCCTCTGTTTTTTCTTTTATTTCTTCTCTTTTTTCTCTGACTTCTTTTTGAATTTGTTCCTCTTCCCTTTCTCCAGTGGTTGTCTCTATCGAAACCTTTTCCTCAATTTTCTTTTTTCTCCCCCTTTTTGGCATTGATTCTTCCCTTTCTTTAGGAATGAGAGTTTCATCAATAATTGTTGCTTCAATTTTTGGAAATTGGATGGATTTTTTTAAACCCGGTAAGATATCAGACACGGCACGCTCGCTGATTCGAAACACCGGATTTATCGCTTTTAGTTTTGCGAGTGAAGCAATTTCGAGAATATGATCGTCAATTGATTCAATAATAATTTCTTTTTTCTCCTCTCTCCCGAGTTTCTGTATGTCTTGAAATATTTCTATCCCCCCTTCTGCTACTGAACCTTTTGAAATATTCAAAATAATGCGATCGGCGTTTGTCTCCTTTATTTCACCAAAAATTTTTTCAAGTGTATACTTTTTATCTACAAATATTTTTTTTTCTTTTTTCATGAATATAATTTATGAAATATTTGCAATAAGCCATTTTGCCCGACGGTGAAGGAGTTGATTTGTGGATTCCAATGTTTTTTGAGAAAAAGGATAAAGAAAAAGTCCTATAACCGAGATGTTTGTTTTTTCTTCTTCTGGAATGATTGAAAAATCCATATGATGCAATTTTTGTTCAAGTAAATTCACGGTTCCTTTTATATTTTTGTTCAATAATTGATTTGGTTCTGAAATAGCATGTTTGAAATTCAGGTGTATTGTAGGCTTTCTTTTTTCCTTTTCTGCTCTCTGTTTTCTATTTTTTGATAATGTATTTTCAATTCCCACAAATAAATCAGAGACAAATTCGTTGAATTGTTCCCTGAAGAAGTGTTCCAGGTGTTTTGATACTCCGTGCTGTGTGTAGTATATCATAAGTTCTTCGGCAACTTCCTCATTCACCGAAAATTTTTCAACAAGAAATGACAAAAGATGTTTTGTTCCGAGTGGAATCTCATCAATATAACACACCTTTCGTTCACCGGCGAAGAAAATCTCAGTTGCTTCTTCCCGACAAAATGCTGTGACATCCATTTCATCACCAAGCATGAAATGCGAAAGCGCTGCTCCTTCTTCGCATATTGTCATATTTTGTGACCATGCACGAAGCGTTTCTGTGAATGGCATTATTTCGCGTGGAATAAAGGTACCTTGAAAACAGAAAGAAACCGTTTCTCCCGGAAATCCCGTTGGATTGATTACTTTGTTTCCGTCAAGTTCTATGCCGACTATCTCTATGTTTGCAAGAATAAGATCACTTTCTTTTGTTTCCATCTTTCGGGCGATCCACGGACGGTTTAAATTTAAAAAATTCCAAAGTCCCTGAAAAATGAGATGTTCAAGTTCTCTTTCGGTGATGGCATTTTCTTTCCTGTTTCTTTTTACGTCAATAAAATCTTTTAGTGTTGTTGCGGATTTTGAATCCAGTCCGTAGATGAGCCGGTCTGCTTTGAGAAGTGGTTTTTTAAACTCCTGTATATTTGATCCGGATATTTTATTGAATATATGAAGTGTTTTTCCCCTTTCTTTTATAAATCCTTCAATAATTTCTAATCCAGTTCCTGTTTTTCTGAGTACTACACAATATTCACCACGGAGTAGGGTGAGCATTTTTCTTATAAATTCAAAGGTATTTTTCTTCACTGTAATGATATTATTATATCACTGGTTTTATTGTTATGTTACCACTGCCTTAATTCTTCTTGTTCCCGCAGCTACCGCTTCTTCTTTTATGATTTTAAATTTTCCAATTTGTCCGGTATGTTCAACATGTGGTCCTCCGCAAATCTCTGTGGAATAATCTCCTATAAAATAAACTTTTACTTTTTCTCCAAGACTTTTATATTTTTCCTCAAAAAGACCAATAGCTCCTCTTCTTTTTGCCTCTTCCACCGTAAGCATCTCAAAGTGTACGGGGAGATTCTCGTTTATCTTTGTGTTCACAATTCTTTCGACTGCTGAAATTTCTTCTGGTGTCATTTTTGTAGAATGTGAAAAATCAAATCGAAGACGTTCTTTTGTAAGATTACTTCCTTTCTGTTCCACGTGTTCGCCGAGTATTTCACGAAGTGCTTTGTGGAGTAAGTGTGTGGTGGTGTGATATTTTATGACTTCTTCGGAGTGATCGGCGAGTCCTCCCTTAAAGGCGCCAGCTGATGCTGTACGTGAAAGTTCTTGATGTTTTTTAAATTCTTCTTCAAATTCCCTTTTATTTATTATGAATCCTCTTTCGTTGGATAATTCTTCTGTAAGTTCAATAGGAAAACCATATGATTGATAAAGATCGAAAGCAATCTTTCCATCAATTGAAGGAAGTTTTTCAAATTCACGAAGCCCTCTTTCAAGTGCTATTGCAAATTTTTCTTCTTCTTTTTCCATTTCTTCAGCAATTCTTTCTTTATTTTTCTCAAGCTCCGGATATGTGTGTTTGAATATCTGAATTACTTTTTCTGCAATTTCTTTTATAAACTTTTTTTCAATTCCGATCTTTTTTCCATATCTCACTGTTCTTCTCACGAGCTTGCGAAGCACATATCCTTGGCCTATATTTGATGGAATAATTCCTCGCTCATCACCCGAAATAAACACCGCCGCACGTATATGGTCGGCAATAATTCGTATTGATCGTGTGATACCATCATTCGTACCGTATTTTTTGCCCGATAATTTTTCAATTTCCTCAATAATCGGTTTAAATGTATCAATAAAATACACATCACAATTATTTAACACCGCGACAGTGCGTTCGAGTCCCATACCCGTGTCAACGTTTTTTTGTTTGAGTGGAACAAATTCATACTCTTTTTCAATTGTTGTTTGTCGTAAGTTGTTTGTCGTAAGTTGTTTGTTATATTCCATAAACACATCATTCCAGATTTCTACCCAAAGCGAATTGTCGTCATTGAATGATTCGGGGATTTCGTCTGGTTTTCCCGTCCAATAAAACATTTCCGTATCGGGTCCACAGGGCCCGGTTTCTCCAGCGGGTCCCCACCAATTATTTTTCTTCGGAAGTTTTGCAATTCTTTTTTCCGAAATTCCCATTAATTTCCATATATCAAAAGCTTCTTGGTCAAATGGCGCATCTTCGTCGCCTTGAAATACAGATACCGCAATTTTATTTTTATCCAATCCAAGCCATTTTTTTGATGTTAAAAATTCAACACTCATCTCAATTGCTTCTTTTTTCCAATACACATTTCCCAAACCCCAGTTTCCGAGCATTTCAAAAAATGTAAGATGTGTTGCATCTCCCACTTCATCAATATCTCCCGTGCGGATACATTTTTGGCATGAAGTGAGTTTATTTCCTCCCGGATGCGGTTCACCTAAAAGATACGGCACAAGTGGATGCATACCCGCAGTGGTAAAAAGCACCGATGGATCGTTTTCCGGAATCAAAGATGCTGAAGGAATCACGGTATGTCCCTTTGATTTAAAGAATTCCAGATAAAGTTTTCTTATTTCTTCCGTTGTTCTCATAAACATCGATATGTATTGATATTTTATATGATTTTCTTATATCTTTGAACCTTGACATATTCATGGAGGTTTATTTATTATAGGGCTAGCGCCAAAACAAAATACACGGAGAAAGAAATGATACTATGGGCTTGGAAAGGAAGATTCGTTATTACTTTTGAGAAAGCTCCATATAGGGGAGAAAAAGATACGCTCAAAATCGTCAAAATTTTATTTCCTTCAAAGTCTCCAGATTCTTCCAATATCAATGTTAGTCCACTTGAAAGGGATGGAAAATCCTTTTGGATTGATCGAAAAAATTGCTACCCGCTTTGGAGATTAAGAAGTATTTTGAAGGAAAAATTCAGTTGTTAGTAGTTAGTATTAAGCTATTATAAAAATATGCACGATGTGCGGATTTTTTAATCTTTCCAGATGGTTTTTAATCATTGACTTAGGTGCAAAAATTGATTTATTATAATGCTAGTACTAAAACAATTGATTGGAGGATGTTATGACAAAAGTGAGAGTCTTTGGGCTTACTAGGAAATGTGTTGGTCTCCCTGTTTTCATTGATAATAAAACAAATGAAGATGGAACTATATTTCTCCTAATTTGCCGTGGAAAAGAATTAAAGAAAAAACCAAGGAGGGAAAAATGAACTCAGTAAAAGCGTTAAACAGAATTGAAATTTTTGACATCATTAAAGAAATACATGAGAAAAGTAAAGGAGAAAGGACATTAAGTGTTTGCTTTTACAAAATTGGAAATTCTGAATGTATTGGGTTTTATTTGATATCCAAAAAACATCAGAGTCCCGAAAAAATTTTATCTCTCATGGAGGAGATTGGGGAAAAACTCAAAATAGCTCAGATATGTCTTGTTGAAAATATTGGCGAAGAGTTGTATATTGTTATGGAAAATTTCAATAAAGAAGATAAGGATCTTCTTGCAGAAAATATCAAGAAGATAGATATGGGAAATTTCTTTTCGCATATAAACAATATCTTTGGGATCTTCAATTTTATCTTCCATCCGTTCGTAAATTCTCAAAATTGATCAAAAACTCCACGTTTAGTGGAGTTTTTTTGTTTAATACCCTTCCAGTTTTTTTATCTTGTGATGATTTCTGATTTTTTCTAACGCCTTTGCTTCAATTTGACGAATACGTTCACGAGTGACTCCGAATACTTTTCCTACTTCTTCAAGTGTGTGCGAAATATTGTCATCGAGTCCAAAACGCATTGCGAGAATTTTTCTTTCCCGCTCGGTGAGATCAATAAGTACTTCTTTAATGTAATCACGGAGCAACGCTTGGTTTGCGAGTTGATCGGGGCTTAAACTTGTTTCGTCCTTGATAAAATCGGCAAGCATTGAATCTTCGTCGTCATCTCCCACTGGAGCTTCAAGTGAAATGACTTCCTGTGAAATTTTCTGAATGTAATGAATTTTTTCGACGTTCATTCCCATTTCATTTGCAATTTCTTCGGGAAGCGCTTCGCGTCCCAATTCTTGCATCAATCGCCGTCTCACCTGTGTGTATTTTGTGATTGTTTCAACCATATGCACAGGAATTCGAATGGTGCGCGAATAATCAGCGAGTGCTCGGGTGATTGCCTGACGAATCCACCATGTGGCGTATGTTGAAAACTTGAATCCTTTATGATAATCGAATTTATCTACCGCTCGAGAAAGTCCAATGTTCCCTTCTTGCACAAGATCGAGAATACTCAAATGCGGGGAACGGTTCACATATCGTTTTGCAATAGACACCACAAGACGAAGATTTGCTTGAATCAACTTTTTTCTTGATATTTCATCCCCCTTTTCGATTTTCTTCGCGAGTTCTTTTTCTTCTTTTGAATTTAAGAGTGGTGTTCGTCCAATCTCTTTTAGATACATTTGTACCGCATCGGGGAGATTTTGGTCGATACGAGTTGCATCTCTCAATTCTTCAACTGTAATTTCTTCATGCTCGGATTTAATAAGTGAGGTGGTTGGAGATTTTACCTTAATCCCTTCTTTTTCGAGGCGATTATACACGTGCTCAAGATAACTTACATGTTTTTCGATGTCAGGAAAGTAATTTAATACTTCAGCATCAGTGACGAAACTCCGCGTCCGTCCACGGCGCACTAATTCTTCAAGCGATTTGTTATATTCCTCTTCTATTTCAAGAACCTTTTTGCTTATTGGGGGGTTTTTTGATGATTGAGATGTCTTTTTTACCTTTCTCTTTACTATTTTTTTACCTTTTTTCTTATTCATATTTTTGATTTGAGTTCATGTATTTTTTTTGTGATTAAATCGAATTCTTGCAAACACGCTTTAATCTGCTCCTCATTATTTTTTTGTTCAGCCGATTTTAGTTTTTTTTGTATCTCGAGTTGTTTTTGTTTCATGTTTTCGAGTCGTAAATATGAAACAAGGTCATTAAATTCTTTTTTTAACACTTTTTGGGATGTATCTGAAAACTCATAACTTCCCCGCATCTTAAGAATTGATGCTTGTTCAGAACTCGGATCATCTAATATGGGTATATATTCATGAGCAATAAACTCTTTTTCCGATTTTACTATATCCCAAAATTCATCATTAGTAAATGCTAGTGCGAGCAAACGTTCGGTGATGAGTTTTATTCGTGATGAAACATTTGTTTCTTCAGGATATTTTATTTCTTTTTTTCCCTCTGTAGTTTTTCCCTCTGTTTGTTTTAATTCCTCAAGCTCGGCGCTTAATATGTCTTCTCGCATTCCGGTTATTCGTGCGAGATCTTTTATGAGGATATTCTGTTCGACGCTACTTTTTAGCTTTTTTATTTTTTCGAGGAGATGTCTCACTATCTTTTTTATTTCGGCAATATCATTGTTTTGTTTTTCCCCGTCTTTTCCAAAATAATAATTAAGGAGATATGAAAATGCAGGTTTTGCACATTCTATTGCTTTTGATAAAAATGCTGGATCTTCCTCGCATGCTTCGGCTGGATCTTTATATTTTCCTAACTCAATTGCTTTCATATGAAAATCAAACTCTGAAAATATTTCAAAACTTCTTTCAAGTGCATGAAGACCCGCAGAATCATTGTCGAAACTCACGATGATGGTTTCTGCCACACGGCGAATTTTCTCTAAATGTTGTCGCGTGAGCCCCGTTCCGGAAACCGCAATTCCGTTTTTCACCCCAGATTGCCATGCCATCAGAAAATCCATCTGTCCTTCAACAAGAAATGCGGAATTTAATCTCGCAATTTCATGTTTTGACCTATGAAATCCGTATAAAACACGGGACTTGTTAAAAATCGGCGTTTCGGGGGAATTTAAATATTTCGGGGCATCAGTGCGCTCTCCCATGTATCGCCCGGTGAATGCCACCACTTTTTCTACAGTATTGCACATTGGAAATATAATACGCTCTTCAAAACGATCGCGGAACAGTCCACGGTTATTTTTATATGCAAGACCAGATTTCGATATGTTATTGATGTCAAATCCATATTTTAGGAGATGGAGCGTAAGTGATTCACCACCTATGGCATATCCGAGTTGGAATTCTTTTATTGTGTCTTCATTTAATTTTCTCTTTTTTAAATACGCAAGCGCTTTTTCATTTCTTTCAAGTTGTTTTTGGAAAAATTCCGTTGCAATGACATGGATGTCATATAACACCCCAAACTCTTTTTGCTGTGCAGGATTCAAATGTTGAAGTGAAATTCCCGCTTTTTCTGCAAGGAAACGGAGCGCTTCGGGAAATTCAAGGTTGTCATATTTCATGACAAATTTAATAATGTCTCCCCCTTCTCCGCAACCGAAACAATGCCAAATTTGCTTATCAGGCGAAATAATAAGTGATGGCGTTTTCTCGTGGTGAAATGGACATATTGCCTTGAAGTTTCTTCCCGCGGGAGAAACGGTGATATATGAACGTAAAAACTCGACAATATCGAGTTTGTTTTTTATGAGATCAGTTTCCTTTATCATAAAATGTTATTTCCCTTCGGCTTTTAGTTTTTCTATCTCAATTGAAAGCTGTTTAATGCCCTGCTCTATTTTTTCAAGCGTAGTTTTTGTGTGAATTTCCATTTCTTCGTCTTCTTGAATCTCATCAATATTTTTTGAAATTTCATCAACGTCTTCTTGAATTTCATCAACATCCTCTTGAATCTCATCAATATCTTTTGAAACTTCATCAACATCGGTTGTAATTTCTTCGACATCCTCTTGAATCTCATCAATGTTTTTTTCAACCTCTTCTAAACTTTCGTTATGTCTGTTTACAGACATCTGAATGAAGATAGCGAGATAAATCGCTTCAAGAGAAACTACTGTGGTAAGAACAAGAAGAACTTCGTCCATGGGGACAATTTTGAGATATGGCAATACGATCGCAATTATGAAGATAATTGTATGAATAAAAAGGGAGGCAGAGGTGCCAATCCACTTGGTTGCTCTCAGTGAAAGATCTTGAGATGATCCGTTTTTGTTTTTCAATGCCGTCATCACGGCTCAGTATATCACGAGAAAACGTCTATTGAAAGTGCATGATTTTAGTTTTAAAATCTAAAATAGTCTTACTTAACAAAGGAGGTCCTTATGTGGACGTCACATATAATTCTTCTGTTTTTTGCTTTTTTCATCCCGTTTCTTATAGGAACAATTCCGGTTGGATATCTGTTAGGAAAAATAAAAAAAGTTGATATACGAAATCACGGGAGCGGAGGTACTGGGGGTACAAATGTCGGAAGAATTCTTGGGAGTTTCTATGGATACCTTACCTACATTATTGATGGATTGAAGGCATATCTTGCGGTTACTCTCGTGCTGAACATCTTTTTTCTCACTGCGACCAAAGAATATTCATACGACATGTCACTTGAATTATTACAGTTTATCTTCGGTATTTCTGTGGTGCTGGGAAATATATTTAATCCGTTTTTATCGTTTCGCTCCGGAAAAGGCATCGCGACATCCGCGGGAGTGATATTGGGCATTTCGTGGGAAGTTGCTTCAATTGCACTTCTTGCGTTTTTTATTTTTGGTTTTGCAACTGAAATTATTTCCGTAGCTTCAATTTTTTCTGTTATAATTGCCGGGATTACTTCCACAATTCTGTATAATTTCTTTCATGCCGTGTCCATATTTACTGTGTATCTCTGTCTTTCTCTTCTCCCGGTTATCTTATTTTCTCATAGAGAAAATATAAGGCGGTTGATAAAGAGACAAGAACCAAAGTTTTCATTCAAAAAGAAAAACCCCTCCGATTAGGGGGTTTTTTCATAAATTGAATTCTCCGGTTTTTTGGCATACGATATATGAAGTATTGGAGGGAGGGGTCGCATAGTGGTCTAGTGCGCAGTCCTGGAAAGACTGTATGTCAGAAATGGCATCGAGGGTTCAAATCCCTCCCCCTCCGCATTATGTATTGGATTATATTTATTCTTGGAATGCTTACTAGTTCCATTTTTTTATACTTTTTTGCTGGAAAATATGAGGGAGATAAGATTGAACGGTCAATTCGTCCAAAAATTGGAATGTATAGAATTCATATTCATCATTGGATATGGAGTTCTGTCGTTTTTATTTTCTGTATAATTTTTGAGTTTTATCATCTATTTATTCTCGGTATTTTAATTGGGTTTATATTACAAGGACTTATGTATAGAGATAGATTTATTATTTTTTATAAAGATGAAGATTTTAAAAAGATTTATTCAAAATATAAACTTGACAAATAGCATATTTCTGTGTTAGTCTTAACAATAGAAAAGCTTTAATGTTCAAACAATTTAAAAAAGGAGAGTCGAGTGATAACTCGAATACGGAAAAAGATACAAATGCGAGCTGCAGAACTTACAGCTCTTATTGTCCAAGGTCTATTCTCGAGTGCGTCGACTTATGTGTATGAAGTCGTTTTTTTTACTATCGCACAAGAAAAGTGGATCTTGGTTCGCTTAGTTTATAATGGAATAAAATATGCAACATTTTTTATTCCTGCAATATTGGATGATAAATTTAAAAGTACCTTTTTGAGAAAATGGGTGGCTGATGGACTTGCACTCACAATACATCAAGTTCCAATTTATATCATAAGTTCATTATTTTTTGGAATCGATGCCGAAAAAATAGTTTTTATCTCGATCATTTATTTAGTAGATAATTTTTCATTTGGCTGGGTCTATGGAGTTGTTCTTAGATGGGCGAGAGAAAAATTTATAACAAAGACCACCTGAATTTAGGTGGTCTTTTTTTACCTTACTGCGATGTCTTTTGGTACTTCCTTGAGTAAGATCACGGGCATATCTGGAGATATGTGCGAAAGTACGTCATCAATCCGTCTTTTCACATTGTGCTTGCTATGAATTCCATATGTTCTTTTCACCTTCTTAAAAACATGAAATGGTCTCTTGGGATCCACCTCCTCTCCTAGGAGCGGTGCAACAATAAATTCGTCTCCAATTTTCAAATCTTCAAATTTCAAAATTGGGACATTTTTCATCACCTCATCGAGAGTTCGATTATTCATATCCACCTCTTTTTTTGTAAATAATATCTAAGTACAAAATACCACTTTTAATGAATCTGCGTCAATTTAAGTAAGTCTAAATAGAATATGTTGAAAGTATGTTATTATGATTTATATGATGAATCTCACATTTGATGAGCTTGGTAATGAAGAAAGAGAGTTATTAAACGAAGCCGAAAAAGCGATCACTGACGCATATAATCCATATAACAGTCAAGCGCGTATCGGTGCCGCAGTACGCACAAAGTCTAATAAAATCATTGCAGGATCAAACATTGCAAACGTTTCTTCGACGGTAAATCTATGTGCTGAACGCGCAGCATTCGCCGCCGCAAATGCAGAAGGTCATCGTGACATTATTGCGCTCGCGATTATCGGTACTGATGGTGATGGAGTTATAGAAGATCCAATTATGCCGTGTGGAGTATGCAGACAGTTTATGGAAGAATATCTCACTATAAATGGCGGAGATATTTCAGTTATCTGTTCGAATAGTGCAAAAAGTAAAATTATAAAAACTTCTCTCAAAGAACTCCTCCCTCTTCCCTACGCCGGAAGTAGTGAAAAGAAATAGTGTAGAAATCTGAATTTTATTATTGTCTAGTATGGAGCGATCGCTCCATACTAGACAATTTTCAATTCAGGACAGATTTTTTATTGTTTCTACTAATTCAGGGAATTCTTCTTGTGTGAAGTGTCCCCTATCTTTAAAAATCATTGCTTGGGCGCTCGGCAATGCTTTTTTATATTTCTCGCACTGAATAGGAAGCACTGAGGTGTCGTCTTGGCTCTGATAAAGAAAAATTTTCCCTCCTTGTTTTTCAAATAATTCAAGTGAAGAAGGAAGTATAAAATCGACAAGCGATTCTTCATCGCCCTCGCCATCAAATGGCGCCGAAATAAGAATGGTAGCAGTTATGGTTTTTGGAAACTTATTTTCCGATAGATATTTTGCGAGAAATATCCCACCAAGAGAGTGTCCTACAAGAATTACTCCATCATCCAAGAATGGAACAAGTTTATCAAACCAGATTTTCCATTCGGCATATCGCGCATTGAGTGGATTCGGCATTCTTGGAAGAATGACGTCAAAATTATCTCCTAGTCTTTCCTGTAGTGTGGTTTTCCAATTTTCACCAGTGAAATAACTTAGATCATTAATTTCAAAACTTTTTAAAAAAGAAAGGTATTCTTCGTGTGTATCAAAACTATCTCCGCCGTGGATCACTACTATCTGTTTTTTCATAGCATTATGAATTAAGTGCGAATCTTATCTGTTTAATATGGTGGTCGAAGTGTGGTTCGCGCCCCTCGTCAAATACCCATTCAGAATAGTTGCTTTGCCGCACTTCATCTTCACCAATTCTATTAATTTCTTCTTCTAGAACATCTTGCCACTCTTTTAATTCGGCTAAAAGTTGTGAAGGAGAAAAATCTTTATACTCTTCATAAATTTCTGCATTAAAATCATCATAGTTATCAGTGTCCATAAACCACGGATCTTCACCATTTTCCCACGCCATTGGGAGTTTTTCCGCAATTTCTCTTTCCCACCCAACAAGATGAGATAGCACATCTTTTACTTTCCATAATCTTGTGACCGGCTTTTCCCAGTCCCCTGATTTTAAACTCTTAAAAAATGAAATGACATCCATGTTTTTATTTTAATATAAGTTTTATAACTCTTTCTATATTTCCCGACATGTGGATTAATTTTGTTGGCTTAAATCCAATTTTTTCGTACCACAAACCTGGTTTTTTATACGCCAGGAATTCATGGATAACACATCCTTTCTTCATGGCCGATTTCATCATAACAAGATACAATTGTGTTCCAATCTTCTTTCCTTGATACTTCGGATCAACAAAAATTTCTCCCTCAGCAAGATGTTTTCCGTCCCACCATGGTTTTATATAAGAAAAAAATGCTCCACAAATTTTTCCATCGTAAATTGCGGTGAAGCCAATAAATGTTTTTGTTTTTAGGTAAAATTCAAGTAGTGCCTTCGCTTGGGTAAGGTTCCAAGACTCATTATTATGTGTGGCATCATATGTCTTTTTATAGATCCCTGCCAACACCTTTATATCAGATATTTTTGTTTTTCTGATAATTATCATATCTATTTAATTAAACCACAAAATATTTTCTATTTGAATCTTGGTTTTTTGATAACTTGTACTACCTTTCCGTTGATCATAAAATTGTCGTTTTCGTGAATATAAATTGGAGGAAATTCTTTTGTAGATTCGGACATAAGAACTACATAATTGTTTTCTTTATCGAAATGAAATTTTTTGATGTTTGCCATTCCATCGATAATTGAAAGTACAATATCTCCATTTTTCACGTTTTTATCATCCACATCCACAATGACATAATCTCCATCTTCAATTCGTTTTCCATCTATTTTCGCTCGATTCATACTTGGTCCAACTACTTTCAAGGCAAATAGTCTCCTTTCACGAATACGTGCCGGCATGAGGAGTGAACTTGATATCTTCAAAAACCCCTCGATGTTAGTCTCAGCGAATATCTGTGCTGGACCGGCGTTTACTGCTCCTAAAATGGGTATAGTGAGGAGTTTTCCGTTTCCCGACATAGTTTCCCACTCCTGCTTGGTTTTCTTTATGAGCCCCCTTACCTTGTCAATTTTTATGAGTCCCTTCTTCTGAAGTTGTAACAGGTGATGTTTCACTTTCTGCGGCGACTTTTCGTTAATAAACGACCCAATTTCTCTTAGTGTGTGTTGCCCAAGATTTTTTGTTTGAGCAACACGGAGTAATTCTTCTTGTATTTTGTGCATGTGCTCATTATAGCATATTTTACATTTTCAAACCATTCCACCATAACTCTTGACGTAATATAGTAGATTTATGTTAACGGATCCGCATTTTTACACTTAAATACAAACAGCACCTAACGATATGGATGTAACTATGAGTCTCATCCTTATTTATCTACTTGTCGACTGTAAGAAACTCATCGAGAAGATGAAGGTTAAAAAAGGGATTAGAAAAAAGAAAATAATTAAAATCCCCTGAAACTACGGGATTTTTTATTTTATTGATTTCTTAGTGCCTTAATGCGTTCATATACCGGCGGATGAGTCATAAACAGTTTATGGATAAATGAAATTTTCTGTTTATTCCCCTCTTCGTCTTGTTTATCAAACGGATCATCAAACCATAAATGGGAGGTTGTATTATTTGCCACATTCAAGGGCGTACTGTCCTGTGAAATTTTTTCAAGTGCACTTGCGAGCCCTTCTGGATAGCGTGTGAGGAGTGCTCCCGACGCATCGGCAAGGAACTCTCTCTTTCGTGAAATCGCGAGTTGCATAAGCATTGCAACAATCGGAGAAATAATTGCGAGTCCAATACCAATGAGAACAAGTATATTTCCTCCCTGTCCCCCTTCGCTATCTCTATCCCGTCCTCTCGAAAAAAGCGAAGTACGAAGAAAGAAATCGGAGATGAGCGAAACAAATCCGACAAGAATCACTATAATTGTTGAAATGAGTGTGTCGCGGTTTCCGATGTGAGAAAGTTCGTGTGCCAGCACTCCCTCCACTTCATTTTTATTTAATCGTTCCAAGAGACCTCTTGTGACCGCAACAACTCCGTGTTCCGGATCTCGTCCGGTTGCAAATGCGTTTGGCGCATCTTCATATATTACATAAAGTTTTGGCATTGGCAGACCGGCAGTGATTGAGAGATTCTCCACTATATTCCATAGTTGTGGTTCCTGTTCTTTTGTGACGGGAATCGCATTTGCCATTCGAAGTACTATTTGATCAGAATACCAATAACTCACATAACTCATTACACAAGAAAAAATAATTGCGAATAGTAATATTCCTGGGCTGTTATATATATACGAAAATCCCCATCCAATTCCGATGATAATAATAAAAAAAACTGTAAATAACAGATATGTTTTTCTCACATTTGAATCCTTTTGTGTGTATAGCGTAGCCATTAGACTAATTTTAAGTTTAAAATTTTAAATTTCAAATTTTTAACTTGCGCCTCCACCGCCGCCACCGCCACCTCCTCCGGCACCACCCGATCCTGTCCCACCAGCACCCCCGGTGCTTGCAAAAGCGTTTGTAAATGCAGATGAGAAGCTATTACTAAATAATACTGGAGAAAATGTGGCGTTAATTGATCCCGAGACCGCACCTATAACCGGGGTTGTTCCATACCATTCTGGTGGCGGTATGTGCATTCCTTCAAATGTCTTCGACCACTGTTTTTCCACACCAAAAATCATTGCATAAGGAAGATATTTTTCGAACATTTCTGGTGTTAGATTTTTTACCCGATCCTTTTCAGTAACCGAAAGAAACATTTTAAATCCGAGTAATTTTTGCCTCATCTCTATTCCTTTCTCAGAAAGTTCCGCCTCAAATTTTATGAAACCCCAGAGTGCGAGTGAGGCACTGATACACGAAAGAAAAATAATCCAGAATTGGAAATGGGAATTTAACATAAATATATTTTTTCCTATCGTGATTCCGAGGATCATAAAAAATAGTGCGCCCATAAAAGATGGAATCATATATTTTTCCTTTTGTATTCCCCCGTTCAAAAACGCTCCCGTATCTATATCAAGTTCCTTTAATATGTTTTCTTTAATTATCGTCATTTTTTGTGAAAATTCTCTTTGTTTTTCTTGATCTTTTTTCAATTCTTGAAATGAAAATTTTTTCCATCCACCAAATATTACCTCAATATACTCCTTTTCAAAATCATGAAGATTATTGTCAATGGGTTTTATGAGCTCAAGCGTATAAAGTTTTTTGGTGTTCATAAGGAATGTTCGAATTATGGAGATAAAAACGATAACGGAAATTAGTTCAAAGATGAAGAGTTGCGGTGAAAACATATGCACCTTTAAAAATATAAAGAAGAAGGAACCTATCAGTATTACGAATATGATGATTATAATTGTTCTTAATACACCAAAAATATTGAGCTGTGACAGATAATTAGATATTCTTCCTTTATCCTCTTCATTTATTTTTATGTACCCGCGGACTGCAAGTGAAACAATGGTTGCTGCAAATCCTTTTGGAGATATATTCTCTTTCGTAATCCCCTCGGCATATATTGGAGGTGTGTTTTCCGGGGGCTCATATTCTGGAATAATTGTTCCCCTTCCTTTTTCTCTCTTTTTTCCTTTAAGCCAATGGAAGAGCCCAATTATGAAAGCAATAAGAAAGACAAGAACTGAAAGTATATATCCAAATTTTAGGCTGACATAATCTCTAATGAATGAATTAAATGATGGGATGCCATTGGGCCATCCAACGTCTATTGTGAATGCTTCGCCTGAATAAAAATTTGAAGCATGAAATTGGAGCGTGTGCCGGTCGATACGAGTTTCTATGGCAGATCCACCCCCTCCTCGATACGAAGTAGAAATAATTTGAGTCGCATCTATTTCATTTGGAAGTCTTACTATCACCGTTGAATTTTTTATTGGAACAGTATAATCAGTAAAAATATTCCAATATAATCTTGTCTGGTCTTTTAAAAATTGAATACTTCCGTGAATGGTATATCGAATAACCCATTCGTGTTCTTCGTTTGATGCATCGTAATACCACTCAATAATCTGCTTTCCATTTTCTTTAAATATCGTGTATTTTCCCCAACTTGAAGGATCTTCTTTATTTAGTCTTCTTGATGAATATTCAAGTTCTTTTTGACTCCTTAAATCAAAAACGCTTATGTCCGAAATCTCTGAAATATCTTTGAGCGGAATTTCACGCCACCCCTGATGATATGTCCCAGAAAATAAAAATTTCTGATGTTCTTCTACTTTGATTGTTGAGTCTTTATTTACTTCTATATTTGCGTTTATAGAGGTGTATTCATACGAACGCTCTTGTGCGAATATTTTTTGCGGAAAAATAATACAAACAATAAAAAATATAGAAACAAAAAACACCCCCCATCCGAGGATACGACTCGTATGTCGGAGAGTGTTTTTCATATTTATTTAAAACTGAACCTTTACTGGTTGTTTTTCCGCTTCATTTTCAAGCTCAAAGAATTCTCTTTTCTCGAATTTAAACATTCCCGCGATTAGATTGTATGGGAATATTTCAATCTTTGTGTTTAAGTCGCGCACATTTCCGTTATAGAATCTTCGTGCTGCCTGAATTTTATCTTCCGTGTCGGTAAGTTCGTCTTGAAGCTTTGTGAAACTTTCCACTGCGCGAAGTTGCGGGTATGCTTCTGCAATTGCAAAGATACTTTTGAGTGCTGAGCTTACCATATTATCCGCGGCTTCTTTTTCTTTTACCGATTGTGCTCCAAGTGCCTGTGCACGAGCTTTTGTGACATTTTCGAATGCCGCGTTTTCGTGCGTTGCATATCCCTTCACTGTTGCGACAAGATTTGGGATAAGATCATACCGACGTTTTAGCTGTACCTCAATATCCGCCCACGCCTCTTTTGTACGATTTACAAGGCGGACAAACCCGTTGTATGCGGCAATAAGCCATACTATAACAAGCGCAACAACGACCAATACGATTGTAAGAATACTCATAATATAAAAATAATTTCAGCCCGAGGCTGATCCGCCCTCTTTTTGTTTTATACCGCCTTGGCGGATGGCGGAGACCTTTTATGAACAAATTATATACCAAAAATAACGAAATAAAAAGAGCCAATGTGCGGCTCTTTTATACATTTAAGGAGTGATCAATACGTTTAATTTTTCTAGTTTCTTTAAAAACTCTTCAGTTTCACGCTTATTTCCACCAAAAAGATCATTTTTTATTTGTTCAATTTCAGGGACAAAAAGAGGAGTTGCTTCTAATTTGTCTTTTATCCATTGAATTTCCGGAGCGGAGAATATAACTGCATTGAGTGAATAATCTTCGAACGCCTCGTACGATAATGGACACAAATCTTTTACAATTTGTGCGATTGCTTTGGCATACATGCGGATTTCATATTGTGCGTGTGGATCAAGACGAAGTTTTAGAAAATGCAGAAGATTGTGTAAGTCAATCTTCCAATACGCTTCCGTATACGTGGAAAGCGGAAGATCTTTTCTTGCTTGCTCTTTTGCTATGCCAGCATCAATTCTCTTTTTATACACGTCGCTGGCGATTTTATGAAACTCTTTTTCTTCTTCTGAAAATTTATTTCCCAGTTCAGCATTTAAGAAACCGCTACTTCCCTGTTTATTGTCTGGCGATTGAAGACGCCAGTTTTCGGGGGATGTTTCTTGTTTTTCATCGATAGCGAGAGAGTATCTCGTTGAATATTCATTTACATTCGCTGTTCGATGTCGTATCCATTGGCGCCAACAATCCATTGGAACTTTAACGTGAAATTTGAATTCCACCATTTCAAATGGACTTGTGTGTTTATGACGCATTAAATAGCGGATTAGCCCTCTGTCTTCACTGATTTTTTTCGTTCCCTTTCCGTATGAAACCCGTGCCGCCTGAACAACGGAATAATCATCACCCATGACATCCTCTAAACGAACAAACCCCTTATCCAAACATCTTATGGGAGTCTCCTTCCATTTCTCTATTTTTGCAATATTATTTTTATTCTCTTCCATAACTCACTTCTTCTTTGTTAATAAAACTATCTCAAGGATAACAAAAAACCGACTACTTTTACAAGTAACCGGTTTTGAAGGAATCTGATCTTAATATCCCATATCCATTCCTCCTGGCATTCCCCCGCCCATGTTCTTTTCTTTTTTTTCCGGAATATCGGTAACTGCTGCGCCAATAGTGAGATAGTTTGCTGCAACCGAAATTGCATTTCGAAATGCAGTTTTTGCAACTTTTAATGGATCAATAATTCCCATCTCTTTCAGATCAATTATTTTATTTGTTACTGCGTTAAATCCAATCCAATCGCTTTTCTTTCCCTGTAATTCTTCCATAACTGCTTTTGGAGTTTCTCCACTATTTTCAACAATCGCACTTAATGGGGCTTTCAATGCGGCAAGTAATATTCCCATTGCTGATTTTTTAACCTCATCTTTTTCTTCCATAAGTTCCTTGACATAGATTTGATACACGTTGAAAAATGCAATACCACCCCCAGGAACAATCCCTTCTTCCATTGCTGCACGAGTTGCATGTACCGCGTCATCAACACGCTGTTTTAATTCTTTTTGTGCTGATTCGGTTGGTGCACCTACTTTTATCACCGCAACACCACCAGAAAGTTTTCCAAGTCGCTCTTGAAGTTTTTCTTTATCAAACTCAGAATCAGTTTTCTTCAGTTGATTTTTAATTTGGTTAATCCGATCTTCGATTTGTTTCTTTTCTCCTTTTCCCCCAACGATTGTTGTATTATCTTTATTCGATACCACACGATGTGCATGGCCAAGTTGTTCCAATGAAACATTTTCCATTTTTTTTCCCAGATCTTCAGAAATAAATTCAGCACCAGTTACTATTGCAACATCTTGAAGCATTTCTTTTTTTCTGTCTCCAAATCCAGGAGCCTTCACTGCAAGTACGTTAAATATTCCTCTTAACTTGTTTACTACGAGTGTCGCAAGTGCTTCTCCATCAATGTCTTCCGCGACGATGAAAAGTTCTTTTTTTCCGCCTTGTATAATTTTTTCAAGCAAAGGAAGTAACTCATTAATAGATGATATCTTTTTATCAGTGACCAACACATATGGGTCATCTAACGAGGCCTCCATTCTCTCTTGGTTACTAATCATATATGGAGATACATATCCACGATCAAATTGCATCCCCTCTACCATTTCATAAGAATTTCCAATAGTATTCGAATCCTCAACGGTCACCACGCCATCCTTCCCTACTTTTGCCATCACATCTGCAATTAAAGTTCCGATTTCCCCATCTTTTGCAGAAAGTGTTGCAACTTCTTGTATTTTCTTATTGTCATTGATTTCTTCCTTCTGTTTTTCGAGTGTTTTAATAATTTTTTCGCTTCCTCTTTTTAGTTCTTCGGCAAGTTGAATGACGTTGAATCCTTTTTCTCGAATCACTTTTTCACCTTCTTCTATTAATGCATGAGCAAGAACTACCGATGTGGTGGTTCCATCTCCCACATTATCATTTGTTTTATCTGCAGCCTGTTTAATAAACTCAGCACCAAGGTTTTCGTATTTTCCCTCGAGTTCAATTTCTTTTGCAACTGTAACTCCGTCGAATGTTACTTGCGGGGCTCCATATCCTTTTTCTATCACCACTGCACGTCCGCGAGGGCCAAGTGTCATTTTCACTGCTTCAGCGAGGGTATCAATTCCCTTTTTGAGCGCTGCGCGGGCATCTTCGTTAAATTTAATTTGTTTTGCCATAAATATGTAAGTTATAATTTTCGACTATTCAATAATTGCAAGGATATCGTCTTCCGAGACAAGATAATATTTTTTTTCATTATCTTCAATTTTTTTCTCATCAGACCACGGTTTTGAAAAAAGTATCTTGTCACCAATTTTCACCGACATGGAAATTTTTGTCCCATTGTCACTCATTTTTCCTGGACCAATTGCGACAATTACTCCCTGCATACGCTCCTTTTTTTGCACATTATCCGGAAGTACAATACCGGATTTTGTTGTTCTTTGTTCTTCCTCGATATATTCAACAAGAACATTATTTGATAACGGTTTAATATTCATATTATTTTTAAGTTAGCACTGACGACTTTTTATTGCTAATGCATATATGATTATATTCGTCGGATGAGGAGTGTCAACCCGGTAGTAGAAATTCGATATGTCGCCTTGCGACACAGTTATGTGCAATTGAATTTTCACTACCGGGTCAATCCCATAGTAGAAGCTCAATTATAATTTTGCAGACTTCCATGTATTGTCATATAGTCAATACATGGATACTGGATGGATTTTTTCGTACCCCGAAGAGAGTGTCGTGCGTCGTGCGTTTGTGTTTGCTGAAAATGCCCATAAAGACGTAAAAAGAGAAAGTGGAGATCCTTATATTATTCATCCGCTTGCGGTTGCAAATCTTGTGCGTGAATGGGGACTCGATGATGCGAGCATTGCAGCGGCATTCTTACATGATGTTCTTGAAGACACCTCCCATACACAGAAAGAACTAGAAAAGATCTTCGGAATAGAGATTGCTCAAATTGTCGATGGAATGACGAAATTGCGCAATTTTAAATTTGGAGAAAATCCGGATGCCGAAAATATACGAAAACTTATCCTTTCCTTTGGGAAGGATTTGCGTGTTATCTTAATAAAACTTGCAGATCGATATCATAATATGATGACACTAAAATATAAATCCCCTGAAAAACAAAAAGAAATTGCGTGGGAAACAATAGAAATATACGCACCGATCGCATATCGTCTCGGGATGCAAAAATTAAGCGGGGAACTTGAAGATCTTTCATTCCCCTTTCTTTATGAAGAAGAATATAAGTGGCTTACAGAAAATGTAAAAGAACAACATGAAGAACGGGTTATATACGCAGAGAAGGTGAAATCTGCGCTCCATAAAATGCTTGAAGAAGCGCATATTGAACCAATCACAATTGATTCCCGTGCAAAGCGATATTACAGTCTTTACAGAAAACTAATGAGAAATGATATGGATTTGGGTAAAATATATGATCTTGTTGCTGTTCGGGTTATCGTAAACACCATTGAGGAGTGTTACGGAGTTCTTGGGGTTATACACAAACACTGGTCCCCACTTCCCAGACGTTTTAAAGATTATATTGCAGTTCCAAAATCTAACGGATATAGAAGTCTTCATACTGTTGTTTCTGCACTTGAAAACAAAATAATAGAAATACAGATAAAAACTAAGGAAATGCATCAGGAAAACGAGTTTGGTATCGCAGCTCATTGGGCGTACGAACAAACTAAAAAGGATTCCACCCAAAAAACAAAAGAATGGCACGGGGTACAAAACAAAAAAGAACTTTTATGGGTGCAACAGCTCCAAAATTGGCAAAATAAATTTGTGAATCAACAAGATTTTCTAGAGTCATTAAAAATTGATTTTTTTAAAGAGAGAATATTTGTACTTACTCCAAAAAATGATGTGATTGATCTTCCTGCAGGATCTACACCAGTTGATTTTGCATATCATATTCACAGTGATATAGGAAATCAGTGTACTGGTGCAAAGGTAAACGGGAAAATTGTCCCACTTGATTGCGAACTTCACTCAGGAGATGTTATTGAGGTGTCCACACAGAAAGGGAAGAAACCGTCAGAGGATTGGCTTCGTTTTATCAAAAGTTCAATGGCAAAAAAATATGTGAAAAGTTCACTTCGTATAAAAGATAAAAGATTGCAAACAAAAATTTCTGCGCCAAAAGAAATCCAATTTAAAATTGCAAACCTCGATCGTCCGGGATATCTGAGAGAAATCACAAATGTTTTCGGAGATTTAGATATCAATATTCTTTATTTAAACAGCCAGACGGACCCACGAAACATGTTTTCAATAGTGATTGTAAGATGTGCAACAATTCAAAAACAAAAACTTACTAAACTGCTCATGAGAATTAAAAAAATTCAAGGAACAAAAGAAATAAGTTATTACTATATTTAATCAACATCATCTTTCAGGAGTGAATTAATTATTGATTGCCATTCATCACGCGAATAAAATTCAATGACAATTCTCCCCTTGTCTCTGTTTTTTATAATTTTTACAGGTGCACCGAGTTTTTCTTCAAGTTGACGCTCAAGATGTAATTCTTCCGGGTTTTGTGTGCGTTCTTGTAGTTTTTTCTCGCGCATATGACGCACGGGCGTCTTCTGCTCAATAAGTTGTTCGAAAATCTTTTGCTGTTCCGCAATGTTTTCAAAAGAAAGAAGTGTGCGAGCCTGTGATTCGTTTATTTTGCCTTCGGCAAGTGCTGTCTGCATATGCGAGGGAAGATTCAAAAGTCGTAATGTATTTGCAATTACCTCTCTACTTTTCCCCATACGTACAGCGATTTCTCTCTGGGTAAGACCAAATTCATCTTGAAGACGTGCATATGCCCTTGCTGCATCCAGGGCGTTTAAATCACTTCTCTGTATATTCTCAATAAGCGCCATTTCTAGGCGTACTTTTCCTGTATCTATCTTTTTTATAATCGCAGGTATCCTTTCCAATCCAGCGATTTTCGAAGCCATGAGTCTTCGTTCTCCGGCGATGAGTTGATATTCTACATCGGTTCCCCCCGGTTTTTCCCTCACTATTTTAGAAACTATAAGTGGCTGAATTATTCCAAACTCACTTATTGATTGGGCGAGCTCATCAAGATCCTCTTTGTTAAATGTTTTCCGTGGTTGATATGGATTTGATTTTATTTTTTCAATCTCTATTTGAAATACTGATTCTGATTTTACATCGAATTTTCGTTTTTGATCGTAATTCTTATCTGTTATTTGTTGTTTTATTTCTTTTGTTACAACGTGCCTATTTTCAAAAAGATTTTCTGCGTTATCATGCGGAATATTTTGTTTATATTCTTCTTTTTTTATTTCCCCATCATTTTTCTTTGGTGGAATAAGTGACTGCATTCCATGTCCAGTAGTCATATATGCATATTATATTACGTTTATACAACGAATAAAAGTTACAAATGTTTCCCAATAAAACCAAAACAGAGGTACTTATTTACCTCCCTTGCAAAATTTTTCTTCCATTACTAATTTCGAGGTCTAATATGTGAGTAATAAATATAAAGGACAACTCGAAACGATGAAATATCTAGATTTTACTTAAGGGAATGAATAGGATTCCTCTGTCTTAGTAAAAACGCACGTACGTTGGTCTTAATCGAACGAGAAAAACATTCCACAAAGCTTCATACCGGCCGGATACTCCACCCTATGGTCTGCTCAACGCGCGCAACAAGAACCAATAAAAATAATACTTTCCTAAAATAGAATGTCAACCCGGTAGTAGAAATTCGATATGTCGCCACACAACACGACTATGTGCAATTAATATCTACATTCAAAATAGATAATAAAATTGAGCGTTTTCTCCCTTATGCAATTGAATTTTCACTACCAGGTCAACCCTGTTAGAGACAGATCACAATCCAAGTTTATAAATAAAATACACGGGTAGCACAAATGCAATTTCTATATATTATCTCCCCTCTGATACATTCTTAGTGATCGCGGTCTCTACACGGGGTCAACCCCGTTGATAATAGTTTTTTCCTTGTGTAATATAATGCAAAAAGTTATTTATTTTCAGGCGTAAGTGAATCAAAAAAATCTTTAAAGTTCCCTTCTTCGTGTATCATAAGTACTAATGGTTCTTTTGTGTCAGATGATATCTCCCCATTAATAACTTCTTTTTTTGTTTTTTCATGTTTTATATCAAGGGTGGGAGGTGCATATGTTCCATAATCATACTCATATGTTTTTTCTACATATGGATGAGACGAAATTGTCTCAAATATATCCCTCTTTGGTGGAATAGAATGCTCTTTCTGGTTTTCATTTCCACGTATGATTTCTTTTGCAAGCTCTTCATATGCAATTGCCCCTGGACTTTGTGGGGCATACAACATAATTGGTTTTTGAAAGCGAGGCGATTCTGCAAGTGCCACCGAACGGGGTATTTCGACGTCATACACTTTATACGGAAATCTTTTTCGTATTTCTCTTGCAATATCTCGTGAAAGTTTTTCCCGCTTATCGTACATTGTAAGCAGTGCTCCGCTGATTTTTAACGGATGACCGAGATTTTCCCTTATGAGGTGAACGGTATCAAGTAACTGCGGGATTCCTTCAAGACTGTAATATTCACACTGCACTGGAATTACCACTTCGTCCGCGGCCATAAGCCCGTTTACAGTAAGTAAGTTTACCGTTGGCCCGAGATCAATGAGTATAAAATCATATTGATCGCGAATTCGATCAATAAATTTTTTGAGAAGCGATTCTCGATCGGGAACTTCGATGAGTTCGACGAGAGCTCCCGCAAGATCTTGTGAAGCGGGCACTACATCAAGACGTGCGAGATAGGTTCGCTTTATTACTCGATCAGTCTGTTGACCAGCAAGAAGTGCATGATAAATTGTTTCACTTGGTTCATGTATCACTCCTAGTCCAATCGTGGTGTTGTATTGCGGATCAAAATCAATGAGAAGTGTTTTTTTTCCAAGTATCGCAAAATATCCACTCACATTCATGGCGGTGGTTGTTTTTCCTACTCCCCCCTTTTGATTAAAAATTGCTATAACACGAGACATAAATAAACACAAGAAAACTTACAGATTTTCTTTATTATTTATAAATTATACCATTGATGTGAATATTTACTATAAATATATTTTATGGCAAACTAAAGAAACAAAGCCGAGGTGGCGGAATTGGCAGACGCGCAGGACTCAAAATCCTGTAATCTTTATAGGTTGTGCGGGTTCAAGTCCCGCCCTCGGCACCATAAAACAAAAAATCCTTCTTTAATGAAGGATTTTAAAATATGGGAGGCGATGGAGGAATTTAATATCCTCAAGTATTGATCCCTCAAAGAGATCAACAACTCGCTGTTACTCAGCTACATCGCCATGCGTGGGCGGAAAAGGGCTCGAACCTCTACTTTCAGCATTAAGAGTGCTGCGTTTTCCCAGTTAAACTATCCGCCCAGTGCGAGCGGGCGACAGGACTCGAACCTGCGACCTCTTCCTCTGCAAGGAAGCGCTCTAACCAACTGAGCTACTCCCGCTTGTGATTTTTTTAAAAAAAATAAAGGAGAATCCACAATAGGAATTCTTTCCGGAGAGATTCATCTGGCGCCTCTCCCAAGCGCCCCGCCATAAGGATTCTCCAAAAATACTGTTCTCTATTCTATAAAAAATAAAAATCCTGTCAAGCAATTTTTGAAAGTGGACAGTTTTTGTGATCATGTTTTCGTGCGGGACAAAATTTTCGTCCATATTCAATTAAGTAATAGGTAAGTTTAAACCATTCTTTTTTTGGAAAAAGCCTCATTAAATCCTTTTCTACTATGTCAGGTGTTTTTCCATTACTCAATCTGAGAATGTGTGCAAGTCGAAATACGTGTGTATCTACAGCAATTCCTTCCACTACCCCATATGCGTTTCCGAGTACTACATTTGCCGTTTTCCTTCCCACACCGGGAATTGTTATCATTTCTTCCATCGTTTTTGGAATTTTTCCGTTATGGTTCCCTTTTATATACCTTGCCGCTGCAAGTATATTTTTTGTCTTATTTTTATAGAATCCGGTTGGAAAAATATCCTTCTCAAATTCTTTTGGTTTTGCTTTTATATAATCATCAAACTTTCTATATTTTTTAAATAATTTCTCAGTCACTTCATTTACCTTTTTATCGGTGCATTGTGCCGAAAGCATCACCGCAACGAGAAGTTCCCAATTATTCCTGTATTTCAACATCATCCCTGCGTGGGGGATAATTTTTTTGAGTTCTTTTAAAATTTGTTCAGCTCTTTTTTTCTTTTTCTCCATATTTATTATTCTAATGTTCTTAAGAATTTGAGAATAAGTAAGACGCAGCGATCGCCGCAGTTTCACCGCGCAGTATGAACTTCCCGAGACTTACAATCAAAAATTTGTTTTCCTCAGCATTTTTTAATTCGTTCTCGCTCCATCCCCCCTCCGGTCCCACAAAAATATTAATTGTATTTTCCTCTTTTATTTTTTTCATTAAATTACGTATATCAATTCCATCACGATTGCAAAAAAGGGTAATACCATTTCTTTTTTCTTTTATGATGTCATTAAAATCGGTAATTTCTTTCAATTCTGGAATGATTCCTCTTTCCGATTGTTCCGCGGCTTCTTTTATGATCTTTAGCACACGCGCTCTTTTTATATTCAATTTCACTGTTTTTTCAGTGATGAGTGGAGTGATGGCGTTCACTCCAACCTCAACCGCCTTTTGTACTGCAAGTTCAAAATTTTCTTTTTTAAGAATACTCAAATACAAATGGACGTTCCTTTTTGACTCGTTTTTATTTTTTTCCAATGAAACTACTTTTGTATCTATATTTTTTTCTACACGTGTGATTTCTACCGTATATTCATTTTTATTTTCATCACATAATAAAATTCTTTCTCCCACACTTAAGTGAAGTACATTTTTTATTTGATGTATCATTTCTTTATCTTCAACTTTTATCCTTCTCTCCATAATCGTAAATTTTCCAAAAAATCTGTGTATTTTCATACTGTTTTATTATTCAGAACGTAACGCTTCCATTGGACTTTTCTTTGCTGCCTGCCGCGCTGGGAAAATGCCGAATAAAATCCCAGTTCCGCAAGACACCAATACTCCAAGTATTAATCCACCAATTGAGAAAAAAAATGGGAAATGAGTATTCATAATATAAGAGGCAACCAAAGTAATGAGAAAGGTAAGCACTGACCCAGCAATGATACCAAGCATTCCTCCTAAAAATGTGAGAAATATTGATTCGAGTAAAAATTGGGAAAGAATATTTCCATTTGTTGCTCCGAGCGCTTTTCGAAGTCCTATTTCACGCGTCCGTTCGGTTACCGAAACAAACATAATGTTCATCACCCCGATTCCCCCGACAAGAAGAGAAATTGCGGCAACAAAAGCAAGAAACACGGTTACTGCATTTAAAATACTATCCACGCTTTTTATAATATCTTCCTGTGTGCTTACGATGAAATTATCTTTTTTTGGATCTTCAATGTCATGATTTTCCCTAAGTACACGTTTTATATCCATCACCATTTCTGGTACCGCTTCGGTCGACTTCGCTTTTATTGCTATCTCGTGAAAATAGCGGATACCCAATACATATTGTTGCATTGTGGTATATGGCACGAGTGCAATGTCGTCTATACCAAACATTGAAGAATTTGATGTCGAAAGAATTCCTATTACTTTAAATTTTTGGTCTTTTATTTTAATTTTCTCTCCAATTGGATTTTGCAAACCAAACAGATCTTTTGCCACATTTTTTCCGATAACCGCTACGCTTGCTTTTTCATTCACCTCATCACTTGTGAATTTTCTTCCGGTATTTACAGAAATATTGTAAACCTCAAATGCATATGCGCCGGTACCAAGTATTGTTGTTGTTCTTACCTCTGGCCCATATGAAATACTCATTGATCCATTTACCGACGGATTTACAATCGTCGCATCCGGTACATTTGTTTTTTTCTCCAGACTTTTTACATCTTCTTCGGTTAAAGATTTCAAAAGCATTGATGCTGATTGGTTGCTAAAACTAAACAGTCCCCCATCAGACGGTTTTCCCGGATTAATAAAAACATTTTCTGATCCAAATGATTGTATTTCTTTTACAATCAACTCCGTTGCGCTTCCTCCGATAGACATAACAATCATAATGGCGCTTACTCCAATTACTATTCCAAGTATAGTAAGAAATGATCTACCCTTGTGTGTCACTAGAGCCTGTATTGATGTTCTTATTATATCTTGGGGATGTAGCATAATATATTATTCATAATGCAGCGATTCAATTGGATTTCTTTTTCCCGCTTTACGTGCCGGAAAAATACCAAAGGCAATTCCGATAGCAAAGGATACAATAATACCCCACATTGCGCCTCCTATTGAAAACACATATGGAAAATTAAGACCGGCAAACACGCGGGCGGCATATGAAAGAATTCCCGTGAGAAGTGTACCACCCATAACGCCAATAATTCCGCCAATCATAGTAAGAAGTAGTGCTTCAAAAAGAAATTGAGTAAGAATATTTTTATTTGTTGCTCCGAGCGCTTTTCGAAGTCCTATTTCACGCGTCCGTTCTGTAACTGAAACAAGCATAATATTCATGATACCGATTCCTCCAACAATAAGAGAGATCGCGGCAACGGATGTAAGGAGTACTGTAAGAATGCCCGTTATCGTTTTTATTCTATTTGCAATATCTTCTTGTGTTTGGATAAAAAAATCGTCTTTGTCCGGATTGTCTATATTATGATTGTTTCTTAAGAGAGTTTTTATATCCCTAATGGTTTCAGGAACTGATTCTACGGAATCTGCCTCAACAACAATACGGTTGAAATAGTGTTGTCCCAGAATATCTTGTTGCACAGATGTATATGGAGCAATAATTGCCTTATTAAAATCCACAAATGAACCCTGTCCCTCAGAGGCAAGCGTTCCAATCACTCTAAACTTTCCGTCTTTCAGTTTTACTTTTTCTCCAATTGGGTTATTGTTTCCAAACAATTCTTCTCGTACTTTATTTCCAATAACCACTACTCTTTCCTTTTGTTCAACATCTACTGCATCAAAAAACCTTCCTGATTGTATGGTGAGATCAAAATTTTTCTTCATATACTCACTTCCCCCGATGACCATAGCATCATATGTTTCTGATTCAAATGACGCTGTTGCATATCCAAAAACATAAGGAATTATATTTTTCGCACTCGGAACATTTGATTTTTTCTGTAAGTCTTGAAAATCTTTTTCCTTCAAAGAATCGTTCAATATGGTTCCTGCAGCATCCATAGGACCTTGCGGTTGTCTTCCGGGGAGAATAAATATATTGGAAGGACCAAAACGCTGTATCTCACCGATCACAAGTTGTTCGGCGCTTTGTCCGACAGACATAACCGCCATAATAGAAGTAATACCGACGACAATACCGAGAACGGTGAGAATTGAACGGCTTTTATGGATGGAAATTCCTCCAACTGCCATTCGTAAAGAATCTGAAAGGCGTATCATAGTTTCTACTTTGAGAATCCTTCCTCTGAAATGATTCTCCTTTTTTCTACCTTTTCATCTTTTTCAATCCTTCCATCTATAATATGGAGAATTCTTCCTCCGGCATGAGCGACATACGATTCATGTGTTACTACCACTATAGTGTGTCCCTGATCATTCAATTTTTGAAGAAATTCAAGAACAACCCCGCCGGATTTTGAATCGAGATTTCCAGTTGGTTCATCGGCAAAAATTATTTTTGGATTATTTACAAGCGCTCGCGCTATTGCAACGCGTTGTTTCTGTCCTCCTGATAACTTTGATGTCCGAAAATCGATGCGATCATCAAGTCCGACAAGATGTATAAGCTCACAGGCTTTTTTATTTCGTTCTTTCATTGGGATTCCCCGGTACATAAGAGGAAGTGCAACATTTTCCAATACACTTAATCGCGGAAGAAGATTGAATGCTTGAAATACAAAACCGATTTTCTCGTTCCGTATATGTGCAAGTTCATCATCACTATATGTCTCAAGTTCTTTTCCTTCAAAAAAATATTTTCCTTTAGTAGGCCGATCAAGGTATCCCAAGACTTGCATAAGTGTAGACTTACCAGATCCCGATGGTCCCACAATACTTACAAATTCCCCCTCATTAATTTTCAAACTCACATCAAAAAATGCTCTGGTTCGCACCTCCTCATCAATATAAATTTTTTCAAGTTTCTCTGTTCGTATGAGCTCCATGATTATTCCGTAGTTACTTTTTCATTTTCTGTCAGTCCTGAAAGTATTTCTGTTTTTCCGTCTGATCCCCGAAGTCCGGTTGTTATTTCTATTTCACGGACTGTTCCGTCCGCCTGTAATACTTTTGCTGTCTTCTTTCCATCTTTTGAGAAAATATTTCTTGATGGAATATACAATATATTTTCTTTTTTATCTGCAAGTATATCCACATTTGCAGTGAGTCCAGAAAGAATTCTCTCATCATTTTCTTCAAATTGAAGAGTTGTTTTGTATGTGGGGACACCATCTATAATTGTTTCCGATAAATTTTTCTTTGAAACTACCGCATTGAACATCACATCGTTTCCATATGCATCAAGCGTTACCCGCGCTTTATTCCCAATCTTTATTTTTGCGATATCAGATTCAGTAATATTTGATTCAATTTCAAAATTTCCAGAGCCAATGAGTGACACCATTAAAACATTTGCACTTATAATATCTCCAAGTTTTGCATCTATTTTTGTTATTACTCCGGAAAATGGAGCATGAATATATGTCTTTTCAAGCTGTGATTCATAATAAAGAACATTCGCCTCTGCCTGGGCAATTTGCGCTTCTTGACCGGCAATTTGTTCAGCTGTAGCGCCGGCACGTTTCAAAGAAAGTTCATCTTCCGTTCTTTGCACAACAACTTTTTGTGATGCGATTGCCTGCGATTGGGTGCTAAGTGAAGTGAATGCGATGTTTGTATTCGTCCTCCCTGTATTTATATCTAATTTATATGCACTGATTGTTGTTACAGAAAGGCCGACTGATGAATCTACAACGTCCATCGCTCGTGAAAGATAATCGCGCACAACAGCGAGATGATTTTTCCCATATTGCAATTCTTTTTCTAGTTCCTCGCTCGGAGTTGAATAATTTATCGTTTGTAACTCATCTTTCCATGCATTTAATTCACTTCCCGCCCGTACTCGGAGGGCAATAACATCGATTTGCGATTGAAGATCAGAGGCGGTGAATGTCAATTTCGGATTTTGTGTTTCATCATCGGTAAACAGATTATCTGTCTTCGTACGCACCGCATCATCTGCTTTCGCATAGGCATCATTCAATACATCGCGCACCCCCACATAATAATTCTGTAAATCTTGTTCAGCTTTCGCGAGTTCAGCTTCTTTTACTTTAATTTCTTCCTCTCGTGTTCCTTTGTTTAGTTCATCAAGTTTCGATTGTTGCATTTGTAAACTTGCTCGTGCCTGTGCAACTTGCGCAAAAAGATCTGAATTTTCAAGTTGTACAAGTGTCTGCCCACTTCCTACCTTATCTCCTACTTTCACTGCTATTCGAGTGATTTTCCCCCCACGTTCAAATGCAAGATCAACGTTTTTTGAAGGAACAACAATTCCGGTTACGCTTACCTCCGAAATTATTTCCCCTCTTTTTACTTCGACAAAATTTGTTCCATTTCCTCCATTCTTTTTAAAAACAAAAAAAGAAATTGCAGCGAGAATAATTATTCCGAAGATAATAAACCATTTTCTGTTTTTTTTATTAAAAATTTTTTTCTCTTTTTTTTCCATATTTCTCTTGTTTTTTTTCTTTAAACTTTTTTATTTCTTCCCTCAAGACATCTTTCACCATATCAATACTCGTTCTTACATCAATATCAAAATGTTCAGCACGAATTGTTTTTCCGGGAAGTTCTAATGTTGCTTCGGCATAGAATACATCCCCTTTTTTATGATGTTTGGTCGATCTTGCAATTTCTATAAAAAGAACAATTTCCCCCCCGTATTCAAAACGAGAGAGCATTTTTCCAAGCGGAGCAAATTTGTCATCAATATATTTTTTTATCGAAGGAGTAAGATCTAATTTATTTCCCAAAACATCCACTCTCATGAACAAATCTTAACACACTAAGCCGTCTTTTGAAAGATAAAATACATTTTTATATTATCTTTTCAACTCTCATTTTGTTATAAAATTCGTAAATACCAAAAAAGGTTTTCATAATAATGAAAACCTTTGTATAAACCGCAAAAAGCGGCGGGGGTATGGCGGGGGTCGAACCCGTAACCTTCGGTTCCACAGACCGTTGCTCTACCATTGAGCCACATACCCCGTGAAACTTAAGAAATGACTGACCTTACTTTAGCAACAATTTCAGATTTGTCAACTTCTTCTTGTGTTCGTGTAAGTAAATTTTTGAGGAGAACGATATCTTTTTTCATTTCTGTCTCGCCAGCAATGATTGCAAATGGTACCTCTGAACTTACCGCAAAAGAAAGTTGATCTCGAAGACCCTTTTTTTGTCCCAAATATAATTCAGTTTTGATTCCTGCGGAACGAAGTTCTGTAGTAATTTTTTGAACATATTCTTCCGCTGTTTTATCAAAATTTAAAACCATTGCTTGTGCAACTGTTTTTTCTTGTGACAGAATTCCGAGCTTTTGAAGCATTGCAAATAATCGATCTACTCCAACCGCAGCACCTGTCGCAGGAACAAATTCATTGGAAAATTTCTCAACCAGTCCATCATAACGACCTCCGGAAAACACACTTCCTTTGATTGGAAAATCATCGGGAAGTCCTGTAATTTCCGTTTCAAATACTGGCCCCGTGTAATACCCAAGACCTCGAGCTATTGAAAAATCAATTTTCCACAACGCCTCATTAACTCCTAGCGCCTCAAGATTTTTTGATATTTCTTGAAGTTCTGAAATACCAACGAGTGCAGTGGGTGCACCCTTCATTAACTCTGATGCTTTCATAAGCATCTCTGAATTTGATCCATTAATTTCGATGAATTTTTTGATTACGTCAACTTGATTTTCGTTTAACCCAATCTCTTTGAGTCCCGATTGAACTCCTTCCCATTGAATTTTATCAAGTTTATCAATAATTCGAAGCACGTCTGGAGTTATCTCATTATTAAACCCGGCACATTCAGACAGTCCATTTAAAACCTTTCGATTATTCACTTTAATAACAAAATTCTCAACACCGAGAGCTTTCATTACTGCCGACATTATCGCAATGATTTCTGCATCCGCCATCATACTTGTTGATCCTGCAATATCCACATCAAATTGAGTGAATTCTCGATAACGTCCTTCTTGAGGTTTTTCTCCTCTCCACACTACACCTCTTTGATAACGTTTCAGTGGACGAGGGAGCTCTGGGTATTGAGCAAGTAAGCGCGCAAACTGTATGGTTAAATCAAATCTGAGGGCCTTACCCTCCCCAAAAATTCTTTCCTTCTCATCTTTCACCATACCGTCGTCGATAGCATTCTCAATTTTCTTGAAATCCTGAAACTGAAGGACGCTGTAGATATTTTTTTTGAAATCGGGGTCTCCTCCCGTTAAAATTTCTTCACGTTCAACACACGGACCCTCAAGTGGCACAAAACCATATAATTCACAAACGTTACGAATAGTATCAAACATCCGCTGACGTGGAATCATATCTTTTGGCAAGTAATCATTGAACCCCGCAACTAATTTCGGTGTTATTTTCTTTTGTTTATTATTCTTCATTTCCATACTCCTTTATTTTACTAATAAATTTTAAATAATACTACCATAATAATAAAACTAAATCAATATATTGTCAAATGCAAAAACCGCCACAAAATGGCGGTGTTTTTTAACGTAATTTTTCTGTTCCGAGAATAAAGGCCTCCTCACCACTTTCCTTACAATTCTTTGCAAAAATAATGACTCCGTCAGATTTTGCAAAAATCGGAGTTTGTCCATCATATCCCAGAAATTTACCTTTCATTATCGGCTCAAAATCGGCAAATTCACGATCAATCGTAAAATTCTTTTGCGTCTTGTAAATATAGTGTGCATGTATCTCGCGTTGGTTTTTCATCTCCTTCAGTTCCTCTTTGCCTGAGATGAGATCCATTATTTTTAAGAATGTCACAATTGAATCATATGCACGTTTTGGAGCTTCTGGATCTTTATGATATCCGCATTCGACGCATATTCCATTTCCCTTTTGTGGATTGTTGTTTACGAAATAATCAGTCCCCCCTTCTTCAATATAATCCCATCCATGAGAACGAATCGGAAACGGAAGCATCTTTGCTATGTGAAACGAATGGGGTTCACAAATGATAAATGGAATACTTTTCTTTGACGAACTTGAGTGTACATCAAGTAGGGCAACACTCTCATTTAAAAACGGTTTAATTTCCTCTGCGCGTTTAAACTCATATGATCTTTTTTCCTTTTCAGACAATTTTTGAAAAGGACGGAACACTCGGTTCATGTTTGCATCTGTTTGCCGCACTCCCAATTCCATTGCTTTTAGGTTTGCAAGAATGAAATAGACTTTCCCTCTTTTTATTTCAATGGACATCGCTTTTTGCACTGCTTCAATACCACACACCTCATTTCCGTGAACTCCACCCATAATAGTGACAGTATTTCCAGGATTTTTGCCATCTCTTCTGAATATCATAAGATATCCTCCTTATTTGTTTTTTGAATATTCTGCCTATAGCATCCACAAAAATTGATTATTAGTCAAATTCCGTTGCTATTCTTTATTGAATGCTCAAAATACCATATAATTTCTATGCGTTTTATTATGAATAGATTTGGAAACATACTTACTTATCAGGAGCTTCTTACAGTACTGCCTGGAGAAAACAACGAACCTCTTATTTCGCTTAATTCAGTCTGTCCTGATATAATTTGCAAATATGAAAAAACCGATATGATTCCCCTCACGGGAAATGATATTTATGTCAGAAAAACGGTAGCAGAAAAATTATGCCGTGTACAAGAACGCATAAAAAAAATATCATCCGAATTTCAATTGCGAGTCGTTTACGGATATCGACATCCAAATATCCAAAAAAAATATTTTAACAAGAAAAAACAAGAATTATTAGAAAAAGAAAATATTTCCGATGAAAATATAGATGCCGTCGTACATAATTTTATAGCGGTTCCCGAAGTTGCGGGACATCCAACGGGAGGTGCATTGGATCTTACAATTGTAAAAAATGGAAAAATGGTTGATATGGGTACAGAAATTGCGGATTATTCAGATGAAGAAAAAATAAAAACCTATTCAATAAATATAACCTCTGAGCAGATGAAGAATCGCATGATACTTCACGATGCTATGCTCTCAGAAAAGTTTGCCCCCTTCTACGGTGAGTGGTGGCACTTTTCCCATGGAGATCGAGAATGGGCATATTTTTATGGAGAAGAAAAATCTATATACTCCCCAATATTTTTTGAGAAGAAGTAAAAAATCCCGCTTGAGCGGGATTTTTATAATTCTAACAATTTCCGTAGAGATACATTCGGAATTCGCTTTTTGAAGACACTTCTTTCGCGTGTTCTGAAACGTCTTGAACAAGTCCGTCAATAATTTTCGCGCCGAAGCTTAAATACATATTCTTCGAATTGGATCCTTCAAGTGCGGTTCTCATTACATAAGTCTTGAAACCTTTCTCCTTTGCAACGTTAATTCTTGCCCGTATAAGACCGGTTCCAATGCCTTTCTTCCTGTAATCGGCATGAACACCAATTTCTGACATATAACATGCCGTTTCTAACTCAAATGGAAGTTTTGACATATTTTCGTGAAGAAACCTCCCAGATTCCCAAGATTTCTCAGCTGGAAGCGCGCATCCAAAACCTACAACAGATTCATCGTGTGCAAGTGCGAGGAATATCCATCCATTATGTTCGAGATGTTTATTCCATACTTCACGTTCAACATATTCATCCGTATAAGATTCAAAATACGGTGCACCGGCAAATACTTCCTTGTATAAGTTGATGAAACCTTGTTTTTTTGGAGAGCCTTTTTCTACTTCAACGATTTTTATCTCATCAGCTCTCATGGATCACCTCCATGATGCTTCGAAGAACAACCATTTGATCTCCGAAGAATATCGATTCAATCGTTCCTCCCGATGGCTGAACAATAAAACGCTCACCGGTTACCTTTCCCACCGCAATTGTTCCTGATCCGCAAGAAGTCTCATAAAAAAATGTATCAATTGCGCGCACCCATACTACCGGGTGCATCATAACTGATTCCTCTTCTTTTTGAATCCAGACAACACCAACAGCATCCCTCTTCTCAAGACCAAGCTCTTTTGTAATAGCTCGATGAATTTCTTCATAATTCTTGGGGAATGGGGCATTAATAACAAAATGAACAATACCCCCGAGATCAACAAGTGTTCCTGTGTGTCCATGGACATTTTTTAATTCTTTTGAAGAAACTCTCATTCCGGGGAAAACACATCGCACATCAGCTTTGTTTTTATCCGGTGTTTGAATCACTTCTCCAGACACTTTTCCTGAAAAACCAGAAACTGTAAACGATATAGTGCCTACATTATGAATTCTTGAAAGCAGCAATGCTGCTGCTCGTGATGCGTTTCCGCAAAACTCTCCTCCTGCCATTTCAAAATGGTTTTCTGAGGGTATAAGAAATCCGCATTGCTCTGCACCGGATTTTTCAGTTTCCGTCATGAGTTGTTTTCCCTTCTCTTCATATTCTGCCCTGGGAAGGGCATGCTCGAGAATGCGGATTGCAGTGGCGTTTCCACCAGCCGCAGAAATAACGAAAAGATGATGTTTTTGTTCCATAAGATACTACTCCTTTTGATTAGTGAAAATTGACAATTTTCTGAGCTTATTATATCCACTTTCTGTTCAAACTGTCAAAACCAATTATCCTATCAAACTAATAACCTTCTCAAACACGTTATCACGCATCACCTGTATATCTTTTGCTAAGATTCTGTCATTTTCAATATGTTTTACGTATTTTCGTATTATTGCGTGTGTCTTTTTTGTTCCCCTTCCGAGTTTTTTTACATCCCTGAAATCAATTGCCTGTGCTGCATTCATATATTCAATTGCTAAAACATTTTCTGTATTTTCGATAATTTTCCATGCTTTTCGTGCGGCGATCGTTCCCATACTCACATGATCTTCCTGATTGACTGATGTCGGAATTGAATCAACCGATGCGGGATGTGCAAGTACTTTATTTTCGGAAACGAGAGATGCAGCAACGTATTGTGGAATCATAAGACCGTTATGCAGTCCCCCTTTCTTCTCATCAATAAGAAAAATAGGAAGTCCCGCGTTCATTGATGGATCAATAAGTTTTGCGGTTCTTCGTTCTGAAATATCAGCGAGTTCGGCAAGTGCAATACCAAGTGTATCCATTGCAATCGCAATCGGTTCACCATGGAAATTTCCTCCTGAGACTGCATGATCGGGATTTGTAAAAATAAGCGGATTGTCCGTCACGGAATTTAACTCACATTCAACTACTGAATGCACATATGTCACCGCATCACGAATTGCTCCATGCACTTGAGGTGAACACCGGAGAGAATAAGAATCCTGAACTCTCCCCTTCATCGAGTTTACTAATTTTGATCCAGAAATATATTTCTTTACATTTTTTGCCACAATCGCTTGCCCTGGATGTGGACGAACTGCTTGTACGTGTGAATCAAACGCATTCGTCACTCCGCACACCGCCTCAAGTGTGAGCGCGGTTCCCATGTCAGCAATTTCAATAAGTTGTTCTGCCTTGTGTAATGTAAGTGCTGCAATTCCGGTCATCACTGAGGTTCCATTATTGAATGCGAGTCCTTCTTTTTCCAAAAATCCCGGAGGAGTTAATCTCGCCTTTTTGAGCGCTACCGTTGTTTTCATTTTTCTTCCCTTATACCACACCTCTCCTTCGCCCATCATCACAAGACCGATATGTGAAAGCGGCGCAAGATCACCTGACGACCCGACTGATCCTTGAGACGGTACAAGTGGAATAATATCTTTTGAAATAAGAGCTGCAAGAAATTCCAAAAACTCAAATCGCACACCTGAATACCCTTGTGTTAATGAATTTAAGCGAACAAGCATTGCCGCGCGTACCATTTCTTTTGAAAGTAATTCACCGACACCCGATGAATGACTTCGTATAAGATTCCGCTGTAATTCTTTCACATGATCTTTTTCAATGAATTTATCTTTAAAACTTCCAAATCCCGTGGTCACTCCATAGACCACTTTTCTTTTTTCAACGATGCGTTCAACTACTTTCCGCGATGCAATTATTTTCTTTTTTGCATGGGGAGAAAGAACAACCTTAATTCCCGGACGATGTGCAACCTCCCAGACGACGTCCGGGGTGAGATGATGATCCGGACCCACCTCAACAATTGATGTGTTCATAGATTTATTCTACCCCGTTAAAAATAGAATTCCAGTATTTTACTATTTAAAAAATAAGGATAAATAAAAGAAAAATCCCCTGATGTATATCGGGGGATTTTATGTTTTTTACATTTTTACTTCTTCAAATTCGATTTTTGTATGCTCGGTATTTGCAAACTTTGCATAGAAAAGTCTCAATTCTTTTTTGAGATTTGCTGCTTTTACAATAGCGCCTGCTACCTTCTGCAAATCGAACTTCTGTCGTGTCACTATATCAGAGAAGTTTTTGAGGAAAGATCTTCCAAGAGCGGACTTCATTGCCTCATATTTTTTACAATCTTCATGATTAATCAAGATAATTGTCTTAATTGTTTCATGACGATCGAGAAATAATGTGAGAATGTCATTTACCACCTTGAATTCTTTTGGGAAACTTGATGGTTCGGTAAGAGAAGCTATGGCACCTGAAATAGCGATTGGTACATATTCTCCTGTCGAAAGATTGAGTTCGTTCTTCAGAAATTCTTGAAAAGCTTTTTGAAACCTTGGATCAGCGCAGTGTATAACAATTGCCTTTGGATGACCCGAAAGCACATCATATAACTTCTGCATCTCTTTTTCTCCGTTCATGAGTTACCTCACTTAAGAAGATTTTTCGGTGTTGTCGTCTTTTTTGTCGCCAACCATACCGATAAGTTCGCCGATGTTTACTCCGAATTTACTTGCAAGATCTTCAATATCAATACCCATTGTCTTCAAGTTTTTGATAACATTAAAAACGGTTTCAGGAACGACGTTTCCAAGTTTGTTTAAACCATTTCCATTTCCACCCATATCAACGATCTTTATCTGATCGATTGAACCGAATGGTAGTGCAACTGATTTAAATACTGCCTCAGCAATTTTACTTCCTGCGTCACCGAATTTATCAACGAGACCCGGCAAACGATCAAGAACAAGAATAAATCTTGCTTTGTCGTCCATTTCCTTCAATGAAGTTGCCATTGCACTTGTACCAGCGGCTTCAGCAAGAAGATACTTCTCTTTTCCGCTCGCTTCAGCAAGAAGATTCTTTTCCTTACCAAGAGCTTCAGCAAGAAGATTCTTTTCCTTACCAAGAGCTTCAGCAAGAAGATTTCTTTCTTTACCTTCAGCATTAGCAAAAGCAATTGCTTTTGTTTTTGAGCTTTCGCCTTCGCCTTCCAATACTTGCGCCTGTTTTTTCGCAGTTGCTTCTTTTGTAATTTTTATTGCAGCTGCATCTCCATCAATTTCAGCTTTCTGTTTACCAACATTTGCCTCAATGAGTGTTTTTTCTCTTGCGGCTTCTGCTGGTTTAATGACTGTTGCAATAAGTTCTTTTTCCTTTCTGAGAGATTCTTTTTCCTGAACGGCAATCTGAGCTTCTTTTTCAGCACCATCACGTTCAGCTTGTTTTACCTTGAGAACTTTATCTTGTTCGGCAAGTTGAATATCCATCGCTTTTTCGGCCTTTGCTTTTGCCGTATCAGTAATCACCTTCATGTCCGCAATTTTTACATCGCGATCTTTTTCGGCATCAGCAACTTTTACCGCATTTGTGGCTTTTACTACATCCGCTTCCCTGACAGCATTTGAAACACTTATTTCAGTGTCTCTTTTTGCCTCAGCAACCTTGATGTCTCTTTCTTTTGCCGCTTCTGCAACAGTAATATCGGCATCACGTTTTACAAACGCTACTGCCTTTTTGCCCATCGCATCGATATATCCTTCCTTGTCATCAATTTCCTGTATAACAAGAGTCATGAGTTGAACCCCAAGATTCTTTAACTCATTACCGGATTCATCAATCACTGTTTGATTGAATTTATCTCGCTCTCGGAGCAGTGAATCGATGTCAAGTTTACCGACAATCGAACGCAAGTGGCCTTTCAGAATATTCTGAACAAAAAGATTCCGTTCTTCCTCGTTTTTTCCGAGAAAGTTCTGGGCCGCATTAATCAGATCTTCTTCATTTGTACTAATTTTACACGTCGCCACACCCTTCACATTGATTTTTACCGTATCTTTATTTGGGATGCTTGTTTCATCAATATCAACCTGAAATGCCGTGGTCGACATCTCCTGCACACTTTCAACAAATGGCATAAGAATTCGTCCGCCACCATTTAAGACCTTGAACCCGAGAGTTACGGATTTCCCTTCTTTATCATGGTGTACATATTTACGACCGAAAAAGATAAGTGCCTTATCGGGCGCACATTTTTTATAGCGGCTACCGATGAATTTTATTGCGAGAATAAATACAATTGCCACAAGCAAAATCATTCCCGGAATAAACAAATGCTGAAAGAAATTTGATGCTGATTCCATGTGGAACCTCCTTAAGTTAAATGAAAGAAATAATTACCTTTTTACCTTTCCTATGTGATACAAAATCATTTTTGTTCAACATATAATTTACCACCCACCACATCTACCACGATAATGGACGATCCTTTTTGAATTAGGTTTCCATTTTTTGAATATGCGAAGTATGTTTGTGACTGTCCCTTTACAAGAATTGATACTTCGCCCATTCCCTTTTCTGAGATGGTTGTGGTAACTACTCCATTTTGTCCAATACAGGTATTTGGGTTGAGAATTGACGTCGATTGCTGAGAATACAGTATGCGCATAACGCCATACATAAGCCCAGCAGCCAGAACACCAACACCAACGCCGATAACCGAGGCAAGTTCATATGATGCATCGAGGTGACGCGCAATAGCGCCTGCTGCACCGAATGCAGTAACAAACGAGCTTAACACCTTCATTGAAAAAATACTGATAGTTGGCTCATCACTTATTTCGCCGTGATCGGCATCATGATCAAGATGAACATCATGATCATGATCAAATGCGCCTTCATGTTCATCCCCCCCACCAAAAATGTGAGAGCCGATGAGAAAAAGTGTACCTGTAATCGCGATTGAAACAAACACTAACATTTCTTCCTCCTTCTTTGATTTGTGAATTCTGTATATAGATTTGTCAATTTGTATTGCTGGCAGTATTCTAACATTTATAATATAAATGTCAATATCTAGTAGATTTGACAAATAGATGTAAAATATTTATTATATCTCAAGCACTATTAAATAAATATTTCTAATAAAAGGAATGGAGGTATCACATGGAATCAGGAATTTTAGTTGCTTTTATCATTGTTTTTTTAGCTGGTCTCGGCATTGGATTTATTTGGGGAAAAAAGAGAAAAAAAGAAGAAGGAGAAGATAATCTTCGTTTTCAACAATCGCCATCACAATTTGTATCTCCCCCACCACGAAGAAAAAGTCCTATTGAGGAATTTGGTGATAGACTGAATGAATTACTGAGAACAAGTGATCCAAAAACTGCATTTTTTTCTGCATTCAATGAAGTGAGTAATAAGTTTTCTGATGGGGATAGATTGAGCTTTGCAGAGGCATTAGAAGAAGCGGCAAAAAACAGTAAATATAATCCGTCAGATCTTGTGATAATAATGGCGGAAGAGAACTACTCACTTGGGAAAATTGCAAACTTTTTGAACGACAACACAAATCTTGAGGTGAAAGAATTTACCGAAGCACTTGTTCCATTTGCAAAAGGAGACATTCCGAAACTCAAGGCAGCAGAGCTACTAAGTGCTGTAAATAATATTTTTGACCTTGATAATGAGGGAGATAATCTTATTCCTTCGCTTCTTGCGTTAGGATGTCCACAGGAAGAAGTAGCTGAATTGCTCTACGAGAACACATCAATGGATCTTCTGGATGTGATAAAAGCAATGAAGTGGGAAAATTCTCCTTTGGATATTATTGCGCTCGCGAAGAAATTGAAAACTGATCTCACGGATAGCGATGAGTATCAATCACTTCGCGACACCGAAGGTATCGATTTTAAAACCGCTGCAAAAGTTCTCAAAGAGTGTGGAAAGACGGCATTAGAAATTCTGGATACCGAAGAGGAATATGACAACATCCCCGATGATGACGTAAAGGAAATGAAAAACGTTATTGAAGTCCTCTCTGAAGTTGGATTTTCAAGAAGTGAAATTCTTGATGCGATATGGGAATCCAATTTTATGCAAAATAAAAATGGCGGAGAAATTGTTGATTTACTTTGTGACGCGAACGTTCCCATGAATGAAATTAATGAGTTGCTTGTCGCAAAAGAGTATGATCCAGACGATCTTGACGAGGAATTGCGTGATAATACAAATATAGAGCTAAAGACTCGTACGGAAATTGTATACACGTTTTTAAACACAAATAAGAAAGAGTCGATAGAAGAAAAGAAAGAGAAATCAGAATCGTAATTGTAATTATTTTGAGATATAAAAACCACTGATATATTCGGTGGTTTTTTAATTACAAAAAAATATTATATCCGAAGTATTATTTCATTTAATTCAAAAAAAGAGTACATTTACGATATATGGCTTCAGAAATCACCATCATAATTCCGACAAAAAACGAGGAAAAATATATCGGGAAGCTTCTTGAATCGATCAGAAATCAGAACTATCAAGATATTGCACACATACCAATAATCATCGCTGATGCAAAATCAACGGATCACACGCGTGCAATTGCTGAGACATTTTCGAATACGTTGAATATTGCACTTATTGAAGGCGGTCCCGTTGCAGTGGGAAGAAACAACGGCGCTGAAATTGCAGAAAGCGAATATCTCCTTTTTATCGATGCAGATGTAATCCTTCTTGATAAAACAATTATAAAAAGAACTCTAGAAAAAATGAGAAAAAGAAGTTTTGAGTGTATTGGGGCATACGCCAAATGTTACGACGGAAAATTTTTGGATAGGTTTATATACTTTTTATGTAATATTGTTCAATTCTTCTCACAATTTTCTTCTCCATTTGCAACAGGAATGTATTTCTGCATAAAAAAAGATGTGTTTATAAAACTTGGGAGATTTAATCCAAGTGTGTATTTTGCAGAAGATTATTTCTTATCAAAGAATATCAGACCATCGCGGTTTGCAATTATAGGAAGTATATTTACAACAAACAGGAGGTTTAAAAAAATAGGACACTGGAATATGATTAAAGAATTCGTAATGACCGCCCTCCACACGCACAATCAATCATATTTTTTCAGACATAAAATAGAAAACTATTGGGATTAAAAATTCAGCCCTCAAGAGAGAGCTGAATTTTATTTTGTTTTATTTTCCTGCTTCAGAAGATAAATCTGACGTTCAAAATTCATAAGCTGTTTGTTTAACGTTTGTATTGTCTCCACGTTTTTACCAATTAATATGTCGGTAATATATACCTGCCACCAATAAAGCACTCCAACGGCGATAATGATAATTATCGTTTGTGCAATGATAAAAAATAAAATGCTTTTCCCTTCTGTTTTTTTCTGATTCATGGAATGTATAAAGTTCTAGCAGCCTTTCTTTTATTATAACACACTTAAACTTCATAAAAATGGAGATATGAACCAGATAGTAGTCCGCGTATTGATAGATTGCTTCCAGTTGACTAAATATGATCCTTTTGCCATTATTCCACTAGCTCATAAAAAGGACGGATATATATGACGAAAGAAGCGAGATTTTTCATTCAGAATACCGTCGTAGAAGATGAGTTTGATTCTATTCAGGATGAAATATATGCCATTGTTCCAGAGGGAAGAAAAAATATTGCCGTTGTCCGTGCATGGCTTGAAAGTAAAAGAAAAACGATAATTTTTCTTGTATGGAAAACAAAATCCGGACATTTTAAATATGTGGAGTTGAGAAGGGTTATAAACGGAAAAGAACTTCATATAGATCAAATTGTTGTTCAGAACAAAACGGTGATAGTTTCAATTGATGCGGGAGAAGGATATAACAGAAAAAATTTGATGGAAAAACAAGAAATTCCTCTTGGTGACCTGAAAGGATTGCAATAAAAAATCCCTCCGACAAATATCGGAGGGATTTTTCTTAAAACCTGCGAGGAGGTCTTCGATCTCTATCAAAACTTCTCTTTGGAGGGCGATCTCCCATTGGTTTTGCTTCATTTACCACCAATGTGCGTCCACCAAATTCTTTTCCATTCCATGTTTCTATTGCTTTCTCTGCTTCATCATCATTCGCCATTTCAACGAATCCAAACCCGCGGGAACGTCCGGACATTTTATCAGTGATGATTGATGCTCCGGTAACTTCTCCCACCTGCGCAAACACTTCTTTTAATTCTTCTTCGGTAGTGCTATACGGCAATCCTCCGATATATAGTCTTTTTGACATATATGTGTGTGAATTTAAATTACTGTAGGACGACCCTCTTCTCTCGCGTCGCCCTCGAGTGATGAGAAAATAGATACATGTACCATAATCTCTCTAACTAAAGAAACAAAGCGTCCGAGACCCTACAGGTATAATAATATAACTATTTTACATAATGTAAAGACTGCATACTTTTCTACCGTAACTCCCATTATATTTCAGTGATTATTTCTTCCTTCGGAAATCGAACTTTTTTCATCTTTTCAAATTCATCATTTTCGCTCCGGAATCCCACAGCACAGAGCACACGCGATTCAAACCCATCTAATTTCAATTTAAGTATTTCATCAAATTTTTTTGGATCAAATCCTTCCATCGGACAGGCATCAATGCCATTTTCCGCGCATGCAGAAAGAATAAATCCAAGCATAATATACACTTGTCGCGTGCTCCACTCGTCTTTTTCTTCTTCTGTTTTCTGTAAAAACGAGTTTAACATTCCTTCCTTAAATCCGCTTAACGAAGAGATATTAACTCCACGCTCTTTTGCTATTGTGTTTATATAATGATCTACAAATTGCTCTCCAATATTTTTTCTTATACAAAGCACCAAAAGATGTGATGCGTCGGTAACTTGCGTTTGTCCGAATGCCGCATCTTTCAATTTTTTCCGGATTTCCGGATCTTTTATAACAGCGATTTTCCATGCTTGTAATCCGAATGACGAAGGTGCAAGTCTTCCCGCTTCGAGAACAAGTGAAAGTTGTTCATCAGAAAGTTTTTTCGACGGATCAAATTTTTTTACCGCATATCGCCATGTTATTTTTTTTATATATTCGTTATTCATAATAAAGTTAATGCATAATAATATTTTCCGCTTCTCGGAGCACCTTCTTTAATTTCGACTCTGATAGGTTAAACTCCTTCAATAATGATGGATCATCTTTTACTTGTTTACAAAGGACAATATTTTTTTGTAGAAGCGCGTGTTGCTGTCCCGGCCGTAAACTTGAAAGACAAGTCACCGGATGCAATCCGGATGACTCAATGAGATCCTGCAAGCTTCCACTGCCACTTGGGTAACTCCATCCGACTGCTTTCATTCCCACGCATTCCGCATATTGAATGGCATCACTCGTGAGTTTTGTATTTGTGGCAAGCCATATCTCCTGAAATTCGCATGGTTCATTTTTTTCCGCAGCACATCTTCGTTTTATGTCTTCAAACCGCGCTTGTACATACAGCGCCGTTTTTACATCTGACTTCATTCCCTGTTCGTTATGAAACTTGCATTCCACAAGAATTTTTTTTCCATTTTTTTCTGCAATTACATCAACTTCATGCGCCACACACATACCCTGAATAATCTTTCCTACTTCAATTGCGTATCCGCGACTGCGAAGCAATTCACCCACAAAGTGTTCAAATGGATGTCCGGTTGGGCCCATATCCATCACTGCTTTTTTCAGATGATACCGCGTTGCAACCATTCGTTCCTCGCGACGCAAAAGAGAAAATGCTCTTTTGTATATATCAGATGTAGAAAGAATGACATTCTCTTTTAACACTTCTTTTATATCAAACACAACTTGATCAATAAGCGGAGACGAAGCACCGGAGCGTGCAAGTGAATTTCTCAGTTTTTCTTCAGAAAACTGCTCTTTTTGTCCCGATGCCTTTGTAATAAACAAATCCATACATACAATTATACATACAATTGCACAATATAAAAACTTGATGTACTGTGAAAACAAATAAAAATATGGATATACAAAAAGAAAGCTATCAAAACATAAAAATATCACCTGCAAAACATTCAATAGTTGAGATTGAGGGGGAAATTACCGCAGAATCGCTCGAAATACATCGAAAAAAAATGCTTACAGAGATAAAAAAGGATTTTGAAATGCCTGGATTTCGCAAAGGAAATGTGCCAGAACAGATTCTTGAAAAAAACATGAATACCAAACATCTTCTTGAAGACGCTGCATATTCGGCACTTGAGGAGGTGTATCCGCATATCATTATTGATAAAAATATAAAAGTATTTACTGCGCCGACAATCACAATCACAAAACTTGCGCTGGGAAATCCAATTACATTTAAAATTTCCGTTGGTATCGTTCCAGAATTTAAATTGCCGAATTATAAAAAAATTGCTGCAGAAATAATAAAAAAAGAAGAAACAATTACAGTGGAGGATAAAGAAGTAGAAGGGGTAATGCGCCAAATACAAATAATGCGGGCTCCATTAAAACCAAAAGAAAAAGAAACCGAATCAGATGAAGTGGCATATCCGGAATTTACCGATGAATTTGTAAAAACACTCGGAAATTTCAAAGATGTTGCTGATTTCAAGGAAAAAATAAGAGAAAATATTCTTGAAGAAAAGAGATTTGAAGCAAAAAAACAAAAACGTGAAATGCTTGCAAAAAAATTGGTGGAAGAAATTCCTATGGAAATTCCCGCTCTGCTTATTGAGGAAGAAGTCGCGCATATCAAAGAGAAGATAGAGGGTGAAATAAAGAAACATAACCTCACTAAGGATGAATACTTCAAAAGAATTAAGAAAACTGAGGAGCAGTTCACTCAGGAGCAGCGTGAATACATTACCAATCAGTACAAAATGAAGCTTATTCTGAAAAAGATAGCCGAAGAAGAAAAAATAGAACCCACAAAAGAAGAACTAGAACATGAATTTAATCATGTAAAAGAACATTATGAAGATATGGATCCTTATCGCATATATGGATACATTGAAGAAATGTTAATAAATGAAAAAACATTACAATTTCTTGAAGGAAAAGAAAGAGAAAATAAAAACGATGAAGAGGAACACTTGCATAAAGAATAAAAATTATGTTGTAAGCCGGGGGTGTGTATAAAGTCCTTTGACCTCACATCTAAAAGCCATTACTATATAAATATCCCACAGGAAAAAACGCCACTTGAGATTTCTCGGGTGGTGTTTTTTAAAAAAAAGCCGCGTTAACGCGGCTTTCTATATTAAAAGTTTTCCCCCATTTAAAACACAAAATTGCCAATATACTCTTTCATTTTCTGCGTTGTCCGTTCTACCAATCGATAAAATTCATCCGAAGGGATACTAAGCTCGCGCATCACTTCTTCTGAAGATTTATCCTCAAAGAGATATGATTCAAAGAGCTTTCTTTCTTGTGTGGTAAATGCTCCATTGGTGCGCGCAAGCACTTCTTTCACCATCTCATGCTTTCTTGCCTGAAGAGCGCATACGCGAGATGAATTTTCTTTGCGCTCAACATCAATTTTTCTCTCTTGTTGCGACGTTCCCTGCCCCTTCTTTCTTTTTCCAGACGACATGCAAGGCCTCATCATATTTAGTTTTTAAGTTCAGTGAATTATGTAGTCGTTTTATTAGTATAAAAAGAAATGCGCGTTTCATGCAAGAGGCACATTTTCATGTTCTAATTTTCCTGTCCATTTTTCAGTGTGGTAATTTTTTTATCTCGCTCCCCTCTCATTTCCCTAAGTATAGATACATATTCGCGGATTGAGTTTTGTGCGTGAAGCACTTTTGATAAATTATTTTTAGACCCCACAATCGAATCTTTAATGGAATTAATGAGATCAAATTCGTCTTTTCCCGCTTCTCCATCAGAAACACGCTTCAGGAGTTCTCCGAGAAGGTTATTGTCTTCTTCCAGGTCTGATTTTATTTCATTGATATATGCCTCGTTTCTGTCCATCTCCGTGTACAATCCATCAAAAATATCTTCAAACGTTTCCAAATGCTCTTTTGGATTTTCAGGAAGCGTATTTCCTACAAAAATTTCATTTGAATTCACGCTATTATTATTCCTCAAAAATTATTTTTGGACAAGTATATGAATTTCAACATCTAGAAGACAGGGATAGTTATAAAAAAACACCCGCCTTCCTTCTGGATCAAATCCAGTAATAATTCCCTCTCCCGATACCAACCCAGAATATTGTTTTCCCATCGCCTTCTTCCAATGAAGATATATATATGGATACTTTTCATTTTTAGGAATACGTTCAATTATATGCCAACTTCCATCCGTTGCATTAAAAAATATTTTTCCTTCAAAAAAAATCTTTTCTCCAATTTTTACCCCAGCCACATCCTCGCATTTTGCAAAATCCCCTACAACCCCTGAGGTTGTTTTTGTCACTTCCTGTGGAATGCGATTGAGCTGCCATATGGAAAAATTTAACACCGATGCAAACGATACCCATACTATATAGGGAACAAAAAGAATCCCCGCGATCTTTTTAATACGGAAGAAGAGAAATGTGGTAATAAGTATGGAAATCCACAATACTACTATTTCAATGAATGCAAAAAATGAATTATTGAGTCCAAAGAAAATTACTGACCAAAGCGTGTTAAGTATCAGATGTCCAAAAAACACCACCATCGCTACCCTCTTTTTATGTTCATTAATATCGCTTTTCCATACGATGTAAAGGGAAATTCCCATGAGAATATAAAGAAATGTCCAGACGGGACCAAAAATCCAATTCGGAGGACTAAATGATGGTTTTGCGAGCGTCATATACCACGAATTGATCGCCGGTGTCGTGAATAAAGACCCAATAAATCCCGCTGCAAGCGGCGATATTAGTGAAACAATAAATTTTATTACTTGATCTCTCTTTTTTACTATACTGGTTCTTTTCCCGTCTTTTGATAAATTTATTACCATATTGTCTATATAAATATATATGACATTTCTCCTTTATTATATACTTTATGAGACATAAAAAAATCCTCAATTTTCATGGGGATTTTATATAGCTATTTCTCTTCTTTTTTTTCTCTCAATGTATCAAGGTATTTCAAGAGCTCATCGTATCGTTCAAAAAGACATTCAAATATGATTCGATCTACCGCTTCCGTGTCATGGAGATTCCACATACACTTCAGTGACTGCTCTACTGTTTCCTTTTTCAACCACATAATGAGCATGTCGCGTATGATTTTTTCTGTTTCTTCTGCATTATTTATCTTCCATGCATTATTTAAAAAAATGACGAGCGAGTCAGCATTAAAGTGACCCAATTTTTTTAAGATTTCATTATACGCACGCATTACAAGCTCATTAGAACAGGCGCTTACCACTCGTTCAAACTCTTGCGCGGAGAAACCGGGGAGTTCAAAATCCAGCCGTTTTAGATATGCCCGCTCAAGCATATCAGGAATATCATCTTCAATAGAACGAATCACTTCCCCTCGTGAAAGATGCTCGAGCGCATCTTTAAATTCGTCAAGAATAATATCAATAGCATCGAGGTACCCGTTGGATTTTTTAAAGAGGGAGATTAATTCTTCGGCTGATTTTCTTTCAATCACGTCTGCAAATCCCGCAGAAAGGCATGCAATGGTATCTTTGTTTTGTATAAAAGCAAAATAGGGCAAAAAATCTTCAGCAGACAGCGATTTCATTTTATCAAGAAGAATAAATTCAACTATTTTATTCACATCTTCATATTTCTCACTCTCTTTTTCTTCCACTTCTATCCCCTCATCTCTAAGGAGCATAAGTACATTCAAACTTTTTTCTCCAAGTTTGCTGTGAAGTATAATAAGGTCGTGTATCGGAAGCTCCTGAATGTGCTCCCGGAGACTTTCAGATGATATTTTCCCCAGTTGATAGAGAGTAAAAGCGAGAAGTGCTCTCCAAGCAGATTGTTCCATTTCAGTCCCTTTCTAATTGTTGAAATACTGTTTATAACATGATGGAAAAGCGGATATAAGTCAAGTTGTGCAAATAATCTGTTTTTTATCCTAACAAAAAGCCCCACTATATAAGAGTATGGGGCGAATAGTTATTTAAGAAGTCCGCAATAGATATGGAGAAAAAACAGAAACGCAAGACCAGAAGAAAATACTTTTATCCAAAACATAGGATAAACCTTTTTCTTTAAATATTCCGGTTTTACAAACTGGAACTTTATTCTTTTTATTTCTATCAGATTTTTTACCGATAGAAAGAAAAAATACCCAGCCACTGCAAGTAATACACATACAATGGCGACTCCAATATAAAATGGGTTCATTTCTTTACTTCCTTTATTAATTGATCTAGATACATTATATCATATACATATTTGATTGTCAATATCCTCTTTTCTGCTGAAATATGTAGAATACATATACAAAATGCTTATAAAGGACATATTACTTATTGACAAGCAAAAGGGAATCACCTCTTTTGATGTGATTCGCATACTTCGGAAAAAACTAAACATACGAAAAATGGGACATGCGGGCACGCTCGATCCTCTCGCAACCGGCCTTATGATTATTGGGATAAATGAAGGAACAAAAAAATTAAGTGAATATTTAAAACTCTCTAAAACATACGATGCTGAAATACTATTTGGTATAAAAACGGATACTGGTGACGTTGATGGAAAAATTATAGAAGAAAAAAATATTTCACCGTTCAAAAAAGAAACAATTGAAGAAACGCTCGCTCAAATAATCGGAAAGAGAAAAATACGAGCGCCGATATATTCAGCATTAAAAGTTGCGGGAAAACCACTCTATAAATATGCCCGTGCGGGAAATACATCCGTTGTTGCACCGGAAAAAGAGATGGAAGTTCGTGCAATTGAGTTTCTTGGTGAGCGATATGAAGAACAACATCAAATTATCTCAACTCGCATAGACGTTTCGAGCGGAACATATATTCGATCCATTGCGGAAGAAATTGGAAGACTACTGGGCGTTCCTGCGACAATAAAAAATCTCCGCCGCATTCGCATTGGAGATTTTACAATTACAGAAGCAGAGAAAATAGATACCAGAAACTAATAAAATATTGTCCTTGTTCGATGGTATGTTTCTTTAAAATCCCATTCCTGGGTCATTTTCCAGAGTAAAGAATCTATCTCTGAAGAAAGATATTTTCCGTTATGAAACTGACGTATTCGTTCAACCGCTTGTACGGTTGCAGCACGAATTTCAACTTCCATCGGATCATCCCTCAAAATTTGTTTTTTTCTTTGGATCGTTTCTTTGAGAGACTCAGAATATTCCAAGACATTCAGTTCTCTCAAAATTTGTGGAACTTTATAATCCGCAAATGCAGTGAGTTTATCAATGTTCTTCAATCCATTTTTTCCATATCGGCGGAGTATAAGATCGGTATCCCGTGCGCAGAGTTGAGCGCGTTTGAAAAACGGCACTCTCATACTGTGAAAACGAGCAACGTCATAATATGAAGCGAATTTTTCTGCAATAAGATCCACAAGTTTTACCGCATCAAATTCTGCCGCTTCGACAACATTGAGGTATTTTCCTTTAAACTCACCAAGAAGAACAGACCCAACGTTTTTTAAACATTGTATCCGCTCATAAAGCATGGGAATTTCTGTTTCTTGCCATCCGCGGAACAAAAATTTTGTCTGTCCTTCCGTTATGTGCGTTAAAAAATTCGGAGAAAGCACTTTTGTGCCTTCTTCTTTAAGTGCACGTTCAAAACAAAATTCGAGTGCATCATATCCCCCGTTTGTATAACTGCAATCGTTTTTAAAGTACTTCACCATCCATCTTGATTTGTGTGGATCTGGCCAAAATGAAAAATTGACCACGTTTCTCACAAAAATCAACTGAAGATCGACCTTCAGGTCATCTCCCTTTATTTCAAGAGAATCATGGAAGTAACTAAAAAATTCAGTGATTCGTTGTGCGAGTGCCTGGATATAACTATCATTCACGGAAACGTGTACTGCTCGCTCAAGAACTTTTTCTGTTGTCGGAAGAAGATCCTCCAATCCGATTTTTTTTCTTTCTGTCATTATTATTTCCTCTATTGATTATTAAAATATACTAAGTATTTTTTATCATACAAAGTGGGTTTCTGTCAAATTTTCTCACGCTATTGTTTATATATCTTTTCTTGCGGCAATAAAACAGATATAATAAACAATAATGGCAGAAAAAGAATTTGTAGACACACTTATCCTTTCTGATATACATCTTGGATCGAAGGTAAGCCGCGCAAAAGAAGCGCTTACAACGCTCAAAAAATATTCATTCAACCGCCTTATTCTCTTGGGAGATATTTTTGATGACCTAAATTTCGAACGTCTACATGAGGATCATTGGGCATTTATTTCTTATATACGTGAACTTTTTAACCAGAGTCAAAAAATAGAAGTGGCATGGGTTATTGGAAACCACGATGAATTATTATTGAAGGTTATGTCCCATTTAATGAATATGGAAGCGCATCGTTTTTATGAGTGGGAATACAATGGAGAGAAATATCTTGCGATACACGGGCATCAATTCGACCGCTTTCTTTCAGAAAATATCATTTTAAGTGCAATTGCATCCTCAATTTACTTTTTCATCCAACGTATTGATACAAAAAAACAACGCATAAGCAGATTTATAAAACGGATGAGTAAGTCATGGCTTCGCCTTTCTGAGAAGATTGCAAAATCAGCATCTCTTTTCGCCACGTTCCGTAAGGCGCAATATGTATTCTGTGGACACACACACCAAGCCATGCAAAAAGAATTTAAAAAAAATATGTATTTTAACAGTGGATGCTGGACTGACATTCCATCAAACTACATCACTATATCAGAAGAGAAAATAACTATTCATAACGTAACATAAAAAATTCCTCTTATATGATACAAAAGAGGAATTTTTATGTGTTATTCTCTACGATATTTTTTCCACAGCGGAAACCAGTCTTTCTTATAAAGCGACAAGATTACTTCATCCCAATATTTTCCGTTTTTAAATATCTGGTTTTTCAACACCGCTTCAATCTTATATCCGCACTTTTTGCTGTATGCAACGCTTCGCTTATTGAACGAAAGAACGTGAGAAGATATTTTTCTCAAATTTAATTCATTAAATGCGTAATTAAGCAGAATCATTTTTGCATCCGTGCCATATCCTTTTCCCCAGTAATTTTTTTCTCCGATAATGGCGCCGGTAACCGCTGTCCTGTTGCGCCAGTTAATATGATGCACTCCCATAACGCCAATAAAGATTCCATCTTCTTTTGTCTCTACCGCAAGATGGATGGAATCATCTCTTTTGTGCAACGAATCAAACCATTCCTCTTCTTCAATATATGAATTAGGACGGTATGCACTGATAAACCGACGAACTTCTTCATCGTTTATCCATCGCAGGCAAGAATCAATATCTCCCCTCTTGTCTAAAGGACGCAGAATGACCTTTTTCCCCACTAGAAAAACCACCTTTTGCGTTTCCATAACGCTTCTCCTTATAAAATTATTAAATAACAACTGCCCCGAGTGTCGGGACAGTTGTTGAAAATCTTAATTATGTATTATGAATAGTAATTACAGGAAGAGTTCCAAAAATTGTCCCACCACAGAAAAACAAGCGACTTGTGAATTATCGCGTTCCATGCATGTGAACAATTTATGAATTCTTCCTTCCATATTTTCGTTATATACATATAACGGACATTTGTCAAGAATGTTACACTATTTTCAATAATGATATGTTTTATTATTGATAATCGTGATTGCGCGGTATATCTGTTCAAAAAGCACCACACGCACAAGTTCGTGAGGAAATGTAAAAGATGAAAGAGAAATTTTTTTATATGGGAGTGAAAGAATTTCCTTATCTATTCCAAGCGATCCCCCAATTACGAATACGATCGGCCTTGAGATTTTTTCTGTCATCTCAGCAAATTGCTCTGATGTATACCCCCTCCCGTGTTCATCAAGGATAAAAATCTCATATCCTTTTTTCTTTTCTAGAAATTTTCTTATTCGTTCTCCTTCTTTTTGTTTTGCCTTATTTTTTTCTCCATCATGGCGAAACGGTTCATAAGAAACCTCTTCAATAGAAATTCGAGCATAAGGAGAAAGACGTTTTCTGTATTCTCCACATGCTTTTTTGAAATATTCCTCTTTTATTTTTCCAACGGCGAGAATGGTGATATCAAACATATGTTTTATTATCCGATACTTTCATTTTTGATGAAAGTGGAAAGACTTGACCTATATACTTTTTTATCTTAAAGTAATTCCAGTATTATTCACAAAAATCACAGAGGATCAAAGCGATGAAAAATCAAAAAATAGTGGAAGAAATTGTAAACCAACTTTTCCGTCTCAGGAAAGGATTTATCAAACATCAACTCCCAATACATGTCGAAAATCAACTTGTCGATGCTAGAGAAACTGCAGATAAAATTCCAACAAGCATTTCCGATCAACTCTCCTCCCAAAAAGATGATACAAAAGGAGAATTTGATATCTCAATAAAAAAAACAATCCGGCACATCCACTATAAAATCGGAATGAATAGTTCTGAAAGTAAAATTTATTTTTCTACATTCTATGCATTTTATACACGCGAGAATATAACAAAAATAAAACATTGGATCGGAAAAAAAATGGGAGAAGTGAAAAAAGATCCTATGTCATCAATACAAATGATGTGTGTCAGTAGAGATACCGGAAATTTGGTTATTACGCAAATAATTTCCATTGAAAGAAAAACAAAAAAAGAGATGAAAGAAAAAGTCTCTTTCCTTCTTGAGCAAATGGAAAAATACTGGCCGTTCAAATATTAAAAACAAACTCTCCGATATATATCGGAGAGTTTTACTTTATCCAAGATCTTCGTCAATCATCTCTAAAATAAATGCCGCGGGAATTAATATGACACCAAGAAAAAGTTTTGTATATTCTGCTACTTTTTTCATATCTGTTTTTATTCATCGTAGCATGGAAAAAATAAAATTCAATAGATTTTTTTCTTAATAGGCACGCCCAGTGTATCCTTCGCATCCCGGAGGCACCACGCAAGTGTCTTTCCGTCCATCTGGGCCAAGTTTTGGCATACAATCTACCCATTCAGGACAGTTTATGTACTTTTCTCCATTGGGAGTTTTTATCGGACTTCCGTTGAATGTTGGCATCTGTTCTCTCTGCCCAATCTTCCATTCCTTTCCGCACTCTCCTCTGAAAAATTGCCATTCCTCACACTCCTTTCCATCTGGAAATATACAATACCCAACTTCTCCCCCATTCTCATCTTTTCTTATCTCACTCTTATATCCATATGCCGCACAGACTTGAGAGGCTGGATTTGCAATACTCACGCTTGATGTCACATTTTCACTCGGAACAACGTTATTGTTTTTTTCAGTATTTTTTTTCTGAAATGATGGAGTATATATAATACTGAAAACTACAATAACCACCCCCACCGCTGTCCATATATTTTCTTTTGTGAATACGTTTTTCATAATAACCACAGAGCTAAGTTATATCTTCTTTCTTCTGGCGGACGAATCCGTTAAAATTTTCAAGAAATTCAACAAATAGTTGAAATGGGAGTTCGATGAGGAGATTTATAAAAATAACTATCGGGTTAAAGCGTGAAAGTCCGTCAATCACCCATCGTCCTACCGTTACAAATGGCATGCTTAAGAGATCAAATATAAACGTAAGTACGTTTGTTTTTTTCTTTTCAAGATTCATCTCGTTTGCACGGTTATGAATTCGCACCCCTGCGGCGGCAACGAGAGAAACAAAGAAAATAAATACAATAATATTTGCCACATTAAAATGCAGTGGCGTCAGTAGTCCATAAAACAAATAAAATACCGCAATAACAGTGAAAAGATAAAAAAGGTTGGAAACAATTTCAGTAATAATCCTTTTCTTTTTTGGAATAGAAAGTATATATTTATGTCCATCCTCCACTTGGAACACTACAGCGTGAATTTGTTCAGAAACAAGATGAAAATTCACGGGACGAGGCATTTTTATGCCAAGTACAATAAGAAACATTAATATCGGGGGTACGAGAATATTTATTACCGTATTTAATGTTGAGAACGTTCCTGTAAGATGATTTTCTATTGGGATTTCGATAAGCAGAACGATTAAAATCTTTGAGAGAAAAAATGAAACGACACTTAAAAAGCCGATACGTTTTAATTTTTTCTTTGCGGCAACAAAGCGGACGTTATATGCCTCTTTGGTTTCCTGTTCAAACAATACCGGATCTGAAATAGTTTTTTCAAAGCTTTCATAATCTTTCGACCGGTCAATAATATCTCCTAGAATGTTAAATACAATCGCATATCGTGCACAGAGTTTCGTAAATGGTTTTTTAAGCGGATAAGTAAGAGCCTTACGTATCTGCCTTCGAATTGCCGGAATGTATGCACCTACCCGCGGACACTCTTCAATGGTGATGCCTTCCCAATCGGGATATAAAAATTTTAACAACTGATATTGCAACTGTTCGGCATCCGCCTTTAAAAGTGTTTGATAAATTGCTACCAAAAGTTGTACATGTATGTCATCCTCGGGAATATCCCCTCCTCGTACCACAAGACGAGTTTTCAAAGTGCGAAACATGATATTCACAAGCGTATCTTCTCGATACGAAGGAAATAACTTTTCTTCTATTGAACTCGCAGTAATTGAAAAGAGCCAATCAAGACGATCTTTATATTTCTTCTTATTTTGTGATGGGATAAATTCGCTAAGCGCTATATGTTTATCAATAACTTTTTGAATTTCGCCGATCACCGTTTCGGGAATTGCATCATTCGGAAGGTATCCTGCACGAATAATCTCTTTAATAAGTGCCTCCCCAATTCCAACCCCATCTTGTCTCAAAAGAAAACGGCGATGCAATACACGATCAATAAATCCTCTGCGAATAAGATGTTCTTCTTTATAATCAATAACATTTCTCGCTTTTTCATAAAACGCTGCAACCTGCGAGGCTACTTCGTCTGTATGAATACGCGAAACATCTTCCGCAAAACCACGTTTCTCAGTCACCTTTTTACAGTATTTTACTCCATTGGCAACTATCTCTGATATCATATCAATTAAAAAAGGGTTATATTTACCCCTCTTATTTCTTCTTTATAGTAGCATCAAAACACATAATTCTCAAATAAAAATTTGAGTGTTCTTTTATAAAAATGCTATAATTGTTTTCAGAACCAATCAATTTTATAGAGGAGAAAGAATGCAGTGATTAAAAAAAGAAAAAAACGTAAAAAAATAACTCTCTCGGAAATTCAAGAAAAAATACGTAAAAGGGCATTAAAAAACTCAGTACACGCAATAAATGTGGGATTGAATCGAGAAGATCTTGTGACACTGACCCTCAGAGAAATGAAGCAAAAACATGAAATTGTTGATTATCTACCCACTGGAAGATTTAGTAAGGCGGATATAAAAGGAATTGATTTTATTGTAATAACCGCCGGAAAATCAAGATACGAAAAGATAAAAATATCGGTAACAGGACCGCGGTGGGTTTCTTGTCATCAAAAAAAACATCCGAACGTTTCAGTTCTTTGCGTCGAAGATAATGATGATATAGAAGCAATAGGAAAAAAAATATTAGTTATTATAAATCCGGAACCATAGTACAAATGCACAACGCCGGATTTTTTATTTTCACCACTAACATTCCAACATTCTGCAGAATGTTGGAATGTTGTAGGGAGTGGAAAAACACATCTATACCTTGCTTCTTATCATTATTTTTATATACTTATATATGAATTTTGTTAATTAAAAATTCAATATATTCCGGAGTAGCTCAGCGGTAGAGCAGGTGCCTGTTAAGCACTTGGTCGTAGGTTCGAATCCTACCTCCGGAGCCATTGTGTACGAACAGAGGCAATAGCTTCTGTTTTTGTTTTATCCATCGGCATTTTATTCGGTTCTAACCCTATGTATTTCTTTTCTAACGCGGGATAGTTATTTCCCATCTCAGCAAACCA
>JAJYXV010000008.1 GCA_021801565.1 bacterium
ACCATTTTATATTTCACTCCGCGCACTAATGTGTCACCGGTAATTTCAACCAATTGTACTCCAGTAAAAATTTTTGTTTTCGGATTTGATTGTACTTTCTCAAGCGTAGTCGGATCACCCTTCAGTGAATCTTTATATTCAAAGATGTTTACCTCACTCGCATATTGCAAAAGATCAAGCGCACTTTCAAGTCCCGCATTTCCACCGCCCACCACAATCACCTTTTTGTTTTGGAACACCGGTGCATCACATGTTGCACAATATGCCACTCCCTTCCCATCAAATTCTTTTTCTCCCGGCACATTCAGTTTTCTCCGCTTACTTCCCGCGGTGAAAAGCAGTGTTTTTGATTCAAACATTTTTTCATTTTCCGTTTTTATCACAAACCATTTTTTCTCGCCTTCTGATTTTTCTTCAATCGAAACCACGCGATCGCCATCCATTATCTCGATTCCCTCTTGCGCCCGAAGATGCTCTTCCATCTGACGGGCAAGATCAAACCCTGAAATAGATTTTATTCCGATAAAATTTTGAATATCCGCTGATACCACCGACTGCCCTCCGAATGTGTCGGTGATCAAAAGACTTTTTATTTTTTTTCTTCCCGCATAAATCCCTGCTGAGATTCCCGCAGGACCACCACCAATAATAATAAGGTCGAACATAATTATTTTTTACTTTTGCACTAATACTAAAACAAATACTATAATTCTGCAAAACCCAGTAGTAGAAACTTGATTGGTTGCTACGCAACAGAAACTCTTGTTTTTATTATCAAGTTTTCACTACTGGGTTTGCCCGATAGTAGAAATTGAATATGTGCGTGGCGCACTAAATTTGATGATTTTTATACCGTTACGACAAAAAGTATGAGTGTTGCAAAACCTCGAATTATCCACCTAAAATCAATTCAATTTTCACTACTGGGTTTGCCCGATAGTGAAAACGTAATAATAAAATGTAAGATTTCTCGCGTCAGTTTGACTTTTGACTTATTGAAAATCGGATCGGGAATCAGACTTGTGAGACATCACATCCAAAATCACAGAGAAAACACATACTAAAGTGAAATGTGCGGCCGCACATTTCACTTTAGTATCATTATGGATATGGAAAAAACTGCCGAGAAGAAGAATCCTCCATAATTTTATTGACAAAACCACTACTTTTCATCACCGGGATCATAGAAATCATCATATTCCACCGGCTCCATCTGTACTTTACACTTCGGGCAGTCACCATCTTCTTCAGCGGTGTATCCGCATTCTGGGCACTTAAACATAAGAAAATGTTTTTTTATTGCGAAATGCCCGACCTTTCCCAGTAGTAGAAATTCAATTGGAAAAAAGAATTCTACTTAATGGTTGTTTTTTAATTATAAACTTTATTTTCGCTGTTTTTTTCTTTTTCGCCGCGATAGCGGCATATTGTTCACTACTGGGTTTCCCCGCACCTTTTCACGATTCGAGACTGCGGGAGATTCTTCGTTTTAATTGAGAATATACCTTTCCAAATTACTTTAATTTCTTTTCCCTATCTTCAGCATCTCATTTATTATAATACCCTTCGACATACACAAGATACCATGGGAGATAACGCTTTGTTGAAAATGTTTTTCCTTCATTATGCTCCCGCAGTCTCCGTGTTACCTCATTTGTTACCCCGATATATAATGAATCATTTTTCTTACTTTTGATGATATATACAAAATACATTGTGTATTATTGTGAAAAGGTGCGGGGTTTACCTCCTTACTATTCTTTCACGATTCGAGACTGTGGGAGATTTTTTTCAAGAGAAAATCTTATTACTGCGTTTTTTCCAATTCAACCTCGATCGCCCGCCTGTCAAACCCAACAAATATATGGCCACCAACATCAAGTACCGGCACGCCAAGCTGATGTGATTTCTGTTCCATTTCTTCCCTCGCTTTTTCGTCCTCCGCAACATTATACTCGACAAAAAATATCTCCTTATCACGCAAAAATTTCCGCGCCATTTTACAATACTGACACGATGGTGTCGAATATAAAATTACCTTTTCCATATTATTCTTTTGGAGATGATTCCCACAAGGAAAATACAATAATAAGGCTTCCTGTAAAAATTGCGTTCCATACAGGAAGATTCAGTTCCGAAAAACCTAAAACCCATGGCGATAATAAAAGCCACGCTCCAATTCCGATTAATACCCAATGATTCCACTTCATCCACATATTATACCATTTTTACCACACACTCGTCATCCGCCAGCTCACAGAGACGAGTTTTTACCTAAAGTTTACTTACTGCTTCATCTAAAATCTGTTTCAGATTTTTCTGTCCTCCAGGAAGTAGTCCAGCGAATGGCAGTGCACCGGAAATCGGCGCCGAGGGAACATTATTCACCACCAACACGGAAAATGGTGTACCCTGAAATCCCGATTGTACCGCATTATCAAACTGCGATTGAATTTTTTGTGCAAATTTTCCACTTGCAAAACATGAATCAAATTTCGATCTATCCAACCCAACATATTCGGCAATTTTTGGAAGTTGTGCAGGATCCAGTCCATTATTTGAGGGAGTAAGTTCCATCAACCGATCCATATACGCCCAAAATTTATCGTTTCCGCCGATATCTCCCGCACATTCAAGTGCCTCCGCTTCATTGCGCGCCTTCGGATGAAGTTGATCAATAGGAGCATTACGATATACCCATGCCACGTCGTTTCCATATATATTTAGCACTTGCTTCAATGTATTGTGAAACGTCTTACAAAACGGACATTCAAGATCGGAGTATTCAACGATCTTTATTTTTGCATCACGGTTTCCTCTTATATAATCACCGCTCGTAATCGGCTGCATGTTTGCCACCGATGGAATTCCCTCGTTGTTATTTGCGGCCACATTGCCGTTGTCATTCGGTTTGTCCGAAGAAGTTTTTCCGGCGTTGTATACAAGCGATCCGGAAATGAGAAGTGCTGCAATCAATATGCTTGCGGGCAACAACCAATCTTTTTTTTCAGACGCCTCGACGAGCACGTTTTGTTCGACGCCTCCCTCTGCTTTCATATGCCTTTGAAAAAATTTCTTCATGTTTTTGATAATATAAGCGTAATTATACAATACACGAGGTATGGGTCAACCCAAGCTACTATGGAGTAAACCCCGCACCTTTTTTCAATCAAAAAGAAAATTTATCTTTATGTTGGGTTTTGGAATCTAATCCATAAGAAAAGGATATAATTTTGAGAATTTCTCAAAATTATATTTGTGGTTTTGTAATTGAGAAAAGATGCGGGGCCTGCTAGAATAACGCTAGGAATACTTATGCGAACCGCAAAGAAAATAGCATTAATTCTCGGTGATTTTATACTCGCCCTTTTTTCAGTTGCACTCATGATTATCATGCGTTATCCGGGTACGTTTCACTTACATTTTATTGACCATGTGTCGGCATTTTCACTCCTTTTTCTTGTCTGGATCGTTATCTTCTATCTTGCGGATTTGTATCGTTTTTCGACATTTCGGACAGAACTCTCAATTGCAAAATCGCTTTCTCAGGCGCTTGTCATCTCTGGAATTACCTCCATTGTCGTTCTCTATCTTTTTCCCGAACTTTTTAAACTCACTCCAAAAACAAACCTTCTTATCGTTGGAGCCATATTTTTTATTCTTGATTACCTTCTCCGTGTTATTATATTTCGTTTCCTCAAATCAGAACGAACTCCCATTCTTGTTCTCGGTGATTCTCCGCTTATTCAGGAAACAATTGCATATATAGAAAAAAATCCGCAGGCAGGATATCGAGTAAAAGAATGGATAAAAGAAATTCCAAAAGAGCATGAACACGCGCTTTCTAACGCAATAAAAAAAACGAATGTCGGAACAATTATTCTCTCTCCGCAGCTTGCAAATGAATCGTATGCAACAACTTCTCTTTTTGCACTTCTTCCTTTAAACATCTCCGTCATTAATTTTCTCGATTTTTATGAAACGCTTTTTGACAAGGTAGCGCTCAAAGAGATTAACACCGAATGGTTTGTGCACCATATCTCCACACGACGCAATATATACGATTCTATAAAACGATGTATAGACATCCTTCTTTCTCTTCTTATCGGAATTATTCTCCTCCCGCTTATCGTCCTTATTGGAATTTTTATACTCCTCTCATCAAAAGGCTGGATTATTTTTCCGCAGAAAAGGATGGGTAAAAACGGAAAGGAATTTATACTTTATAAATTTAGAACAATGAAAAAGGATGCGGAGGGACCGCTGTGGACTGAAAAAAAAGATGCGCGGATAACCGCTGTGGGAAAGATATTGCGCTTTACTCATCTTGATGAACTTCCACAACTCTGGAACATCTTCAGGGGCGATATTTCATTTACGGGACCGCGACCGGAACGAATTGAACTCGCGGAACAATATCGAAGATTCCCCTATTATGATGTGCGTCATATTGTGAAGCCAGGACTTACCGGGTGGGCGCAGATTAACTTCCGCCCCAGTGCATCATTCGAAGAGGCATACGAAAAACTTACCTACGATATCTACTATGTAAAAAACCGCTCACTCTTTCTTGATCTCCTCATCATTCTTCGTACCATCCGATATGTTTTTATCTCACACTAACTATGCTAAGGAAAATAAAAGATCATCTATTTTCAAACAAAGATCTCAGGCAAACAATCTTAAAAA
>JAJYXV010000007.1 GCA_021801565.1 bacterium
CCCATGGTTACCATTTTCCTTATGTTCTTATGGGCGATATATGCGCTCCGCACATGGAGGAAAAAGAACTGGGTGTATACACAAGGATCACTTTTTCTTTATGGGTGTCTTATTTCTCTTTTTTTTATCGTCCCTATAATTCTTTTTGGTTTTTACGAGTCGGCAAAACCGCAAATTATGGACGCCGTGCCCTTCCTTACCGCACTTGTCACTCCCTTCGTTTCGCTCCTCGCTCAATATAAGAATACGATCGTGCCATTCGCGAGCGTATGGAACACTTTTCTTTTCGTCGCATCACTCGTTATTTTCATCTTTTTCGTGCGCGGGTTTCTTGCGGCGCGAAAAAACGAAACACATCTCGCTTTAAGAGATATGTTTCTCGGAGTTACATTTTTTCAAATATTTTGTTCTGTTACCGCAAATGTTTTTCCGTTTATCACGGTACATTATTACCGCTCTTCTCCGTTCGTGCTTCTTTTTTATTTTGCTCTCGCGCTTTTGGGAATTTATGAAGCGCTTCGCGAGAAACGCATTTGGATTTTTTCTTCTCGATGGGTATATATTTTGCTTATTGTTCTTATGTTTGGTATTGGAGGATGGGTTTTAGGAATGCGTTTCGATCGGAATCCGACATTCATCACTCCGCTTTTAAATCGTGACGAGAATGTCACGCTTTCCCCATATCACTTCACGTTGGAGAATTATTCCGGGTATCCAGTTGCGAAACAAGTGGTTGATCGAGTGCTTCAGGAAAAAACACAGCGAATATTCGTGGAGGGGGATATGTACCAGGAGAATGAATTGGGAAGCCCGCATGTGATTTTCACACTCTTGAATCTTGCGGGACGGAGTACGCTGAATGGATTGCTCTTTGAATCTGCACATCAATCGGATTATCTTCTTCCTGTTTCACACGGAGTTTCGCACTCGCTTCTCTGGGGATTCAGCGATGATTCGCTTATTTATAACTTTAATTTGATTACGCAGTTCAAAGAAAATATTGATCGGCTACGGCTTTTCGGAGTTGATTACATAGTGGTACATTCCGTTGATGCAATTGAGCGCTTGGGCCTCTTCGGAGATCAGATTGAAGAAGTAGCTCGTTTCGGTGAAGAAAAGAAATTCGTACCTCCCGGATTCCAATATGCGCTTCTTCAGTACCGGATCTATCGTTTTAAAAATCCCATTCCGCTTGTGAGGGAGTCGGAGTATCCCGTCGGGCTTTTTGTGGATACGTCCCTTTCGAATCAGAAGAAATTTAAGGAGCTTACCACAGAACTTTTCAAACGACCTGATCTTTATAATATGCAAGTCGCATTCACTAAAAATATTTCCGATGTTTCCCGGCAGGAATTAAAAGGGTTTGATTATTTTCTTGTTACGCCTGCGTCGGCAGACGATCAGAATCTTATGAAATCGTTGCGATATGCCGGAAAACCGATCATTTCTTTTCCAAGATTTGATGACAACGTGTATTCGTCGCTTATTGCGATGAAAAAAGAAAAGAAGCAGGCGGTTTCGATGGCACCGATCCAAATCTTAAACGAGAAGACAATCCAATTTGCCACTTCAGCAGAAACATCGACACCATGGATTATAAATTTTGGGAATTTTCCAAATTGGCACGTTGATGGGAGAACGATATTCGAGGTGACTCCAGGGCAGATGCTTGTCGTTTCTTCCGGATCGGGGATTGTCACGATGAAATTCAGACCGGGAACAGTTGAATATGTCGTCCGTTGGATTTCACTCCTCGCATTGCTTTGTCTTCCAGTTTTTGCAGTCTTTTTAAGACGTAAGTTTCTCGGAAATCCACAGTTTGAAGGGGTAAAGAAAAAACTGAAAAATATTTTTGCAGATCTCCATGCAAGATCTGAAACGATTTCCCGTCTTTTCCTCTTTTTGTGGCGCAATAAGTTATGGTGGCTTATTCCGATTGTCTTTATTCTTATCGTCTTTTCTCTTGTTTTGATATTTGCGCAAAGTTCTCCTCTCGGACCGTTTATCTACACTCTTTTTTGAAAACGTATATGCAGGAAACAGAACAATTTCTTACGAGGAGAATATTACGGCGTTTTACGATATTTGGCTTGTTTGTCGGAAATGTGATAAACACCGGAGTTTTATTTATTTTTTATTATACGATTTTCGCCCTTTCCGCTCTTTTTTTCTTCTCAAGAAAAAAAATTCTTAGTCCAGTGTCCGTTTCTTCGAATTGGCGAACCGGGAAAGGACGATATTCCAATATGGAATGTTTCAGAGATGAGTATTAAATCAAATGAATATTCTAGGTCTCTCATTTTTTTATCATGATGCCGCGGCCGTTCTTTTGAGGGACGGAATACCCGTGGCGATGGCAGAAGAAGAACGGTTTTCAAAAAAGAAACATGATTCCGGATTTCCAGAACAGGCAATTCGCTTTGTGCTGGATACCGCGAAGATTCGAGCGGAAAATCTCGATCTCGTGGTGTTTTATGAAAAACCATTTTTGAAATTCGAAAGGGTTTTCAAAATGAATTTTGCGACGTTTCCGGCCGCACCGGAAGCTTTTGCCGAATCGACGAAAAACCTTTTTCTTGAGAAGATCTGGATACGCCCGCTTATCGCAAAGAAGCTTTGCATTGATCGGGAAAAGATTTTTTTTTCAGGACATCATCTTTCCCACGCCGCTTCGGCATTTTTTTCTTCCCCGTTCGAAAAAGCGGCAATTCTCTCGATTGACGGGGTCGGGGAATGGGCAACGACAGCTATCGCTATCGGTAATGGCCACACCATCGATATTCTAAAGGAAATTCATTTTCCGCATTCTCTTGGTTTGTTATATTCCGCCTTTACGGCATTTCTCGGTTTCGAGGTGAATGAAGGGGAATACAAAGTGATGGGAATGGCGCCGTATGGAACACCCGTTTATGCAAAAGAAGTAAAAGATATGATTGATTTTTTTGAAGACGGCTCATACGCCCTGGATTTGGATTATTTTTCATTTCATAAATCGGTTCAGAGGAGTTTTTCGAAAAAATTTATTGATGTGTTCGGTCTTCCGCGGGATCCACAGTCGAAATTTTTCACGAGGACGACCGGTTGGCCTTTCTATTTCGGCGAAAAACCAGAATCTCGCGTATACGAAAAAATGGCATTGGAACAGGAACATTATGCCGATATCGCTTCGTCAGTCCAAGCGGTGCTGGAAGAAGCGGTCATAAGGCTTGCGAACCATGCACGGAAATTGACCGGAGCCGACTCGTTGTGCATTGCTGGAGGGGTTGGTTTGAATTCTGCAGCAAACTGGAAAATCGTCCAGAACACCTTTTTCAAGAATATATTTATTCAACCTGCCGCCGGAGACGCCGGTGGTGCATTGGGTGCAGCACTTGCGGCATATCATATTGGATTCGGTAAAGAAAGAAAATTCACGATGCGTCACGCATATTACGGGAAAGAATATTCCGACGAAACAATAGAAACGTTTTTAAAGGATAAAAATATTGAATATTCGCATTATGAAAAAGAGGAAGAACTTGTTTTGACGGTCGCACGGGAAATTGCGGAAGGAAAAGTCGTCGGCTGGTTTCAGGGAAAATTCGAGTGGGGACCGCGGGCGTTGGGAAACCGTTCGATTTTAGCCGATCCGAGACGGGCGGACATGAAAAATATCATAAATACGAAAATAAAATTCCGCGAACCATATAGACCATTCGCCCCATCCGTTCTCGCTTCCCACGCGGAAGAATTTTTCGAAATTCCCGATGCTTCAACGCATATACCGGCGAGATTCATGTTATATGTAGTGAAAGTAAGGGAAGAAAAAAGACGGGTTATTCCCGCCGTCACTCATGTTGATGGGACCGCAAGACCCCAGATTGTTTTTAAGGAAGAATCGCCCAGGTTTCATAGACTTATAGAAACATTTTATGGAATTACTGGCATTCCGCTTCTTCTTAATACATCGTTCAACCTCAAGGGGGAGCCGATCGTCGATTCACCCGAAGACGCGATATCGACTTTCGAAAGAAGCGGTTTGGATGTTCTTATCATGGGAAGTTTTTTAATTTCTAGGCGCGGGGAGTAAAGAGGATTGTATCAGGAATTTTTCTATCTTTTCCGCAGCCAGCTCGTTTCCGGCTATGTTCCAATGAATATCGTTTGGTTTATAAAGTTGTTTATGGGTTTCTTCGAATGTTTTCCGGAACATCTGAGAAAGATCAAGAGACGGAGTTCCTTTGGCGCCGAACCACTCCATGAGTGCCGTGTCCGGATGGGAAAAATCGTATTTGTTTCCGCGCTCGCCGAATTTCTGTTCCACCTCTTTCGCGAAAGAGGATTCTATTTGTATCTTGTCCGGCATGATGACAAATGTAATCTTTACCTTTGCGTCATTGCTTATACGTATCAGTTCTTCGAGCGGGCTCTTAAGTTTTGAAAATGCATCGTCAAAGAGCTGATTTTGCGTTCTCTCCGCCGCATATCTGAAGACAAGTGCCTGGCCGTGTTCTAATTCAAGAAATCTGTTTTTTTCGAATGCGGGTGCCGTATCGTCATATGTGCCGCCGCCCCAGTACTTGGCGCCCTCATCTATATACGGGCGGATCGAAAAAATATAGTACAAAAGAGAGAGAAGATATGATTGCGTCCGCAATGACTTCGATGTGTCGTCTGCGCTCATGATGAGAAAATCGTTTCCCATAAAAAGCGAAACCAATACCAGATCCGGTTTCAAGGTGAGTCCTTCTTCTTTCAGAAGATCGGCATAATCCTGCGGTCCGGTTTTCGGGATTCCCATATTCAGGACTTCAATATTGTAACCGTCATGTTTCAGTTTTTCTTCCAGGAGCGTGAGGTAATTATTTTTATGCGGCACCGCGCCGAAAGCAAAAGAATCTCCGAGCGCGACGATGCGGAATGTCTGTTTTTTCTTGGGCGGAAACTCTATATCATTGAAGCCCTGCGAATTAAGTTGAAAATCAAATACTTTCGAAAATGGTTTTCCGCGAAAAGGGTTATAACCAGGTTTGTAAAAAATAAATGAGGGATGGTAATGATCATAGATTCTTAAAAACATTTCAGCTCCGCCGAGACTAACCGCGACGACAATCACTATGCCGAATATTTTTCGGATATATCCGTTTCTTTTACCGTTTTCGTTCATTTTAAGAGAAGCAATTCAATTTCTTTTGCGCTTTTTTCCCATGAGTGAGTGGATGCCCATTCCTTACATTTTTTTTCTTGTGCCTGAAGTTTTGCAATGTTGAGCCATTCAACAATTTTTTTTGAAAATTCCTCCGTGTTATGGCAATCCACAAGCGCACCGGTTTCTCTATTTCGTATCACTTCTCGAAGTCCCTCCGTGTCGTTTCCTATGACGAATGTTCCAGTGCTGTTTGCTTCGATCGCGGCAATGCCGTATCCCTCAATGCGGGAAGGCATCGTAAAAAGCCAGGAAGCGGAAAGTAATTCGCGTTTTTGTTTTTCAGGGACGTATCCCATGAATTCAACCTCGTTTTTTGGATAGATTTTTTCGAATGATTCGATGGTGTGTTTCAACCATCGGGGTTCGCCGAAAAGAAATCTTCTTCCCGCAATTATGTATTTCACGGAGGGGATTTCTTTTTTCACAAAAGGGAATGTTTTGAGAAAAAGGTCGATTCCCTTACGTCCTTCAAGCCTTCCGAGAAAGAGCACTGACGGGTTTTGGGAATACGATTTTGTTATCGAGAAGAAGGACTCGTCCGCTCCGTTCAATACTTTTCTGATATTCCGGAATCCGTGCCGGAGGAGTTTTTCTTTCATCCACTCACTTACCACAATTACCGTTTCTTTTTTATACAATAAAAGGAAACAGAGCTCAGCGGCGTATCCGATGAGAGAAAAGAGGAAGCGTTGCGAATAAAACATGTACCGGCCATTCCATCCGTGAATCATCGCGATTTTTTTTTGCTTTCGGAAGAAGATCGGAGAAAAGAACGGAATAACGCTCACGTCTTCAAAAAGGATATCCGGCTTCAGGCGTTTCAAATATTTTCCAAGGAGAAAGAAAAGGATAATGTGAATTCGAATCACGTTCTCCGACCGGTCGCTCCCAATCCGGCATATGTGAATATTGCGATATGTTTCTTCCTGTGCGGCTCCGGGGAACATCGCGGATAAGAGCATTACTTCATGTGTTTCTCCGATTCTCGAAAAAATTTCGAGGAGGTTTTTTTCCGCTCCTCCAGCCTTCGGATGGAGAGGGCAAAATTTATTAATAATCAATATCTTCATGGTTTCATAGCGATAACATCGTACACGGCGGTTATTACTTTATTGAAAGTGTCGAAAGAATTATCGAATTGAAAATGATTTGGATACCGAGTGTCGCGGATACCAGTATTATGTCAAAATGCGTTGCTCCTGCGGTTGTTTTCATATATACTGCAATCCCGATAAAAACAAGCCCCAGCACGAGCGCAAAAGGAAGCCTAAATTCCGCGTAAAATTTCTTGAGCACGTCCGTCGGTTCATCGAATCTTGTCATGAGATACGTTTTGGCAAAAAGTCCAAAGAAAAGAATCTGAACTCCGAGTATTGGGAAAAAGATTTTCACCGTTGCGAGTTCCAAAAAGGGAGAGACATTTTTTCCCCACGTAAATCCGGAGATTCCCAAGATACACAGCACACCACCAATTCCCGCGTAGAACGAAAAAGGAGTTTGTATAAGGATGTATTTCAAATGAGCAAAACCGTCGCGGTAGCGGCGTAGTTTCGACGTTCCTTTTCTCTTCGCATAGTGTATTGGCACTTCTTTTATCCGCATATTCATTCGCTCCGCTTTTATAAGCATTTCAGTCGCAAATTCCATGCCGTTGGTTTTCAGGTGCAGATCCTCGAATGTTTTTTTCTTAAGTACCCTGAATCCGGATTGACTGTCAGAAATTCGTATTCCGAAAAATATGAAAAGAAGCATATTGAGCATGGGCGTTCCAAAAAAACGATGAGCGAACGGCATCGCTCCCTTTTCAACCTTTCCTTTCAGCCTGCTTCCGATCACCACGTCATTTGTTTTTAGCGCATCCAAGAATTTTGGAATGTCAGAAAGGCGGTATGTGAAGTCCGCATCAGCGTATATGATGATATCCCCCCCCGCATGCGAAATTCCCTCTTTTATCGCAAATCCATATCCCTCCTTGTCGTGCTTTATTATTTTTGCACCTTCTCTTTCCGCAATTACATCTGACCCGTCGTGCGATGAATCGGAAACAATAATTTCGATATCGAGTGCGTATTGTTCCGCCGTCTTTTGTATTTCATGGATAGTTTCGGCGATTGCTTCCTTTTCATTTCTGCACGGGAGTATGACTGATATCTTTTGGTCCATTGGTTATAATTATATCATGGGTGTTTTCATTGTGATTTTATTTCTTTTTCTCCCCGGGTATTTTTTTTCCCTGCTGTTTCCGTGGATACGCGGATTTTTTTCCCGCATCGGGTGTTCAATCGCACTTTCGATTTCCCTCGGGGTTATCGTGAGTTTTTTCTTTGCAGCGCTCCGCTTTCCTATCGGGATTTCTTTTTTGATTTTTCATATTGCCACCGTCATTTTATTGTTTTTGTTTTTTAAAAGCAGGACACGCGTTATTGTTTCCGAATGGCGGGAATTACACCGGAGACAAAAAAACTTTTTTCTTCTTTTTCTTGCCCTTTCGTTTGCGGCTGGCGTATTTATTGCCGCTCCCCACTTTGGGTATTGGTGGCCGATTCACGGAGATGAATGGTGGCAGATAGGAACGGTGCAAAATGTGATGGAAGGCAAATCGCTCAACACGAATCCCTATCTTTTTAATGATTTTATGAATGATAAGCCCGGATTTTCGAGTTATCTTGGGGCGCTTATGAGTGTGGGAAAGATGGATCCAATTCGTGCGTGGCCGTTTCTTCCCGCGGTAAATGTTTTTTTGATCGCACTCGTTGGATCTTTGTTTTTATTTGAAAAAACAAAGAAGTTATTACCCGCAGCGGCGTTTCCGATATTTCTTGTCGCACTCCGTTCAAATGCATACACACTTGGATGGTGGTTCTTTGTTCCTTCGTTATTTGCGCTTTTCTTTGTTCTTGCATTATTTCTCTCTCTTTCGCTTTGGCGAGGAACACGCTCTGGATTTTTGTTTGTACTTCTTCTTTTTGGAGCGTTATTTCTTGTATACGCTCCGCTTGGACTTTTTTCTCTCTTTGCACTTCTTCCGTTTTCGATACGATATAAAATCCTTTTTGAGAGTATACGGGAACACATATTTTTTTCTCTTCTTCTGTTTCTTATGTGCGCCGCGCTTATTGTCGGCGGAATATATGTTGCAACAATGATAAGCCCATATCGCGAATATTGGACGCTCAGCCCCATTTTTTTCTCCTCTCCGATTATTCAGGCGTTTTTTGTTCCGTTTTCCGCGACATTTCATTTTTCTTTAGGAAACGGTTTTTTTAATATTGTTTCACCTTTTCTTCTTTTTTTTGCGCTTCTCGGGTGTCTTCATATGAAAAAAGATCCATGGAAACGAGGAATATGTTTTGGAGTGCTCCTCGGCGCGCTTAATATTTTTTTTGGATATATATTTGGAATTTCTTTTCTCTTATTCCATCAGCGAATGTTTTATGTTGTCGGTATCCTTCTTACGATATGCGCCTCAATCGGTGTTTCATTACTTTATGAACAGCTGCAAAAAATGTGGAACATGAAAAATATTCCCTTGTTTCGGAGACGTGTGACCGGGATATTTTTTGTATTTCTTATCGGATTTTTTTTGTTTTCCGGATATTTTACATTACCAAACGGAACGCTTTTGTATCATCTCGTGGAGAATGAGGATCTTGCCGCCATAGCATGGCTTACCGCACACCATCAAGAATTAGGGGATATGACGGTGGTTGCAAACCAAGTCGTTGGAACTCTTATTACCCCCTTCACCCGCATGAAATCAAAAATCTCATTTCTTACTTCGCAAAATATCGGAGCAAACATTAATCCCGAAGATGTTTTAGCAGCCGAAGAAACAGACTGCAAAAAAAAGGAAGAATCAATTATCCGTCTCGGGGGAAATTTGATATATGCAAAAAGTCCGCAATCATGCACATTTTTGGAGACACTATACAGTTCCCCGCGTGCATTTATTTATCTTTATAAAAAAGCATAACGCGAGCGGATATGCTATACTATGAATACTATAGCATGATGATATGAAATCCCGCAGATTGTTTTTATTTTTGTCCCTCATAGGGATCATCGTAGCAGGAGGCATTGGCGTTTTGTTTTACGCAGACAACGTACAAGCTCTTGTCTATGGCGGAGGAAGTGGAGATTCTACATCAATCAGTTCTCCGACGGTGTCTTCTCTTTATGTGTCGTGGTCAACTAGTTACGCGGGAGTTACGAGTCAGACCGTGTATAGAAACAGTTCATATCTTACCACGGTAGGATCGGGTGCGGGGCTTACCGACTCCGGCTTATCATGCGGCACGACATATAGCTATTATATATGTTCGAACTATGGGTGCACTTCTTCAGGATCGGGAACAACAGTTGTTTGCGCACCGGCTGCTCCTACCGGATTTACCGCAACCCCCGCTTCGCAGACACAGAATAATCTCTCGTGGACGGCGTCAAGCGGCGCGACTGGATATTATGTATATCGTAACGGAGTGTATATCGGATCGACTTCCGCAACAAGTTATGCAGACACGGGACTTTCCTGTAATGGGGGAGGGTCATACTATGTTGTTGCCTACAATGCAGGGGGAAATTCCGGAGCATCAAATAGCGCAAGTGCTTCTACCGATCAATGTACTCCGGGAACGCCTACGATCGGATCGGCAACATGCGTTGATCAGACAACCGCAACAGTAACATGGACAAGAGGATCCCCATATACCGAGACGGCTTTTGAGATTCATAGCAGCGGTGGTCCTCTTCGCGGAACCGCGGGAGCAGGAGCAACATCGGGAACTGCATCCGGACTTACCGCGAGCACGCCGTATGCATTTTATGTAAATGCGTATGTCACTTCAAATGGAAGAACATACTACTCTGGCAATTCGGCAAATTCAAATACATGTACAACTCTTCCAAATCCTCCCGCTACCCCGACAGGATTTACCGCAACTGCGGCTTCTCCAGTACAAATTAATCTTTCATGGAATGCAGCTTCAGGTGCCACTTATTACACATTATCTCGCACCGGATATGGAGTTATTTATTCGGGAGGTAATACAAGCTATAACGATGCCGGATTGAGCGTCGGCACAAGTTATTCTTATTCTCTTACCGCATCAAATACCGGAGGAACGTCAGCCGCTACGACCGCGTCCGCAACGACGCTTGCCGATACCACACCTCCTGATATTTCATTTAGTCCAACTCAGACTTCATATACGAGTCCGGATAACAATGCGACTCCATGGGGGAGTGCGAACGTAAGCGTGACAGTAACCGCAACTGATGCATATTCCGGAATAGCCTCTACGCTGTATTGTTGGACGACGGGAGCTTCTTGTACGCCTGTTACGAGTTTCACGAATGGAACAGCAATTTCCCAAACGGCGGAAGGTGCATGGACATTGTGTATAAAAGCAACGGACACTTCTTCGAATACCATAACATCATGTAAGTCTCCATATGATATTGATAAAACTGCCCCTGGATCGACTGATACGTGGTCCTCAGTAAGCACAAATGGATATGTGATTTATGCCGGTGGAAATCAAGGCTATCCGGCGCTCCCGGTAAATGCACAAACTACAGGAGCAGTGCTCTCGCCGGAGCATGTGAGCTGGTGTTCATATCGATCAGGAACGGCGTGTGATCCAACACTCGCTAATCCATGCGTGAATAACACAAGCGGAACGTGTGCCTATGGAAGCGGGCCCGGAAATCCAACATATTTTGGTAATGTTTTTACTTGTTATGACAATAGTACGTGTTCCGGTCCTACCTATGTGAAATATCGTGGGTATGATGATGCGGCGAATTACGAGGTAACGGTGCACTCATTTACTTTTAATTATGACCGCACTTCTCCCGTAGCTCCTACGGTTACGCCGACGGTAAACAGTTGCAGCTCGATTACGTGGTCGTTGTCCGGATCAAGTGACGCAAATGTCGGATTATCGGCGACTCCTTACGCAATGAACACTGCGTCAACAGATCCTTCCTGGTATATCGGCGTCTTAAGCGGGAAATGGGCGGGAATAAGCGGATGGTCCGGATGGCAGAGCAGTAATGCGTTTGCCGAAACTGGGCTTACCGCGAACACATCCTATACCCGTTATTTCATGGCACGTGATGCGCTTGGGAATGAAACATCAATTGTCTCGGCAACGGCAAGCACCCCTGTGTGTCCTCCTTCGCCCGCAACAAATCTATCAGCCGCCGCAGCTTCATGCAGCCAGATAAATATGAACTGGACTGCGGGATCAGGAGCAACCTCATATAATGTATATCGGTGTGCTGGCACGGGATGCACTCCTACCACATATATTGGAAATTCAGTAAGCACGAGTTATTCCGATACCGGACTTTCCGGAAGCGCTTTATACCGTTATAAAGTAGTTTCACATAATAGCGGCGGCGATTCCGGAGATTCAAATATTGCCGAAGCAACGACTCCAGCATGTAATATTGCACCGAACACCCCCACACTTGTTTCGCCAGCAAATGGATCATGGGTTTCTTCCCGTCAATTTTGTGCTACAGTTTCCGATCCCGATGGAGGAAATGTAACCGCAAAATTTGTGATAGGAGGAGTTACATATTCCGGTTCAACAGTTACCAGTGGAAGCCAAAGTTGTTATACACATACTGCAGATTTAAACGGTGTCTCGTGGTACGCGTATGCACAAGATCCGGTAGGTGCGACAAGCGGGAATACTGCTTCATGGACGGCATATGTGGATACCACTCCCGTGCCGGGAACCGTATCAGGACTTTCCAGTTCAGAAACTTCTGGAGGCGGAGGATTGAGTATGAGTTGGAATGCAGGGACTAATAGTCCCGACGGTTATATGGTGTATGTAAAGGGAGGGAGAACGAATCCAACGAATGCAATAAAAGCAGGAGCAGATATTACTGGCAGCACGTCACTTTCGAGTTATTCATTGCCCGGACAATGTCCAAGTTCTTACACAATAACTGTTGTTGCATACAAGACGGATACGACAAATACGGGGACCGATGCAACGTGTACAAATGCATTTTCTGCAGCATCTCTTTCTGGGGCGAGTGTTCCTACAGGAAAGAAGTGTTCTGATGTTATTACCACATCCGTTTTCTTGAAGTCGTGTACCGGCGGTTTCCTTGCGGAATAGAAAAATGACACATCATAACAAAAAAACAATTATGATGTTTCTAGGAATTACAATCCTTGTGATACTCGGAGTTGTCTTTTTTTACAAAAACAATTTGAAAGAAAATAATGTAGACGTAAATGCCTCTGCATTATCGCAAGAGGAAAAAACACAAAACAACATGGAGGGAAGAGATAAAAATACAAATATAGATACAAGAAAGCAAACCGTTCCTGTCCAGAACCAAGCTAATGCAAATTCCGCAGAAAATGTAAAAACCCTTTCCCCGTATGAAAAGCAACTAAAAGCACTTGAAACGGCGCCACTTACAAAAGCGGATATTGAAGAGCCGCTCTACCAGGGAAGTAAGGAACAGTTCAAAGTGTTTAAAATAAAAGTGACTCCGGACGGGTATGTTCCAAACGCAATTATCGTTGAAAAAGGGGATTCGGTTCAACTGAATGTACTTACAGACAAGGATACGGATATTGAATCAGCAGATTTCAAACTTTTTTCACCTATTTCGGCAGGGAAGATAACCAACCTCGGGTTTCTTTTAAGCCAGGAGGGGACATTTGCATTTTATTGTAGAAATTTGTGTCTCGGAAAAGATCGAATATATGGACATATTGTAGTGCGCCCACGCTCATAGATTCTGCAGTTTTCCACGAGATACTTCTGTTATAAAAAAACTCACTTATTACGGCAATTCCGCGGTAAGATCATATGGTTTTTGGAAAAGATACGGAATAAATTATCCACACTATTTTTTTTGAAATGTAGTATAATAGAAAGGCAAAAACAAAACGGTCGAATTTAATTTAAAAATATAAAAATATGACGAGAGTAAACAAATGGCTTCTATGGGTGATTATTGTACTTGTGGTATTGCTCATTATTTTAGTGGCATGGCAGGTGTTTTTTGCGAAATCACAATATTCTGCGGTATATCTGCGGACCGGGGAGGTATATTTTGGGAAGCTTGTTCGTTTTCCATACTTTGGGTTGAAAAATGTATATTCAATTCAAGCGACCGGCGATCAGCAGAATCCACTTCGAATTCAGAAGTTTTCTGATTCATTCTGGGGTCCGGAGGATTATATAAAAATTAATCGCGATGAAGTGGTGTGGTATACGGAATTGAAGAACGAAAGCCAGTTAAATCAATTGCTTGCGACGAATCCGAATCTTCTTCCTCAACAAAATCAACAGCAATTTCAGCAGCCAGCACCGCAGTCCCAGCAACCTGCTCCTGGAGCAAACACAGAAAAAGAGAAAACGAAATAAAGAAGTTACGGTAAGAAAACTCCACTAAAAGTGGAGTTTTTGTTTGTAAAGCAGTTGTGATCTATTAAGGTTCATGAAGTAAGAAAATTAAAAATCTATTTTAGATATTTCTCCCAAATTCGCTCCTAACTCACGATCGTGAGTTAGGAGCGAATTTGATATAATAAAAAAATGAGGGGAAAAATACTTTTTTCAATTCTAAAATGTGTCGGAGAAACTGCGGTAGATATGGTTGATTTGTTTGATGTATTTTTGGAAGCGGGGTATGGAGCATCTTCAGGAAAGATTAATTTCCTATTTGAAAAGAAAAAACAAAGTAGAAAAAAAGCAAAAGAACGGGCATACGAACGGGAACGATATCGAAAATTTCTTTATAAATTAAAACGAGATGGATTAATTGAAGAAAAGAAGATGGAAGGGAAACGCATGATTATTCTCACAAAAAAAGGAAGGGAGAAGTATAAAAAAAGTTTGAATAGAGAAAATAAATATATTATTACAACACGCCGATATAAAAAGATTTTGAGTCAGAGAAATATTATAGTTATTTTTGACATTCCAGAGTATCAAAAATCAAAAAGAAGTTGGTTGCGGTGGGCACTAAAAGACTTAGGTTTTTTATTGGTGCAAAAAAGCGTATGGATTGGAAAAAATAAAATCCCCGATGAGTTTATAGATGACCTACAAAAGATGGAATTGATTCCATATGTACAAATATTTGAGGTTACAAAATTAGGCAGTCTTTTTGAAGAAGGAAAATAATTATTTGCTTTATGATTTCGCTCCTAACTCACGATCGTGAGTTAGGAGCGAAACTATTAATTATTTTTTACCTTTATGATTAATGTTAACTCCTTCTTTCAAAAGAACTGCGGAGAGTTTCTTCGTCGGCAAACTCAATTTGTCCGCCAGTGGGGATACCGCGTCCTATTCGCGTGATTCGTTCCGCCATTCCTTTAAATGCCTGTTTGATCACACTTGCCACAAAGTCGCTAAACGTATTTGGTCCGAGAGCAATAATTATTTCGGTGACATATCCATTCTGTTCCACTTCAATTCGCTTCTTTAACAGTTCAAGTTTTTTTCTTTGCTCAGGTTCCAGAGTTCCATCATGTTTTAATTCACCAAGGATAAGATATATCCCATTATATCCTCCTGCTTTTTCTATAGTGAACACATCTGTTTGTTTTTCCACAATAGCGATTGTTTTTTTATCCCGTGTTTTACTTTCGCAAATTTCGCATAATGTTTTTTTTGATTCGGTAATACCAAAGCAATGAGTGCATACTCCGAGATCAATAATTCCGGAAAGCGCAGAAATAAATTTATTCAATGTATTTTTATCGAGTTCAGCCAGATAAAATGCGAGCCGTGTTGCCATGCGCGGACCAATTGAAGGAAGTTTTGAAAATATATCGATAAAATTCTGTATTTGTCTGGGAAACATATAAGGGGAAATATCTAAATTCTAATTTCTAAATCCTAAATAAATATAAAATTCAAAGTGCAAGGTTCAAAATATTTTTGTTTTGAATTTTGTTATTTGAGTTTGTTTAGAACTTAGGATTTATGGTTTGGGGTTTATTTATTTTTTTATTGTTGTTTGTGTGTCGTATCAATATTGTGAAAACTTACTTTTTCTGGGTCAAATCGGAGTTGCATACTCCCCACCGGTCCATTTCTATGCTTCGCAATAATAATTTCAACGAGATTCTGTTCTTCCTCCGGGACGTCGATTCGTTCCCGATCTTTTCGATAAATAAACATCACCACGTCGGCGTCTTGCTCAAGCGAACCCGATTCGCGAAGATCGGAAAGACGCGGAATTTTTATGTCGCGCTTGTCTACCTCCCGAGAAAGTTGGGAAAGCGCAAGCACGGGAATATTTAATTCACGAGCAAGCGCTTTCAGCCCCCGAGAAGTTTCGGTTACCTGTTGGACCATATTTTCGCTTGATGTCCGTGGTTGTATAAGTTGAAGATAATCAATAATAAGAAGATCAAGCCCTTGTTCCATTTGCAGGCGTCGTGCCGCCGATCTCATTTGAAGTACGCTTGGCGATGGAGTGTCATCGATAAAAATTGTCGCTTTTGAGAGTTCATCAAGTGCCTGTTGGACAAGTGAAAACTCCATATCGTTGTTTAGTCTTCCCGTGCGGAGACGCCAGAGAGGGATCTTCGCTTGTGCCGCAATCAAACGGTCAATAACCTGTTCGCGGGACATTTCAATTGAAAAAATACCTATTGCCTTTCCATGCATTGCCGCTTGGCGGGCAATATCGAGTGCAAGGGCTGTTTTTCCGAATGAAGGACGAGCTCCAAGAATAATAAGATCAGATTTTTGAAATCCGGAGAGCATATGATCAAGCTGATGAAAATGGGAAGGGACACCGCGAAGTGAACCATCCCCGCGGTGTAACTGCTCAAGCCGTTCGTACGCGCTTGAAAGCTCGTCTTTAATGAGTACAAATCGTTGCGGACGAGATTTTTGTGAGATGTTAAAAATTTTCTTTTCGACATCATCAAGCAAATCTTCAAAATCAATCCCCTCAAACGCTTCTTCGTTTATCTGAGATGATGCATGAATGAGATCTCTCCGCACGCTTTTCTCTTTTACAATATGTGCATAATGTTCAATATGTGCAGCGGTGGGGACACTATTAATAAGTTGCGCAAGATAATCGCTTCCTCCCGCATCTTTAAATTTTTTATTTTTTTTTAATTCGGAAGAAACGGTCAGAATATCTATCGGTTGTCCCTTTTCAAACAGTGAGATAATTGTTTCAAAAATAACCTGATGAAGCGGGTGATAAAAATCATTTGATGTGAGAATATCCGTCACCTTTATGACGGCAAACTTATCAATCATAAGAGAACCGAGTACTGAGACTTCGGCGTCGATATCTTGCGGAGGAAGCTTTAAATTTTTATTCATAAAAATTTCAATTTCTAAGTCAGAATTTCTAATTTCTAAATAAAGTTAAAATCCAAACGCTCAAAACGAAATATTCATTTTGAATTTTATTATTTGAATTTGTTTAGGATTTAAGATTTGGGTTTTTTGATTTGAGGACGAACGGTCCGAGAGGAGTGTCCTCTACTTCATATCCTAATCCCTCTATTTCTTTTCTCAAGGCGTCAGCGTGGGCAAACTGTTTATGAGCTCTGGATAACTCACGTTCATTTGCTCGCGCCCATATATTTTCGGGAATGACATATGTGAAATCCGAAAAACCAATAGAAGAAAGACACTGAAGAAAACGGACTTTTATTGTTTTTGCAAAAGAGGCATCTACATCGAATATGTGCCCATATATTATGTTCATAAACCGTTGTATTGCGGCGATGGCCTCGGGAGTGTTGAAATCATCCTCCATCGCCGAATGAAATTCTTTTTTGAATTCTTCAAGGGACGCGATATCTTTCATTTCCGTTTTTTTTCCTTTTTTAGAGATGAATTCGAGCCGAGCGATAAAATCCTTTATCTGTGAGAAATTGGTTTTTGCAAAATATATCTCATCTTCGGAAAAATTGAATGGTGCGCGATAATGATGACGCAGTATCATAAATCGAAATTCATCGGCTGACATTTTTGAAAGCGCATCTTCCATAGTAATAAAATTTCCGAGACTCTTCGACATTTTTTGTCCATTTACCTGAAGGAATCCAGTATGCATCCATATTTTTACGAAGGGTTTTTTTCCGGAAGCGGATTCTTGTTGCGCAATTTCCGCTTCATGATGCGGAAATTTCAAATCCATTCCTCCTCCATGCAGATCATACTGCGCCCCGAAAAATTTTTCCGTGATAGCAGTATCTTCGATATGCCACCCCGGTCGTCCAGTCCCGATATTCGTGTTCCATGATGGTTCATATTTTTCTTTTCTTATTGGGTGCGAAAACTTCCAGAGACAGAAATCTCCGGAATTTTTTTTCTTCTCACTTGCGTCAATACGGGAAATACCATCCTCCGCCTGTGTTATAGTGCGTCTTGCGAGTTTTCCGTAGTCTGGAAATTTCGAGAGATCAAAATACCATCCATCATCTTCAATTTGATATGCATATCCTTTTTTTATTAATGTTTTTATTTGTTTTATAATGAAAGGAATATATTCGGTTGCTCGGGCATATATATCCACAGAACGGATGTTTAATGAATCGGAGATGTGAAGAAATTCTTTTTCATATTTTTTTGAAACTACTTCCCATTTTTCATTATTTTCCTCGGCACGGGCGATGATTTTATCATCTATATCGGTTATATTCTGCAGATAGAAAATCCGAAATCCACAGCTTCTCATATAACGGACAATGATATCGAAGATGACGAACGTACGGAAATTTCCGATATGGGGATGATCAAATACCGTTGGTCCGCAGACAAACATCTTTAATTTTTTCCACATGAACGGCTTTTTGAGTTCTTCCTTTTTTCCCGAGAGAGAGTTATAGATAAACATATATTTATAATTTCCAAATTACAATTTCCAATTTTCAAATAAATTTCAAATTCATAATGACAAAATTGGAGCATTTGATATTTGTGTTTATTTAGAGATTAGTTATTAGAATTTATGATTTTTATAGCTATGGGTTCCAATTAAGAATTATACCATCAACCTGAGGAGTTTTTGTCTGCATGAGATCGCTGGTAAGGCGGGCTTTATATCGAAGATACCGATAATTTACGAAGTCACCCTTATTTACGCAAATCGATGTGTTTGTCGGAGCACATCCTGTTCCGCCAAACGGATTGCTTGTGCACGGGGCGCCGTAATAGCTAGTTGCATCTCCGGACGGCCCTTTATAATTCCAGGGCCCTGAAGGGCTGTTTGATGCCGCAAATTGGAAATCGACACATGTGTCGGTCGGACTAAATCCCTGCCATATGACACTGTTTAATAATGCGCCCTCCGTCGATTGCGTATTGAATATAGAAGATTCAAGATATCCGATAGTACTTGTAGAACGCCAATCGGTATTTACTCTGTAATCTGATGTGGCGCAAGAACTGTTATTCGCACAATTAAAACTAATCCACCCCACAACGTCATTCCACGCATATCCGTGAAAATCACCAACTCCGTCAATGTATACTCCATAATCACCAGTTCCGCTTCCACGATGACTGCATGTAGGATTGTGATTTGTACAGCTAAAACTAATCCATCCTATAGTATCATTCCACGCATACCCAGAAAGATCTCCACTTGCATCTCCGCCAGTGCATGTCCCGTCAGTATTATGTGTTGCACTTAATCCATTACAGATTCCGTAGTTTGAACTTGCACAAATATTTCCGATTGATGTGTTTGCGCAGTTAAGAGAAATTTCACCGACGGTCGAACTCGCATATCCGTCTATTTTTGAACCCCATACATATGCTGTGTTTGTTAGGTAAAAATCCCACCACCCGTCAATATCATCCCACGCAAAATGCTCTGTGCTTGTTGCGCTGATATTTGTTTCGGCGTTTGCTGGTATCGAAAAAAAGAAGAATGCACCGAAAATTCCGAATATTAAAAAAAGCATGGCGATAAAGACTTTTTTCGGTTCCATATGCACCTATAGTATACTATAAGAAAGGCATGACGGACATGCAGGAAAAGAAAAATTCCAGCGTACTGAAGAAGAAGATTTTTATTTCTGGCGCTGTGTTTTTTTGTGTTGTTTTTGTGATAATAGGCGCAATTAGCGGATCTGCCCAGATAAAAACATTTGGAGCAAAATTTATTTCAATTGTAGGAAAATCATTTAGTGTACAGGAAAAAGAGTTGGGAGTTATTCCGCTCCATGAAAAAACTGATGTTGAAGAAGACAGAGAAATCGCTGCTCCTCTTTCTGCTCATTGCACATTTGAAACACTTGAATCTCCGCGAAAAACACATGCGGTGATAAATGAAGTTGCATGGATGGGTGGAGTTTCTGGATCGGATAGCGAATGGATTGAACTCAAAAATATATCAGGGAGTCAGATGGATCTTCGTGGGTGGGAAGTTCTCGATAGGGATGAACAGATAAGAATAAAAATAGGAGATGTTGATCTTCCTCAAAACGATTTTTTTCTTGCAGCGAGAGATGTAAAAGAACAAAATCTGATAGGTGACATACGATATGAAGGAGCACTTCGGAATACAAACGAAGGAGTTCGATTGTTTAATAATGAGTGCGGTCTGGAGGATGAGGTGATCGTTACCAAGTGGCCGGCAGGGGACAATAAGACAAAGAAAACAATGGAGAGAAATAATGATGGAAGTGGATGGCACACATCGTCACTTCCAGGAGGAACGCCTGGGGGCGAAAACTCGAAATCACAAATACCCATGCCTACCGGCAGGCAGGTAAATTCTAAACAAACTCAAAATACAAATTTGCCAAGTGTGAGAGAAAATAAAACAACAGAAAAAATTGAAGATAATAAGGTAATAATTACAAGTGTGGCGACAACAACAATAACAAATAATTCGACTTCTACGCCGATTGTTTCTACTTCGTCAACCGCAAAAGTAGAGACTGCACAACATATGGGAAGTGCGGTGTTAATAAGTGAGGTGTGCGTGGGCACGGAGGAAAATGCAAAATATGAATTTGTTGAACTTTATAATAATTCGAATTCTGCGGTCGATTTAACCGGATGGGTGATAAAAAAGAAGAGTTCTACAGGAAATGAAACTGCTCTTGTCTCGGCTTCTCGCCTTCAGGGAAAAACAATATCACCGCAGAGTTATTTTTTAATTGGAAATGAAGTGGGATATAAGGGAAGTCCAATGCCACAAGCAACATGGGCAGGATCATATACACTCGCATATTCAAAAAATTCTGTAGTGTTATATAAGGGGAGTGAGAAAATTGATGAAGCAAATTGGGAAGAAATTTCGAAGGGGAAAAGTATAAAACGCATTTCGTGGGGAAGTAGTAATTTTTCTGTTTCGCAGCCAACCCCTGGTACGGAGAATTGACACTAGGATTGTTTTATATTATTATAATGATAGAATTTTAATATTAAAACAAGAGGTGCCACAATGGCAGATATACTCAAAAGAAAAAAACAATTAAAAGACAGACTAAAAAAAATAACTGCTTTTGAGTCAGAACAAGAAATTTCTATTCGTAACATATTTGGGAGAGGGATTCAGGGATTAAAAAAGAAGTATGATATTGGAAAATTCGGATTTAGTTATGGACAATTTGTTCTTCTTTCTTCTGAAAACGATAAAATAGCTCTCTGCGTTGGAGTGGGTATAGATATTGATTCAGAAATAAAAAGAGAGGAGCAACTCTGGTTTTTTATTGAGGGGAAAAATGAAATTAGATATTGGGGAGGATATCGTACAGACGATTTTTTAAAAAATGGAATAATACTACTTCCGTAACATGAGCAAACTACGTTTGCTCATTTTTTTGCTCTATAAAAGTGTGTCGTCTATAATGTTTTTGTGGTAGTAATACTTCATAATATTCGGAGCACTCATAATGTTGGATCAATATTTCGCACTGCAGATGCCGCAGGAATCGAAAATTATACCTTTCGGGGGTTACGCCAATTCCACTTGATCGATTTGGGAAAGTGCGTCCCGATATTGCAAAGGTTGCACTTGGTGCCGAAATGTTTATTCCCTGGGAACATATTTCATCAACAGTAAGAATTATAAAAAAACTAAAAAAAGAAGGATATGCTATAGTTTCGCTCGAACAATCGGAGAGATCGGTTCTATATAATAAAATAAAGTTTTCAAAAAATAAAAAAATTGTACTTATAGTGGGAAATGAGGTGCGTGGGTTGTCAAAAAAGATATTAGAGCTTTCAGATATAGTTATGGAAATTCCAATGAGGGGGAGTAAGGAATCATTGAATGTATCGGTAGCGTTTGGTATCGCGGCTTACGCACTGACCAACAACTTATGACAAACAACTAACAACATGAACAAAAACAAAAAAATAATTTTTATTTTTCTCGTTGTTTTAGTTGTAGGAATAATTTTTATTTTTGAAAGAGGAAAAGATCCAAATATAGAACGGCCATATGTAGCAATACATGGACAAAAGATCTTTGTCGAAATTGCGGATACGGAGCAGAAACGGGAAAAGGGATTGTCGGAACGAAATTCAATTGGAGAAAATGAGGGAATGTTGTTTCTTTTTTCACAAAAGGGGAGTTATGGATTTTGGATGAAGGACATGAGATTTCCCATTGATATTGTGTGGATTAATGGGGATAAAATTGTCGGGATGGAAAGAAATCTTGATCCACAAATTGGCACATCTGAAGAAAACCTCCGTGTATATACTTTTTCCGGTGATATAGATAAAGTGTTGGAGATAAAAGCAGGAGAAATTGAAAGATTGGGTTTAAAAGAGGGGGATGTTGTGGAAAGGGTTCTATATTATAATTAAAGATATGAAAAATATTGCGATTAATGGGTTTGGAAGGATTGGGAGGCTTTTCTTCAGGAAGGTGTTTGATGAAAAAAAAATGAATGTTGTGACAATCAACGATTTGGGCGATGTCACCAATCTTGCGTACCTTTTGAAGTTTGATTCTGTGTACGGAAAATATACACACGATATTCGCGTGGAAGAGAAAAAGGGAAATAAATATTTAGTGGTAGATGGAAAAGAGATTTTATTTTTACAAGAAAAAGATCCATTGAAACTTCCGTGGAAAGAAATGGATATTGATGTGGTAGTTGAATCAACGGGTGTATTTGAATCATATGAAAAGGCGAAAGTACATATTGATGCTGGTGCAAAGCGTGTGGTAATTACCGCTCCCGCTAAAGATCTCGCACCAGAACCGGTTCGGTGCGGGACAGGTGCTGATGGAAATGATATTTTAGCTAGAACTGTTTTAGTAGGGATCAACGATGCGGAAATGAAAAAGTTTGTAATTACTTCAAATGCATCATGTACGACCAATGCAACTTCCCCGGTGATACAAATTCTTCATGAAACAATTGGAGTAGAAAAGGCAGCGCTTAGTACCGCGCATGCGTATACCGCAACGCAAACAATTGTTGATGGACCAGTGAAGGGGAATGATTTCCGTCGTGGACGAGCAGCCGCACAGAATATTGCGCCATCAACGACTGGTGCCGCGATTGCAGTCACGCGCACACTTCCAGAACTTGAGGGAAAATTTGATGGAATTGCGATACGTGTTCCTGTGATCAGTGGATCACTTGTTGATCTTACGCTCGTGATGAAACGAAAAACGACAGTAGAGGAAGTAAATAATATATTTTTGAAAGCAGCACAAGATTTGCGGTGGGAAGGGATATTTACCGTAACGAATGAGCAAATTGTTTCATCTGATATTGTGGGTGAGCCATATGGCGCGATTGTTGATTTGATGTTTACGAAAGTGATTGATGGAGATCTTGTGAAGGTACTTTCCTGGTATGACAATGAAGCGGGATATGTAGCAACTCTTGTGCGTCATGTGGAACTTTCGGCGAGCTGTATCTGATTTTCTACCCATATCAATATTTAAAAAACTGTGTATAAATACTGTTATTTAGCAGGGGCGGTGGTATAATGGATATATAAAAGGTGCGAACACCATACATTTATCTATGAAAAAAATATTTGTTTTTCTTTTTAGCTCTTTGTTACTGTTGGGAGGCACGTTTTCTTTTGCCCACGCGCTTACCATGCAGGCAGAGTCGGATACCACCTATGCTGATTTACAAAATCAGTTGGAGTCGTTGGTTCAGCAGATACGTGGCTTGCAGTGGCGAAATAATATCGGAGGCGGAGGTTCGCCTACCGGTGCCAACGTGTGGAATCCCGTGTATACGAGTATTGTTCCGGGAAATACCAATAACAAACAAATGACAGTTGCAGACGAAGGACAGACTCTTTCTCTTGTGAGCCCCGACGGAGGTACATTCAAAGGAGGGGATTATGTACGCATCCGTTGGTTGTCGAAAGGAATAACAGGAAATTCTCTCATGCTGTATGTTTCTGATGGAAATACTTCAATCCTTGTTATTTCCAATGCCATTCCCGTATCCGCGAATTTATACAATTGGCAAATTCCTTCTAATTTTGTCGTTGGAAACTATCGTATTGTCTTGAAAGATAATACCTCTGGAGCTACAAGCGCACCCAGTGATGGATTATTTAGCGTAGCGTCCGGGGGAAATACTGGAAACGGAGGCACGGGTGCTAATGGAACACAATCAACATCAACGATTGTCGTAAATAATCCAGGTTCACGGGGCGGGGAGTCATATAAAGTTGGAGATACGGTACAAATAAAATGGAAAGCACAAAAGTTACCTCCGGTGGCGAAAAATAAAGTATCCATTTCTTTGGTAAAGTATGAAAATGGAATTGCGGTAGAGACAAGCAGCGATATTTCTGTTTCAAATGCAGGAACATATAACTGGAAAATTAAAGATGATACACAACCGGGGTTATATAAAATCCGTGTTACTCCTTCGTGTTGGAAAGATGAGCCAGATATTTCCACATGTACTACATATGGAGAGAGTGTATTTGTATTTGAGATACGATCAAGTGCGTATACTGGCGATCCAGTGAAGGTGGTATATCCAAATGGAAAAGAAAAACTCGAAATTGGAAAAACATATACCATTCGTTGGACAGCAAAAGCATTTAAATCAACCGCAGACGTTCAACTTGGTCTTATCGATACGCGATATTCAAGTGAGGGTGGCGATCGATCTGAAAAGACCATTGCAAATACAACAAATACCGGTAGTTATAAGTGGGTGGTTCCGTCAAATATAGGAACAATGGATCTAAGTGATACCTCAGATCCGGTATATAGAATAAAGTTTTATGTAGGAAATCAAACAGTAAATGACTTTGACCAAAGCGATAATGCATTTTCCATAATTAAGAAAACGCAGACAGGATCTCTCCCCACTCCCACTAATCTCAAAGCTACTGTGAGTGGAACAAACGTGACATTGACATGGAATGCCGTCTCAGGAGCCACCGCATACAATATCTATCGTGACGTTTCCACG
>JAJYXV010000011.1 GCA_021801565.1 bacterium
TTTCATGTCGATGCTGTCCAGGCATTTCAATTCCTCGATTGTAATGTAAAAAAACTTGGGATTGATCTCATGACGCTCTCCGCACATAAGATATATGGGCCGAAGGGAGTCGGAATTCTTTATATAAAAAACCCACAACATACAACTGACAACAAACAACAAAAAATCTTTACCCCGATTATGACTGGTGGGGGGCAGGAATTCGGATTGCGAAGCGGAACACAAAATGTTGCAGGGATTGTTGGATTTGCAAGAGCAATAGAACTCGTTTCTCATTCGCGCGCCCGCCTGCGGAACGGACAGGAATTAGAGAATAAGAGAATTATCGGTTTGAAAAAAGAATTATGGGAAACCATACAAAAAATTTTTTCGACAGCCGAAGTTAATGGATCTCTTGAAAATACACTCCCAAATATATTGAATGTTTATTTTCCTGGTGTTTCATCTGAGTTACTTCTTATAAAACTTGATATGGAGGGAGTCGCTGTATCGTCTGGGTCTGCGTGTCATGCGCGGTCACAGGAACCGTCTCGGGTGATACAAAATATCTATGGAGAAGAGCGAGCTCGCGAAAGTATCCGTTTTAGTCTTGGAAAATATACCACCGAGGGTGAAATTAAGTATGTTGGGGAGGTCATAAAGAGGGTTTTGGAAAATATAAAATAACTCGTTATAATCAATATATGAGTAAAGGATTTATAATTTTTCTTATTGTGCTTCTTATTTTGGGTGTAGGGTTTTGGCTTACGAAGGATTATTTTTTTCAGATGCAAGAAGGAAGAGTGGAATTTGGGAAAATACAAAAATATAATCAAGAAATTGGAACAACAACGATTTATAAAAATCAGAAACTTGGGTTTTCACTTAATTTTCCTGAGCGGTGGAAAAATTTTAAAGCTGAAGAGGGAGAAAATTCTATCGCATTCAGTCTCGAGTCAAAAAATCTTGGGTATCACAAGGTTTTTGCCGTAAGCAAATTTTCTCTTGAACAATGGAATCAAATACAAAAAGAAATAATCAAACCATTTATCCCCATAAGCGGAACACAGACAAAAGATAGTATATTCGTTTATAGTCTTGGGCAAGACGACGAGGGATATGTTGGTTTTCCGGAAATGGTTTCGAACCAGATTTACAAGGGGCCTTATTATGACGTGCAAAATTTAATAATCCCGACATTTTATAAGGAATAAAGATTTTTTGATTTATTATTTCAATTAAACAAAAGACCACTATGACGTGTCATAGTGGTCTTTTGTTATAAGAAATTTCATATTAGAGATATAGTATGTTGATCACTTTCCTCAATGTGTATTTTTGAGTATAATAACAACATAAAACGTCGTGAGAATAATAAGCCCAGTAGTGAAAACTCGATTTGCTCCGCAATATTATAGGTTAGAATAAATCTTAATATTTTTAGGTCGATAAGAGAACGAGTGTGTCTCATGTATGAAGTTTATATCGATTGAGTTTCTACTACTGGGTAAAATAATATGGAACAAAAAATAAAAAATTATGTAGGGTGGGCGGTTATATTTGCTCTTATTGTGGTATCGGTGTCGATATGGATGTATGTGGGATCATATGGAAAACAAATTGATCCGGCATCAATGAGAACGTTTTCGGTTTCGGCAGATGGAAAGGTGGTTTCAATTCCTGATGTTGCAACATTCACGTTCAGTGTGATTACCGAAGGAGGAAAAAATCTTGGAGATCTGCAAAAGCAGAATGTCGAGAAAGTAAATGAAGCGATTGCGTTTGTAAAAGATAAGGGAGTAGTTGAGAAAGATATAAAAACGGAACAGTACAGCGTTGAACCGCGATATCAATACGCGAATTGCGGATTGTATGGAGGAAGCACGTGTCCGCCGCCGCAAATTGTGGGATATACAGTGCGGCAGTCAGTGTTAGTGAAAGTGCGTGATTTTGAAAAGGCGGGTGATATTATTTCGGGCGTGGTAGAGAAGGGTGCAAACTCGGTTTCACAACTGCAGTTCACCATTGATGATCCGACAAAAATATTAGCGGAAGCCCGAAAGCAGGCAATAGAAAAAGCGAAAGAAAAAGCGGAACAAATTGCGGATGCGGCAGGATTTTCAGTGGGAAAGCTTATCTCGATTGATGAGGGCGGATATTATCCAGCACCAATGTATCGAAATGCAAAAGTATCGAACGAGGTATACGGCATGGGCGGTGCTGATCTCGCAGCAGCTCCCTCAATCGAACCGGGATCACAAGAGGTGACAACGTCAGTGACTTTGCGGTATGAAATAAAATAGTCGATAGGATCGTATTATGTAAATATGGAGAAGAAAAGAATTTCTGTTATTATTGCAATTCTTTTCGTGGGAATCGTCGCTGGCTCGACGATTTTCCCGCGTATAACGAATGCCGGTTTTTTTGACACAGTGTGGAATTTTTTGAAAAGCGGATTTTCTTCGACCGCCACATCCACAGTTGAACAAAGCGGAAACGGAGAAAAGGAAGTTCCATTATATAAACCCGCGATTGATTATGAGAATGCGGTGGTAAATGCGGTGGAACAATCATCGCCGAGTGTAGTTTCAATCGTTATTTCAAAAGATTTACCAATTATCGAACAATGTCCGGGGAACAATCCATTTAACGATCTCCCTCCGGAATTTCAAGATTTTTTTGGTGGAGGATTTGATTTTTCGGTGCCGTGTCAAAAAGGAACAAAACTTCAAGAAATCGGCGGAGGAAGCGGATTTATTGTTTCTGAAGATGGACTTATTGTGACAAATAAACATGTGGTGTTGGACACAAAGGCGGAATATACCGTGCTTACAAATGACGGAAAGAAATATACGGCAAAAGTATTGGCGCGTGATACCGCGAAAGATCTTGCGGTTATAAAAATAGATGCAAAAGGATTAACGCCAGCAAGACTCGGAGATTCAGACGGGGTAAAACTCGGACAGACCGCAATCGCAATCGGAAACGCACTTGGAGAGTTTCGAAACACTGTTTCAGTTGGGGTTATCTCGGGCCTCTCACGAACCATCACTGCTTCTGGCGGAATTGGATTCAGTGAAAAAATCGAAGGGGTAATGCAGACTGACGCAGCGATCAATCAGGGAAACTCAGGCGGACCGCTATTGAATTTGAAAGGGGAAGTGATTGGTATTAATACTGCAGTGGCATCCGGTGCGCAGAATATCGGATTTGCAATTCCGATAAATCAAGTGATAGACGCAATTCAATCGGTGAAAGATACGGGGAGTATTAGATCACCTTACATTGGGGTGAGGTATTTGATGCTTACCGAAGAAATTGCAAAGAAGCAAAAAATTTCTCTTCAAGAAGGAGCGCTCGTCCGCGGGACGGAAGATGGTCCTGCGGTTATTCCCAATTCTCCGGCGGATAAAGCGGGGTTGAAAGCAGAAGATATTATTACCGAAGTAAACGGAGAAAAACTGACGGCAGAAAAAACATTGGGA
>JAJYXV010000015.1 GCA_021801565.1 bacterium
TTACCAAAAAGAAATACCGAAGTTCCTTCGCTACTACAACCATGAGAGACCACACATGGCACTCATGATGAAGACCCCTGTCGATATTTTATATGAATATGGTTACAAGCTATTGACCTGAAAACATAATCCTGTCAAGACCTCATTTTTAGCTACTTTCTAGGGGATTTATCTTATTAGAAGTGGAACGCACTTTAATTTGCTGTAGGAATGAATGATGGTAGTTCTTTGGTAAATAAATGGAACTAATACACCGTGCGGGTTTCTAACGGGATTTACCAAATGAATATCCTAAGGTACACTATTTCTGATATTGGATTTTAGAGAGAGTTTAAAATGTGTTCCTATTCAATTCAACGCGGAGAGGTGGCAGAGTGGTCGAATGCGCCACACTTGAAATGTGGTGTGCCGCAAGGCACCGTGAGTTCGAATCTCACCCTCTCCGCATTGAATTGAACGACATACTTGTCATGCCAAAGGCAGATCCACCTCGGGCGGAAAATGTGATGCTTTTTGATTAAAATCCGAACTTACCTTGACACCGAACCCTATTTCGGTGTTTTATATATGTAGAAACATTTACATAAGAGGTGGCACGTGGAACTAAAGGAAAAATATTTTTTATGGAACTTCGTTTTCGAGTCTGACCTTATCGAACAAATTCCCAATAACCGGCAAAAACTTCGCGGTGATATTATTGCCGAGAAACAAGACGGACACGTCGGCGCATTTCTTCTCGCACGCTCTCTGGCGGATAAAAAACAGATAATTGACGAAGATTTTGTAAAAACAATCCAAAAACTGATTTGTGCCGAGCAACACTTGAAGGGCGCAAAAAAAATGAAAAATGAAGCAATTGGAAGATATCGCAAAAAAGGCGTATCAGTAATTTCCATGCGTCCAATATTTGCGGCTGGGAAAATAGTTACTCCAACATTTATGACCGGGAAAGAAATTGTTTGGGAAACAAAAGTTCTGAAAAAAGGACCCGATCCTAAACTTGTTCCCGAATTAATGAAAAAATGGACGGAAGATGTTCTGGAATGGCAAAAAAACTTTAAATCCTTTTCACCGGAAGAAAATGTGAAAAAAATTGCTGATTTCCATTTTGATTTTGAAGATATTCATCCATTTGCTGATGGCAATGGAAGAACCGGGAGAATGCTTGCCTACTACATGCTCCGCTACGCAAAGCTCAATCAATTTATATTCTGGGAATGCACAAAATCATACGATTATTACCCTGCATTTAAAGATAAAAAATTGATGCAAGAATATTTCAAACTTCGTGTATTTGAACCAAAAAAAATATTCGGAAGGGTTGAGTCGCTTACCGAAGATGAAATTATCAGATTTTAATACAAAAACCCCGCCAACGGCGGGATTTTTATTTTGTGTTCACACTGAGCTTGTCGAATGTGCCCGGAGTCGGACTCGAACCGACACGCCTTACGGCACAGCATCTTAAGTGCTGCGCGGCTACCAATTACGCCATCCGGGCGTTTTTTAATTCTTTTATATTCTGTTTCAATTTTGAATAAAAAACAAGCACCCTTATTTATAAAGGCGTTTTTATATAAGCGAGGTGTGGGCTGGATTCGAACCAGCGCATAACGGTTTTGCGGACCGCCGCGTTAACCACTTCACCACCACACCAAATATGTAAAAGAGCTTTTGGAGGCCAGAGGGGGAGTTGAACCCCCGCATAGCGGTTTTGCAGACCGCCGCGTTAACCACTTCGCCATCTGGCCACTATTCTTCATTCTCGCGCGTATGCGTCTCAATTTCAAATTTCAAATGTGGCACCGCACGAATTTTCATTTTTTTCAATAATTGATGTTCAAGTTCTCTCTTTTTTGAATCAATCGCAAAATATGCCTCCACCTCTTTTTCATAAGGAATTATAGAAAGCATTACTTTCGCTTGCAAGAGATCTTCAGAAACATCAACTCCCGTGATTGTCACTAGTGCCCCCTCAATTTCGCATTCTTTAAGAATCATTTTTGAAAGTTCTTGTTCGATAAGACTTCCCATTTTGAGGTTACGATATGGACGCATAAAAATTAAATGAAAATAAGTGTATCTCCAATACGTATATCAATATCACTCTCCGCCAAAAGTCCCGCTTCAACACCCGTCTCTGCGGATAACACATCTTTCCGCCCCGATTGAAGATTTAAAATTTTTCCACTTCCGATTAATTTTCCGTTTCTCCATAAATCAAACACCCCTTGGTTTTTTACAGGTCCAAGAATTACTTTCCCCCCAACAATTCGTTCTTTCCCCTTTGCACCTCCGAACACACCTAATATTTCGATACTTGGCATTTCTTTCGGATTTCTCCTTTTAATATACTCAATCAACTCTTTTTCAAGTTCGTAAATGATATCTGATTGGATTATCATCACCTTTTCATTCCGTGCCATATTGAGCGCTGCTTTATCTATTTTTGCCTTAAACCCCAAAATAATTGCATGTGTACTTTGTGCAAATTTTATATCGGTTTCATAAATATCTCCGACACCAGCTGATGCAATAATAATCGGTCTGTCACTTGGAATACGTTCGGCAATTCCCCTTACCGCCTCAAGCGATCCCGCTTCGTCCGCTTTCACAACGAGCGAAATAGTCGACTCTTCCTTTATATTTTTTCCGAGTCCGGTCTGAGTTGATATGCTTCCAACATGAAGTTTTTTTACCTCGTCTCCACATATAAACTGTTCTCCAACTTCAGGAAGTGTTTCAAACCCAAGAATAAGTGCGGGGGCACTTGGCACAAGTGACTTCACTGGTTTCCCGAGAAAATCATTTAATATCTTTATTTTTCCTTTTGCACTTTTCGTTCCAATAAGTGTGCCTTGAGATAATGTCCCGTTTTTTACAACTGCCCCTACAATTCCTCCGCGACGTGCATCAAGTTTGCTCGTGATAATCACTCCCGTCGGACTTGCTTCCGGGTCATATGAAAGGTCTTGGAGTTCCGATGCGAGAACTACGAGATCTAAAAGATCATTTACCCCCTCTCCGGTTTTTGCTGAAATTGCATGCCACGATACATCTCCGCCAAATCCTTCAAGATACACACCGATATTTGCGAGGTCAGACTTTGTCTTTTCGATATTTGCATTTGGCTTATCAATTTTGTTGATTGCAACAACACAAGTAATATTTTCTTTTTTTATATATTCAAGCGCATTTTGTGTTTGTGGTTTTACTCCATCATCTGCAGCCACGACAAGAATTGCGAGATCGGCGATATGCGCACTCTGTTCACGCATTTTCGAAAACGCCTCATGTCCTGGAGTATCGATAAATGTGATTTTGCTTCCTTTGTGGATGATTTCGTAAGCACCAATTGATTGTGTAATCCCTCCCGCCTCCTTTTCTGCTACAGTCGTTTTACGAATATAATCAAGAAGCGTGGTCTTTCCATGATCCACATGTCCCATAACTGCGATAACCGGGGGACGTTTTTCCATGTTTTAAACCGTAACAGAGAAAGCATATAAATACAAGAAAAGTTGTAAAAAGACTTGAGAAAATATTTTTTTTCATCTACGCTAATTAGGTTATCGTATTTTGTTGTATGTTATCAGTTACTTGTTAATAGTTAATTTCTGGAGAGGTGGCTGAGTCCTGCCTGCCGGTAGGCAGGGGTTTAAAGCGTTATGAAATACTATGTGTATATTCTTAAAAGCTTGAAAGATGGAAATTTGTACATTGGTAAAACAAACGATATAAAACGTCGAATAGAAGAACACAACAGCGGACAAACACAATCTCTAAAAAATAGAATCCCCCTCATACTACTCGAATCTATTGAGTGTTATGACGAACCAAGTGCAAGAAAACTCGAAAAAGAGTATAAAAAAGGATATAAACGCGAAGAGATAAAAAGAAAGTATAATTTAAAATAACAAAATAAATGGAGAGGTGGCTGAGTGGTTTAAAGCAGCAACCTGCTAAGTTGTTAGGGGAGCAATCCCCTCGAGGGTTCGAATCCCTCCCTCTCCGCCAGAAATCGAAAGGTGGGAAAAAGCCCGCGCCGAAGGCGCGGGAGTGGGCAAAAGAAATTTTTTAATCAATTTATGAATGGAGACCTTGTACCAGAAAATTATAATTCTCAAAATCTCGTCTCTATGTGGCGAGAATTTATTGATTGGGAAAAACGCAGAGCTGGCGAAGATAATTTTCTGATAAATCAATTTCATACTCGTAAAGTTAAGAAAGTTTTTGACGCCTCTCTTGGTGATGGTTGTGATTCAATATATTTGCTCAAGCAAGGTTTTGATGTAACGAGTAATGAAATTGATAAGATTTTTCTCGATAAGGCGTTGGAAAACGCCAAAGTCGAGAATGTAGAGCTAAAAATTTTGTCTCTTGATTGGCGCAAGTTGGACACGAAAATTCCAGCCGAAAGTTTTGACGTTGTTATTCTGCTCGGCAATTCACTGACATATCTTTTTAACGAAAAAGACCAGTTAGAAACCTTGCGCCAATTCAAACGAATTTTACGAAATGGTGGTGTACTCATAATTGATGAAAGAAATTATCAATACATTCTCGACAATCGAGAAAAAATTCTGCAAGGAGATTTTCAATATAGTGGCAAGTATGTTTATTGCGGCGACAAGGTTCACGGCAAGCCAGTTGAGATTTCCGATAGTCGTGTAAAAATGGAATATACCGACGAACGAACGGGAAAGAAGGGTTATCTCGTTTTGTATCCGTTCAAAAGAGGAGAAATGAAAAATCTCCTTGCGAAAACCGAATTTGCATCTATCGAGGAATATAGTGATTATAAGGTTGGTGAAAATCATAATGCTGATTTTTATCAATATGTTTGTGTTAAGTAGTTCGAAAAGAATTTGCCGCCAAAGAAAAACTTGTCATGCCGAAGGCAGATCCGCCTCTGGCGGAAAATCGTCCCCCGGCAGTAGAACGCTTCGCGTTCACTACGGGGCATGCTTTCCGCTCCGGTTCCCACTAATCAGTCGCGCAGAGCGCGGCGAGGACAGAATTCCGTTCCAACTATTTCAAGAATACACCGCCAATAGATACCGCACTTATTGCGGTGTTTTCTTTTTATATTGACACCTCTCCCCAACTCCTCCTATAGTACAATCAGCCACTTAACTTAGCGGAGGAGTAATGCCCACAACACAGGAATACCTCGAAAAAACTGCAAAGCGCATCGAGAAAGACAAGAAAAAATTCGATAGGTTTATTGCAACAAAACCTCAATTCAAAGACAAAAAGTTCTTTAAAGAATACCGCCTCGGCCTTCCACAGAAAAGATCAGTCATTGTTCAATACAATGATGAATTATGGACAGTAAGTTTCGGAAACGGCCCTGGTTCAAAAATACATGCGCACATACTTTCTAGTGCACTCGGGTTGCTGTTGTTTGGATATTTTTAGTATTATCCGCCGAATACATCGGCGGTTTTATTTATTTTTTATTCCCCTTTTTCAGCTCCGCAAAAATGTTTTTTATATATTCAGCTCTTTCCGGTGTCCATTTTATAAACGCATCTTCTCCTGGATAAAACCAAATTAATTTCACACCATCTTTAGCAACACTTCTTATTTGTGCCACCACTTGCTCTGGTGTCGGCCAATCGATTAATCCGTGACCCCCGAGACGCGCAAATAAATCAATATTTTTCCTCCTCGCACCTTCCTCATAGAACGATAATGCATGGCTCTGCACTATCGGCTGTGTTTCAAATCCATCTTTTTGCATTCTCTCAACAAGCCGGCGTTCTGTGCCATACATCGTGAAAAGCCCCATAATTGGATATGAATCGGGTTGGAATCCCACTTCTTTCAAATTAGGAATATTTAAAAGTTCCTCGTATGTCCCCGTTCTCGGCGTGGCAATAAATATTTTTTTATCATGAAATTTTTCCTTGCTCCACGTGATCCATTTTTCAATATCTGTATTTGTGTAGTTTGCTTTATGCACGTGTGGCTCATCGAGAAAAAATCCTTCAACTATTTTGTTCCTCCCAAATTTTTCCATTCTCACAAAATCATCGGGATGAAGCGTTCCTGCACTTATATAGACCGTGAGACCATTTTTCTTCGCCTCACTGAGTCTTTTCACTACATCATCTTCGCTATAATTCGCGATAAGAACATAATCAATTCCTAGTGTTTTAAATTCTTTATAATATTCCGCATTGTCTGCGGGAAGAAATCCAAATTTTATGTCGGAAGAAATATTATTTACATATGGACGCTCAGAGATAGATATATATAAAAAGGCCCCCAAGAGACCAGAGAGGATAATGCATATAACGAGAGTTTTCTTTTTCATCGTCTTTATAGATTATACCACCCACAAAGTGCTTAGCGCAGATATAAAAAACTGCTACAATTGAATATATGAATCAAAAGAAAAATATATCACTCATTGTATTAGCAGTCGTTCTTTTGTGCGTGATTGGATATTTTGGTTTAATCAAAAAACAAATATCGCGGGTTCCTCTTACTCCTTCCCCAAATCCGGTATTAATTGGTGGTGAGTGCGAACAAAAAACCGGTTTTACAGTTGCCGCATATCAAGAGGGATGGAAAGAGATATTTAAAAAAGAGAATAATCTCTCTGAGCCAGAATTTAGTGATTACATTACCGTGACTGAGGCTTCTCTGCTCCCCATAGGAAATACTTGTGAACTATCAGTGAGATATAAAATTAAAAAAGATTGGATATCAACCGAACGACAAGATAGAATGGTGCTTGGTGTTCCCCCAACCATTTCACCAAATAACCTGCCCAAAGAGCACGGCACCGAGACTATTGGACGTATTGGGGTCTCAACAATAAATCTTCACGATCAATTATCGTTTGGAAGCAATAAAGATGCTCTAAACTTCTTTGTAAAAAAATATAATCTTAGTAACACAAACGCAAAAATTATAGGTGAAGATTTTTCTTATTTTTGGGATGGAAAGTACACTACAAATCCAGATGGAACCATGAAAAGTCAGGAAGCTGGGGAGGGTGGAAGGGCTTATGTTATAATATCGGGTACAATTAACTTAGCTCAAAATAAGTGCTACAGAGGAAATCTGTTTCTTATGAGCAAAGAAACAACATATGATGATGCGCCTTGTGTTATCAACTAAAAACAATTTATGAATACTGAAAAAAGAATTATAAAGACAATCAAAAATGTCATGCCGGCGGTGGTGACAATTGTCATTAAAAAAAGCCTTGAAGAAGTAAAACAGGATCTAAAAGCAGAGCAAGCAAGTGCAAAAAAAGTACTTGATAAAATTGATGTACTTTCTATTCCAAAAGATAAGATAGACGCACATGGCATGGTACAAATCGATGGAGGCTCTGGTTTTATCGTTGATACAAAAGGAATTGTACTTACCAATAAGCACGTGATCAGCGACCTAAGCGCCGAATATACCGTGATCACCAATAACAACGAAGAATATAAAGCAGAACTTCTTGCGCGTGATCCTGTTGACGATGTTGCAATACTTAAAATTAATCCTTCAAAAAAACTACCAACGCTTGAATTTGGCAATTCAGAATCGGTGAACCTTGGACAAACAGTACTCGCATTCGGCAATGCACTTGGCATCTTCCAAAATACCGTTTCAATGGGAATTATTTCTGGTCTTTCACGTTCCATTGTGGCGCACACCGATCCAAAGGCACCCGCACAAGAAATGAGGGGACTTATTCAAATTGATGCAGCAATCAATCCGGGAAATTCAGGTGGACCACTCACTGATATGTATGGACGCGTTGTCGGTATTAATGCGGCAATTGTTTCTGATGCAGAAAACATCAGTCTTGCAATACCAATTAATGCGGCGGTAAGAGATTTAGAAGATGTAAAAAAATATGGAAAAATTAGGCGACCACTCCTCGGACTTCATTACCTCATTTTGAATCAAGATTTCAGCGAAAAACTACACCTCCCTGTTTCCTATGGAGCAATCGTGATGCGTGAACACCCAATGGAAAAAGCGGTTATTCCTGAGAGCCCCGCAGATGATGCGGGATTGAAGGAAAACGATATTATTCTTGAATGGAATGGAGAAAAAATTACCACCGAAAAAACAATACTCGACTTTCTCGAAACACAAAATGTGGGCGATTTAGTGCAATTGAAAGTTCTTCGCGGAGAAAATGAAATGGATCTCGCGCTTACACTCGGGGAGAGAAAGTAATCAACCTATAACTTACAACAAACAACCCACAACAGAAAAAGTTGTGGGTTTTGTTTTATATTTTTTATCTGTCGCCAGTTGTGTGTTGTCTGTCGTTGGTTAATATGTATATTCATCTACCAGCAACCCGTTTCGATCATAGAGCAGTACACGATCATGATCTCTATCAAATGAAAATTGCTGGTTCACCCATGCTCGCCATTCATTTGAGAAAAAATCAGTTTCATATCTATGAGCGGAATAACATCCGCCATAATTCAACGCAGTTAAAAATGAACCACAGGAAGCATCTTCGGGTGTAGTAAATTGATTTCTCTCGTTCGAGGACGGCTCTTCGCATGTTCCCAAGGAATAAATAAATGACTGACATCGCCCGGAAAAAGAGATTATTTTATTTCTATCTATAGATGGACAATTATTAGGAAGTGACGGAGAAAATGTATATAAATTATTCAAATATCCGATGCATTTATTTAAACGAAAATTCTGATTACTCGGACTTTTCCCGCTATATACCGTAAGATAATCTCCCTTCTTTAACAAAATATCCGATGCCTGAGAAAATCCCTGCACTCCGTAATCTCCAATCGCCCGAGGAATAACAATTTCTGCTCCTTTATTCCCCTTTATTTTCCATCCGGTTACATTAACTCCATTTTCAAGAGAATAATCGGTACGAAGTGTAAACTGTGATTGGGAATAGTAGTCATCATACGCCCGCGTTACACTTTCAAGCCTCACCTTATCGTAATATGGGGAAAGTTGTGAAAGTGAAAATCCAGTCGGGGGAACGATAACTGGCTTTTCCGGTTCGCGAGGAGACGGAATAACTTCGTTTTGATGAGCTTCTTTCCGAGCATTTTGCACCTCATCAAGCGCCGGATTTGAAAAACCAAGATTCAGCTTAAAACCCCCCGTCGAACTTGAATTTGAAAATGCGGGAAATAATTTTGAAAATTGAAGATCACTTTTTGTATTGGTAAACGCTAAATATCCCCCAACGATAACTACAAGAAGGATAAGAATGTAAATAATATATTTCATCATTTATTTATCATATCAAACGACGATATTTATAATTTTCTTAGGAACATAAATTACCTTCTTTACGGTTTTTCCTTCAGTGTATGTTTTTATTTTTTCATTGTCGAGCGCAAGGTGTTCCGCTTCTTCCTTTGTAATATCTCTTGCCACTTCAATCTGCCCACGCACTTTTCCATTCACCTGTACCACAATCATAAACAGATCTTTTTCAACAAGAGTCGCATCAAATGTGGGCCACACAGATGTATGAATCGAGCTTTCGTTTCCAAGCTCATGCCATAATTCTTCTGTAAGATGTGGGGTAAGTGGCGCAAGAAGTTTCAAAAATGTTTCTTTTGTTTCTCTACTTATTTTCTTGTTCTCTATTTGATTCAAAAGAATCATAAGCGCCGAAACAACAGTGTTAAATTTAAATACCTCAATATCTTCACTCACTTTCTTTATTGTTTCGTGTACCGCGCCTCTTACTGTGCTATCCTCTTCGCCTTCGTTCTCTTTTGATTGAAAAAGTTTATATATTCGCTCAAGAAATCTACTAACCCCTAGAATTCCCCGCTCATTCCAACTTACCGTTGCTTCGTGTGGACCCAAAAAAAGTTCATACATACGAAGTGCATCGGCGCCAAATTCTTTTACAATTGTGTCGGGATTTGCCACATTTCCGCGGCTTTTTGACATCTTCTCTCCATCAGCACCAAGAATGATGCCGTGCGGAATTCTTCGTGCGTATGGTTCGGGCGTTTGGACTAATTTTTCGTCATACAAAAACTCATGCCAAAACCGTGAATACAATAAATGGAGTGTTGTGTGTTCCATTCCCCCAAAATATACATCTACCGGAAGCCAGCGTTTCAAGAGTTCTTTCCCCGCAAATTCTTTTTCATTTTTTGGATCGGTGTAACGGAGATAATACCACGAACTTCCTGCCCACTGGGGCATCGTATTGGTCTCACGTTTTCCGGGACCCCCGCATTTTGGACATTTTGTATTTACCCACGATTCGATTGCCGCAAGCGGCGACTCACCCGTTCCTGTCGGTTCATATTTTTTTACCTCGGGAAGCGTCACAGGAAGCTCTTCTTCCGGAACAGGCACAATGCCGCATTTTTCACAATGAATGAGAGGGATCGGCTCTCCCCAATATCGCTGCCTCGAAAACACCCAATCGCGAAGACGATACTGAATCTGTTTTTTTCCTTTTACAAATTCAGTTATTTTCCACTTGGCCTCTTCAACAGACAGTCCATCAAATTGACCCGAATTAAATACAATTCCTTCTTCAGTGTAAACCAAACTCCAATCCAATTCGTTTTTAGGAATTAAAAGCTTTTTTCCATATTCTTTCGCCTTTTCGTCCCCATCAACCAAAATAACATCAAAAACTTTGTCCCTATATATAATTAATTTTGTCGCGCCACGAGTACTGCAATAATATGGACCGTCCTTCATTAAATCTTGGAAAAATGGTGTAAGTTCCTTAACTAGATCATCTTCAATAAAAATTTCAATTCCCCACCCTTCAAAATCTTTGTATAAAAGTTTTTTCTCTGAAATTCTTTCTTTCCAATTTTCGATTAAACTTCTATTTACAAAAAGAACCCTTGTCTCCTTAAATGGTCTAATGACAGATTTAATTTCCAATTTAAACTTCTTTGCAAATTCAAAATCACGTTCATCGTGCGCTGGGACCGCCATAATCGCTCCCGTACCGTATCCCGAAAGCACATAGTCAGCCACAAAAATCGGAATTTCTTCATTATTCACCGGATTTATCGCTTTTATCCCCTTCAACTCCATTCCAGTTTTCTCTTTATTCTCAATACGTTCTTCTTCTGATTTATTTTTTGTTGTGGCAACATATTCCTCTACCTCTTTGAGATTTGAGATTTGAGATTTTAATTTTAAGATAATTTCATGTTCCGGCGCCACCACCATGTAGGTCGCACCAAACAATGTGTCTGGGCGCGTGGTAAACACTTCTAAAAACGCTGATTCATGTTGATTAGACTGATTCATGCTGATTTGAAATCGTATAAGAGCACCTTCGGAGCGACCAATCCAATTTTCCTGTTGAACTTTTATTTTATTTTCCCATGCAAGTGTTTTTAATCCCTGAAGCAATTTTTCCGCGTACGCAGTGATTTTTAAATACCACTGTCTCAGTTCTTTTTTTTCTACAGTAGCTCCACATCGTTCACAACATCCATTTACCACCTCTTCGTTCGCAAGTCCTGTTTTGTCTTTCGGACACCAGTTAATCATCCCCTTTGCCTCATACGCCAATCCAGCTTTAAAAAGTTTTAAGAAAATCCATTGTGTCCATTTGTAATAATATGGGTCAGTAGTGTTTACTTCGCGGGACCAATCAAATCCCATTCCCCAACTTTTTAACTGCTCTTTTGCATTTGTAATATTCTTTACTGTCGAAATCGACGGATGTATTCCCTTTTTAATCGCAAAATTTTCCGCAGGTAATCCGAATGCGTCCCACCCGATCGGATACATCACTTCGTATCCATTCATCCTCAAAAACCTGCTGTATACATCGCCTGCAACATACGGACGCAAGTGACCCATATGGAGTCCCTCTCCCGACGGATACGGAAACTCTATAAGAATATATTTTTTCTCTTTTTTGCTTTTATTATCCGCAACATACGTGCCATTTTTTTCCCACTCCTTTTGCCAATGTTTTTCTATTTTAATAAAATCGTATTTTTTCATATTCGCTCAGTTATTTTTGTCCCGATTCGCACAGCGAATCGCGGATCCTCGATTTTGTGTTCATTTGAGTATGGACAAAATCGGGACCATTTCTTCTCTATTTTCGAGGGATCATACTTCTTCATATTGTCTTATATTAATTCAAAAGACGCATTATCTCAATGAATTCGTTAAAAAGCGTTTAAAAGAGGTGTATAATAAAACCAGATCATTTTTGGCGGTCAGCTAATATGAGAAAACGACCCTCATCCTAGATGCAGGGTAAAACCAATTTTACGGCCCCGCCATAATATATAAAAACCCCCTCCTATTCGGGGGTTCTTTATGTTAAATCTATACACGACAACCCCTGATTAATAGGGGTAATTTTTTAAAAATCTAAGTAAAGACCCCTCTGAATACCAAAGGGGTCTTATTAAGCGGTGTCAATGTTTTAAGACAAGACGCCCAGTCGATAACACAAATAATGTTATCGACAAGTAAATCGTATCAAAGTCCTGTATGAGGAGTAATTTTACTCCTAATACAATGATGAGTACTATATAAGCAGGAACTACCACTCTTTTCTGCTTTCCTAAAAAAACAAAGGAAGCAGAAATTATTGCTATAAGTTCAACAATAAGGATTTGCATTTTAAATCTCCTTTTTTCTCCGCTTATCGGGAATGCCATATCATTGTTATATGATCGCCTTACCCTCAAAGTTTCGAAATTTTAAATTTTTTGCCCACAACACACCTTGTGTGTGGGATGAAACTCAATCCGCCTATGGCGTCATTTATTAATCTGCTTCAATCGGCTAATAGCCTCATTCAAATTTCTAGAGAAAATATATCTTTTTCAGTTCTTAATTTTCTGATGTAATTATAGCATAATACAATAGAAAAGTCAATATCTCGAAAAGACAGGTAAAAATGCCGATTTTAAGCTATTTATATGGCATATAGCCACCACCTAAACCCCAATAACTCTACTCCTAAAATTCTATCCCAAAAGCACTTTTTGTATTCTTCAGAATCTGTTCACGCATCGCTTCCTCTGAAACATTTTTTATCTCCGCAAGTTTTTTTACTACCTCCGCCACATATGCGGGTTCATTTCGTTTTCCGCGATACGGAACCGGAGCAACCCACGGTGCATCAGTTTCGGAAAGAAGATATTCAATCGGGATTTCATTAATAACATCCGCATATATAATTCCATTTTTTTTCGGGGGAAATGTAATTACCCCTCCAAAGGTAAAATAACATCCGAGATCAAGAAAAATTTTTGCTTCCTCTATTGTTCCACGAAATGAATGGATAATCGGAGGATGAGTAATTGGTAATTGGTAATGAGTAATCAGTAATTCGGCAAGTTCTTTGTATAAATCTCTGCAATGTATCATAAGAGGTTTTTCAATTTCATTTGCAAATTTAATTTGCTTTATAAACTCATTTCTCTGTGCTTCTATCTTTTCTTCCGTCTCTCCATATGAAAGATCGAGTCCACATTCACCAACTGCAACAACTTTTTTGCTTTCTGCAAGTGTTTTGAAAAAATCATAATCAAACGGTTCCGCGGGCATCATATCTTTTTTCTCCAAAATTCCATACTCATCTTCATCGCGAGACGACTCAACGGCGTGACCTGGATAGAGACCGATACATGCCCACACGTTTTCATATTTTTCGGCAAATGAAACCGCATCAGCTGACGTGCTTTTTGATGTTCCCACCGTAACAAATCCAACACCGGCGCTCGCTGCATGTTCTACAATTAAATTCCCATCGTCTCCATACACCGGAAAATGAGCATGCGTATGTGCGTCAAAATATTTTATCTCCATAAAAATTTGCTTTTCTATCGAGCCTATTTTAGCATGAAACAAGCTTATTTACATGAGAAAGGAGAATATAAATGACTTTCAAAAGGATCCCGTGGAATATCGCTATATGCGATTGGAACGGCACACTTCTCAATGATTTGGAGCTTGTATATGGATCGTTAAAAAATATCTTTAAATACTTCGAAAAAGTGCCACCATCTCTTGAGACGTATCAAAATGAGATTACCGCTGATTTTCTGAGTTTCTACAGAAAACATGGAATCCCCGCGGATGCGGAACCAGAACTCCTCAATTCCATCCGAAAAAAATATTTTAAAGAAAATGACGGAAATATAACACTCACCGATGGCGCGGTAGAACTTCTTGAAACATTCCTACGTTTCGACCTTAAGATTGGAATAGTAAGTGGAGAGGCAAAGGGATATTTGAGAGATGAGCGCTTGAAGCAATTTGGTATAGAAAAGTGTTTTGATTTTGTCCATGATGGAGTTTCCGATAAAATGGGAAAGTTTAAAGAACTTGTTAAAATCCTCGAAGTCAATCCAAAAACTATTTTCTATATAGATGACAGTTTTGATGGTATCGCTGCTGCAAAAAATGCTGGCATTACCACATTTGGATTTACACATGAAGGATCGTATAATTCCGAAGAAAAAATAAAAGCCGCTAAACCAGATTATATCATCAAATCTCTCTTAGAAATTATTCCGATAATTTCTAAAATTGAGTGATATTAAAAACCCCCGATTTGAGTCGGGGATTTATTTTATTCTCGGGAAAAGCGTTTCTGGTTTTGCAGTAATAAGTGTTTCTTCATTCTTCCAATAGATGTTTTTTGTAATTTTCTCAGAAGTTTCGGGAAGAAATGGCAGAAGAAACGCCGCAACGTTATCAAGAATTGTTATAAGATTAAATATCACCCTTTTCTTTTCTTCTGGGTCAGCAATTTCCCACGGTTTTTTATCATTTACATATCCATCGCCAAAACGTATGAGCTCCCAGAGAGATGAAAGTGCATCATGAAAACGATATTCATTAAGTTTTATATCCATCTCTTTTTGTATGGTTGCTATCTTTTCTTCCACACTCTTTTCAAGTAATACCGCACCACCTATTTTTATCTCTCCTACCTGCGCACCAAGCGTGAGAACACGTGCAGTAAAATTTCCCAATCCATTCGCAAGATCACCATTATATCGATCTTTAAACTTCTCTTCACTGAAATCTCCATCTTCATATGCCGGAATCTCACGAAGGAGATAATAACGCACTGAATCAACACCATATCGACTGATAACATCAAATGGATCTATGACATTCCCAACTGTCTTACTTATTTTTTGTCCTTCAACAGTGATATACCCATGGATAAATTCTTCATTTGGAATCGGAAGCCCGGCACTTTTTAACATTGCAAGCCAATACACAGCATGAAAACGACTCACCCCCTTTCCCAACACGTGTATTTTTTTATCATTTTCCAGCCAAAATGTTTTAAATAGTTTTGCATTCACATCCGGATATCCGAGTGCGGTAATATAATTTGCAAGCGCATCATACCACACATACATAGTCTGCCCGGGCTCATTTGGTACGCGTACTCCCCAGTTTTTTGTGCGCTCAACCGGACGGGAAACAGAAAAATCCTCGAGACCTCTTTTTATAAACGCAAGTACTTCATTTTTCTTCGATTGAGGAACTATTTTCAATTCATCTTTTTCAACCACTTCAGTAAGCCACTTTTGATAATTTGAAAGTTTAAAAAAATAATTTTCCTCTTCAATTACCTCAAGTTTTTTTCCCGGATGTTCACTACATTCTCCCGCTTCATTTAGTTCATCCTTGTTATAAAATGTTTCACACCCCTGGCAATAAAGCCCTTGATATTTCTTTTTATATAAATCTTCTTTTTTTGTGGCGCTCCATAACGCCTGCGCACCAATTTTATGACGTTCCTCACTTGTACGAATGAATTGATCAACCGATATATTTAATTTCTTTAATAAATCCCTAAATGCATCTGCATTTCTTTGTACAAGCTCTTCTGTTGGAATACCTTCTTTTTCAGCCGCCTGAACATTTTTTATTGCATTTTCATCACTTCCGGAAAGAAAATATGTCTCATCACCTTTCACTCTACGGAAGCGCGCAATCACATCTGCTTGCACAAACTCAAGCGCATGCCCAATGTGTGGTGCTGCATTTACATACGGTATTGTTGTCGTAATATAACTCTTTTTATTCATCTTTATATTCACTTATATTCCCAAATAAGGACGCTGTTCTTTCTGTTCCGCTAAATAATTGAATATTTCCTGCGCAATAACCGCAATAGGAACCGAAAGCACAATACCGATAAATCCCGCAATCTCGCCTCCGGCAAAAAGTGCCATAATCACTACCACCGGATGTATCTTCATTGTCTTTCCAATAATAAGTGGAATAAGTATGTGATTTTCAAGTTGGTGGATAATAAAGAAAAATAACACTGCATATAACCCCAATGAAAACGAGTCGGATACTGCAACAATGAATGAAACAAAACCAACAAGAATAGGACCGATAGCAGGAACAAGCTCAAAAATTGCAGCGAGAATACCAAGCACCACTGCATATTTTACTCCCATAATCCACATCCCTACAGTCACAATAACTCCCATAATAAAACTGAGTGTGATCTGTGCTGAAAACCACTTCCGGATCTTTACAGAAAATCGATGAAATACGCGAAGCACCGCACCCTCATATATATCGGGTAATATTACTCGAAGCAAACGTTCCGGACCTTCTTTTTCTATTGAAAGATAGAAGGAAATAATGACCACTGCGATTATACCAATCGCAGTGGTAAAGAAATTTTTTAATGTATCGGCAACGGAAATATTCTGAGAAGAAAGAAAGTCAAATAATTTATCCCTTCCAAGCGTGAACGCATCAAGAAGGTTGTTTGGCAGACCAACTCCAAAAATGGAGTAGACAATATCGTGAATCTGTGTAAGAAACCCAGTTGCCTCAATTGATACCACTGGAATCATAAAATAAATCCCAGCGGCAATCATGATAAAAATCGAAAAAAATACAATGAGTGTCGCGAGTAAACGCTTCACCCCCCGCCGTTCAAGAAAAGAAATAATTGGATCAATGCCGAGAGAAACCACAATAGAAACAAAAAATAACCCGAGTGCCATACGTCCGAGATACGCCGTTAAAATAATCAAAAGAAACACAAATATCTTTAATAACGTGTGCCAACTGACTTCAATTTTTGTTGTTTCTTTCATCCTGTTATATCTTTAATATATCAAGAAAACTCTCGTTCTCAAGTGGGCCGACAAGCGCAAGATTTAAGCGATTGTTCACAAAAATTTTTCGAGCGACGTCCCGCACTTCCTTTGGGGTTACCGCTTTTACTTTTTTCGCCATATCTTCCGGTGACGACAATGGCATATCCATAATTTCCTGCATCCCATAGAAGTAGCCAATTGAATCGGAGGTGTCAGCATTCAAAAACACGCCCCCCACCAAATGCTCTTTTGCCTTCTCGAGTTCCACCTCTGAAACAAGATTATCCTTTAACGACCTCATTTCATCGAGCACTGCATTAATGACGATTTTAACTTTTTTATTATCTACGCCTGCAGCCACAGAAAGAAAGCCGTGGTCGGAAAAAAGATCTGTCCCTGATCGCACATAATATGCGGCACCAAGCTCATCTCGAACCTTCTTAAATAACCGCGAACTCATTCCTCCTCCTAATATTTCAGATAATACTTCGAGCGCAAATCTCCGTTTATCCCTCAGATCAAATGCACGTACTCCTAACACGAGATGCGTCTGCTCAACATTTTTTTGGTATATAAGTTCTTTTGGTTTGATTTGTGATTCTTTCACCTTTGGTTTCTTCATTTTTGTACCACGTGAAAGATTTGAAAAATATTTTCCGATTTCTTTATGTGCTACTGTTGGGTTAAAATTTCCCGCAACAAATACCACCGTTGACTCCGGTAAATAATTTTTTTCTCGGTATGTAATAAAATCTTCTTGCGTAAGCTTTTTAATATTCTCTTTTGTTCCCGCAATACTCCATCCTGCCGGCTGATCACCATAGACAAGCTCATAAAACAACTCTTCTACTTTTCGTGGAGGAGTATCTTCATACATATTTATTTCTTCAATAATAACCCCACGTTCAATTTCAATATCTTCTTTATGAAACACAGGATTCAGATAAAGATCAGAAACGACATCAAGTGCCTTTTTGAACGAATTATTTCTCACTTTTGCATAGTATGTGGTGTATTCATGCCCCGTTGACGCATTATATTGCGCCCCCATCCCATCAAGTTCTCCAGCAATATCAATTGGATATGGACGCTTCTTTGTGCCTTTAAAACACATATGCTCCAAAAAATGAGAGAGTCCATTTATTTCTTTTGTCTCATATTTTGACCCAGCAGCAACAAGCACCGCCACCGTCACGGTGAGTGAATCTTTCTGCGGTATAAGGAGACATCGAAGACCGTTTGAATAAGTAAATCGTATTGGTTTTTTCATCTTATTAATTAATAAATATACATACAGAATAATGCACGTTTTCCATAAGTGCAAATAACGTTTTTGACAATGAGTGAACTTACGCAGTATAGTGTTTCTAGTTTTTAAACATTTCGCGGGATGGATAATATGAGCTTTTTCGAATGGACGTTCTTTCTTTCTCTTTTTTCTTTTTTTGTTATTTTTTCATTCGTAAGTTTTGCACTTTGTATACAAACAACACAAAATCGGAAAATATCAGGCATTTCCTCTGTTATATTTCTCTTTATTGCGCTTTTTATCGGATACTATGGAGCCCAGTATACCGAAGAGCGGATACGGGAAAAAACAATAGAAGATGTTATTAAATTTCAACAGGAATATCGTGATAAGAAATTGAATAAACCAAAAAACGAAACTCTTCATGTTTTCGGCGTCGATAGAAAAATATAAACAAAAAACCCAATTGTCAAAATTGGGTTTCATTTTATCTAATTACTGTCGGGTGAATTGTTTTTCTACATTTCGAACATTTTTGGATTTGAACACCACCCGAAGTATATATTATTGGGGCATCACAACAATTACTTCTCTCAATTATCACTCCCCCGCGAAATTTTCTTTTTTTTGAGTTCTTCTTTATATTATCTATTATTATTCCCTCCATGGTCTTTTTTAAGTCCTTTTCGCGTAAAATCTTTTCTCTCCGCATTGCCATATTTGCCATATACTACCTCTTTTTATTAGTTAACACTATTTATGTTTATACTATCATCACAAATAAAAACAAGTTTTGTGAATTCGGAAAATCTCTGCTTTGAGCAGAGATTCTATCAGCGTAAATCAGTTTAATCCCTGCCTACGGGCAGGCAGGCGCATTAATCAGCGTCTATTTCAACTTACTTTCCAAAAAATCCTGGAGCGCATCAATCGGAATTCTCACCTGCTCCATCGTGTCTCGATCACGCACCGTCACGTCTTTGCTTTCCAAACTCTCAAAATCTATGGTGATGCAAAATGGGGTTCCCGCTTCATCTTGAGCGCGATAACGTTTTCCGATATTTCCCCGTTCATCCCAAGTGACTGAAAATTCTTTCTTAAGATCACTATAAATTGATTTTGCAAGATCAACGAGTTGAGGTTTATTCGCGAGAAGTGGAAATACAGCCGCTTTATATGGCGCAAGTTTTGGATGTAGTTTCAACACAATTCTCGTCTCTTCTTTTTCTTCTGTTGTTGGTTGTTTGTTGTTGGTTATTAATTCTTCTCTATACGCATCCATTAAAAAGAAAAGTGTTGCGCGATCTACCCCGCCAGACGTCTCTATAATCCACGGAAAATATCGCTCTTTCTTTTCCTCATCAAAATAAGAAAGATCCTGTTTTGAAAAAGTTTGATGTTGCTTCAGATCCCAATCGCCGCGATGGTGAATTCCTTCCATTTCTTTCCAATCACCCTCGGCATTATATTCCACATCGAACGCCGCACGTGCGTAATGGGCTAATTTTTCTTTCGGGTGCTCAAAAAATCTGAGGTTTTCTTCCCTCATCCCAAGAGAAAGATACCACTTCCTCCGCTCCTCTTTCCAATATTCAAACCACTGCATTGATTCTTTTTCCTCAGGTTTTGTATAAAATTGCAATTCCATCTGTTCAAATTCACGCGAACGGAACGTAAATTCTCCCGGTGTAATTTCGTTTCGAAATGCTTTTCCTATTTGAGCAACACCAAACGGAATCTTCACACGTGTTGAAGAAATTACATTTTTAAAATTCACATGCACCCCTTGGGTAATCTCTCCGCGGAGATATGTTTTTGTTTTTTCCCCCTCCACTACCCCGAGGTAAGTCTCCACCATTAAGTTAAACTGTTTCGGCTCCGTGATTTCCCCTCCGCACTCAGGACAGCATTTTGTAATGTCAGTATTTTGAATTTGTTTGGAATGTGATGCTTCGAATTTGGAATTTGCGATTTCGTCCAAACGAAATCGTTTGTGGCATTTTTTACACTCTACAAGCGGATCAGAAAATGAGGCTAAATGTCCAGATGCTTCCCAAACTTTTGGATTCATAATAATTGCGGCATCAATCCCCACCACATCGTCGCGCATCTGCACCATTGATCTCCAAAATTCATTTTTTATGTTACGTTTCAACTCAACTCCAAGCGGTCCGTAATCCCATGTTCCCGCAAGTCCTCCATATATTTCAGACCCCGGATAAATAAATCCTCTTCGCTTCGCAAGTGCGGTTATTTTTTCAAATATATTCATCCCGTTAGAAGTAGGCCGCAAATAAACGATACGGTCTATGGTTCATAATTATTGTTCGACTAATATTCATATGTATTGAGTTAAGTAAATTTTTGTGGTCGCGACTTCTAACGGGATTCTTATGTTTATTGCACCACCCTTCCCTCTTCCGCCCGCACCGTCTTATCATCGGTAAGGTTAGTGCTAAGAGAATTATCATAGCTTGTCATATCCACTCCCGTAAAGTCGTCAGTCGCGGTAAGTGTCGTTCTTCCGAGAATATTTTTGTATTGTCCAATTTCGGTTACATTCGGAGTAAGTTCAACCTTAAATATTGCCTCAACCGGATCGCTTAATATTCCGCGAGTGGCCGAAATTTTATCAATATTCCATATCACTTCTTGCGTCCGTTCATTGTATGTTGGGTTTGATTCAATATTACTCTTTACGGAACCCACCCATCGTACCCCGGGACCAAGTGAGGCTTTTACCTCAACATTCTTTACGTCGGTTAAATAGTTTTTAAGTATCCAATGAATTGAAAATTGAGTTGGGCGATTCACTTTTGGAGGAAATGTTCCTGCATTCACAATTCCAGCCCCAGGATCACGATATAACGCTTGTGCATCCACCGAGGTTACTCCCATTACTTTTATTTCTTTTACTGCAACTGTCGATGTCTTTTCTGCGGAAATATAATACGGAACAGACGGGGAATCAATTTCGGTGTTTGCACGAAGCACGAAATTTTTGTCGCTCGGGCGTTTGATTTGATAATATGGATTTAATTTCACGCGAACTTCAGCTTGTCCGGACGCACCCGGTTCTAACAAACGAAGTGCTGGAATATTTGATGCAGTCCATGTCACCGTATTTGTAAGCGAGTTAAACGCCCCATTAGTACGAAGTGAGGTGAAATCAAACAATTCACCGACAAATTGCGTTTTCAGCACAACATCGGCCAGCGCAATCCCACTGTCGTTTCTATAATTTATCACATAAGTTATTTCATCACCCATTTTTGCAACGTAATCACTGTTTCCATTTGGAACTATTTCAACAGAAATCGGTGGGGGAGAGATGGAAAGTGACGTGAGTTGTTCATCAATCGGATAATTTTTTTCTCCAAAGTTTGCTGAAATAGAAAACGGAATGTTCGAAGGTTCCTGATTTAAATTGTTAAGCGTTCCTTTTATCTGTATACTTCCTTTCGATCCAGATTTCAGTTCGCCAAGTCTCCAGTAATTATTGAGCGAGGAAGGAGGAATGCTCGCTGAATCAAATATGAATGATGCCGGATATTTTGCCTCAAGCACGACATCCGAAAAATCGAAACTTGATGTATTTTCATAGTTCACTTCAAGATCAAATTTTGAGCCGGCGATGATCTGTTCTGGCTTCTTGATTGAGAGTGAAATTGCGGGAGAAGTAATAGAAATATCTTTTGAATTTTTTACTGTAAAAAGTGCTTTGCCACCGGTACGATAAGAAAGTTCTGCGGTAATTTTCTGAACCGAATTTATATCACCAACAGAAAGAAGTTTGAATGTTCGTTTTGTAAGGCTCCCTCCCCCGATATTTCCGACTGTATCAATAAGCATATTTCGGTTCGTTCCATCCACACCCTCAAGACTTATAATCCCCGGAGTGAGTGTAAGTATCACTTTCGCATCTTCAAGAAAATTATTTATTTCGTTTGTAAGTTGCACTGTTACTTCAAAAGGAACTCCGCGAGAAATATCGCTCGGGCTATATAATTCGATACTTACATCCTTTGGTGTAGAAAAATATCTGATAAAAAAGAACGCTCCGCCGACAAGAATGCTGAGAAAAATAATAATTGTGCCACCAACAAAGAAAAGTTTTTTAAACTTATTCTTTTTTTGCCCCTCAACCCCGAATTCTTTTGTGTCTTCTTCTCGCCACGATGGAAATGTTTGTATTGTCTGTTCTTGTTGTCCTATTTTTGATGTATTTTTTTCACCCTTTCCAATTTCTTTGTTCTGTCCTTGCCGAGCGCTATATAATTGTTTTTCCAACTCTTCTAAAGACATATAAGTGGTTATGTTATTAATACTACCTTATCAGACGTCTGTTTTGAACCGCATGTTTCACAAAAAAATATTCCGTCTCCATATTCAAAATAATGTACGGAGATGCTTTTACATACTGCACATGAAGCGGATAAGATATTGTGTCCTAGAATTTTCAAAATTTCCTTTATATCGACGGTGTGAGTATGCATTGATTCAACGAGACACCTCCATAATACCTCGTCAGGCGCGTGCGGAGGGGTGGCAACACGAAGAAGAAAAAATATACGCAATATCGATCGTAACATGGGTACATCATTTTTGATCCAGGAAAATTCGGAAACAGTAAGCGCGTCGGTAACAGTGAGTGTATTTTTTTCAACCATACGCAACGTAACCAGATTGGGTACGTTTAAATGCGGGGAAAACCTCGAGCTAATTTTTTGTCCACTAATTACCCGCCCTTCAATTCTTCCCATATATGCTGTATATAAATCTACCGTAAGATCCAGTTCTCCGCGTACACGCCTTCCCAACACAAATGCATTAGTAACAAATTCTTGCATACCATTTATTATATATGGGAATAAAATCAAGTAATAGAAGTCCGATAATGTATTTGATATAACAATACGCCACATAAAAAATCCTCAACTATGAGGACTGCTTAAATATAAAAATATCTCAACCTTAGTTGCTTCGCGACCAATCCAACTTTCACTACCTAGAAAAAATTTGGGACACGAATGTTTCGTGTCCCCAGTATAGGTAGTAAAGCAATTCAAGAGGAGATATCTATTCAGAGTATGTCGAAGAGCGAAATTATTTTTTTCTTGCGGCCGGACAAGAAAAACAAACTTTTGTATCCTGATCGGACACATATTTATTATAAAACATCTATGACCTCCCACAACTTGAGTTATCCACACCCAATAGTAGAAACTCAATACATCGCTTTGCGACAAAATATATATGCATTTTTGCCGAAACCGCATAAATATTAAATAACTACCCGAAACAAATTTTTCCCATAATGTGCAATTGAGTTTTCCCTGCCCGCGGCAGGCGGGACTACTGAACACATCCTACTCACTCACTTTTTTCGGAGTAACCCAAAAACCAAGCTTAAATCTTCCCCCAAAGATCATGCGTGTCTGTGCCTCTAATGCGGGAACCGCACTGAAAAATATAAACGTAACCGGAATGAACGCCCATTGAAGAAGTTGATACACTATCTCATGCCACTTATGCCCCTCTATCTGCTTTGGTGGAAGAAGACGCACACTCAAAAACGCGGAAGTAATAATTCCAAATGTAGTGAGGTTGATAATTGATCCGGTAATTTTCGGAAGATTATATGAGACAATCGTGCTTTGAAAAAGAAATCCACCGAGTATATTAGGAAGAAATCCGAAAAGAAAAATAATAAAAGAGCTCGTCGCCCACGAATAAAAACCGTCGATCGTGGTAAACGTCCAAAATATTTTCCTTCTGAAAGAAAGCGTTTTGTTCTTCCAAAAATCGGAAAATACATATGACACATTTTCGATTCCCCATGCCCATCGGCGTTGCTGTTTATAAAGATTTATAAGCGCCTCTTTCGTTGTCTTTCCCTCTACTGAATCCATATAGACGGGATAGAGAAGCGGAACCGCGCGCCAATCACCGTTATAATGATTAACACATTGAAAAAATATGTGAGAATCTTCATTCACAATCCCCACATTCCAAAAACCTACATCAACAAGTGCCTGAAGCGGGATGCTGTGGGAAGAAAATGAAACGAGTTGCTCTGGGCGCGCTTGTTGCATTAATTGCCAAAATGTTGAACTAAATCCAATAAGCCGCGCGAATATAGGAACTTTATAAACATTGTTGGTAAAAATCGGAATCGGTTGATAGCTCGAATGATCGGGATGAGCTGCAGTGAGGTATGCGTGTGTAAGTATTCCAAAATATTCTTTTCCGGGACGTGTATCAATATCAAATACCGATACAAGAACGTCTTTTATGGGAATGCCTGATGGAACAATCATCTCGGGAATTGCACGACGCACCGCATATGTATCATTCGATCCCTTTCCGGGAAGTTCTCCGGAAATTCCGAATGGATGGGAAACCACCAGCATCCCCTTAAATATATGGCCAAGCTCTTCCGCCACTTGCTGCGCTGATTTTTCCATCCCCCCCCTTTCTTCCGGTGCGAGAAGAATAAAAATTTTATCTTTCGGAAAATTTGTTTTTGATAGACTTTCAACCGCATCATATATAACCTCATATGACTCTTTATAGAGGGGAAGTACCACGAGATGATGCATCCGCTCCCACGCAAGATGTTCATTTTTTATGCGCTCCATCCAGTCGACTTCCATATTCTTTTTCATTTGCACAAATGAAAAACGCAAATGAAGGAATAGATAGACCGTTCTTAAAAACCAAAGAAGATCATAAACAACGATAAAAATCGCGACTACAAACGGCAATTTCCATGATAAGAAAAGAAGCCCGAGGAGTGTTCCCCAGGAAAGGAGACCGATTATCATTTCGTAAAATCGCTTCATGTCATGAAATACTATCCTGAATATGCCTCTTTTTCAATAATAAAGAGTCTCTTTTATATGAATGACTTAATATAAAAACAGCCCAAACAACTGATCAACAGCAAACTTTCCGCCCCCTACTGTGAGGAGTACGAAAAATGAAATGAGAATAAGAAGATCAAATTCAAAACTCGAAAAATTTCTCAATTTTTTTACCTTAATGATAATAACAATAAATTCAATGATGAATGGAATCGCGACAAGTTGTGTGAGAAATCCAAAAATGAGAAAAATACCCCCAATGAATTCCACAATACCCACAAGAAGCGCCCAAAAAATTCCTGGTCTAAATCCCATTCCAGCAAAGCTATCTACTGTCGCTCTCAGATTTTTCAATTTTGGAAACCCATGATAAATAAAAATGATACCTAAAACGACACGAAGAAGAAAAAATGCCCAATCACTGAATACAAATAATGGCTGAATCATAACTTTGGTAATTAGAAACTAGTAATTTATAACGTGTGACCTTTGTACAAATATAAGTATAGCAAAAATCCGGAGAATTGCTCCCGATCCTAATTTAATCGAACTTTCTAATTTCTTCGATATGACCGCCAAGCATGTCAGAATCGGTAAATATTATCGTTTCTTCTTCTGTTTTTCCCTCTCTTAGAAGAATCAATCCTATTTCCAATTCATTATAAAAAATTAACAAACAACACAAATACTAAAGTATTATGTGCGGCCGCACATAATACTTTAGTATCGAGAATTTTCGGCTAATAAAAATAACAAACACTTGATACTTAATACCAAATACCTAATACTTTCCCTATGAAGATTCTTGCGATAGAAACATCGTGTGATGACACGGCAATTGCGCTCGTGGAGGCGTCAGGCACAATGTCCACACCAAAATTCAAGATTCTAAAGAGTGTAGTATCATCACAAATCAAAATCCATCGCCCGTGGGGTGGTGTGGTTCCCAACCTCGCAAAGCGTGAGCACATCAAAAATCTTCCAAAGATTTTTGATAAGTTAAAAGTTAAAGGCAAAAAGGCAAAAGTTGATGCAATCTGTGTCACCGTCGGACCCGGACTTGAACCGGCACTCTGGGCAGGAATCACATTTGCTAAGGAAATTTATAGACAATTGAAGACTGAAAACCCGACCAAGACGGGCCAGCCTCAGGCTGGAAAACTAAGGCTTATCGGAGTGAATCACCTGGAGGGACACCTCTACAGTTTTTTGCTCTCACAAAAAACTGTAAATTCTAAACACAAAATACTAAATCCTAAATCCTATTCCCCAACCCCCATCTTTCCCGCGATTGCTCTAATTGTTTCTGGGGGACACACCATTCTTCTCAAAATGGACTCGCCTATAAAATGGAAAAAACTTGGGGAAACAAAGGATGACGCGGTGGGAGAATCATTCGACAAAGTGGCAAAAATGCTTGGATTTCCCTATCCAGGAGGGCCAGAGATACAACGCCTTGCCGAGAAAGGAAACCCAAACGCAGTACGATTTCCACGTCCAATGATCGGATCGAAAGATTATAATTTCAGCTATTCGGGACTCAAAACCTCTGTACTTTATTACCTCCGCGACAATCCAAAAGCAGAAAAAGAAGATGTAGCAGCAAGTTTTCAAGAAGCGGCACTCGATGTACTCATAAAAAAAACCGAGCGGGCAGCACGTGAATATGGTGCAAAATCAATCTTTCTTTCTGGGGGCGTTGCAGCAAATAGTGTGCTTCGTAATAAGTTATTAGTAATTAGTAATAAGTTGGGCGCAAATTTCTTTGCGCCACCAATGGATTTTAACACCGATAATGCCGTGATGATTGCGGTTGCGGGATATATGAGTATCCTCCGTAAGAAAAATAAAAAACTTATTGCGGATGGGAATATGAGGATATAACATAATATAGTCGATCGGATGGATAATGTTATATATCACTTTTGTATTTTTTATGTATACTATACATTATGGGTAATGAAAAAATGGAACGGAGATTTATTGTAAATCCCAACGGAGAAGCAAAAGAACAAAAATTAAAAGAGGGTGAGCCAACGCGAAAATTCGTGGGAAATGAAATGGGAGAAATAAAGGAGGAAGAATTTACAGAGGAAGATCGAGAGCTTTTTCGTATTGCCGAAAGTCTAGATTATCAGAAATTCTTTCAAGAGAACCCTGATTTAAGAGAAGAATTTATCGAGTGGTATAAGAAAAATAAAAAGTAAAATTCTCCGTGTTTGACGGAGAATTTTTTTATCCCAAAAATAAGTATGTGTACCATCCCGCCACAATAAAGGAAATGACAATCGTTCCAATACTTATCCCCTTCCAAAAATCACTCCTCTTGTCATTTTTATACTCCCCAGTGAGAACATAGATATTGTAGAAAAATGCAAGAGTAAGCATCGAAACAGCAAAGATAGTAAACATCGGGAAATTCACGATATGCGCAACAATAAAAAGCACGCCATACAAAAAAACAGCAAGTAATAAACCAAAAAGTTTCATATAGACCCCTTTTAGATGTATAAATAATTCTGTATTTATAAAAGCACCAACAATAGCAATCGTCAAACTGTTTCAAAACTATCGGAGAAAATTAATATTTCCTTGCAAAACCCTTGCTATGGGAGTATAACGATTGATAGTTATTTAACTCAAAACGGAGTTCTCTATGAGCGATGCACATGGCGACTTAAAACGCGAAGAAAACAGATGCTTTGCATATGTCGGTTTCCTCGAAGCGTTCATTGATTATATCAAAAAACCTCTGGAAAAAAATTGGAAACAAATAGAAATAAAAATCCTTGACGCAACAGACTATATTTCGAAAGAAGAATATTTTGAATTCAAATTTCAAAAAAGTATTGAAATTTTTGACCGGCTGAAAGAAAAAGCAAAACTTCTAAAAAATCTTGATTTTCAGGAATCTAAAAAGTTTATTTCCGCCGTCAATCCTTACGGAAAATTCAGCAAAAAAATCAAAGACTTTATAGAAGAAATAACTCCAGAAGAATAATGACGTACCCCCCGTAGCCAAGTTGTGGGGTTCCTGATAATTAAAAAACCCGGATTCATTTCGGGCTTTTTATTTATTTTCTTGTGAAAACTGCACTGATTTTATATACTCCATCGGAATCTCCCCTTGAACCATCACCTCTGGAAATAGGCGCATATAGGCGCGAAATTTATCATCATTTTTGTCTCTAACTCTTTCCAACATTGCCTCACCAAAAAGATTTTGTAATCTCTCCTTTTTTATATTTTCCCTCCAAAACAAATCATCATTTTCGATATCAGTGAGATATTTTTTTAAGTAAGAGATAAATTCACTTCCTTTTATTATAGAATTTTTGAAATATTTCTCATCATCCTCTTTTCCAATAAAATGGATAAGGTCTCCTGCTGTAGCAACCATTACATCCTCGCGATTTAATATCTCTGGATCTATTTCTAAAACAACATCTCCCATATTACTTGGCTTATGACTCAGAAATATACTATTATCCCTGCCATGTTGTTTATCCATAATTCCGCTTGATGCGGCATCCGATAAAAGATCTTCTGGGTCATTTTCTGATAAAAACCTATTTTTTATAAGTTCCGCAATACTCATTATCTTTCCTTGTTTTTTTATCTTTTCCCATTTTTCCTTGCTTGTTGAATGGTATAAATGAAGTTTTTCCATTATTTCTTTTTCAGAAATTTCTGGCCTTTTCTTCACGTCGACAGTTAGTGAAACTAACTCTTTCTTTTCAAAACTTTCCATTTGATAAGTATAACATAAAAAAAACCAGGAATATTCCGGGTTTTTTAATAATATTTATTCCTTCACCGCGATATAGTGCGGCTCTCTACAGTGATAGCATTGAGCTTTTTCAATTGCGACGCTAACTGCGCGCGAGTATTGTTTAAATCTCAGAGGGAGATTTTCTGGTCTTCCGGACCAGATTTTGAATTCATCAAGAACAATTCCATACGGAACCAATCTTGTTGAAAATTTCCTTATATCCACATCACCATCACCACGGTGATGTGGAAAGGAAATTCTTATGACAGCCTCGGGAACAGAAAAATACGCACGCACACCACAGGCGAGATGTCCCGATCGAGGAATGTAATATGGGAAAAGATTTTTTCCTGACAGACCGCAAATGACTTCTGCATCTCCCGTGTTCGTCATTCCACCACCACACTCTTCGCATTGTATTGAGAATGTATAAGAATATAATATGTCAATATAATCAAAAGTCTTTATTCTATAATGAAAATCGAGGTATAATCAAAAACATGGAACTTATTACTGGCGCATACGAACCAAAAGAAGCGGAATCGAACATATACGAAAAATGGGAACAATCGGGATATTTTAATCCAGACAAACTTCCCGGCGAGCGGAATGAAAAATATATTGTCTATATGCCACTTCCCAACGTGACAGGAACACTCCATATGGGACACGCACTTGATAATACGCTTCAGGATATTGTTATTCGCTATCATCGAATGAAAGGATATAAAACACTTTGGTTTCCTGGCACCGACCACGCGGGTATTGCAACGCAGTATGTTGTTGAAAAAGAATTAAAGAAAAGGGGAATAAACCGTTTTGAACTTGGGCGTGAAAAATTTATTGAGAAAATATGGGAGTGGAAAAACAAATACGGAAACACTATTATTGAGCAGTTAAAAAAACTTGGAGTGTCATGTGATTGGTCGCGCATCAGATTCACTATGGACGAGAAATATGCAAAAGATGTGCAAAATGCATTCGTGCATTACCACGAGAAAGGATTTCTCTATCGTGGAAAACGCGTTGTAAATTGGTGCCCACGCTGTGGTACAAGTCTTTCTGAACTTGAACTCGAATATAAAGACGAGAAATCAAAATTGTGGTACATAAAATATAATTTCAAAGATCAAAATTCAAAGATCAAAAGTGTGACTGTTGCAACAACACGACCTGAAACAATGTTGGGTGACACCGCGGTTGCGGTACATCCGAAAGATGATCGGTATAAAAATATGATTGGAAAAACTCTTATACTTCCGATTATGCATCGGGAAATTCCCATTGTTGCTGATGATGCAATAGACATGGAGTTTGGTACGGGTGCGGTCAAAGTTACCCCCGCACATGACATGGTTGATTTTGAAATGGGGGAGCGACACAAACTTGAAGTAATTCAAGTGATTGATGAACGCGGAAAAATGAATGAAAACGCAGGAATATACAATGAAATGAAAGCGGAAGAGGCACGGGAAAAGATTGTTGAAAGATTAAAAGGGGAAAAACTTCTTGAAAAAGAGGAGAGCTACGACCACCGGGTCGCGGTTTGCTACCGTTGCGGACACGTGATTGAGCCGGTTCCCTCACTTCAATGGTTTTTGAGAATGGAAGAACTCGCAAAAAATGCACTTGATGCCGTAAAATCCAAAAAAGTAAAAATCATCCCTAATAATTTTGAAAAAAAATATTTCGATTGGCTTGAAAATATCCGCGACTGGACAATCTCGCGTCAGATTTGGTGGGGACACCAAATTCCAGTTTATTTTTGCAAAAATAAACTGGAATCAATTTCCAATGAAAATAAAGAAGAGTATGTGGTCTCACTGGAAAGACCAGGAACATGCCCATTTTGTAAAAAATGTGAAATGGAACAATCTCCTGATGTGCTCGACACGTGGTTTTCCTCGGCACTTTGGCCGTTTGCAGGACTTTCGGAATCAGATCTCAAAAATTATTATCCAGGAACAACACTTATTACCGCGCGCGATATATTAAATCTTTGGGTGGCGCGTATGATTTATTCCGGCATTGAATTTAAAAAAGAACTTCCCTTTACTAACGTATTTATTCACGGAACGATACTCACCAAAGATGGGAAACGCATGTCGAAAAGTCTTGGCACCGGCATTGATCCGTTGAAATATATTGATCAGTATGGCGCCGACGCAACACGCTTTGGAATCGTCTGGCAGGCGAGCGGACAAGATATTCGATGGGATGAGACCGCAATTATTGCAGGAAAAAAATTTGCAAATAAATTATGGAACGCGAGTCGGTTTGTTCTCGCAAACGCTTCGCCAAATGGTATCAGTATAAATCAGCTCAATCCGCATATATCCGCGTCTACGGATGCAGATAAGAAAATTTTAAGGGCACTTGAGAAAACAAAAGAAAGTATTGAAAGGGATATAAAAAATTTTGAATTTTCGAGACCGCTTCACACCGCATACGATTTTTTCTGGCACGAATTTTGCGACATTTATCTTGAGATATCAAAGAAACAATTATCTGTCCCGAACGGAAAAGACGAAAACCTGTCGGAAAACACGAAAGCGATACTAATACATGTCCTCCTCTCTTCCCTTAAAATATTTCATCCCTTCATTCCCTTCATCACTGAAGAAATTTATTCACGTATTCCACTTGAAAACAAAAAAGAATGTCTCATGATTGAGGAATGGTAATTTTCTTATGTTCTTTTTAACACTTATTCTTACTCTCCTCTTTGCGTGTGCACCAAGCATTATATGGCTTCTTTTTTTCTTGCGCGAAGATACGCGTCCGGAACCAAAGCGACTCATCCTCTATACGTTCGGTGCGGGAGCGTTTGTAAGCCTTTTCGTGCTTGTTGTTCAATATATCTTCCAACAATCAGTACTCGGACTTGGAGGAAATGTGCTTTTTCTTATCGTTGGACTCGCATTCGTAGAAGAATTATTTAAATTTATCGCGGCACATTGGGCGGTAGAACGGGATAGAGCATTTGACGAACCAGTTGATGCGATGATCTATATGATTATCGCAGCACTCGGATTTGCAACAATAGAAAACTTATTTGTGCTTGGAAACTCGTTTGATGTAATAAGTGCCGCCTCTTTTTCAATTGTGGGCACAACACTTCTCCTTCGATTTATTGGTGCAACACTTCTCCACAGTATTTCGTCTGCGCTTGTTGGATTTTATTGGGCGAAAGGGAAGTTGCTGCGAAAAAAGAAAAAACTTATTCCTATTGGTATCATTTTTGCGACACTCATTCATGGAGTGTTCAACTATCTCATTGAATATTTCCAAGATAAAAATCTTCTCATCTACCCGAGTATTTTTCTTCTTATTGCCTCATTTTTTATCTTTGTTGACTTCGAAAAACTGAAAGAAATCTGGAAAAATAAGTATCCTCGAGAAACACAATAGTCTGTGTTATACTTGAAACATGGAAGATAAAAATAAAGACAATATTTTCATTGAACTTGCAAAAGTACGAAGTCAACCCGCACCCATTGCGATAGACACCGAAGAAGATTTTTCTACCGAAATTGCGGATGAGGAGGTGGAGGGACAGCTCACTGTTGACGTGTATCAAGATAAAGACAATGTGGTGGTGCAGTCAACCGTGGCGGGAGTAAATCCAGACGAATTAGAGGTGAATATTACAAACGAATCGATCACTGTTCGCGGAAAAAGAGAGAGGGTGGAAAAAATTGAAGAAAAAAATTACTTTTACCAGGAATGTTTTTGGGGAAAATTTTCCCGATCTATTATTCTTCCTGTTGAAGTGGATCCCGAAAGTTCTGTTGCAACATTGAAAAATGGAGTGCTTACGGTGGTAATGCCGAAAGCAACAAGAAAAAAAGCAAAGAAATTAAAGGTAAGGCTCGATTAAAAATCCGCCGAAAGGCGGATTTTTCTATCTGTAGAGAATTTTTATTTCTTCAAATGAAGAAGATAAGTATCTTTCCTCAAGATCTGCGACTTCATCCATGTGAAATTCATGATCCGGATTCGTTCCGAGGATTTCGGGCAAAAAGTGTTCTGCGTGCCCGATTATTTTTTTTCTTTGTGTGCGATCAAGAAAATTTGTTCGCAAAATGATTTCACAACATACACAAAATGCCTTTTCTTCTCCTATTTTTTGCACATTAAAATCCCGAATAACCATATCCGCTTTCCTCGAGTCAGAAATTGGGTAATGAGAAAAATCTGGAAATAAAACACCAAACACTTCATCAAGCGGATTCATCTTTTTCTTCGACATTATCTTCACTCCTTTTTATGTAAATATCTGCTTCGAGTATAAACTGAATTTCTCTCCACAGTCAACCAGGGAGTGATCCGCCAACGGGCGGACTACTTCCTGGTCAATCCCGTTAGAGGTCACACCCACTCCTTTTATTCCAAAACAAATCAATTTTTTGTAATAGGAGTGGATTATAAAAAATATTTAACTATCTCGTGGTGGGTTATTTCTAACGGGATCAAATTCCTCTATTTGAATACTTGTTTGGAATATTCTGCAAATTTTTTTCCTCGATCGAACTCATTCTCAAATTTTTCAAAACTCGCAGCACCCGGAGAAAAAAGTACAATTACATCCGACATAAGAATCACCCTTTTGCGTACGTGTGTTAATAAATCTTTCAAATCTTCAAATGTATTCTTCTTTTGGTTCCTAAAATAATGACGCGTCTCAAGTTCACGAATCAGTCTTCGTGTTGCACTTCCGTTTAAGAAAAAGAGATTTTCTGGTTCAATTGTACTTTTTATTTCATCCGCGAGTTTTTTGAATTCGAGTTGCTTATCAGTTCCCCCAGTAATATAGATAATCTTCCCCTCCCGAGAAAAACGCCTGAGTGCAGCGATTGCGGCATCAGGTGAGGTTCCCGCAGAATCGTTCACTACGGTATAGTTTTTCTTTTTTATGATTATCTCCTGGCGAAGAAAAATATCTGGAAGTGTTATAATTCTTTTTTCAATTTCTTTCCACGAAACTCCGCTTAAAAAACTTGCAAGTGCCGCAGCAAGGAAATTATACAAATTATGCTCCCCGCGTGCCCACAAGAGTTGCAATATCTGCTCTTTATATATCACAGATTCTTTTTTCTTATCCCGAAACATAATTGTATTCCCATGAACATACAATCCATATTTACTTTTTGGTAGCGCACGAAGCGAGAAAAAATATATTTCGCTCTTTGGTTTTTGGTTCACAAAAAATTGTGTCCACTCATTATCAAAATTTAACACGAGATATTGTCCCTCTTTTTGGTTTTTAAATATATTTGCTTTCGCAAGCACATAATTTTTCATTGTGTCATGCCGATTCATGTGATCCTGATAGATGTTTGTGATGACCGAAACACCGGGCGCTTGATGCGCGCGGTCAGCAATTTCAAGCTGGAATGAGGATAATTCAAGCACCGCTGGAGTTTTTGCATCCTTCAAAAAACGTTCCGAAAGTGCAAGCAACGCTTCATCTGATGAATTCCCGCTTGCACACGCTTTTGGAAAACGAGATTTTAAAAAATGGGCAATCCAGTTTGTGGTTGTTGTTTTTCCACGCGTTCCTGTCACCGCAATAATTGGGTTCTTTACCTCCTTAAGAAAAAGTGTAAGGTCACTTACAATTTGCTTTTTCATTTTTGCGGCGATCTCTAAAAATTTGTTTCCTAAAATCCTTACTGCGGGATTCACTACAATAAAATCTGCATTTTTAAAATCCTCCTCGTTGTGTTTTTCAAGAACAAATTTTATTTTTTTTGAATCATTTCCAAGTACGGCGATAGATTTCTTCAATTCTTCTCTTCGTCGTAGATCTGTCACCGTAATTTCTGCACCACGCTTCAAAAACCACTTTGTGGTTGCAATTCCCCCGCCCAAAATTCCGAGCCCCATAATCAATATCTTTTTGTTCTGAAATTGTTTTTTTAGCATATATCAACAATGCGTATTCTCCTTTCTTTCGATCCAAACTGGGTAATAATTTCATCTCCAATTTTTTTCCCAAGAAGATTCTTTCCAATGGGAGAATTTTCTCCAATTACTATGATTCTGTTCCCTAATTCATCTTCAATTTGTATTCCAGACCCCCCTTTAAGGAAAAGATAATTTATCTCTTTTTCCCCGTCTCGAATTTTTATAAGACTCCCTTCGCATATTTCTTTTTTTGGTATTGTGGATATTATTTCAAATTTCTCTAATATTTCTAATTCTCCATTTTTTACAGAAAGTTGTTTTTCAATATCATCCTTCAGTGCATTCATTTGAAACTTTGTGGTATCGCTATGTGATTGCATTGCTCCGGGCGCTTCAACAGCCGCTTTCCGCATTGAAAGTATGTTTTTTTCAAGTTCATCCACTTCTTTTTGAAGTTTTTCCACCACCTTTTCTACAAGTGCTTTTTTGTCCATATATACAAAATACCAGAAAACTGACTTATTTGTTCTATTGACAAATGGATATATAATATGGTATAATCAAAACAGAAAGTTAAGAAGTAAATAATCAGACTAGAATAGAATTTTTTCAGAAAGTTTTAAAGGAGAGATAATGAAAAACTTATTTTTGAAAATATGGTTTTCCGGGAAGATTTATTTTTATGTATCTTTCCAGGCAACTGTATATCTTGGTGCCTTATACGGAATTTGTTTATATTTCGTCCCACCTGCATTCCTTAATAATTTTGGTGGCACCTGGGGAAAAATTTTCGTAGGAGATTTTCTCCTTATAATGATCTTTTATCCCCTTGTTGTTTTTGAGGGGACAAAGAGATTCTACAGGGACCAGATGTTCCTGTATGAACTTTACAAGGATGAGTTATAAAGCGGCATTAAATAATGCCGCTTTTCCTTATTTTCGAATATAACATATTCCAGCCGATCGATATTTATATGTTACATTAAAAATAAAACCCCTTCGCGGGGTTCTATCTTTAATGTCTCCCATTATTCCCTCTACTACTTACATAAAGAGCGTCACCAGCGCGAGTGTAAGTGTACTTAACAATTTGATAAGCACATGGAGTGATGGGCCCGCGGTGTCCTTAAACGGATCGCCGACCGTGTCTCCAGTTACCGCCGCTTTGTGAGCATCAGAACCTTTCCCGCCTAGATTTCCTTCTTCAATCCATTTCTTTGCATTATCCCACGCACCACCCGCATTGTTCATGAGTGTTGCAAGGAGAATTCCCGCAATCGTTCCCACCATCAAAAGTCCTGCCGCCGCTTCCGCTTTAAACACAACACCAACAACAACCGGCACTACCACCGCGAGAAACCCCGGAAGAATCATTTCTTTCAATGCTCCTTTTGTGGTGATATCAATTGCCTTCGAGTAGTCCGGCTTTTCCGTTCCTTCCATAATTCCCGGATGTTCTTTAAATTGCCTGCGCACTTCATTAATAATGTAATATGCTGCGCGTCCTACTGCACGAATTGAAAGACTTGAAAATAAAAACACAAGCATCGCACCCAACATCGCACCGATAAAGACCGGAATTTTTGCAAGATCAACAACGGTAATTTTTGCTTCTTCAAGATATGCGGAAAACAATAAAAACGCCGCAAGTGCCGCCGAACCAATCGCATATCCTTTTGTAAGTGCCTTTGTTGTATTTCCCGCTGAATCAAGTTTATCGGTATTTTTTCTTATTGAATCAGGAGCGCCTGACATCTCAACAATTCCTCCCGCATTATCGACGATGGGACCGAATGTATCCATTGCAAGAATATATGCCGCACTCGCGAGCATTCCCATGGTTGCGATTGCGGTTCCATATAATCCCCCTCCCGAAATTCCCGAAAGCTCTCCAAATTTATATGAAGTAAAAAGTGCAACTACAATCGCCACAATAGTCACTCCAACCGATTCAAGTCCCACTGCAAACCCCTGAATAATATTTGTTGCGTGTCCTGTTTTTGATGCTTCCGCAACTTCCCGCACTGGACGATATTTTGACTCAGTATAATATTGCGTGAAATATACAAATACAATCGACATGAAAATTCCAACAAGTCCAGCCGCGAAAAACCACATGTTTCCGAGAAGATATTTTGTCGCAAAATAAAATGCAATTGCAGAAAGTACGCTCGTAACCCAATATCCGCGATCAAGTGATTTCATCGGATCTTCATTCTCTTTTGGTCTCACTGAAAAGATTCCAACAATAGAAGCAATGAGTCCTAATGCGCGAACCACGAGCGGAAATAAAATTCCGCTTAAACCAAACACAGGATAGAGTGCAACTCCTAAAATCATTGCACCAATATTTTCCGCAGCAGTCGATTCAAAGAGATCAGCTCCCCTTCCTGCACAATCACCAACATTATCTCCCACAAGATCTGCAATAACCGCAGGATTTCTCGGATCATCTTCTGGAATTCCTGCTTCGATTTTTCCCACTAAATCAGCTCCTACGTCGGCAGCTTTTGTATAAATTCCACCTCCAAGCTGGGCAAAAAGAGCAACCAAACTTGCACCAAATCCATATCCAACAATAAGGTGTGGAATTTTTATCACTTCATACCCAAGAACTGTATAGATTTCAAATAGCCCCGAAATTCCCAAAAGCGAAAGCGATACGATGGTGATCCCAGAAACCGCCCCTCCACGAAGCGCAATGAGCATTGCTCCTTTAATTCCGTTTTGTGCTTCCGCCGCAGAACGAATATTCGTTCGCACACTCATCCACATTCCCACAAGTCCTGCAATTGCCGAAGAAACCGCTCCAATTACAAATGCAATTGCGGTTTTTGTCCCCATACTAAAATCCCCTGATGCTCCGTATGCAGCCACAAGTCCTATGGCACCAAGTGCAATAATCACACTAATTGTCGTATATTGACGTTTTAAAAATGCATTTGCGCCGATACGAATTGCATCAGCAACTGCTTTCATTTTTTCGGTCCCCGTCTGTTTTTTTAACACTGCGAGAGCCATGTGTGCCGCTACACAAAGCGAAAAAATAGCGACAACAATCGATAGAATGTTGTAGTTCATATATGTTTATTTTTTACTCCTCTTTATTTTCTGTTTCTAAAGATGAAACGTCTTCAGAAGTACTTTCTGGTGCATCTGCAATCCCTCCCTCTTGTACCTCATCGGGACGTGATTGAGATCTCACATCAATCTTCCACCCGGTAAGTTTCGCAGCAAGACGAACATTTTGTCCCCCCTTTCCAATTGCAAGACTCAACTGATCTTCTGCCACAAGCACGCGCGCTTCACGTTTCGGCAATGCTTCAACAAGTTTTACCTTTGCTGGAGAAAGTGAGTTCCCGATGAATTTTTCAGGATCATCGGACCACTCAATGATATCTATTTTCTCATTTCCCAACTCATTTGTTACTGCCATGACACGCATTCCGCGTTGTCCAACAGCCGAACCAACTGGGTCAACTCCTTCTTGATTCGATGCTACTGCAATTTTTGTTCTGCTTCCCGCTTCTCGTGCAATTTTTTTAATTGCAACGATATTATCCGTCATTTCCGGAATTTCCAATTCGAATAATTTCAATACGAAATTCGGATGTGCTCGAGAAAGCACAATTCCCGGTCTTCGTGGATCGTCCTGCACCGCAAGCACGTAAAACCGCATACGTTGACCAATTCGATAATGCTCGCCCGGAATATTTTCGTTATAAAACATGATTCCAACGGCGCGCCCAAGATCAACATATACATTTCCGCGATCAAATCGCTGAACAATTCCACTCACAATTTCCCCCTCCTTTCCGGCAAATTCCTGTTGAATAGAACTTCGTTCCGCTTCACGAATACTTTGGAGAATCACTTGTTTTGCGGTTTGTGCTGCAATTCTCCCGAAATCTGCATGTGTTTCAAGTGGAAATTCCATTTCTTCTCCCGCCTCAGCCTTTGGATTTATTGCACGCGCCTCCTCAAGAAAAATATGCCTGTCAGGATTATACCGTGGAAGCGCCGTCTCTCCTTCCTCTTTTTCTGTTTCTTTTTGAATCTCTTTTTTTTCTTTTTCCTCTTCTTCCTCTTCTGTAACAATTCTTACTTCGCTCGGGTCAACAACTGTTTTCACCTGCCAAAAACGTATATCACCCTTCTTCACATCAAACTTCGCATGAATTACTTCAGATCGTTTCCGATATTCTTTTTTATATGCGGCTGCAATTGCAGACTCAACTGCTTCAAGCACGCGATCTGCAGGAATTCCCTTTTCTCCCGCGATCTGATCAATTGCTGTTGCAAGTGTTTTTATATCCATCATATATTTATTTTTTTCTGACCTTTCTAATAAATCACCGCTCCAAAGAGCGGTCAATCACTTCAAGTGCAAGTATACCATATCCAACAAAAAAATCAATCCCGTTAATAAAAACCAATATCCCGCCGATTAATCGGCGGGATATAATTAAATTCAAATTTTGGAATCAGTTTTAAGAAGTTCCAGAAGTTCTCTCGTCTCGGTAATTTTTTTGTCGACATCTCCCTGAGAAAATGTACTTAGAGCCCATTTGGTATGAAATTTGAGATTTTTATGGAATGTGCTTTCCATTTCAAGAACCTCAATTGGTTTTTTATTCCATTCGGATGCAAGTCCAAATATCACCTGCTGGATCCATGCTTCACTAAGCGCCTGGCTCATATCCGCATCACGAATGATTTGACCACACAATGTAAGATTCTCGGACGGGATTTTGTAGGGATATTCAGTTACCTGAATTAACGAAATAATTTCTTCTACGTGTTCACGATCTTTCTGGATAACGTATTTTTTGAATTCTCTTATTGCTCTTTCAATATTCAGATCATCGTTACCCATCATTCCAGAATGATCAAAGTCATGGAATAGGGCTGCAATAAGCAGATTGCGCATCTCGCGAGCGGTCAACGTCTCGACATAGAAAATACATGCCTGATGACATAACCACACCACATGAAACATATGACGAAAATTGTGGTATGGATGCTGGAGGTTCTGGGCATGATTAAAAATAATTTGAAAGTATTCAATGAGATTGCCCTCATAAAGATTACTATCATTACGAATGATCTCTGGTAAGGTTCCGTGTGTTGTCTTCATATATATTTTCCTTATTTCAATTGAGCTATAAAAATAGTGCACTATTTAATTAGTGTTGTCAATATTTGTAGAATCAGATATTTTCGTAGTGATGCACAAGAAAATCATTCCCCACTTTTACGAGCGCTACTACATCAAGTCGGAATCCGTGTTTATCATCCCATAAATTTTTGTGTGAATTTGCATATGAAAGTGCCATTTTTTTAAACCTCAATATTTTTGATCCAGTCATTTGATTCTCTGGTTGTATTCCTTCGGGAAAATAGCCCTTCATTGTTTTTACCTCAACAAATACGAGCACTCCCTCCGTATCTCGCGCAATAATATCCAACTCACCAAATTTTTCACCAACATTCCTTGAAAGAATTTTCCAATATTTTTTCTTTAGATATGTGCACGCAAAATCTTCTCCTTCATCTCCAAGATTTCTTTTTTCCGTCTTCGCCATATATTTATTATAAACTCACAAAATATGAAATAATTGACAGTATAAAAAATATGTATTAGAGTATGAATAGAAAATTTAAAATCTGAGGAGAAGCATAATGGAAAATATTTTTTTAATATATCTCGTTTCTCTTATTTTTGTTTCTTTCTCTGCAAGAGAGAAAAAATGGAGATTAAAAAGGGTAATTTTTCTAAATTTGTTACCTTTTCTCTTTTTTGGCTTTTTGTTCTATAAATCTGCCGTCGATAAACATTCCTTGATTCTTTTTTCCTTATTTTCTATTGGATCATGCGTTCTTGGATATTTTCTGAGACCAATTGGAAGATTTTTTAAAAAGGGCATGGAGGCGTCTCATTCATCCGCAGATGTTTCGGATGAAGAAGAAGAAAAAGATTATAAATGGTAAATCTCATTTGTTCTCTCTACAAGCCAAAAAATCAAATGTTTCTAATTGGAATAAAATGTTTAACGCTAAACATTTTTGCACAAAAAAATATAGAAACGTAGATTTCATCGCATTATCAGGTTTTATAGAAAATGTTTAGCAACAAACATTTTGTGGTCTTAAAAATCAAAAATGTAGGTTTCATCGCACTATCGGCTTCTCAAAAAGAGAAGCTGATTTTTTTGATTTAACAGGTTTATCAATTTTATAAGAAAAACCCCAATAACTATTATTGGGGTTTTTAAATTAAAATCCTAACTCATTTTTTTAAATCTCTTTCTAGACATAGGTACTTCCGATTTGCCCATATCTTCTTCCCGTGATATTCAAGTGTTATCCCGTCCTTAATGTATGTAACCATTTCACTTGGAACCCCTTCCAAATTCCAAGAAATGAACTTACATTTTTTCATAATTCTTGGATCTCCAAACGCTATATCAATAATTGATCCAACCAGAATTTTTCTCGGAATATCTTTTGAGAAAAATGCACATCTTCCCTCGTATTTCTTAGAAAAAGGTGGGAGTTCTCCCTCGGAAATAAGAACAACATGAAAAGAGGAGTATGAATTTACTTTGTGTCCACGATAGTTATAAAAAAAGAAACGCTTCATTATTTCGCCTCCTTATCTTGATCAAAAAATATCAATTAGATACTAACAAGAATATGCCACCAGAAATTGCATATGTCAAATTTTTATATTGTAATTATTTAACGGAATATCTCTAGCCCTATTCCATTTTTTCCCAATGCAAGAAACGAAGAGGGGGAGTCAGTCCACGATCCAATATTTATATAGCGAACACCCCTTGCTGTTTTATCCATATATTGGTGTGTGTGGCCACAAATAACAACTTGAGCCTTTCGGTCAATCGCGTGTTTCACCGCACCTTTCATAACACGGGGAGAAAGCCGCAACCAAAATTTATACTGTTTTTTCATAAATCTGCTTGTGCGCCGCTTCCCCCGGTCAATCTTTTGCAACACGCGATATGATACATTCATTGTTTTACTAATCATCCTATTTCGTATAAGGAATCTATCATACTGGTGACCGTGTATTACTACACACTTTTTTCCGTCAAATATAAATTGAAACTCGCGGCATATTTTTACTCCAATCATTTGAAAAAAATTCCTCGCAAATCCATCATGATTTCCCTGTACCCATACTACTTCGACATTTTTGTTCACAAGTGTCTGGAGAAATGAAAGAAATTCCCAATCATCTTTTTTAAGACGTTTTGGATTTTCATTGTCAAATATGTCGCCGTCTAAAACAAGCCGTTTCAATGAAAGATGTTTTAACACCTTTGTAAGTTCCCTTACTCGAGAAACTTCCGATCCGATGTGTATGTCAGAAACAATCAATGTATCAATAATTTTTTCCATATTTATGTATTGCACATGTAACATACATGCGCTCATGCTTATTTCTTTCTCCTACGAAAGGAGAAATTGTATCACTTTTTTTGTTTCCTGAGGAGAACGCACCTTGATGCATTTCACCCCAGTTTTTACTACCGGATAATCATTCCCACCGGGGAAAATCATATCGCCAACAAATAATATATCTTTTGTGTGTATATGAAAATACTTTCTCACCCTCCGCACTCCATATGCCTTATCAATCCCTTTGCGGATTACATCAATAGAAGTAAGGCCCGCAATTTTTGCATCAAATCCCGGTAATTTTTTCTCAAGTATGTTTTTTATCCGTACGCGCACATCATGTTTTTTGTTCCATTCATTTTTTTTAGAGAGGGGCGCTTTTTGGCCAAGTGCAGAAAACACAACCTCAGTCCCGCGATATTCCAGTATCTTTCCATATTTGTGTTTTGGTTTTACAAACCCGATGCGTTTGAGTGCCGTGTAAAACTGCTTTAAGATTTCTTTTTCTTCTTTCTTTGATATTTTAATATTATAGAGTCTCACCCATTTCCTTTTTTTATAAACGTAAAACATCGCTGCATTGGTGGGAAGAAGAACTAAATTTTTCAGTATTTGCGAAGCATTTGGAAGCTTTGAAATAACTTGTTTTCTAAACAATGCATATTTTTCTCCGCTTACTAACACCACTATTTTTTCTGCTAATAACCCGGAAAGCAACCGTCCCATTGTTTTATCAATCGGCATTTTGCTTTTTGTGATTGTGCCATCAATATCAAAAATTATTACCCTTTTTTTCTTCAACAAATTCGACAAGGTGATCATACTATTCATTATATATAATTGAATAATTATTTAATTTAAGTTTTAATGAATACACATGTCCAAGAAGAAAAAGAAGAAATCTTCGGCGAACGAAAGTAAAAAAACTTTCGAAAAAGAGGGAGCGCAAAAACAATCTCGATACCCCCTTCACCCAGAGATAAAAAAGAGTGTCTGGATGGTAGGTTTTTTAGCGCTCGCGGTGGTATTTCTTCTTGCTGGACTCGGACAAGCAGGACCATGGGGAGAAGGAATATATAATGGGCTAAGAATGCTCTTTGGGTGGGGTTACTTTTTTCTTCCTTTTTTGTTTTTTATACTTGCCTTTTCTTTTATCTCCGAGGAGCGAAAGCAAATGCTTGGATTTCGCTTAATCAGCGGATTTTTCTTTATTGGCGCGGGACTTGGATTTATTGATATTATTGCTCCAGAAAGCGGAGGGCTTTTAGGAAATTTTGTTGGATCATTAAAACATCCGTTTGGTATGATTGCCGCGCTCGTAATTACCCTTACCATTCTCATCATCTCCTTTCTTGTTACAATCAACAAACCTATTTCTCTCCTAAGAAAAAAGTATGGAGACGAAAATGATGAAGATGAAGAAGTTATTGCACCACCTGAAATGGTTGAAATACAAAATATACAACCACCAACACAGGAAGGGGGGAAATCAAAGAAAAAAGAAGAAGTTGAAATAAAAGAGCCCGAATATCTTGAACATGAAGAAGGAAAAAAGATGAGTGAAAAAATGAAACCAATACATAATTATGTCGCCCCACCACTTTCACTTCTTTCTTCAATCATTGAAAAACCAACCATTGGTGATCTCCGTGCAAATGCAAATATTATTAAACGAACACTTGAAAGTTTCGGCATTTCTGTGGAAATGGGGGAAATCAACGTCGGACCAACAGTAACAAGATATACGCTGAAACCCGCGGAAGGGATGCGTCTCTCTCGAATCACCGCATTAAATCAGGATCTTGCACTTGCGCTTGCGGCTCACCCAATCCGCATTGAGGCACCAATTCCTGGAAAATCGCTTGTAGGAATCGAGGTGCCCAACAAGTCTGCTGCAATTGTGCGCCTTGGAAGTATTCTTCTCTATCCCGAGTTCCAAAAAGCACCCGCACTTACATTCGCTCTCGGACGCGATGTGAGTGGTGAACCAATTTTTCAAGATATTGGTAAAATGCCCCATCTTCTGGTGGCTGGAGCTACCGGAAGCGGAAAATCTATTACTATACACGCACTCCTCGTTTCTCTTCTATTCAAAAATTCGCCCGACATGCTTAAATTCATCATGGTTGACCCAAAACGTGTTGAGCTTTCTATTTACGGCGGAATTCCTCATCTTCTTGCGCCAGTAATTACTGAAAATAAAAAGGCAATGGGAGCGCTTCGATGGGCAATACAAGAAATGGATCGACGCTATCAGCTACTTCTCGAATCTGGCGCGCGCGACATCAAAAGTTATCATAAACAGAAAAACGATTTGCCCTATATTGTTATCGTAATTGATGAGTTGGCGGATTTAATGACTTCATACGGAAGGGAGGTAGAGGGTTCAATTATCCGTCTTGCACAAATGGCGCGCGCAACAGGTATTCATCTTATTGTTTCAACACAACGTCCATCAGTTGAAATTATTACCGGACTCATCAAAGCAAATATCACCACAAGGGTTGCGCTTCAAGTTGCGAGCCAAATTGATTCACGTACCATTCTTGATACCGCGGGCGCAGAAAAACTTTTGGGAAGCGGGGATTTGTTGTTTTCTTCTGCCGAACTTTCAAAACCGAAACGTGTACAGGGTGCATTTATTACTGAAGAGGAGATAAAAAGCGTGGTTGAGTTCATAAAGAAAAACAATAAAGGATTTGATGAAGAACAAATAAACGTAGAGAAATTAGAAATTGAGCCTGGTGAACAAAATGGAAACGGAAATGGAGGAGGTATTAATTTTGATGACTATGAAGCAAGTGGAGACGATGATGAATTGTATGAAGAAGCGGTGGAAGTAGTCCGTTCAGCGAAAAAAGCATCTGCATCCCTTTTACAAAGACGGCTGAAGGTTGGATATGCTCGCGCAGCACGTCTTATCGATATGATGGAAGAGCGGGGAGTAGTGGGTCCAGGTGAAGGAGCAAAACCAAGAGATGTGTTTTTATAAACAAAACAACACATTAAACTATATTAACATCTTTCTCAGACTATGAGCCTTTCTATCTCTAATTGAATGCTTCTAAAAAATATGTAATAGTAAATTTATTAGAAAGACACTATGGAATCCGAAGAGAAAAATTTTTCCGAACTCATCGAAAATGCGATGAGAGTAAAGGGATTTACAGTAGAAAAACTTGCCCAGGCTACGGGAATATCTGATCGCTTTATAGAATATATTGTCGAGGGTAATTTAAAAAAACTTCCCTCCTCTCCATATGTGCACGGATACGTGTTAAGAATTGCGGATGCACTTAGTCTCAACGGGGAAGAGTTGTGGCAAGAATATTTTCAAAAAAATCAGGATATAAAACATTCGGATAGAGCAGATGAATTGCCCGGAAATCATTTTAGGGGAAGGTCAATAAACAAGAACATAATTATCGGCGGTGTTATTTTGATTATTATTGCGATATTCGTATTTTGGCGCGTTCAATCGCACGTCGGTGAACCATCACTTTCCCTCTCTGATTTTAAGGATGAGATGATTGTTGAACAAAAAACTTTTGATCTTAAGGGAAAAATTGATCCGCGTGATCAACTTACGTTAAACGAAGAAATTATTTATCCGGATGTTAACGGAAATTTTCAAAAAACACTTTCACTTGAACCAGGATTCAATACACTTACATTCAAAGTAAAGAAGTTTTTGGGAGATGAGTATATAATAAAAAAGCAGATATTTTTAAAAGTCGCAACAAGCAGCAAGGAGAAAGTAAATAATACTTCTCCGACTTCCCAACTAGAAACAACAACCACATATAATGGCACAGAATAAAAAAATAAAAGAAGAAAAAGAGAGCGGACAAAAAAATGATCTAAACTCTCTCATGGAATCTCTCCAAAGCCGATTTGGTGAAGGATCGGTTATGACTTTAGGTACACAACTTCACTCAAAGGTGGAAACAATCCCATCCGGATCCTTCTCGCTCGATATTGCACTCGGCGGAGGCCTTCCGAAAGGAAGGATTATTGAGATCTATGGACCGGAAAGTTCAGGAAAAACAACACTCGCACTTCACGCTGTTGCTGAAATTCAAAAAAGAGGTGGAAAGGCGGCATTTATCGATGCGGAACACGCACTTGATCCTGAATATGCGGCAAAAATAGGCGTAAGGGTAAAAGAATTAATCATTTCACAACCAGATAACGGGGAGGAAGCATTAAACATACTTGAAAGCATCGTACGATCCGGAATCATCAACATTGTTGTTGTTGACTCTGTTGCGGCACTCACTCCACGCGCAGAAATAGAAGGAGAAATGGGTGCGTCACATATCGGACTTCAGGCGCGATTGCTTTCACAGGCACTTCGTAAACTTACTGCGATTGCGGCAAAAACAGGAACAATAATTATTTTTATCAATCAGCTCCGCATGAAAATCGGTATTATGTTTGGAAATCCAGAAACAACTCCCGGTGGTATGGCATTAAAATTTTATGCGTCAGTTCGCATTGATGTGCGGAGAATTGCCCAAATAAAAAAAGGTGATGAGGTAACGGGGAATAGAACGAAAGCAAAGGTAGTAAAAAATAAAGTTGCTCCGCCATTTCGTATCGCCGAATTTGACATTATGTACGGCGAGGGAATTTCATATGAAGCGGATGTGTTAAACACCGCAACAAAATACGAGGTAGTAAAAAAATCAGGGGCAAGTTACAGCTTTGGAGACGAAAAACTCGGCGTTGGATTCGATAATGTGCGCGAAAAATTAAAAACGGATAAGAAAACGTTGGAGGCGATAAAGAAAAAGACGAAAGAAATTTCTGAACAAAAGGGTGCTGTCTCAGAAGAATAGAAAAATCGTCCACTTTATGTGTGAGATGTGTGCAATATAATACCCCCTGTGTATAAGTGAGGGAAAAGCTAAAGAACTCGCTTATAGAAACAAAAAAACAGGACTTTATCTTTCCTGCTTTTCGACTAAAATAAAAAAATTTTCAAAAAGTTTCGCCACAAGTATGGGACCCGTGCCACCGGGTGTTGGAGTGAAGTCAATTTTCAATTCACAATTTTCAATTTTCAATTTTTCTGAATTAAAATCTCCAACCAATTGCCATTCGTCATTTGCCATTTGCTTTTTTCCATATCCAAAATCAATCACTAAAACCTTTTCTTTTAACATACCTTGAGAAACAAGATGTGGCTGACCGGTTCCAAGTATCACTATATCGGCATTTTTAATGAGTGAATAATCACCTCCTTTATCCAAAAGATATAAATCTGAGACTTTTCCCTTGAGCCATGTCGCAATCGGTTTTCCAACAAGATTTCCAAGTCCCACAACGCCAACTTTTTTTTCGCTTAATATAAGATTTTGATTTTTTAATATTTCTTCAACCACACCAACTGCGGGAGGTAATATAAAATTTCTTCCGGCATAAAACGCACCGAGTGCGCGTTCACCCAACACATCAACATCTTTTTCCCGAGGAATCACGTTCATCACATATTGTGCGTTCACGTGAGAGGGGAGAGGAAGTTGTACAATCACACCGCCACATGTTTTGTGATTTGTAATTTTTAAAATTTCTTTTCGTAACCTATCCTGCGTTATATCCTCCTCAAGTTTGTATACTCTAAAGTCAATATTGAGCGCCTTCGCTATTTTTTCCTTCTGTTTCAAAAAACTTACTGACGCAGGATTCTCTCCAATTAAAAATGCCGCAAAAAACTTTTTTGTTTTTTTCTCTTTTATTTTAGTTAAAATTCCCTCAGCGATTTTTTTTCCATCAATAACCATAAATAAAATTTTTTTATTTTCTTATTCGCGCGAATTAGAAACTGCTGAAATAATATATTTCACCAAATCAGAAAGATTATCTGCAATTCGATAATATACAACCAGACTCTTTTGTTTATGATCAAGGATATCTAATTTATATAACATGTTCAAATGTTTTGATGTCGCAGTAAAAGAAAGTCCTATGCGCTCTGCAATATCACCCACAGATAATTCCTTTTCTTTTGTAAGTGCCCGCACAATCCTCAACCTACGATTATTTCCAAATCCTTTCATAATTCTCTCAAGTTGTTTTATGTTTTCCACACTCATATATTATCTGTTTTATTTTATCACGCTTCTGCTATTTTCCTATTCGCGCGAATAGGAAAATAGCAGACTAAATATCAAAAAAAAACAAACAAAAATATGTGAGGATTTAAGGCAAAATCGGAAACTTTTTACAAAGTTTTTTTATATCCACTTGTATCGTCAATTTTTTTTGAGTTTGTAGCAACGAATCAGAAATAAGATGTGCGATTAATCTCATTTCTTTTTCTTTCATTCCGCGTGTCGTAAGTGCGGGGGTACCAACACGAATTCCTGATGGGTTGGTAGGTTTTTGTGTGTCGTAGGGAATTGTGTTTTTATTCACGATAATTCCAACACCTTCCAACAAATCACTCGCTTCGCCTCCACTTATTCCTTTTTCCATTGTATTAACTAAAAACAAGTGCGAGTCAGTTCCTCCCGAAATAATTTTCCATCCAATTTTTTTAAGCTCCTCCGCAAGTGCCTTCGAATTTTTTACCACCTGTTTTGAATATATCCTAAATTGATTTGTGTCGGCCTCGCTTAATGCAACTCCGATTGCCGCGATTGTATTCATGTGTGGTCCACCCTGAATTCCTGGGAAAACAATTTTATTAATGGCCTCTGCAATTGATAGTTTCGAATTTTGAATTTTGAATTTTGAATTTGTTTGAGATTTGAGATTTGAGATTTGAGATTTTCTTGCAAATATAAGTGCCGCTCGCGGACCGCGGAGTGTTTTGTGTGTGGTAGTGGTCACTACATGCGCGTAGGTGAAGGGGGATGGATATGCGCCTCCTGCAACAAGTCCCGCAAAATGAGACATATCTACCATAAATATCGCTCCTACTGCATCTGCAATTTTTCTCATCTTCTTGAAATCAATAATTCGCGCGTATGCACTTCCTCCCGCAATAAGAAGTGTTGGTTTTTCTTTTTTTGCGATTTTCAAAACCTCATCATAGTTTATTTTTTCTGTTTTTTTATCCACTCCGTAGGGGACCTGTTTCCATAGTTTTCCTGTCACGCTTACACGATATCCGTGCGTAAGGTGACCCCCCATATCGAGCGCCATTGCCATGATTTTTGAACCAACAGGAATAAGTGCATGATAGACTGCGAGATTTGCGGGAGATCCAGAATATGGCTGCACATTCACATCCCACATTTTTCGATCCGCCGGCTGGCGGATAAATAACTTTAACGCACGTGATTGTACCAACTCTTCAAGTTCGTCCACGTGCTTATTGCCCGCATAATAACGCGCTCGCGTGTATCCTTCGGCGTATTTATTGGTAAATACACTTGCCAGTGCCTCGCGTACGCCTGGTGAAACATAATTTTCCGAAGCGATAAGATTCAGCGTCTCATTCTGCCGAATTTTCTCTTTTCTAACAAGTTGTCGCATCTCTCTATCTCTCATGTATGTGACTTTATATCAAAACAAAAATAAATACAAAAGTTATTATATTTTTACTACAGATATAACACAACATCGCCGATCGGCGATGTTGTGTTATATAGAAATTTACTTCTCAAATTAGTAAAACAAAAGTGGAACGTAGGCCATAATAAGACCCAACACAAGAATTCCCACTACAACGATAACTAAAATTCTATGTTTTTTCCCCATGTTCTTATTGTATCAAATATGAATTTTTTGTTCCTCTCTAGGTTTGAGATTTGATTTTTGAGATTCTAATTTAAAAAAGACTTTCTTGAGGTGCTTCGTGATCCTCCTCTTTATATACAATCTCCGCTTTCCCCATCTGAGGAATGTTCCGTTGAGGAATCCAGAGATATCCTTGTTTTCGTATGAGATCAAAAATTTCTTTCGTGAGCCTCACATCCTGCTTGCAGTATTCTTTCAATTTTTCCATTTCACCGTTTCGGTACCATTCAATTGCGTCGAGTCCGTGTCCGCTTTTTTTCATTCCTAAATTCGCTTCTCCCAGCAAATCAAGACTGATGCGTCGCCCCCAACTGTTTTCGATCTGCTCCAAAATATCGTAGTGGGGTACCGCGTGGAGATTAAATTTAAAATACTTGTTTAAGACCGGCACATCAAAACGCTTGCTCGCGAATCCAATAATAAGACCCGCGTTCTGCATCATTTCCGCAAGCACGTTAAATTCATGTTCTTCAAAACAATAATATTCGTTTTTGAGATATGAATAGGCACCCACCACCGACACTTCCAGTTTTTCAATATTTTCTTCACCTCCCACATCCGCAAACGTGTTCTTTGTCTCAATATCAAAAACAATTTTGTCTTTCATTGCTGTATTAATTATCGTTCTATTCTTACAAGAATTTACCACGAAGTCAAAAACACCCAACTCTATTTTATTTTTTAAAAATTGCCTTAATGTTTGAATAAGCAATTTTTATTCCAATACCAAGAAAGACAAGGCCAAAGAAAAACGGGAGGAGTGCGGGGATATTAGTCATATTAAAATCCAAGAGTGCAACATTAAAAACAAAAAATACCAAAAAACCACCGGCAACTATAACAATAAAGGAAAAACATACACTAACTATCTTTATCCATAGTGATTGAGACGAGGGAACATCTCCCATATTTTGGTACATTTGTCTTACCGCTTCATTCACCCACATTGGGCCGCCTATATTCGAGGGTGTATCTACTTCTTTGGAATTAATTTGCTCTAATTTTTTGTTTTTTTCTTTCTGATTCATGCTTCATGGCTTTTCACTCAAAAGTGAAAATATATAAAAATCTACCTCACGTGGCGATCTGCAACCTTTGAGGCCGCATAACTTTCTGGCTTTGTTTTCACTTCAAAGTTGTTTGCGCGAATCATTCCCACCACTTCTTGTATAAGTGTTTTTGTCTCTCCGTTTTCACCTATATCTGCGTGTATCTCAAAATCCCAATGGGGAAGAAGATCGGAATTCTTTTTTAGTTCTTCGAGCACTTCTTTTGCGGTATCAATTGAGAACAACACCTCTTGAATAATCCTATCTCGAAGTGTGTGGAATTTTCCCTTTTCAAACCCTCTCCAAAAATAACGCCCACCATTCCCCACGCGATAGACGACCACCACAGTCACAAAATCTGCGTTTTTACTTGGAAGATGGAGTGAATCAGTACCAATAATAATTTTATACGAACTTGCCGTATCGTTTTTTAAAAATTGAACAACTTCACCCACCACCTCATGAAGCGGTAACTGAGCACCAAACGAATTTTTGAATAACACCTGCATTCCTCCACCTTATTCCGAAGAATCTGGTTCGTCAATGTTATTTATTACTTCGATAAAATCTTCAACAACGCATCGGTGATGGGTTTTAATTCCAGAAGCTCTTCTTCTTTGGTGTGTTGTATTGATGGTTTATTTGTTGTTATAGAAACATAAAGTGCCCGCATCGGAAATTGAATGTGTGACTCTCCAAACACTTGATTGGTTAAAATAACTTCCCGTTTTGATTCTTCTTTGCGCATTATGCCATCGGGATTGAGGAGCGTAAAAACTTCAATCCATGCGGCACTTACCCTTCCCCCGTGTTTTGTTGCAATGCCCTTCCAAAAATCTAAAAGCGTTTTTGAAATTTCTTCCTTTGTTAAATTTTCTTTTTCCATTTCTCCCAACGCTATTCTTTTTGGCGCATCAATCAAGCCCCCTCCCTCAACCCAAAAACCAGTATCGTTTGCAAGAATGGGAATATTCACTTTTCCAAAATATGCCCGCGCTTTAATTTCCGAATTTTCAGCCAATGTTTTTCCATTCTCTTCGACTTCAATATCTTCGAGTCCAAAGTCTTTCGGAGTATAAATCTTAATATCGAGCCCCGTCTCTCCCAAGAGGTTCTTAAATCTCTGAATTTTTGCCTCGTTGTGTGTAGCGAGAAATATTTCTTTTTTCATAAAGATTAATCAAGTATATATTCCCATCCAGGTTTCCATTCTTTTGTCTTTCGCCAATCGGTCGCAAATGCTTCTTCCCACGTTAGTTTTTTAAGAAGAACATCCAGTGCAAGTTGTGGGGCCTTATGAGCAACAATTGCTATGGACTTTCCATTATAATTTTTCTTTATATCTTCCAAAAAACTTTTTACGCGTTCTTTTACCATTTCATAACTTTCTCCATTCGGCATTGGTGTAATAACTGATTGTTCTTGTAGTGGCTCAACTATTTCTGATGGTTTGTTATTATAATCTCCGTAATTACACTCCCTAAGGCGTGCGTCGGGAATAATTTTATATTTATCTCCCCACGTTAATTGGGCGGATTGGATAGCGCGCTTTAAATCTGATGTAAAAACAACATCAAAGTTTTTGTCTTCCGTGAGTGGTCCTAATTCTTTTGATTGTTGTATTCCAAGTTCCGAAAGTTCAACATCTGACCAACCTGAAGAAAACCCCCCTTCATTATCGGTCGTAGTTCCGTGAACAAAATAAGTTATTTTTACGGCCATAAAAATTTTGGTGCCCTCGAGAGGATTTGAACCCCAGACCTTCTCGGTTTATCCCGTACAAATTTTTTGTTTCGCTATATTTATAATATGAATCTAAATATTAATTTGTGGGCACACAAGGGATTGAACCTTGGACCTTCTCGGTGTAAACGAGACGCTCTACCACTGAGCTATGTGCCCAAAAAATTTGTACGGGATGTAAACGGATTAGTCCTCTCCCACTGAGCCCCGCCTGCCGGCGGGCAGGTAAGCGCGCAAAAACTATCATAATCAATTTAACCGAAGTTTATTGAGTATGCAAATATATGATATAATGAACCTGTAAAAATGTATTAAGTAAGTGCAAATCAGAAGTATTATGACCCGTCTAAAAGATAGAGAAAAAGCAATTAAATTACGAAAACAAGGAAAAAGTTACAGCCAGATAAAAACAATTATTGGCGTGAATAAGGGGACATTAAGTTATTGGCTAAAAGATTTTCCACTTGAAGAAAAACGACTTCGAGAATTGCGAGACTGGAATCAAGTGCGTATTGAACACTATCGAAAAACAAGAACTCTAAAAAGAGAAAATATATAAAAAGAAATATATAAAAAACAAAAGAGCGCTATATTTCCACTCTCTAAAAGAGATCTTTTTATTGCCGGTCTTTTCTTATACTGGGGCGAGGGCTCAAAAACAAGATTTTCAGAACTCGCTGTTGCCAACACGGATCCTTCAGTGCCAAAATTTTTTATTTATTGGGTCACCGTTTTTTTGGGTATAGAAAAGTCAAAAATAAAAATACACCTTCATCTCTATAGTGATATGAATATAGAAAATGAAACGACATTCTGGTCTGAAACATTGAAAATCCAAAAAAAACAATTTATGAAGCCTTATATAAAAGATTCTTTGTTTAAAAAGATTAATCGCGGATCATTCGGTCATGGTACTTGCACGATAAGAGTTGGAAATGCTAAAGTTGCTAAAGAAACCTTAATGGGATTAAGGGTGATTCAAGATCATTTCGGCCCGTAGCTCAGTGGTAGAGCAACGCCCTTATAAGACGTGGGTCGCAGGTCCGATCCCTGCCGGGCCGACAAAAAAAATCAGCACAATGTGCTGATTTTTTAGTTTTATAGATATCATTTCATTACTATCTGTTTTATTCCCGATGCTTTAATAATTTCGTTAAATTCTTCCTGTTCAATCGTTTCGTTTTCCATAAGTTTCCGTGCGATAATATCAAGTGTGTCTTTATTTGTAGTGATAATTTTCTTTGCTGTTTCAAGTGACTTTTTCATAATCACATTCATTTCGGAATCAATCATCTCTCCCGTTTTTTCCGAATAATCTTTTTCCGAAGAAATCTCGCGTCCCAAAAACATAAGTTCATGATTTTTTCCGAGTGTCCGTGGACCAATCACATCGCTCATTCCATATCGCGTAATTGCTTTATGTGCAAGATCGGTTGCATATTGAATATCGCTCGATGACCCAGTGCTTACATCCTTAAATATAATTGACTCTGCGGCATATCCACCAAATGATACCGCGAGATCGGCAAGAAATTGCGCCTTTGTTTTCAATCGTCGTTCTTCGATCGGAAGTTTTAATGTATATCCTCCCGCCATCCCACGGCTAATAATCGTCACTTTGTGTACCGGATCACTATCTTTCAGTGTTGCCGCAACAAGTGCGTGTCCCGCTTCGTGATACGCAGTGATTTCTCTTTCTTTTTGAATCGTCACGCGCGAACGTCGTGCGGGACCAAGTAATACTTTTTCAATTGAATTTAATATGTCGTCCTGCGTCACCTTCTTTCTTCCTGCGCGCGCAGTTACAATTGCCGCTTCATTTAAAAGGTTTGCAAGATCTGCGCCAGAAAAACCCGGCGTACGAGTTGCCACTACCTTCAAATTCACTGATTCATCAAATGGTTTTCCCTTTGCATGAATCTTCAAAATATCCTCACGATCGTGAAGATCGGGCATATCAAGGAGAACGCGCCGATCAAAGCGTCCCGGACGAAGGAGTGCCTGGTCCAAAATATCGGGACGATTGGTTGCTGCCATCACAATTACATTGGTATCTCGTTCAAATCCATCCATTTCTACAAGTATCTGGTTCAGCGTCTGTTCGCGCTCGTCGTGTCCGCCCCCAAGTCCCGCTCCGCGTTCACGTCCCACCGCGTCTATTTCGTCGATAAAAATGATTGAAGGAGCTGCCTTTTTTGCGGTTTGAAATAAATCGCGGACACGTGATGCGCCAACCCCCACAAACATTTCAACAAATTCCGATGCCGAAAGATGAAAGAAGGGGACATTGCTTTCTCCTGCAACTGCACGAGCGAGAAGTGTTTTTCCGGTTCCCGGAGGACCCATTAAGAGGACTCCGCGAGGAATTTTTGCACCAATATCCAAAAACTTTTTCGGATTTTTCAAAAAATCCACCACCTCCTCCAACTCTTCTTTTGATTCTTTCAAACCCGCGACATCTTTAAATGTAATTTTGTCTTTATCTTGAGAAAAAAGACAAATATTTATTTTTCCAAATGACATTGCTTGAATTGCTCAACCCTTCGCCTGTCAAAAAATAAACCAAAATAAAAAAATCATAAAAAATATTGGGAGAAGCGTAGGAATTAAAATACCCATCCAATATTTAAATCCGCTCGGATCCTCGACGGTAATATTTACCTTTCTTAGTTTCTCCTTATCAACACCATAATTTGAAAGTGTTTCTACAATACCGCTCTCGCTTTCTTTTTTTGAGAGCGCGAGAGAATCATCGGTGAGCGTAATCTTTAAATCGTTTCCGCTAATTACGATGTTTTTTACTCCATCGGTGTTTACCTTATCTGCAAGTTCGCTCATATTCATAGTCTTCGGTGGTGTTCCTTCCATTTCAAAAAGAAATGAAAAAATAACCGTGACAAATAAGAGAAGTGTAATCGCAAAAATAAGATTTTTACTTAAATTTTTCATATGTTTTCCACTATCATAACGCATTGGCGTTTTTCTGTAAAATGGAAATAAAAAAAGCCATACGTGGTATGGCCTTCAAGTTTAATATAACTATTTTTCTGTTTTAATCTTAATAAAATATTTTATCCTCTCTGATACCGAATCAAAATCAAACTCCGATTCCGGCTTAAAATCAATTGAGGCCTCTTTTCCGTTCGGCAATGTTATTCTTGCTGTAATCACTTTTGGTCCATTTTTTCTCATGGACGTACATTGCGCCGAAAATAAACTTATTTCCTCCCGCTTTTTAAATTTTTGGAGTACACTATTTACCGTCCCCTGGAGGGAATCGATTTTTTTCTGGAAATTTTTTCCGTAAATTACCAAGATATTTCTCCTTATAAAAATGAATATTCAGTTAAATTGCCAATACGTACAATAAAACAAAATAAAAATATTGCAAGTACTCCTAAATTATCGATGATAAAGAGTATAAAAACCCCCGACAGCTGTCAGGGGCTCTACCGCCTTATGACTTCAATTTCAAAAGAATCTTTCTTTCATTTGGAACCAAACTTTCTATAGTAAACGAATATTCCTTTCCAATATTCAACTGTTTTTTCATCTCCTCAACGCCCCCAAACGAAGCAACGTGTATCTGACCCTGTATTTCTCCATCAAGATTCACAATTGCTCCAAACGGATGAAAACTATGTACAATTCCGGAAATTTCTTGCCCTTCTTTGTATTTTTCTCCCACGTTTATCCACGGATCAACACGAAGTGCGCGAAGTGATAATGAAATTTTTCCATCCCTAATATCAGTAATTTTTGCTTTTACCGCATCATCAATTTTTACAACTTCTTTTGGATTTTCAACAATACGATACCCGAGCTCGGATACATGAATAAGTCCCTCAAGCGCCGGATTGTCAGTAAATCGGACAAACACACCAAAATCAGCAACGCCGGATACTACACCCTCAATAATCTGGCCCACTTGATAATTTTGTACCAATTCTTTTGTGCTTACCTCGGTCGCTGCTTTTTCAGAGACAATGAGTTTATTTGTGCGAGGGTTCACATCAATAATACGCACCTCAACTTCTTTTCCTACCAACTCTTGAAGCACTTTTTCTATTTCTTCTTTATTATTTATCGTTCTTCCTTCAAGACCATTTCCCAATTGCGAAACAGGTAAAAACGCCGGAAGCCCACGAAGTTCGCCAAGTAATCCTCCTTTATTAAAGGTGGTGAGCTTCACTTTTACTATCTCTTCTTGATCTCTTAAATCTTGCACTTCTTCCCATGCTTTTTGTTTATCGGCTTGAGTAAGAGAAAGCTCAATATATCCATCCTCATTATCAATCTGCACCACTTTTGCACCAATCACATCTCCTGGTTTCAAACTTTTTACCACATCGCGTGCATTCTGAAGTTCCCCGCGATACACCGCCCCCACACCGTTAGCACCTAAGTCAATAGTCATCATGCGCACTCCTTTTTCAATAATGGTGCCTTGCACCAAATCTCCGACACGAAGCAAATTTAATGCTCCGAATTCTGATTTTACAAAATCGTTTGGCATACGATCTTCTTGTTTTATTGCATTCATAAACAAATTACGTATTTACTAAGATATGAGAAAAAGTAGGCAGTGTCAACCCCGCAGTAAAAATTCAACTGAAATTCGATGGGATAACTGTATTAATTGAAAAGAGATTGTTTTTGGCATAAAATATACTGGTAACAATGCGTGCGCTTATTTTTTATGATTATTACATATCAAGGAGATAATTATTTTAGAATCCAATCGGGGGAACTTACGGTATTGGTCGACCCGACAAATGGACGTTCATTTCGCGGCGCGACCGTCGCAATAAATACAGTTCTTCCGTCATCAACCGATGCCCCAAAGGAAAATGAGTGTTTTTGGATTGAACATCAGGGAGAATATGAAGTACGGGGAATTCGTGTTGACGGGTGGAGTGCGGGAAATGAAGATGAAACAGAAAAAACAATCTATAAAATCTTATTTGAGGATATCTCAATTGTAGTCCTTGGACACCTTTCAAAAGAACCGCCACAAAATATTTTGGAATATCTCGAACACCCCGACGTACTTATTGTCCCTGCGGGAGGAAAACCATGGATCTCCCAGGCAACGGCCGCAAAATTTATCCGCCAAACAGAACCAAGTATTGTCATCCCGTCGCTCACCTCAGATCCGAAGTTATTTCTTAAGGAACTGAACCAAACACCATCTCCAAAAGAAGAAAAGTTTGTATTCAAAAAAAAGGACCTTACTCCCGGCGCAATGACAATAAAATGCCTCGAGGTAAAATAAATAAAATTCATGCCAGTTACGTTCTATCATAATGTGAAAAAATTCATAAGAGACGTGCAACGATCCGATGTGGCGAGGAGAAAAAAATGGTTTATCGGCGGATCTTTTATCTCCGTACTTTTTATCCTCATTCTTTGGGTGATATATGTGAATATTGGATTTCCAGCAGTTGAGCCATCAATACCAGCGATAGAAAAAAATATTCAAACACAAACAGAGCAAAACAGTGCGGACGAATCAATGTTTCAAATATTTGAGAGGGGAATAAAAAACATTTCAAATGATTTTAAAAAACAATATGATGTATTTAAAGAACATATAGAAAAGGGGATTGGTTCATTGAGGAGCGGATTGGAAAGAAAAAACACGATGTATATCCAAGGAGCTCGACTCAATTTTGTTCTCGACGGACTTGATCCTATTCCTTCCACTCATCTCCCACAATAACTATGGAAAAAGAAAAACCAAAACAAATACAACGAACAGAAGATCGTGAAATCACTGATGAATTAAAAGATTCATATATTAGTTATGCAATGTCGGTGATTGTTTCGCGCGCACTTCCCGATATTCGCGACGGATTGAAACCGGTGCAACGGAGAATTTTGTGGTCTATGTGGGAATCGGGTCTTACTGCATCAGCAAAATTCAGAAAATCAGCGAACGTGGTCGGAGGAGTAATGGCGCACTATCATCCTCACGGTGATATGTCTATTTATGATGCGCTTGCCCGTATGGCACAAGACTTTTCGCTCCGTTATCCGCTCATCAATGGACAAGGAAACTGGGGATCTGTGGACGGAGATGCGCCCGCAGCAATGCGTTACACCGAGGCAAAACTATCAAAAATTGCAGAAGAACTTTTAAACGATATTGAAAAGGAAACTGTTGATTGGGGGGGGAATTATGACAACTCAAAACTCGAACCGAATTATCTTCCCGCAAAACTTCCACATCTTCTCTTAAATGGAACAATGGGAATCGCAGTCGGAATGGCAACGAGTATCCCCCCACATAATCTCGGTGAACTTGCCGATGGCATTATGTATCTTGCCGAAAATCCAGATACGGACGTAAAAGAACTTATGAAGTTTATTCCGGGACCGGATTTTCCCACCGGAGGAATTATTTATGACCACAGAGCAATTGAAGAAGCATATGCAACAGGAAAGGGGGCTGTAACCATGCGCGGGGTTGCACAGGTTGAAGAACGAAAAGGCGGGAGTTTTCAAATTGTCATCACTGAAATTCCCTACCAGACGAATAAAGCAACGCTGGTGACAAAAATTGCTGAACTCGTCCAAGAAAAACGCATTGAGGGCATCCGTGATCTTCGCGACGAATCAGATAGAGACGGTCTTCGTGTAGTGATCGATTTAAAACAAGACAGCTCACCACAAAAAATATTAAACCAGCTCTATCAGTACACGGAACTCCAAAAGAATTTTTATTTCAATGTGCTTGCACTCACTAATGATCTTCGTCCAGAAATTCTCTCATTGAAAGACATTCTTTCCGCATATCTTGACCATCGAAAGATTGTGGTTCGACGGAGAACTGAATTTGATCTAAAAAAAGCAGAAGAACGCGCACATATTCTTGAAGGACTCGTAAAAGCACTTGATGTTATTGATAAAATTATTTCAATAATTAAAAGGTCAAAAGATAAAGAAGATGCGGCGGCAAATCTGATAAAAAACTTCAAACTCACCCCTACGCAGGTGCAGGCAATTCTTGAGATGAGGTTACAAACACTTGCGGCGCTTGAACGACACAAACTTGAAATAGAGCTTGCTGAAAAAAAGAAACTTATTGCAGAGTTGCAAACGATCTTAAAAAATCCGAAAAAAATCATTGACGTAATTCACAAGGAACTTGAGGAGATAAAGAAAAATTTTTCTGACGACCGGAGGACGAAAATAGTGGTGTCAAGCCTTAAGGAATTCCGAGAAGAAGATCTTATTCCAAACGAAGACGCGATTATTACTTTAAGCCGCGATGGGTACATCAAGCGTATGCCACCCACAAATTTCAAATCACAGAAACGTGGGGGAAAGGGACTTATTGGATTTGAATTAAAAGAGGAAGATCTTATTGAAACATTCATTTCAACAAACACACACGACAACATCCTTTTCTTCACAAACCGCGGAAAAATGTTTCAAACAAAAGTATATGAGATTCCTGTTGCGCAACGTACGGGGAAAGGGAAATCGATTTATAACTACCTTGAAATTCCTGCGACTGAAAAGGTAAGTGCTATTGTCTCATACCCCGATTCTGATGCAAAAGACAAAGATAAGTGTCTGGTTATGATTACAAAAGAGGGAAATATAAAAAAGACACAACTTAAAGAATTTGAAAATGTAAGGCGAAGCGGAATCATCGCAATTAAACTCAAAGAAGGGGATGACTTAAAGTGGGTGAATGTTTCTTCTGGAAGTGACGAAATTATTCTCTCGACCGCGCTTGGGCAAGCAATACGCTTCAAAGAAAAAGATGTAAGACAAATGGGAAGAACTGCTGCGGGTGTGCGTGCAATTCACTTAAAGAAAAGTGATGAGATTGCGGGACTTGATATAATAAGGGGAGGAAAAGATATAAAAAACCTGAAATTGCTTTCTGTATTGGGTAATGGATTTGCAAAACAAACTCCGATCAAAGAATATAAACTACAAAAACGTGGGGGGTCGGGAATAAAAACAGCAAAGGTTACCGAAAAAACAGGAAAAGTAATTGCAACACGTGCAATTAATGATGAAATCGAAGAGGTAATTGCATTTTCAAAAAAGGGGCAAGCGCTTAAAACAAAACTAAAAGACATTCGCATCGCAAGCAGAGCAACACAGGGAGTGCGTATTATGGATCTCGAAAAAGGGGATGAACTCATCGGGGTGGTATGTCTTTAAGGATAAAAAGACATTAAAAAATGAATCCTGTTAGAAATCGCGATCACAAAAATATATCTAACTTAATGTATATAAATATTAGTCGAACAATAATTATCAATCGTAGACCGTGTCGTTTATTCGCGGTCTATTTCTAACGGGATGAATATTTCAAAACCACAATTTATTATTTTCGCAGTGATTGCTGTGGTTATTCTTGTAATTACCCTTATGGTTTCCTGTGTTATTCCTGGAATGCAACGATGTGCAAACCCAGGACTCCAAATTGAGGGTACGCTTGATTTTTGGGGAATAGGAGATGACCAAAGTGCATATGAACCAATTATTACCAACTTCAAAAAACTTTATCCAAAAGTGGAAATAAAATATCGCGGATTCAATACACAAACCGAATATGACCATGCGCTTCTTGAATCAATGGCACAAGGAAAGGGTCCCGATATATTTATGGTGTTAAATAGTGCTGTTCCAAACAATACGGGAAAAATGTTGCCAATGCCCCAAACACTTATTCCATTTGCTCAACTCCAATCCCTTTTTCCAAAGGTAGTGGAACAGGATTTCTTTCCACAACAAACCATATACGGACTTCCACTTTCTATTGATACGCTTGCGCTTATTTACAATAGAAATTTTATTGATCAAGCCGCGATACAAATACCAAAAACATGGGAGGAATTTCAGGATGTGGTAAAAAAACTTACGATTGTTGACCGATCAAAAAAAATTATTCGGGCGGGAGCAGCAATTGGGGGGTCAGCAAAAAATATTTCTACCGCGCCAGATATATTAAGCCTCCTTATGCTTCAAACTGGAACAAAAATGATTTCGGATGATTTTCAATCGGCAACATTTGCATCTCCCGAAGGGAAGGACGCGCTCCGTTTTTATACCCAATTCTCAAATGGGACAAGTGATACATATACATGGAACGAAACAATGCCGAATGATCTCGACGCATTTGGACAAGAAAATGTTGCAATGATTTTTAATTATGCAAGCGCTCTCCCAGAAATACAAAAACGTAATGCGTTCATCGATTATAAAATTGCACCAATACCACAACCCGCATCGGCAGAAAATCATTCAATTTCGTATCCAAAATACTGGGGGTATGCTGTATCGCGACAAAGCAAGACTCCCGATGTTGCTTGGCAATTTGTTCTCTTTATGACCACCGATGAACCCTCGGTAAGGTCTTATCTTACAAAAACAAAAAAATCTCCAGCACTCGACAATCTTATCCGAAGCGAATATATAAACAATCCGGAACTCGGAGTATTTGCGAGACAAGCGCTTATTGCCCGTTCATGGCCACAAATTAATAACATTGCAGTCAATACTATTTTTTCCGACATGATTGAATCTGTTGTTACCAATCAAAGCACTGTTGAATCGGCAATTAATAGGGCACAGGAAGAGGTGTCACAACTCATGGGCCAGCGGGCATTTTAGAAAAAAATTATAAAATAATTAGTTTTTAAGATTAAAAATTTATCTAAGAGGACACACTCATGTCTTTTCTAGATGAATTTAATATTGTGGAGATAAATAAAAAGTAGTATATAATAAAAAAATGAGGAAGATAGCCTTTCTTGGTATTTTAATCATCATAATAAGTATCTCTCTCCCATATATCGCTTCTGCGAGAACGTTATTTTACATTTGGGAAGGGACAACGTGCACACCGGGAACAGAGGGCCCGACAGAACCTTGTGGACTTTGTGATGCGCTTGTTGTCGGACGGAACATCATTGAAGACATGTTTAAGGTTGCATTTATACTTGCAACTGTTTTTATTGCCTATGGCGGATTCAGACTTATGACCGCGGGGGGGAATGAAAAAAGCGTGAGCAGCGCAAAGGAAATTATCGAAAGCGCTCTCATCGGCCTCTTTATCGCGCTCGTAGCTTGGCTTTTAATCAATACCATTCTCACGACACTTGCCAATGGGAGTGCAAGTGCTCCGTGGAACAACATTGAATGTGGAAGCGGATCTACTTCTGGTCCGCGGGAAACAATAGGAGGGGGTGGATTTGGAACAAGTACATATACTGGTGGGGGTGGACAGTTCGGTGGGGCTGGTGCAAACGGAAGTTGGACAAATAACAATGCAAACAATGGATCAACGCAAACACAAATAGATCAAGTTATTAACTCTTCATGCGCACAACAAGCAAGTACGTGCATCGATGAAAATAAAAAAGGATCAAGCGAAAATCCACAATTGAATATCACGCTTGAGGCCGCATACACGATTTCCTGTACAAAAATTGGCACTGGGTACAATGCGAGCGTGCAATTTAAATGTCTCACCCCTGTTATTTCTCCATGGAGAAAATGTGCCGATGGACTCCCAGACCTCACAAAAATCTGTAAATAAATGTTTATTCTTACAAAATATGTTTTCGTGTTAAAATAATATTATGGAAAAAATAAAAAATGTTTCGGTCCTGTTTTTCTCTTCTTTGTTATTTTTCGGTGCAAAAATCTCCCACGCAGCAACGATTGGCCTTCAAAATCCATTGAAGGTAAGTTCAATTCCTGATCTTATTTACGCAGTCATTGATTGGTTTGTAATTGCCGTCGGTCCCGCAATTGCCGTTGTTATGATTATTTACGGCGGGTTTCAAATACTTACCGCCGGAGGAGATCCGAAAAAATTTGAGACAGGAAAACAAATAATCCTTTATGCGGTGGTTGGGTATGGTATAATTCTTCTTGCAGAAGGAGTGGTGTTAATTATTCAAAAACTTCTTCAGTAAGAGATAAGAAAGGTCGATTTTTTATCTAAAACAGTCGTAAAAATTATTTATTTATTATGAAATCAATCTTAAAAAAGTGGGGGTTAGTCTCAGCTCTTTCATTGGTTCTTTTGGCTCCAGTTGCGTCAGCCCAATTCGATGTCCCCGGCGAACAATTGCCGGCGCCTCGGTTCCAAACATATGGCGGTGCGATACAATTGGTGGAAAAGGCGTCAAGTTGGCTTCTTTATATTGTTATTGCGCTTGCGGTTATCTTTATTGTATACGCCGGATTTTTATATCTTACCTCGGGTGGAGATGAGGATAAAACAAAAGCGGCAAAGAACTATATTGTGTATGCAGTGATTGGTATCGCAATTGCACTTCTTGCGCGCGGCATTGTACTTCTCGTAAAGAATTTCGTCGGATAATACGGTTTGTATTCCATGAAAAAAACTACTTGGACAATTCTTTCATTATTTCTTGCCTCAATTCCAGTGCTTATACACGGACAAACCCCGTCATTATTGGATGCTCCACCCGGATCTATAGTAACAAACAACGGTGCTGAGGGCGCAATGACACTTCTCCGAAAGGCTGGTGGGTGGTTATACAGCGGCGTAATAGCAATATCGGTAATACTTATGATTTATGGGGGTTTTCTTTATGTAACCTCTGGGGGAGATGAAGATAAGGTAAAGAATGGAAAAAATTACATCATTTACGGGGTTGTTGGTATTGCTGTCGCAACACTTGCCACTGGAGTTGTATTCGTTGTAGGAGAATTCTTGGGGGCAAAATAAGAAATTCCTATGAAAAAATATTTTTACGCCATTATCGCTCTTGTATTTCCCTTTTTTGTTCATGCACAAACACGACAACCAAAAACAAGTATTACAACGCCGGAAAAGGTAATTGAACTTATCAATAAGTTTGGTGGATGGTTTTATAGTGCACTCTTAGCACTTGCGGTCATCTTCATTATTTATGCCGCATTTAGATTTTTGACTGCTAGTGGAGATGAAAAAAAAGTAGAAGAGGCAAAACAACAATTAATCTACGCCATTATCGCTCTTGCGGTTGCAATGCTTGCGACGGGGATTGTTACAGTGATGAAACAATTTCTTGGTGTAACCAATTAACACTTGAGATATATAAAAACAAAAATCTCCGCAGAAAACGGAGATTTTTGTTTTTATAAAATACCCATGTTATTATCACAAAATAAGATTGCCGAGGTGGTCTCGCCGCCGTTCGGGCGGGATAAACTCTGTTGGCTAATCATGCCCTCGTGGCGGAACTGATATACCCCGCTCGAAACACTTCGTGTTCATACAGGACAAGCGCGCAAAATTTAAAACTAAAAAAGCTGAGGTGGCGAAATTGGCAGACGCGCAAGGCTTAGGACCTTGTGAGGGCAACCTCTTGGGAGTTCAAGTCTCCCCCTCAGCACCAAACAACAAAGTTCATGGTTCAAAATTTACTCCACATACGAAGGTTGTGCGGGGCCTCTCGAGCCTGCCCGCCGGTGGGTGGGGGCACTATGAAATTCCATCTTTGGTGAAATTCTTTCTCTAATCCCCACACCCTAACCCCTAATTATCTAACCATCTATTTCTTCTTCCTTCTTATCCCGTGAAATGCTTCATGTACCTCTCGAAGCTCTTTATTTGTGAGGTGTGTGTAGATTTGTGTTGTTGAAACATTCGCGTGACCTAAAAGTGACTGCACCGAACGAAGATCTGCACCATTAATAAGAAGGTCTGTTGCAAAACTATGACGTAATTGATGCGGGTGTACTTTCTTCGGAATCCCTGCCGCACGCGCATATCGATCAATAAGGCGCTCCACCGAGCGTGGGGTTATTCTTCCCAGCGTCTTTCCGGATTTACTTAAACCTACAAATAAAAATTCTTCTGGATCTGTTCTCTTTTTTAAATATTCTTTAATCGCTTTTTTTGCTCCATCAGAAAGAAATACGATGCGTAACTTGTCCCCCTTTCCTCGCACAGAAATTTCTCCTCGTTCAAGATCAATATACCGCGGGAGGGTGCACAATTCGGAAAGACGAAGTCCGGTTGAAAAAAACGTTTCAAGTATTGCGCGATCACGAACCGAACGGAGATCGTCTCCTTTTGGAGATTTCAGTAGTCGCTCGAGCTCTCCATAATCAAGCACTTCAATATCGCGTCGTGAAACTCTTGGAAGTTCGATTGCATCGGGAGAGAGAATATTATATCCGCGTTTTATCAGATATTTCAAAAAATTCCTGATTGCAATCACATAATAACTCTGTGTATTCCTTTTTATGTTCTTGCGCGCAAGCATTACACGAAACGATCTCACACGCTCTTCTGTAATATCTTTAATTGAGTTGGTTTTTGTGTAATCAAAAAATAATTTGAGATATCGTTCATAGTTTTCCCTCGTTTTTGACGAACGATTTTTTTCTATTTCCAAATAATCTAAATATTCCCGAAAGTGGCGCTCTATATCATTCATACCCCTTTTTACCAACATATTGTATCACTCCTGTCGCAAAATATTAACTTCATATATAAATATTTACATGGAATTGACCACTCTCCTTTTTTGCGGTACAATCCGTTTGTATGCTTTCAAAACAAAAAAAACAGGCAGCGACACGGGATTATAGGCGCCATGAAAAAGATACTGGATCTGCAGAATACCAAGTCGCTCTCTTAACCCGCCAAATAAAGGCGCTCACTGACCACTTGAAAAAGCATTCGAAAGATCACCACTCTCGGAGAGGATTGCTTATGATGGTGGGAAAGCGAAGGAGATTTCTCCAATTTCTCCAGAAGAGCGACGAGAAAAAGTATAATAGTCTCGTCAAAAAATTAAAACTTGAGGCTTAATTTTTCTTTTTGGAGATATTTCCTCTGCGCAATCTTTAAACATGCGCTTCCTGTAAAAGTACAACGCGAACGATATGCATCAAAACCAACGAATCGGAATTTTTGTTGATGTACAGAACATCTACCACTCGGCGAAGAATCTTTATCACGCTCGGGTAAATTTTGAACAACTCATAAAAACCATTGCTGACGATCGTATAATTATCCGATCGGTTGCATATGTAGTAAAAAGCGAAGGAGTCCAAGGATATGAGGGAGAATCTCGTGAAGAGCCGTTTTTTGAAGCACTGAAAAAATCAGGGCTTGAACTTCGTATGAAGGATTTACAAATTTACCATGGGGGGGCAAAAAAAGCCGATTGGGATGTTGGAATGGCGGTTGATGCAATACGAATGGCAAACTCGCTTGATGTTGTAATATTGGTAACCGGAGACGGTGATTTTATCCCTCTTGTTGAATATCTAAAATGGGGAACCGGAAAACAAGTTGAGATTGCAGCGTTTTCGCGAACCACATCAGGAAAATTAAAAGAAGTGGCCGATCGTTTTATCGAACTTGAATCAATACCAAAAATACTTTTGAAAATAAGGAAGTCGCAAACAAAAAAATATAATAAATAAAACATATGGAATTACATAAAAAAACGTTTACCACTGAACTAAATAAGGAGCCTATTACTATTGAGGTATCAGATCTTGCTGGACAAGCAAATGCAGCGGTGATTGGGCGGCATGGAAATACAGCGGTGCTCGCAACTGTTGTAATGAGCAAGGAAGATCGAATGGGGGATTTTTTTCCTCTTACTGTCGACTATGAGGAGCGTTTTTATGCGGCGGGAAAAATTATAGGAAGTAGATTTGTCCGAAGAGAGGGAAGGGCGTCCGATGAAGCAATCCTTTCTAGTCGTCTTATCGACAGAACTGTGCGCCCGCTTTTTGATGCGCGATTAAGGCGAGAGGTACAAATTGTAGTTACAGTCCTTTCATACGATGAAAAAAATGATCCAGATGTGATTGGACTTCTCTCGGCGTCAACCGCGCTTGCAATTTCCGATATCCCATGGAACGGACCAATTGCGGGGGTTCAAATAGTAAAGAAGAATGACAAAGGAGAAGAATACCGATCATTTTTTGCGGGACCAGAAGCATATGTAAATATGATTGAGTTTGAAGGAAAAGAAATACAAGAAAGCGCTGCTCTTGAAGCGTTTTCCACCGCACATGAAAAAATAAAACAACTTATTACATTTCAAAAAAAGATAGTGAGTGAAATTGGAAAGAAAAAAGCCGATGTTATGCTTAAAAAACCAGATGAGGAAATTGAGGGATTGGTTAAAAAATTTATTGAAGGAAAAATTGGTCCAGCACTTTGTAACAAAACATTTAGCGAGCTTAAAAATGACTTATTCAAACATCTCGCTTCACTTGAAAAAACCGGCGATACATTAAAAGATGTAGAACAAATACTTGAAACGGAAACCGACAAATTTGTACATGAAGAAATATTAAAACACGATCGCCGCGTTGACGGGAGAAAACTTAACGAAATCCGTCCACTTTATGGAGAAGTGGGACTTTTGGAACTTACCCATGGGTCTGGGCTTTTTGTTCGCGGACAAACACAAGTACTTGCGGTAACCACACTTGCTTCTTCGTCTGCCGAGCAATTGGTTGAAACAATGGAATCAACAACTAAAAAGAGTTTTATGCTCCACTATAATTTTCCGAGTTTTTCAACAGGAGAAGTTGGAAGATCATCGCGCGGGCCAGGGAGGAGAGAAATTGGACATGGAGCACTTGCAGCAAAAGCACTTCGCGCGCTTATTCCCACAAAAGAAGAATTTCCGTATACAATTCGCATTGTTGCTGAAACACTTTCGTCAAACGGATCATCATCTATGGCATCAACATGTGCCGGATGTCTTTCTCTTATGGATGCGGGTGTGCCTATTAAAAAACATATCGGGGGTGTTGCGATGGGGCTTATGACAAGTGAAGATGGAAAAGAATATAAAATTTTAACCGACATACAAGGACCAGAAGATCATTATGGGGATATGGATTTCAAGGTTGCGGGAACAAAAGATGGAATTACCGCAATTCAAATGGATGTAAAAATTAATGGAATTACCGCAGAAATATTCGAGCGTGCACTCACCCAAGCAAAAGAGGGACGGCTTTCTATTATTGGGGTAATGGAAAAAGTGATCCCCGCGGCAAGACAAAATGTTTCAAAATATGCACCAAAGATTATGTCGCTTATGATTCCGCAAGATCGCATCGGAGAACTTATTGGGCCTGGGGGGAAAAATATAAATGGAATTGTTGCCGCAAGTGAAAATAAAATCACTGTTGATATCGAAGAAACCGGGAAGGTATATGTCGCGGGGGTAGATATTACACTTGTAGAACGCGCCTATAACACTATTAAGGCGTCAATGAGGGAGTTCTCGATTGGGGAAATCGTTACTGGTCCCATTGTTCGAATTCTTGAATTCGGAGCGATTGTTGATCTTGGGGGTGGACAAGATGGAATGATACATGTTTCGGAACTAAAAGAGGGATTTGTGAAAAAAGTGGAAGATGTGGTCCATATAGGAGACGTGGTAAAAGCAAAAATAATAAAAATAAACGAAGGAAAAATCGGACTTTCATTGAAGGGATTGGGAGATAAAAAATAAGAGTTTCTTCAAGGTAAAAAACTTAAAAAGTAATAAAAGATTAATAACAAAAACCATCCGCCAGCTGGCGGATGGTTTTTGTGTTTTTATTGCCAAACCGGGTTTTCTATATCCCGCGCTATGATATAATAGATGCAATGGACGAAAAAAATAATTTTGGCCAACAACAATGGCAGGTGTCCCAAAATCAAAACACGGACACCACAAGGTCGCAGTTTTTGGGAACCGGAGAAGGGGAAGTTCCTCTTGCGAAGATGCCATCAGATAAAATTGATGTTCGAACGATGGCTTCCGATGTTACGTCGATGCAAGAAACGGGAGGAGGAATGCCCAGGCCCTACACTCCGCAAACCCAAACTACAGCACCAAAAGAAACCACCGCGCGCCCCACACCAATATCGCCGTCTCAATCTCCAATTAATTTTGTTGATCAGATGGTGGGAGGAATAGGACAAGCCGGACAACAAACATCAACCACTCCACAACCAAAAAAAACAGGGGGTGGCCGAAGTCTCTTTGGAACGCTTCTTATCGTTATTATCGTCGTTGGACTTATTGTAATTGGATATTTCTTTGTGTATCCACAATTTATAAATACCGGAACGGAAAAAGACCAGGGGGTCGCGACCACAACACCGCCAACGCTACCAGAAGAAACAGCAAATGTTCCGCCGATACCAGCACCTGAAACAGCAACAACATCACCAGTGGTTCCACCAACGGCGCCAGTTTCTACTGTTGAGGTACATGCTTCATTTTTCAAAACAAAAGCAGATCTCGTAGTTGATGCAAAACTTTCAGCATTTACACTTGAAGACCTAAAAAAGCCGATTGCTTTTGAAACGACGTCGGTGCCACTTTTCAAAGAAATAGTGTGGAAAACACAAGAAAACAAACCGCTTTCATTTTCGCAAATTGCTTCTCTTATTTTTCCCAATTTCTTCACCACGGAGAAAGTTGCAAATTTTGAAGATGATTTTACGTTATTCGCATATTCAAACACAAAAGGAACGTGGCTTGGATTTGTTGTAAAGTTAAAAGACGGGGTTGATATCGGAGCTATACAAAATAGTATGAGTACACTCCAAAAAGATATCGGCCTCAAAAATCTTTTTCTTTCCGACCCGGGAACAATGAATCCATGGAAAGACGGGAAAGTAAGAAATAAACCAACATCTCTCGCGCCATTTTCTCTGCAAGGAGCAACAATTAGCTACACATGGTTTGATCGATACCTTCTGGTAAGTTCAAATCTCGAAGCAGCAGAAGAAGCGGGAAAAAGACTCGGATATTAATTTCTTTATATGAATTTCTCTGAAACACAACTAGAACATTTTGCCACCCTCCTTCACGAAGAAAAAGACAAGGTGGATGAAGAATTATCTCAAGTGAAGGCGAGTTCGTCTGATTTTGGAAATGATATCGACGGATTTGATGAGGAGGCTGATGAATTTGAAGAAATTGGAAACACGCTCTCGGTAAAAGAAGCGCTTCAAGAAAGAAGAAATAGAATAGAAAAAGCGCTTCAAAAAATAAAAGAGAGAAAATATGGAGTGTGTGAATCATGCGGAAAACAAATTGAGGAAAAATTACTTCTTATTGATCCAGAATCTGAGCTTTGCAAAGAATGTAAAATAAGCGGAAAGATATAACAAACTCCATGCGTGCAGTTCCTAAAATTCTCTCAGCAGAGCTTGATGGAATCACCGCTGAATGTATTGAGGTGGAGGCTGATATTAATAGTGGCCTCCACTCTTTTTCTATTGTTGGACTTGCTGACAAAGCTGTGAGCGAAGCAAAGGAACGAGTAAACTCCGCATTAAAAAATTCCGGTATACGCCCACCAACAAAAGAAAACAGAAGAATTACTATTAATTTAGCCCCAGCAGACATAAAAAAAGCTGGTTCACGTTTTGATCTTCCTATCGCACTCGCATACCTTCTCGCAAGTGAACAAATAAAAACTTTTGACACAAAAGACAAAATTTTTGTCGGAGAACTTTCTCTTGATGGATCTTTAAGACCAATCAGCGGATGTTTAAATATTGCCAAGCTCGCAAAAAAAATGGGGGTGCAATATCTTTTTGTGCCTCATGAAAACAGGAATGAAGCAACAATGATTGATGGGATTACTGTGTTCGGAATAAGAAGTTTACACGATCTTATTTGCCACCTTGAAAAAACAAATTTGCTTATTCCTGAAGAAAAAAATGATATTGTCCCGATACGCCCACCAACTTCGGTTTCTCTTTCGGAAGTAAAAGGACAGGAATCGGCAAAACGTGCACTCACCATTGCGGCGGCTGGAGGACATAACATTCTCATGTCGGGGCCGCCGGGAACAGGAAAGACAATGCTTGCTCAAGCACTTGCATCAATACTCCCGTACCCCTCACTTGATGAAATGATTGAAATCACTGAAATATACAGTGCGGCGGGTCTCACTGCGCATGATCAGGTTATACAATGGAGACCGTTTCGCTCACCACATCATACCGCATCGCTCGTTTCAATAATTGGTGGGGGAACAATCCCAAAGCCAGGAGAAGTGAGTCTTGCCCACCGCGGCGTTCTTTTTTTAGATGAAATGCCAGAATTTCACCAAGACACACTTGAGGGATTGAGACAACCACTTGAAAATGGATATATACATATTGCGCGCGCAAAAAAAGCCCTTGTGTTTCCTGCACGATTTATGTTGGTTGCCGCAATGAACCCGTGCCCATGTGGATATTTCGGAGATACCGCAAAAGAGTGTAAATGCACCGCGCATGAAATACTTCGGTATCAAAGAAAAATATCAGGACCGCTTCTTGATCGAATAGATTTACAACTTGAGGTTCCACGAATACCAATTGAAGAACTGAGGAAAAAGGAAGGAAATAAACAAGAAGAGGAGCGGATAAGAAAAAGTGTTTCTGACGCGCGGGAAACACAAAAAAAACGCGCAACCCAAGCCCATCTTTCTCTTCATACAAATTCAGAATTCTCATCAAAACAAGTGGATGAGCTTTTCTTGCTTGATCCTTCTGCTGAAACTTTTTTGAAAAATATTGTCGAACATTCATTTATTTCCCCTCGTGGATATTATCGAATTTTAAAGGTTGCACGAACCATTGCCGATATTGAGGCCTCTTCTCAAATAAAAAAAGAGCACCTCGCTGAGGCATTCCAGTACAGAATAAAAGAAGGATGAAAATAGGCGGCTAGACGGTTAGTAAATTAGATAACCAGAAAAACAAAACAAGAGAGAAAATAACATGAATTCATATAAAGAACTGGTAGTTTGGAAAAAATCCATAGAACTCGCAAAAGAAAAATATAAAAAATCGGAAGAATTGCTTTCCGAAATTATGAAGATGTTAAACAAACTCATCTCTGTTGTAAAAAATCAAACACCCTAACAATCTAACCGCCTAATATCGCTACTTGAGTGCAAAAGGATTTTTTGCTCCCAACACTTCAAAATGAAGATGACATCCGGTTGTTCCTTGTGTATTTCCAGAACTTCCTATAAACGCTATGTTTTCTCCCTGAGAAACAACATCTCCAACTTTTACAACGTTTTTTAATGTGTGGGCATAGCGTGTTTGTGTTTTATTTGGATGTTCTATAAGAACGTAATTTCCATATCCACCATTCCACGATCCATCAGAAGATTCCTCAATTACCACTCCGTCCGCCGCGGCATAAATATTACTCCCGCATGTGTTTGCAATATCGACGGCATTATAATCATGTAATATTCCCCAATTCCACCCCTTCGCAGGAAGAACAAAATAACCGGCGAGGTCCGCCAAATTTTCTTTTTTCATTTCTTTTTGCACTATTGACGTGGGAGTTTCTTTTGCGTTCGGAAGAATAAGTGTTACCCCCGATGTCTCAAGAAGTTTTGTATATTCAGGGTTGTATTTTTTTATTATTTCAGGACTTATTCCAAAACGATCAGCAATACCCTGTAATGTATCCCCTGGTTGCGTAGTATAAAGCGCGCCTGATGTAGGAAGAATAGTAAGTATTTGTCCTGTTTTTATCTTTTTTATACCCGCATTCGACGCATAAAGTGTTTCGAGTGTAATTCCAAACTGAGCCGCAATACTTGAAAATGTATCTCCTTTCTTTATTTTATATTTTTTGATTCCATCCCTCACTGGAAGGTCATTAATAAGAGACGGAGACGCGCCAAAAAGAGAGCTTTCGTCACCAGAAGTAAAAACCCTCCTACTATCATGCCCATCTTCAATGTAATAAGATGCTTGCGCGACAGAAATCGTGCCTAATTCACTCTCAAGTGATTCTGACGGACCTCCAATTCCCCATGTGTCATATTTTTTATAAGCAGAAAAAAGAGTGCCATCACCCAAAAATATGGCACCAGAACATCCAATAATAATAAGGAAAAACAACGACCACGCAGTAGTCGTACTTGAAAAACCCCTTAATAAAGGCTTTATGTGTGTAATAAACGTACTTATACATATACTATACCAAAAATACACATAAAAGGGAATGGCGCGGCTAGAAAAATAGACGGGCGGACTTATCAACAGGGAGCATAACATCATGCTACCGATCGACTTATAAATGTTATACACTATATATTATGAAAGAGAAGATTCGAGTTGGGTCATTTTCTCTCGCGGTATTACGAACCCTTTCTGAAACTACAAACGGGATTTTATTTGGACAACTTACTAGAGATAAAAGGGGTAGGAGCGACAACACGCGTGGATCAATGCGTTCTTCAAAAGATGGTGGGAAACATCACAATGCTCTCAAAGACGCTTCTGAAAAAAACCTGCGAGTAACGCTCTGGCGGCTTGAACAAAAGGGGTTGGTTGAAAAAAAAGAAAATAAATATTTTCTTTCTCTGCTTGGGAAAAAGTTTTTTACAAACCAAGAACAACCGAAACAATGGGATGGAAGGTGGCGACTTATTACATTTGATATTCCCGAAACAAAACGAGGGTCGCGTATCTGGCTCCGTACAAATCTCATTCATGAAGGATATGACACAGTACAAAAGAGTGTGTTTCTTGGAAAAAATCCGATTCCACACCGCATGATTGAAGAGATGAAAGAACGAGACATATTATCGTGTGTGCGACTCATGGTAATCGGGGAAATAGATGACGATTCATTGCTCTCCGAATATGAAAAACGACACAAATAACAGTCTTATATCGATCGGCCAGTAAATGTAATACCAGTTAAAATAAATAGAAAAGAAAAAAGATTATGGGACAAAAATTAGGACAACATTTTTTAAAGAATAAAAAAATACTTCAGATAATTGCCGGGGCAGCTGAATTGCGTGATGGTGAAACCGTGATTGAAGTCGGTCCAGGACACGGGGAGCTCACAGAGCACCTCAAATCTCAAACCTCAAATCTCAAAAATTGCAAAATAATTTTGATCGAGAAAGATAAGGCACTTGCTGAACAACTGGAGAAAAAATTTGAAAAAGATAAAAATATAAAAATTATTTATGGAGATGCTTTAAAAATACTTTCCAGGGTTGTCTCTTCTCTCTCACATAAATCTTCTTCTCTGGGCCCCAGTTATATACTTGTTGGAAATATTCCTTACTACATCACCGGATATTTGCTTCGAACAATTCAAGAACTAAAAAATAGACCAACTCGTACAATCGTTATGATACAAAAAGAGGTCGCTGAGCGTATTGTAAAAAAACCACCGGAAATGAATTTACTTGCCGCAAGCGTGGCATATTGGGCTGATGCCGCAATTATTATGAGCGTATCAAAAAAAGAATTTGTCCCACAACCAAAAATTGATTCTGCGGTAATCGCGCTTCATACAAAAAGAACACACTTAAAAAATAGTGGGGGAGAAGAAAAAAAATATTATAAAACACTTGGTATATTATTCAAACAACCAAGAAAAACAATAAAAAATAATATAACGTTATCGTATCGATCGGCTAGTAAATGTAACACCGGAGAAAAAGAGGAGATATTTAAGAGGTTAAAAAAAACAGGAATAGATATTGAGCAACGATCACAGAACTTAAGCGTAGAGGAAATAAGAAGGGTCGCAAATGTTATATGTACAAAATAAAAAACAAATCCCGTTGATAATAACCTTTTACAACACCAATAAACGAGATGAAAATAAAATATATGTTTTCTAAACAAATAAAAAAAGGGCGAAACATACCAAAAAGACGCATGTGCCGACACCGGCAGGCGGAAGCATATATATTCTCTACTATTAATGGGGGGAGAAAATATATTGCTATATTCGTTCTTTTCCTCGTTATGTTTGCCTCTTTGGGCGATAAAACGTTTGCCGCCATATCTCCAATAAGCCCGTTTGGAGGAAAGGTGATTTCGTGGCTTCCTTCGGCGCCAGGATGTCTTGCTTTTACCACAGCCGTATCTCTCGCAACACTCGGTACAATCAATCCGAGTGTTGAAGAATTGGTGGTGGGACCTCCCAATGGCGGAACGTTCGGTATTCTTCGTGTTAATCTTATTCCTGTTCCTCCAACAACGATTCATATATATCAACAATATCAACTCCCAGAAACGTACGTACTTGGCTCTTCGGTAAATATTTGTGATGCGTGTAAGGCCGTCGACAAACTTCCGTTTCTCAAAAATGTGTGCAACACGGGCATCTTAAAAGATATACTTGGAACAGTATGTAGTTTTATTGGCGGCGCATGTCCGATAACAAACCTTGTTTTGAAGATGGGAACAGCAATAAAACCATCACCGTAGTCTTCTTGTTTTGTCTCACAAGACTTGGAAAAGCTGATATAATAATAATGAAACAATATGTCCTTTATTAGAAAACATAAAAAAATCTTCTCTCTCCTTATTGTGGTGTGTGCGATAATTACATCGTTCTTTATTGTGCGCGGAGGACAAGAAAAAAAACCAGATTATCTTTTCCAAGTAGTAAAAAATACAGCTGAAACGCCATCAACACATATTAAGAATCCGCTTCCTAATCTCACCACCGAATTTACCACTGAATCTCTCAAAACACTTATGTCTGAAAAAAATAATGTTGCCGCACAGGAGAAAAACGATGCATCGCAAGCGAAAACACTTCCCGACAAGAACGCCGTGGAAAAAATCGTTGGTGATATTATCGACAAAGAACTTGAATCGGAAACCATTGATCCAAAAACAATCAGTGTGGCAAAAGACGATTCAAAACAAATGCAAGTGGTATATCTCTTAGTAATACAAGAAATTATAAAAAATGTATCTGAAAAAAATAGCACGGAAGATGTAACAAAGATGCCTATTGCCGCATATTTTGGAAATATTGGAAATAATTTTAAAAACACTGTTGATATTTTAAAAATAATGAACGTTCCACCGTCGTGGGTCGATATACATGCAAGTCTCCTTGGGTTTTTTACTTCACAAAAAAATGTGTATCTTTCGCTTTCACAAGCCGACCAAGATCCGCTCCGATTTATGATCGCGATTCAGCGCATCGCCGATGAAAGTGAGAAAAAATTTGATGATATTCGAATAAAAATAGACAAGCGGGTAAAAGAACAAAAAATTATCTAATTTATAGCTATGGTGCATTATATAAAAAATATTGTTGTCCTCTTCTTTATTGTGGTGTTTTTATATGCTCCATTTTCTGCGTACGGGCAATCTACTTCAACAACCGCCACTTCAACACAAACACTTTCAAGTAAGGGAGAGGTGCAAGGAATGGAAATGTGTATCAAGGCGGCGCGTCTTTCTGCAAAATATGGTGGATTTACGGCGCTTGATCGTGTACAAACAAATATCACAAACAGCGTGAAAAATTATCTAAGTATGCAATTTAATAGCGCAACGGGTCTTAATATTGATTTTTCGAATCTCGGATCAAGCATTATTAATCAAGGGCTAGGGATGTTAAATGACGTATTTGGAAACGTCCTGAAAGATGAAGTAGGAAAACAAGTGGATACACTAAAGAAAAAAGCACAAGATGAATTGGAAAGAATAGCAAAAGAAGCGCTTGGAAACGTAGTCAAAGATGCGACAAACGCGTTAAATCCGCTTTCTCCAGTACCCACCGCAGAACAAGGGGACTTGCTTGATGAAGCAAGAAAACAAAACGAAAAAACAAATCAAATGATCGCCGAACAGAAACGCGCTCAACTTATTGCGGATACGCGGGATAAATGCCAAGAACTTTTAAAAACCACCACAGAGACAATAAAGCGATCTCTTTTGTATCAACTCTCAAACCAAATTACACAATGGATTGTAAACGATGAAAAACCGCAATTTGTAAAAGACCCCGGGCAATTTTTAGCGGATACTGCGCAACTTGCAGTTGATCGAACGATCTCCAGAATTGCTCCTCGCCTTTGCACTCCATTCCAGCTTTCCATCACTGCACAAATTCCAACCGCAAACCGACAGGCAAATCCGTTCTACGAAGAGCTAACCTGCACGCTCGACCAAGTAACAGGAAATATTGAGGCGTTCTATAACGACTTCAGAAACGGCGGGTGGATCGCATATCAAGAAATGTGGAAACCGCAAAATAATTATTATGGCGCATCAATGATGGTTCAAGAAGAACTTGCACAACAACAAGCGGCTGCCACACAACTCGCGCAAGAAGACTTACAAAGAGGAAGTGGTTTTCCCAGTCAAACACAATGTGTTGAGTGGCAACTTTATGTACCAACGGATTGTAATTTAAACGATTTGCAAAAACGGATGTCTGATGTTCTTCAAGTTGGGGGGCAATGTTTTGTTGCGGTGGATGGAGAAATACACGGACCCACGGATGACGGGAAAGAGCCACCACTTAGCACCGCAACCACACAGGCACCCGAAGGATCATATTGGCAGTGTCAGAGAAGTGAAATCACGAATCCAGGAACCATCACCGCACGTCTGGGAGAAAAAGCACAACAAATGGAAGTAAATCAACTTGAAACAACAGGCGATATAGAAAATTTCCTTGATACGATTGGCGATGCAATTGTAAACAAACTCGTAAAGTCTGGTATTGGGGGCCTCCGCGGATTATTACAGGGGCTTCCTCCGCTAAATCCCTAATCAATGTTTAAAAAATATAAAAAAATACTTATTTTTGTGTTGTTGTTTATAACCATTTTTATTTCTGGATCTGTTTTTCTTACACAAAAAGCAAATGCAATAGCAGGATATCCAGATTTTATGATGAACCCCTATAATCCAGTTACACAAAAAATAGGAGAGGTGGCAACAGATATAATAACATGGCCACTAAGAGAGGCGTTTAAGGGACTTATGTATGTTTTAGCACTTATTGCGGGGCTTTTATTTTGGATAGGGGCGCAGCTCATTGGATTTTTTATGTCGCTCAATATGGCAATTTTCGACATGCCTCTCGTTGAGGTGGGGTGGAAAATTGTCCGCGATGTTGCAAACTTGGGATTTGTTCTTGCAATTATCATTATTGCAGTTGCTACCATTGTGCGATACGAAGAGTATGGAACAAAAAAACTTCTCCCAAAGCTTATCGCGGCCGCAATTTTAGTAAATTTCAGTTTAACCATTGGCGCTGTGTTTATTGATTTTTCAAACACACTTACAAATTTCTTTATCTCTAAGTCTTCAAAAAATGGTGATGTTATTGGTATGACCACAGAACTTGCGAGAGGTTTTGATACACAGCAATTTTTAAGAACACACACAAGCGGCAACCAATTTATACAAGGGGGGGCAGCACCAATATATGAAACATTTGCATCAATTTTAAGTTTATCTATGGCCGCATTATTTACATTTATTTCCGCGGTGAGTTTGTTGGGAATCGCAATTATGCTTCTCGTGCGTTTTATGTATCTCTCCGTGCTTCTTCTTGTTTCTCCGATTATTTATCTCTTTTGGGTCATACCCGATACAGCATCGGTGTGGAAAAGTTGGTGGAGAAAGTTTTTGGAATGGGTATTTAATGCTCCAATTCTTACTTCGTTTCTTTATCTTACCGTCATATCAACTACCGCGCTTGGAAAATTTGCTGATAAATATGCGGTCAGTGCTGGTTCAAAAATTAATGACAGTTTATCGCTCACCCCTCAAATTCTTATTGTTATAGGAAACTCACTTATTATGACTGGGCTTCTCGTTGGAGCGCTTTTGGTGGCAAACAGTTTGGGTATTACCGGCGCAACCACCGCATATAGTCTCGCGTCAAAAGCCGGAAAAACAACAAAGAAGTGGGCACTTGATAAGAGCAAGGGCGCGGCGAAAAAGGCTGGGAGAAGCGCGCTCACGGCAGGAACAAAGACAGATGATCAAGGAAACACAACGACCGCGCTCGAACGATTTGGCGGAAAGTATGGAAAGATTCCTCTTATCGGCAGGGCAATTACGGGGATTTCTGGTGCCTCATCCTCTGCAAGGGCAACAAGTGGCAAGGGAGTAGAGGAAAGAATGAAGGGACTTGAAAACAGGACGGGCGACGACTTGGTGGCGCTCGCGAGCAGAAAGGGTCTTTCATCGGAGGAGCTTGCAGCCACTGGTATTGCCGCCGCGAAGAAAGGAAAATGGAATGATCTAAGTGAAGAAACACGAAAGAGCGTGGTGGATGCGGCACGAAAAACAAAGACGGGAGATAAACTTGCTGAACAAGCCCCGTGGCTCGCAAAAGAACTGGGAGAAGACGAAGTAAAGATAGCCGCAAAAATGAACGAAGTTCCAAAGAGTGCAATTTATGAAAAGAAAGATGGTGATGGAAACGTCATTAAAGACGCAAGCGGCAAACCAATAAAGGAGGTGAATCCAAATTACGAGAAGTTTGTACAGGATAACGCAATGAATTTCCCGGCTCAATTTAAAGAAGAAATTGGAAAACTTCCAAAGGACACCGGAGAGGCGGTGCGCGAGGCATTTACAGCTGGTCTTAAAGATAAGGTGAGAGAAAAAATAGAGGTTGAGGTTTATAATGCGGCGACAAAAACATTCGAAAAAGAAAAAGGATATGAAGCGGTTGAAAAGGCAAATAAGATTATAGACGACACAAAGGGTCCGTTGAAAATAATAGAAACGGCTATAGAAGATTTGAGAGATAAGGTTGATAAACCACAACTTGTTGCACTCCAAAAACAAAAAACAAAACTTGGTGACGAGGAAACAAAACTTAATAACGAGTTGAATGGTCTACGAAGCGATCCATTACTAAACGCTGGTAAGATCAAGGAAACAGAGAAAAAAATAGCAACAATCAAGAAAGAAATTGTGTCTGTCGAAAAAGAGTTTACAAATCTTAATGATATACAGACAGAATTTGATAACAAAAAGGCCGAGCGAAAAGCAATAATTGATGTGGTATCTACTCAAGAAGAGAAATTAAAAAAGATGAAAGATAGTATTGGAAGGGAAAACGCTCGTATAGTGAGCAAACTTGACGATATTACAAAAGATGTTTCGTTCAAAAAAAACCAAAAAACACCCTAACACATGGAAGAGATGAATGACATTCCACAAACCATACGTGATCAAATAGGATCAGGAAAAATTATCGCAACCATTGATTCAATCAATGAGCGTGCCGACATTGCGCGTCTTGATATTATTCCACAACTTGTATATGACGTGCTTTCAAGGGGTGTTCCCGCAAAAGATTTTATTTCACACTGTTCGGGTGTTTTAAACTTCAATCAAAAAAAGTTGAAAGCGGTGGTGCGAGAAATAAAAGAAAAAATATTGAAACAATTTGATTATGCGCTTTTGAACTATGGGGTAGATATAAAAGAGATAGATGTGTCAGATGCGATGACGCTTGATGAATACACAAAACAACATAATGAGATGCTTGCTTCTGTTGGTATTGAGGTTGAAAAACCAGTTTCTACAATTTCTCTCGAAAATTTCTCGGACACCGAACCAGAAAATCTTGGTCCGGTGAAAATAAGCGTAAGCGGACCCACTGACGAAACCACAAAAAAAATTGAAGTAACCGAAGAACCCGCACCACTTGTAATACATAGAGAAAAACCACAAACGGCCGCACAAGAGAATCTACCAACTAAGGGATACTCACAACAAACAAGGGGGTTTTCCCTCCCATTTGGGTTTTTTAAACAAAAAATTGTGCAAACACAAGCGCCATCAACACCAGTGAAAGCAACGATTGAATTTTGGAAGAAAGATGAACCAAAAAAACGCGCTGTTGATTATAGTGAGTTGAGAACACCACTTACGCCTTTTGCCGGACTAACCAACAACAAGCAACCAACAACCGACAACACTAAAATAACTGACATCGGGATAAAAGAAACTGACCGCGCTCAAACACAGCCAATAACTCAGAAAATAAATCCACTTATGATGTTTGGAAACAAACAAACGACAAACAACCCTCAACCAACAACACAAAAAGAGGGGGGTGGCATCCTTGATATTAGGACGGGGGAGAGAAACGACAAACAACCGAAAATCGAAAACTTAAGAGAAAATACAAAAACATCCGCCCAAGGCGGACCGGCCTCGGGTCGGCAGACCGCTCCAGTAATAAATACCGTTCCAAAACAAAACACACCCACCGAGCAAAAACCAACTCCAAACCCACAACAGCAAAAAACCGAAGGTCAAAAAGGAAAGGGGTTTGTCTGGTTTAAAAAACCAACGCAGAAAAGTACAACGATAACTAACAACAACACAGACAAAGATCCGAGAATCGAAGGAAACACGGTTGATCTACGATCAACAAACAATGAAAAATAACAATGACAGGGGATAAAAACCACGGATTTCGTTTCAAAGAATGGGACATTTATAAAGACTCGCGGAAACTAAGAACACAAATAAACGCTCTATTGAAAACATATCCCAAAGAAGAAAAGTTCGCGCTTGTTGACCAAACAAAAAGGGCATTAAATTCAATAGTGCTAAATATAGCCGAGGGGTCAAATAGAAGCACAGATAAAGATTCAAAACTTTTTATAAATCGCGCACACGCGTCTCTTGATGAGGTTGTTGCATGCATTGATTGTGCGCTTGATGATAATTATATAGACAAAGAGGTGCACGAAAACATCATGATTAAATCTGAAAACTTAGCAAAACAATTAAGGGGATTTTATAAATATCTTTCCAAGTGATTTTTTGTAATTGTTATCGGTTATAGTTATAGTTAATGTATACTCATGGCTACTTTTCAGGTTCCGCAATTTATTGATCAAAAACCAAAAATAGTAGGGCCGCTCACGCTCACACAGTTTTTTTATATTGCAATTGCGGCGGGTATTGTATTCGCTTCTTTTTATATATTTAATCTTTTTGTTTGGATACTTGTAAGTATTGTTTTTGTTACAATCGGTGTTGGGCTCGCATTCATAAAAATAAATGGACGGGAGATGCCAAAAGTAATACGCGACGGGCTTTATTTCTTTTTAAAACCGCGAATTTATACGTGGCAAAGGATTACAGAAGAACCGCTTTACGAAGAGGAGAAAATAGAAAATACAAGAAAAACAATGGGTGCGAGAGAAAAATTAAATTCAATCGTACTAAACGTCACCACAGGAAAATTGTTTTCACCAAAACAAATGAGAAGCGAACAAAAAAAAGAAGAGTATCAAGTGGCCACATTCGAGACCGGAGAAAGAAGAAAAATAAAAAGAGTGGACTATTAACAATACTAAAACTCTAATTTCCAATATCAAACGAAGACAAAAAATCAAAATGACAAACGAGGACATAAATTAACCGCCGATAAAATCTCAAATTACCAATGTCGAATAAATAACAAAATCAAAACACTAAATTTTTAAGTTTTAATCATTTGAATTTTGTTGGAAATTAAGATTTTGAAACTTGGATTTTAAATACAAGATAGTAGATAATAAAAAGTATGTCGAACACACCAAAAAACACAACCGCACCATCCCAACAATTTGTTGAAATTACAAAGGTAGAAGATGGAGTAGTATATCTTAAAAAAGGAGGGATTCGCAAGATAATCATTGTGAGCGGAATTAATTTTGATTTAAAATCAGAAACCGAACAGAATCTTATATTAAGCAGCTTTCAAGACTTTTTAAATACGGTTGATTTTTCGGTACAATTTTTTGTTCATTCAAGGAAGGTAAATATTGATACTTACATGGAGCGAATGCGAGCGCGTCGCGAAGAAGAATCAAATGAACTTTTAAAAATACAAATAGATGAGTATATAAATTTTATAAAAACATTTATCGAACAGAATAAAATAATTTCAAAAACATTTTTTGTCATTGTTCCCTATGAAGCGGGGGATGCTATTGAACAAGCAAAGAAGGGGTTTCTGAGTTTTTTTGGAAAAAAACAATCACAAACCGAAGATGTTCCAAATGCACAGGCGGCAATTGAACAGCTAAATCATCGTGTTGACCAGGTAATTTCTGGTCTTCAACAAATTGGACTTCGAGCGGTTCCTCTTGAAGATGAAGAGCTCACCGAGCTTTTTTATAATCTCTATAATCCGCAACTTGTCGAGAAAAAAGGAATAGAGGTGCAGAAATGACAAATTACTAATTTTCAATGTCGAACAAATAACAAAATTAAAAAATCAAATTTAAGATCTTTGTCATTTAGATTCTGTTGGAAATTAAGATTTTGAAATTTGGATTTAACAACATATGCCTCAAACAAACGAAAAATCAAACGCGCAGGATAATCTTTCAAACATCATTGCTCCCGCAGGCGTTGAAACGGGTTCAAATTATTTGAAAATAGGTGACTACTATGCAAAAACATTTTTTGTATTCAATTATCCGCGTTTTATTTCGAGTGGATGGTTTTCTCCAATTATCAATTTGTCAGAGATGATGGATATTTCAATATTTGCCCACCCAATGGATACCGGGCTGGCACTCAGGAATCTGAGAAAAAAAGTTGCACAGGTCGAGGCAGAAATAAATGAAAAACAAGACAAGGGAATTGTACGCGATCCAATGCTCGAAACAGCATATGAAGACATTGAAAATTTGAGAGACTCGCTTCAACAAGCGAGAGAAAAACTTTTTCAGGTCGCGATCTACATTACGATTTACGGAGAGGATTTAAAAAATCTTTCGAGGCTTGAAAATACACTCGAATCGCTTTTAGACAGTAAGTTGGTATATATAAAACCGGCGCTTTTCAGACAAATTGAAGGATTTAATTCCGTGCTTCCGATTGGAAAAGATGAACTCGCAGTAAATACCCCCCTTAACTCAGGTCCTTCATCCTCGCTTTTTCCATTTGTCTCTCCGGATCTTACTTCAGACAAAGGAATTCTCTTTGGGCTCAATATGCACAACAATGGTCTCATTATTTTCGACCGCTTTTCGCTTGAAAACGCAAATACGGTGGTGTTTGCAAAATCAGGATCAGGAAAGTCTTATGCATCAAAACTCGAAATACTCCGCTCTCTCATGGTGGGAACAAATGTAATTGTCATTGATCCAGAAAACGAATACCAAAATCTCGCAAATTCAATTGGAGGAAGTTATTTTAAAATTTCACTCACCTCACAAAATCACGTAAACCCGTTTGATATTCCCGTAATTCCCGAGGGCGAGGAACCGGCCGACGTATTTAAATCTCATGTATTAAATCTGAGTGGACTCTTAAAATTGATGTTAAAAGAAATAAGCGCGGAAGAAGATGCAATTCTTGATCGCGTGATTATTGAAACGTACGCATCACGCGACATTACTGCTGAAAATTTTGGAACGATAAAAGAATTGAACCCGCCGCTTTTGGAAGATCTTCAAACTGTTTTAGAAAATACTGAGGGAGGACAAAATATGGCAAAACGACTGGAGAAATTCACTCGCGGATCATATGCCGGATTTACTAATGCGCCGACGAATGTCGATATTAAAAATCGTCTTATTGTATTCTCTATCCGCGATCTTGAAGAAGAACTCCGTCCAATCGCAATGTATATTGTTCTAAATTTTGTATGGAATCTTGTCCGATCTGAATTAAAACGCAGACTTCTTGTTGTTGATGAAGCGTGGTGGATGATGAAGTATAAAGACAGCGCATCGTTTTTATTCGGTCTCGTAAAGCGTGCAAGAAAATATTACCTGGGAGTTACCACCATCACGCAAGACGTCGAAGATTTTTTGAAATCGGAATATGGAAAGCCAATTGTCACTAACTCATCAATACAATTACTCTTAAAACAGTCGCCGTCGAGTATTGGGGTGGTAACACAAGCATTTGATTTAACCGGCGGCGAACAATCATTGCTTCTTGAGGCGGGCGTGGGAGAGGGACTTTTCTTCGCTGGGCTAAAACACGTGGCGATAAAAATAATTGCCTCCTATACCGAAGATCAGATCATCACCACAAATCCAGAACAAGTACTCCAGACCAAAGGGTTGTCATCCTTATAATATATGCCCAGTGGTGATCCGCCAATTAGCGGACTACTAATCAGATCAGAAGATTCTTAGATAAAACAATGCCTTTTCAAATGTGTCTGCAATAGCATAAATATATATGGCCGAAGAAACAAAAAAAACTGGAGGGGAAAAAATAAAAACAGACGGAACAGAGCATAAAAAAAGATTTGGGACCGGAGAATTTATATTAGTTACCCTTATTTTGTTCTTTGCCGAGTTATTTGACTTTCTCATGAATATAGCATTTCCGATTCCTGTCGTGGGTCAAGTACTCTCAATTTTTGGAAGTTTATTTAGTTTTGTTGTTGGAGCATTTTTCCAGTTATATTTATTTTTAAAAGGGGCCCGCGGGATAGCTACGTGGTCAACAAGTATCGCCGGGTGGGTGGCAAATAGTATTCCGCTTCTTCAGATTTTTCCACTTCAAATTCTCGCATGGTTCGTAGTTGTAATAATTGAAAACAACCCAAAAGCACAAAAAATTGCTTCTGTCGCGAGTGGAAAGGCTGGTTCCGCAATAAAGAAATAGTTTTTATTGTATAATTAGAGAATATGAAAGTGAGGTTTATATTTCTTCTGTTTTTCTTTTGTCTTCTTGTTTTTTCTTTTGTCTCGGCACAAACCGGAGGTAATCTCATCATTACATGGCATGCCAACAATTATGTCCCCGAAGATTTTCAAGAAAAAGCATTTCCGACAAACGGAAACACCGTTCAAGTTTCTGTGGAATTTTTATTAGGCCAAAAAATACAGAACATCTCACAAGTAGATATATCATGGTTTGTTGATGGGGTATTTTTTACCAAGGGCACCGGATTGAAAGAGATGTCATTTCCCATCACAAAAGTTGGGAGAAGCTCACATTCTGTGCGGGTTGTTATCCAAACAAAAACCGATAAATATGAGGGAATTATTTCCATTCCTGTGTTTAATCCGATAATAACGATTGAAAACAAATACCCGCGCGGACTTGTTCGTTCTGGCGAACAAGTAAGCTTCTTTGTCATTCCATATTTTTTCAACATTTCATCACCATCTGAAATCACTTCTTTATGGACAATAAATGGCAACGCACAGGAGGGAACTCGCGATACGCTTCTTACATTAAATATTGGCGCTCCAAAAACTTCAGAACAAAAAAACATGACAATTGAATCGTTCGTACAAAATATAAAAAACGGGCTTGAGTTTGCAAAAGAAAAAATAAACCTTTATATACAATAATTTATGGTAAAACCAATTTTTAAAATAATATTTCTCGTTGTTTTATTTACATCACTTGCTGTTGTTGCGCGCGCAGCCGTCATAGATTACAAATTTCCTTGTTCAAATTTTGGAACAGAACTCCTTGGATACACCGATTGTGCATCTGCTGATACCTCCGCTAGTATCCCCAACTATATACGGCGTCTATATCAATTTGCGATCGGTATTTCCGGAATACTTGCTGTGGGAATGATGGTGGCGGGAGGAATACTTTATACCGTCTCCGGTGGAAGTCCCGACAAACAAAACGAAGGAAAAGATATGATTTTTTCGGCGCTCTGGGGACTTGGGCTTTTATTTGGCGCGTATATTATTTTAAACACAATAAATCCGCAACTTACTGAACTGAAAGAGCCAGACGCACCACAATTTACTGGCACCAATTACACCAATCCAGCGGAAACCGCCCTGGGGCAGCCATGGGGGTGGTGCGAGGCGTCAAAAGCAGAGTGTGCTGCTGCAATACAAAAAAGCAGTAATTCAACCTCAACGGGAATTAGTTGTTGTCTTGCGGTAAAACAAAATACTGGATTGGCCGATTGCAAAGCCGATGGATGGGGATGGGATAATAGACCAAACATACAAAAAAGTTGTTGCATTATTGGATCTGTTATTGGTAATTGTGCCTACGGGACAGGTGCAATGACCAATACCCAATTACAACAAAGAGAAGAACAGATAAGAGAAACGCTCAGGTTGGGTGGAATAACGGTAAATAAGACATGTTATATTCCAACCCAAGACGGTTGTACCAATGTTGGATTACTTCCTGAATCAACAATTGATGCCCTTCTTACAATAAAAAAGAAGTGTAATTGTGACGTGATGGTAACTGGCGGTGCAGAAACCGCGGGCCATAAAACACACGGACCAGGAAAACCAGTTGTTGATCTAAGAACCAATCAACAACTTCTTGATTATCTAAAAAACAACAACTCAAACATCTTTAAAATTTGCACCACACAACAAAATCAAGCATATGCAAAGGCGTGTGGTAATTATTACGAACAAGTAGAACACATTCATATCAATTTCAAATAATTTATGAATAAAACAAGAAAAATAATTATACTTTCGTTTGTTGGAATTGTGTGTGTCGCTGGATTATATTTTGCATGGAAAGTTGTTTTTGGAACACCAATTGAACAAAAGGTGACAACGGATGGGGGTATAAACACGCTTCCAAGTGGTAATGTTAATATGCCCAACGGAGAAACAGGAAGCGGCTCCGAAGCCACGACAAGTGAGGATGTGAGCACTTCGTCAGATGTGTTAGGGGACAAACTCCCAACACTTGAAAAACTATCTGACCAAGAAATTGTGTTTTATTGGGTAAATAAAAAAACGGGTGAGATTTTTTATACCACCGCTGACGGAAATATATATCTTTCAAAAACCGGCGGCGATCAAAAAATATCTCCACAGGCCGTGGGAACAATGTATACGCTTTTACCAAACCAAACCGGAGAAAAGGTAATTGCGTCATTTGGTGACAAAACATCCCCGCAATCGGGAATATTCGATGTTATTGATAAAACTTGGAAACCATTATCTTCGGATGTTGTGAGTGCCGTATGGGGAAGTTCAGAAAAAAAAATCTTCGGGATAGTGAAGAGTGGTAATAAAAAAGATTTGGTAGAAATAAACATAGAAAAAAATCCACCAATATATAAAATTCTTTTAAAAGATTTTGTATTAAACGACGTCTTTCTTTCTGTTGTTCCAACCGACAGAATATTAATTTTAGAAAAACCAAGTGGTTTTTATTCTCCTCGGGCGTGGGAGTTCAATCCAAAAAATTTAAGTCTCTCGCTTATTATCCAAGGGGAGCGGGGAAGTGTGTTTGGGTTTTCACGAGACAATAAAAATATTTTCTTTTCAGTCCCGTCAAAAAAACAATTAGGGATTGTGACTAATTCATTAAAAACAACAACATATGCAGATTTTTTTACCATTCCTGACAAATGCGATCTACTCGCAACCACCACATATTGTTTCGTTCCTGAAGAACAAGATGACTATGTTGGATTTTTTGATTCGTACGAACAGAGAAAAATATTTACCACCGATACACTCATGAAATTTAATCTCTCAACAAAGGAGATTGGCGTATTAAACGCGTCCGGCTCACTTTCATACAAAACCGATGCCTCGGGGGTTATGTTTTTTGATAATTATATATACTTCAAAAATCGATTTGATAATATCCTTTACAGACTTGATATATCGAAAGAATTATAAACCCCGCCGGTAGCGGGGTTTATTGAATGTGTTTTATCACCACCCTTCGTTCTTTCCCTTCTCCTACGCTTTCTGTTCTTAATTCTGGATGCGTGGTAATTTCCATATGCACCAACCTCCTCTCGTATCCATTCATGGGGGGTAATTCAACGTCTGTTTTTGTTACCATAGCTTTCTTTGCGGACGCTCGCGCAAGTTCCGCAATTAATCGTTCTCTTTCTCTCCGATAATAATTTACATCAAGCACAAATGGTGCTTGTTCGTGCTTCCTAAATACTAAGCCAAAAAGGTGATCGAGTGCGGGTAAAAATATTCCCATGCTCTCATGTACAAGTTTATCATCTATCATGAGCGATATTTTTCTGTGCTCTTCATCAAAAGATATCTCTGCACCGAAAAATCCCATTTTTTCTACAATATTTCTTATTGATTCAAATATAGTATCCATATATATTACAATTCTTTTGGTATTTTTTTATTGATATACAATTGCTGTGCGATGGAAAAAAGAGAAGAGACCATCCAATAAAATCCAAGTGCTGATGGAAGGTTCATTAAAATAAAAAATGTAAGCACTGGCCCCACCACCATCATGGTCTTTCCAACACGCGCCATCTGATTTTCTTCTTCCTTGTTTTTCTTTGATGGGGGAAGAAGAAGTTTACTTTGTAAATATTGCAATCCAGCGGCAATAATCGCAATAATAATACTTTTCTCTCCTAGGTTAATTAAGCCTAAAAATAGCTGGTTGTCAAACACCGATGTAGAAAGTTCTCTAGTAAAAATTTGGAACAGTGCAACAAATACGGGGAGTTGCACAAGAAGCAAGAGAAAACCGGAAAACGGATTTAATTTGTTTTCTTTGTATAAATTCATCATTTGTCTTGCTTGCTCTTCTTTATTATCTTTATGTTCGTCTTGAATTTTTTTTAATTTCGGTTGAATTCTCTGCATAAGTGACTGATCTTTTGCGCTTTTATAAAAAATTGGGAAAAGCACAACGCGGACAAATATGGTGAGTAAAAAAATTGATAACCCAACATCTCTGAGTGCAAGGTGTTCATAAATAAATACAAAAATCCACAAAATGGGTGTGTAAAGATATGTGTGAAAAAGTCCGGTCATAAGCTATAAATATGGTTTGATTTCTTTTTTAATTTCTTCAAATGATAGCATGTCTCCTCCTTTTTTTACAATTATTTTATAATCGTGTGCAATCTGTTTGTTTTTTTTGTTCGTTTCAACAATAACACGTATCCGCCTCTTCAGTGTGTTCCTTTTTGTCGCCGCACGTACATCTGCTGCCCGCACAACAATAAAAAGCGGTTTTTTTTGCGATCCGCCCCTCTTTTTGTTTACAACAAAAAAACTCATTGATTATACCGAAAGCCTCTTTCTTCCGCGGGCTCTTCTCCTTTTTAGCGTATTTTTCCCCCCGGGAGTCCTTGATCTCTTCAAAAACCCGTGTGTTCTGGCTCTTTTTTTCTTCTTTGGTTGGTATGTCCTGGTCATATTTTTTTACCTTTTCCCCTCTTTGTGTCGTGACGACATAATTATACGATTCGCGACAAAATAATCTTCCACACCTTATAAACAATTAAAGCACAAAAAAAATTATGAATCAATATTGAAACGTTATAGAATGTATTTATTATAAAGACCATGGAATCACAAGAACTTTGGAAGGCGGTGCTTGGAGAAATAGAACTACAAATTTCGCGACCAAATTTTCTTACGTGGTTGAAACAAAGTCAGCTTGTTGGAAAAAACGAACGAGACGGAGTCGCGTTAGTAAGCCTCCCAAACAATTTTGCAAAAGAGTGGGTGAAAAACCGTTATCACAAAATTATTCTTGGGTCGCTTAGAAATTTTGATCCATCAATTAAAAATATTGATTACTCTGTTTCTCATCAAACAACAGACGGGGGTGGTGTTTCTCTTGCAACACAAAATAAAAGGGGTGTTGGTGAAGAAAAAAATGAGTTAAATCAACAACTTCCGCTTGAACTCAAAGTTGATCCAAAAACAAACCTGAATCCAAGGTATACACTTGAGTCATTTATTGTTGGTTCGTCAAACGAGCTTGCATATGCGGCAATACAAGCGGTAATAAAAGATGTTGGAAAAAAATATAATCCTCTTTTTGTGTACGGTGGTGTTGGTCTTGGAAAAACCCACCTTATTCAGGGAGCAGGAAACGAAATTATAAAACACTATCAAAAAAACATTGCGGTGTTATATGTAACATCGGAAAAATTTCTGAACGATGTTGTCTCTGGAATCAGAAATAAAAGAATTGATGATATGAAAAAAAAATACAGAGACGTTGATGTTCTTATTATCGATGATATTCAATTTATCGGGGGAAAAGCAACAACCGAACAAGAATTTTTTCATACATTCAATGCGCTTTATGAAAACAACAAACAAATTATTATTTCATCGGACAGGCCGCCATCTGCCATCCCCACACTTGAAGAGCGTTTGCGTTCACGGTTTGAGGGTGGGATGATCGCTGATATTAGCTATCCGGATTATGAGATGCGTCTTGCAATTTTGAAAACAAAAACACAAAAAAAAGGTGTTATTATTGAGGATAAAATACTTGAACACATCGCATCAAAAGTACAAAAAAACATAAGGGAGTTGGAGGGTGTGTTAAATAAGGTGGTGTTTTATATACAACACAAAAATGGGATTGATGGTAAAAAGCTTGATGATATTATAAATGAAACCACACAAACAATATCAAAAAACATCACTGTGCAGGAAATTATCAAGACAGTAGCTGATTTTTTTGAGGTTCCACAAGTTGATCTCACTGATAGAAGTAGAAAAAAGGAGGTTGTAGAACCCCGTCAAATTGCGATGTACCTTCTCCGAGATATATTAAAGCTTTCATATCCTCATATTGGAGAAAAGCTAGGAAAGAGAGATCACACCACCGCAATACACGCGTGTGAAAAAATAGAAAAAGAAATAAATAAAAACCAGCAATTTAATCAAAAAATAATGCTTATAAAAGAACGATTGTATAAGTCGTAGAAAATCTGTGTATAAAAATTTATTAATGTGGGTTTTTTGTGTATAAAAACAAAAATAAATAAATAAATTTCCCGTACGAAAAATTTATCCACAGTAAGTTGTGTATAAAAAAACAATAGAGAGCGTTACATTATTGAGATATCCACATATTCACACCCCTACTATTACTACTATTCTTATAATAAAAAATAATTGATAATAATAATATGAAACTTATTGTATTAAGAAATAAATTACTAGAAGCTCTTAGTGTGGTTGATCGCGCAGTCGGAGAAAACTCAAATCTCCCAATTTTAAAATGTGTATATATACGTACAGATGATAATAAAATTATATTTACAACAACAAATTTAGAACTAGCAATTACACACGTTTCTTCTGGAAAAATAATAGAAAACGGCGAAGTTGCAATACCCCTTCACCTTTTTAACACTATTGTTAAAAACATAACATCTGAACGTATTACATTGGAATCAAAAGGAAAAAAGCTTTTTATTGAAACAGATAACTATGAAGCATTTGTGCAAACACAAGAAATAAAAGAATTTCCAATTATTCCATCAATTCATAACAAAAATCAAAGCTTACAAATAAATTCAAAAACACTCGTAGAAACAATTGAAGATGTTATTGTTGCAACACAATATTCAGAAATACGACCAGAAATCAGTGGAATATTTATGGGGGTCGAGGAGTATGGTATAACTTATGCAGGAACAGATAGTTTTCGGCTCGCAGAGAAGAAAATAGATTCTGGAATAATAAAATCAACATTTATAGAATCGGTTAAATGTATTATTCCACTAAAAACATCAGAAGAAGTATTAAAAATTCTTCATAATCAAGAAGAAGGAGATGTTTCTATTTTTATAGATCCAACACAAATATTATTTAAAACACAGAGTGTCGAGATAATATCACGCCTTATTGACGGAAATTTTCCCGACTATCAATCGATTATTCCAAAACAAACACAAGCAGAGGTAATTGTTCCACGGCAGGAATTTTTAAGCGCAATAAGACTTACTAGTTCGTTTTCTGGGAGGGGAAATGATATTACCCTCACTGTTGGAGAGAATAAAAAATATATTGAATTATTTTCATCGGATAATGCACTTGGAGAAAATAGATGTAAAGTACCAGTTCACTTAAAAGGGGAACGCTTTACTTTGGTATTTAATTGGAAATATTTATCCGACGGATTTAAGATATTTAAAAGCGACGAACTTATTATAGGAATGACAACCCCAGATAGGCCCGTGGTTATAAAAAACCAAACCGATCCATCGCTTATATATGTTGCAATGCCCATAAAAAATTAACCCACCCTCACCACTTAAAAGGCGATACAGAATCTATTTTTTATAAACAATAAATCGCGATTGAGTAACCGATCCAGATGAGTCGGTTACTTTTATCTCAAAAAGGTTTTGTGGGTCAAGTGTGGTATTGAAATAGTATTGATATTTATACACTACACCCTCTATATCAAAACCATTTATAAGACGATCGTTTATAAAAAGTTCAATTCTTTTCAGTTCTTTATTTTTTCCCGCCCGTATATTCGCTTGTATAATAAACGGAGAGGAAAGAAAATCGCCATTTTTTGGATAAGTAGTATTTATTGTTGTTTTTTCATTCGTTTCGACCCCCGCACCACTTACGTTAGTGTTTTCGCGATCTGAAGAAAACGAAACATCTCCAGAAATTGATTGATTCCATAAATAAGAATCGGGTATATGTGTATGTGCCCAATTTAATACCCCAGTTTCCCAGTTTTTAAACTGCGGATCATTCGCGGGATTTTCTGGTCTCGGGCCAAGGGGATTTTCTTTATCAATGTAATACAAAATTGAATGTATTTGTGGATATGTCTTTCCTTGGATTATTGGTTTCCATATATATTCCCCGTTTATCATTGGTTTTGGTGTATAAGGAATTGGGTCTGGTTTTGTAAATGTTTCTGGTTCGTATTTTTTTATAACATCTCGTAAAAACAAGTTCCAAATAGGAACCGCAGCGAGAATACTACTTCCTTGTCGTATCATGGGTGTGTTGTCGTTATTTCCGGCCCAAGCACCCACAACGAGAAATGGAGTATACCCAACAACCCACGCGTCTCTGTGGTCACCAGATGTTCCTGTTTTCAATGCCACATCGTACCCATCATAAACAGTGAGAGGAAGAGAACTTCCAAAAATTGGTGCACGGAGCTCTGGTGTTGAAAGAATTTGTGTAACAAGCCGTATTGACTGTGTGTCGTCAAACACCCTTTTTGTATTATCTGTATATTCTTCTAATACATTTCCCTCCGTGTCTTCTATTTTTAAAATAAACACCTGTTCATGTCTCACCCCCTCTTGTGAAAGAGTTCCATATGTGTTTACAAGATCAATCAGTTTTACTTCTCCTCCGCCAAGAACCAAGGATAGACCGTATCTCCACGTTTCTTTAAGTGTGCTGATACCGAAATCATGAAGTGTTTTTAACGAATCATCCATTCCGGCGAGATATAATAATTTTACAGCGGGAATGTTAAATGATTGTGCAAGGGCATTTTCAAGCGTGACGGGTCCGTGTTCTTTTTCATCGAAGTTTTGCGGACGATAACTTGTTTCTGGGGAATCTCTTAAGTCAAATTCAGTATTCACATCAAAAAGGACTGTTTTGGGAGAATATCCCTTGTGAAATGCGGTGAGATATACAAATGGTTTTAGTGCGGATCCTGGTTGTCTTAATCCTTGCGCCGCAACATTAAAATTTCCATCATTCTTTGTATCAAAGTAATCCCTAGAGCCCACCAAGGCCAAAACTTGACCTGTTTTTGGGTCTTCTGCAACCAACGCCGCATTGTTAGCGCCATACATTTTTTCGTTGTTTTTAGAGCCTTCTAGAACCGCTTTTTCGGCAGTTTCTTGCATATTCCAATCAAGCGTAGTGATAACCTTAAGACCACCGTTATTCACCAACTCCTCCCCATATTTATTTATGAGATAGTCCTTTACCATAAGAGAGAAATGAGGCGCTTTTATTGACCCCAAAGAGGGGGGAGAAAAAACTATTTCTTTCTTCTTTATTTTTTCTACGCTCTGTTTTTCTATAAAACCAAGTTCAGCCATTCTATCTAAAACGTAATTTTTTCTATCAATTAAATCTTTTGTGTGAGATCCCCATGGAGAAAAATAACTCGGAGCTTTTAACATGCTTGCAAGTACAGCGGCCTCCTCTGGAGAAACGTTTCGAATTGATTTTCCAAAATATGTTTGACTTGCCGCCTCAACCCCATACGCGTTTGATCCATATGGTATTTGATTGAGGTAAAAATAAAAAATTTGATCTTTCGAATATTTTGATTCGAGTTCTAGTGCGAGAACAAGTTCTTTTATTTTACGCGCGATTGTTTTTTCCGAGCTTAAAAAAATATTTTTTGCCAATTGCTGAGTGATGGTTGATCCACCTTGCGCCACCTTTCCTTCCCGTAAATTTGTGTAGAGAGCCCTTAGAATTGCTTTCCAATCAAAGGCTGGTTGATTGTAAAAATCCGCATCTTCAGCTGCGAGCGTCGCCTTTTTTACCACATCGGGAATTTCTTCAAATGGAATAACAGTTCTTTTCTCCTCCCCGTGTATTTCATAAAGGACCACCCCGCCGGTTTTATCGTAAATCTTGGTTGATTGATTCGCTCTTCGAACATTAAATTGCTCCGGAGAGGGAAGGGTTTGTATGAGAATTGCAACATATAAAGAACCAACAACCAGAAGCCCAAAAGATCCAAATATAAAAATAGACCAAAATGTTTTGGCAAACGATTTGTTTTTTGTTCCTACACGCCTTTTTTTGATCATATTCTTACCTTCTCATTTTATAGTTTTTGTTTTGATAATAACATCCCGCCCGCCAATTGGCGGGCGGGATGTTATTTTGTTGTGTATTTAATAATTTTCTTCCCCTTCTTCATCTCCGAGAAAATCTTTTGTCTCATCCTCTTTCTCTGTGTATTTTTCTTCATCTGTTGCGGCGTAGTCAACCTCTTCGTCATCTTCCTCTACAAAAATATCGGGGTCTGTCGTTTTTTTCATCTTCTTCAATAATTTTTAATTTATTCACGCTTAAACGACCTTTTAAAGCGTGTATAACGCATGCGGTAGGGATAATATAGCGACTATAAACAGAAGTCAACCCCGCTAGAAACAACTTATTTGTCTGGTTTTTTCACTTAAAAACATATTAATGATTTATGGGTGGGATTTCTGACGTGGTTAATATTTTTTTATGTAACACGCGGCGATAGCAATGGCAAGCGCATCTGTTGCATCATCGATAATTTTTTTTGTGTTTATACTAAGAAGAGCTCCCACCATGTGTGCAACATGTTCTTTTGTTGCCCTTCCGTGTCCAGCAACAGATAATTTTATTTCCGGTGGAGAAAATTCTATATAAGGGACGCCGTGTTCTGTAATGGTTTTTAATATTACTCCCCGCGCCTGGCTTACCGAAAGCGCTGTTTTTTGATTTGTAGAAAAATAAAGAGTTTCAATTCCGGCGATATCTGGTTTCCTTTTTTTTAAGATATTTTCTATTTCTTTTTCTAATACACACAAGCGCTCCCCGTCATTTTTATATTTTTTTTGTAATGGCAAAATACCACTTTCAATGTGTGTTAACACACCCCCGTGTTTCTTTATTATGCCGATTCCTATGCGAGTTGTTCCTGGATCGATTCCTAAAATAATCATAGTGTGAAGAATAATTTAAAAAACAAACACACTAAGATATGTTTTTGAATATAGACGAATCGTCGTCTACGGAAATATTTTTTATTGGAAGGGTAAACCAAAACGTAGTACCTCGTCCGACGCGGGAATCAAACCCAACGTCTCCCCCGTGTCTTTTAATAATATTTTGTGTGATAAAAAGGCCAAGCCCGTTTCCGTTTGGTTCGATTTGTGCAGCGTTTGTTGCGCGGTAAAATTTTTTAAATATTTTTTCCCTCTCGTTTTCAGGAATACCAACCCCAGAGTCTTGAACAGATATTTTTATGACGTTTTCATTTTTTTCGAGCACAACAGAAACAAGTCCTTGTTCTGTATTATATTTCACCGCATTATCAATCAAATTAAAAAGCGCAAGACCTAGCCGATCCGGGTCGATGGTGATATATAACTCATTGATATTTTTATGGATAAACGTGATTTGTGAAGAGTGTTGACGAGCGAATGGGAGGACTGCATCTATAACCCCCTTTATAAAAACAATAATATCTACACTCTTGAAGGAATACCCAAATTTTCCTTCTTCTATTTTTGCGACATCAAGAAGATCATTTGTTATTTTTAACGTTCTTTCAGACACCCCAAATGCCTCAAGAGCGATTTTGTGTATTTCTGGCGATGAGTCTTCGGAGAATTTTAATATGTTTTCAAGTGCCCAGTTAAGTGCGGTAAGGGGGGTTCTTAGTTGGTGAGCGGCGGTATTGATAAATTCATTTTTACTTTGTAATATTGCTTGTTCTCGTGTTTCGTCTTTTATTAATTTAAGAAAACAAGAGATTTCTCCGTTTTTATCAATAATTCTATTTAGAACGGTGTAGAATTTTTTGTTTTGGTCATCGATAAAAATTTCCGTGATTTGTGGCCACGCATTGGTTTCAGAAAGTTGTGCGATCGAAGATGCGAGTGAGGGGAATATCACCTGTGTAAGAGACTTGAATTTTTCGATTTGACTGAGTTTTGGTTCAATGGTTTTTCCAATAATATCGTTTCTGGAAATGGAAAAAATCTCTTCTGCCGCAGGATTAAATTCCATCACCTTAAATTGAGGAGAATAAATGACAAGACCGTCTTTTAAGTTTTCTATAATTGCCGATAATTTTCCCTGGTCGGATGAATCGTTGGTTGAACGTTTTGCGGAACCGGATCCCAATACAACAACAAGCGTAACGGAGAAAAAAATCAGCGCCCACACAAGAAACAAGAGAAGTGGTTGGGTTTCAAGTAGCACATGAACAACTCCGACAATAATGGCAAAAAGAAAAAACAAAAACACAAAAACCGACATTTTTGTTCCGACGCCCCCCTTTGTTTTCCAGAAGGAAGAAAATATATTATTCATATTTTTTCATATTTCCCCAATCTCTTCCCATCTTTACTTCTACTACAAGCGGGACCAAAAGAGACAGTGGGTGCTCCATAATGTCTCTTATTGGAGATATAATATTTTTTAGAATATCATTATGAACTTCGAATATCAATTCATCGTGTATGGTGAGAATAAGACGCGCCGCGCTCCCGTATTTATTTGTGTCAATAAATTTTTGAGATGCAATCATGGCGAGTTTCATTATATCAGCCCCTAAACTTTGTACGGGCATATTTATAGCCGCTCGTTCCATTTCAGAAATAATTTTTTTGTTCTGTATTCCTGTCGGAAATATCCTCATACGCCCCATCTCGTTTCTTATAACCCCCCCCATCCGTATTTCGGCCCGCATTTTTTCCTGCCATTCTCTCACTTTTGGAAAATCAAAGAAATATTCGTTAATGAAACGCCTCGCATCATCAAAAGAAAGACCACTTGTTGCAGAAAAAGCTCGTGGTCCCATACCGTACACAACCCCAAAGTTCAGTGTTTTTGCGATCCGCCGCAAATCCGGTCCGACCGCCGATTCTTCTATATTAAATATTTGTGCAGCGGTTGTATTGTGAATATCCTTTTTATTGAGAAAAGCAGATATCATTTTTTTGTCTTTTGAAATATGAGCGAGGAGTCGGAGTTCAAGTTGTGAATAATCGAACGAAACCAAGGAAAAACCATCCTCGGCGACAAATGCTCCACGCAATTCTTTTGACCATTTTGATTCTTGTGGAATGTTTTGGAGGTTTGGTTTTTCAGAAGAAAGTCGTCCTGTTGCTGTTCCTGTTTGCGAATATGTGGTGTGTATTCGATGGTGTTTGTCTGCTCGCACATATTCAAGAAGCGGAGAAACATATGTAGAGAGAATTTTCATGTTTTCTCTGTGTGCGAGAATATATTTAATTATTGGATGTTTGTCTTTGAGTCCAAAAAGCACCGACTCCGCTGTTGAGTTCATCCCTGTTTTTGTTTTGTGTTTTCCCCCCTCTTTTATCTGGAGTTTTGAAAAAAGAATATCAGCAACTTGTCGCGGGGAATTAATATTAAACCGTTCCTTTGCAAACTCAAATATTTTTTCTTCTGTTTCTTCTATCTCCTTTTTTATTTTTTTCTCGAGTTGGATAAGTGTATGTTCTTTACACAACACCCCACATAGTTCCATTTTTGCAAGAATAGGAATGAGTGGCATTTCTACTCCGTAAAAGATTTTTTCAAGTTTGTATTTTTTTATATTTTCACTTAATACACCATATAATTGATGGGTTATTTGGCCGGATGCGGTGGTTTTGAGAAACCTTTGTGATATATCGTCAATTGAAAACCTGCTCTTGTCTGGATCAAGAAGCCACGCTGCTACTTTTATATCAAAGACTTTATTGGGTGGAACCGAATCATTTTTTTTCTGCTCTATCTCTTTTTTCCAATCATAGACAACTAGAATATTTTTATCAATTGTTATTGTCTTTTGTTTGTTGTCCTCCCCATTTTTTTCATTATTTTTTTTATTTAATCCGAGTCTTTTTATGAGACTGTCAAATCCGAGATGATTGAAATATTTTTCAAGATCGTTTGTATTTGGTGCCACGTATCTTGTTTTGTCGAGCAATACATCCATTGGCACGTCTTTTTTTATGGTTGCAAGATCTTTAGAAAGAAGCGCCATTTTTTTATGTTCGGCTATTTTTTTGAATAACGGATTTTTTTCATCAATTGATTTATATATATTTTCTACAGTTCCATATTTTGAAATAAGCTGAACCGCTGTTTTTGGACCAACATTAGGAATTCCGGGTATATTGTCTGACGGATCTCCGACAAGCCCCTTATAATCGGGAACATGCTCTACGGTGACGCCGAGGCGTTCAAACACTGCATTTTCATCATAAACCACAACATCGTTTATCCCTCTTTTAAACGTTTCCACCTCCACTCGTCCATTTTTTACAAGCTGAAGCGTATCGAGATCTCCTGTGAGTATGGTGATAAACACATCGCTTTCTTTGCTGAATTTTTCCGAGAACGTGCCGATAATATCATCGCCCTCGTATCCGGGAATTTCTGACACATATATGCCAAATTTTTTGAAAAGTTCCCGCGATTCTTTGAGTTGAGAAATAAGTTCATCTGGTGCTTTTGGGCGATGAGCCTTATATGCTTCATATTGTTCTTTTCGAAACGTTGGTTCCGGACGGTCAAACGCAGCGATTACATAATCTGGCGATTTTTCTTTTAGTACTTTGAGTAGTGTGCTGGCAACACCATAAAGCGCGCCTGTTGGTGTTCCATTTGGCGCAGTGAGGGGAGGAAGGGCATGAAACGATCGATGGATAAGCGAGTGGGCGTCAATAAGAAGAATTTTTTTTATCATAGCTGTTATTTTTTAATTGTAATATATCGCTCGTTCTTTTTTTGTCCATGTGTAAAGAAAACCCAGATTGCTTTTTTATTGATTGCTTTTTTTATAAGATCGGCCCACTCGATAACAACAATGTTTTCGTCATTTGATATCTCTTTTTCAAACCCCACACCAGATAGTTCACTTATTTTTTTTATGCGATATGCATCCATGTGTATGAATGATGAAAAATTATTTTTGTTAATTTTATATTTTTTTTGGATAAGAAACGTTGGGCTTGTAATTGTCGACCGCACCCCCAGTGTTTTTGCCAGACTTTTTACAAATGTTGTTTTTCCACTCCCTAATTCTCCTACGAGTCCTATCACCACCGTTTTTTTATGCATATCACGCAATATCTGAGAAATCAGACCTTGCGCTATTTTCTTTGTGTCGGTGGGAGAAAAAACGTGAAACTTCATTTATTTAAACAAATCCGTGTTTTTCGAATGGGATATGAAGATGATCATATGCCGCCTTTGTGGCAACGCGTCCCAATGAGGTTCTTTCCAAAAATCCAAGATTCATAAGAAATGGTTCATACACATCCTCGATTGTTCCCGTTTCTTCAGAAAGTGCTGCGGCCAGCGCCTTTACTCCTACCGGGCCACCCCCAAATCTCTTTATGATGGTTTTTAAAAGTTCTCTATCAGTGTGTTCGAGTCCAAGTGAATCCACTTCAAGTAGTGATAATGTTTTTTCTACAACATATTCATCAATTGATCCGTTATGATATATTTCCGCATAATCACGCGCTCGCTTTAAAAGCCTATTTGCGGTTCGTGGAGTAAATCGCGATGCGCGCGCAAGCATTGCAATTGCACCCGGGGTAATTTCTGTTTTTAAAATATATGCAGATTGTTTTATTATTTTTTCAATATCTTCGGTTCGATAATAATCAAGTTTAATTGTTGCTCCAAAACGGGAACGAAGTGGGTTCGAAAGCACATTCACTTTTGTAGTTGCCGCGATTACTGTGAATGGTGGAAGATCGAGCGAAAACGTTCGTGCCGACGGTCCCTTTCCGACGATAAAGTGGAGTTTTCTACTTTCAAGCGCCGGATATAAAATTTCTTCAACGAGCTTGTTGATACGATGTGCTTCGTCAATAAATAAAATTTCATGCGGTTCAATATTACTTAAAATTGCCGCTACATCTCCAGCTTTTTCAAGCGCAGGTCCCGTGGTTGATCTCACCTGAACGCCCATTTCTTTTCCTATGAGGTATGCAAGAGTTGTTTTTCCCAAGCCCGCTTGTCCATAAAAAAGAAGATGATCACAACTTTCGCCCCTCTTTTTTGCCGCATCAATAATAAGACGCAAATTTGTTTTTGCCTTTTCTTGACCCACATATTCTGTCCATGTTCTCGGGCGCAACGCGAGATCAAATCCAGCGTCATCATTTTTTTCTTCCTTTTTTATTGCCATCACAATTCATTTTACCGCACATGGGAGAAAATGTGTATTTTTTCTTCTAAAAGCGCGCTTTTTAATGAGGTTGACCCAGTAGTGAAAATTCGATATGTCGTTCCACGACACAGTTATATACTATTAAATTAAGACGGTTTGTGTTGGAAACGAATAGCAAAATTGAGCACTTTCTCCCTATATAACCGAGTTTCTACTACCGGTTGACATTTTTTTTGATATACGTATGATAGTCCCTAGTAAAGAGAAAGGAGATAGACAAATGCTGTTTTTTATTAAAAACGCTGCTTTTCCGCCGCCTTTGGGTGGCTATTGACAAATAAATATAAGTATGCTACAATACTAACAGTATCCTGATAATAGACCTGTGGGTAAACGGATTTCTTCCCAGAAACTTTAGGACTATCTTGCTTTGGCTCGATAACTCCTCGGAAAAATCAGTCTTTTTCTGAAATATAATTTCGGAAAATGTGTTTCACACGGCCTAACGGCTTTTTACCCACGGATCTATCATCAGGATTTTTTAATAATTAAAGAGGAATACAAATGGATGAGAAAACCATTTGGAGTATTTTGCTTATGTTTTGTTGGATTATTGTTTCTCTTGGTCAAATAAACCAAGGGATGAAGATTAAAAAAAACAAAAACATAGAAAATATTTCAATTTTCTTGCCAACAACAGTATTTATTGCACAGACAATTCTTTTTGTTAAAGGATTGTCTTATGGTGATTGGTCGCTAATTATTGGTGCTGTTGTGGTAAATATTGGTACTATGTTTAATGTTTTTAATTTTCTAAAAATTAAACCAATTCAGAAATAAGCGCCGCAGATTGCGGCGTTTTTCTTTTCTCCCCAACCCCTAACCGTCTAACTATCTAACCGCCTATCCTTCCAGCCACTCAATCTTCCCCGCCAAACGTTCCACTTCAGCAATACTTGTTTTTCCTTTTAATACTTTTAAGAACCCATCTTCCTGAAGCATCACCATTCCCTCTTTTTGTGCAACTTCTTTTAATTCGATTTCCGTTGGATTTTTATAAATTAATTCTTCTATTTTTTCTGAGATCGCAAAAAGTTCGAATATTGAAATGCGCCCCCTGTATCCAATTCCTGCGCAGGCCGGACATCCTTTTGGCCCGTAAATTGTGTACGTCTCATATTCTTTTTTATTCACGCGCGCTGGAAGTTTTTCTAAAAACTCCTTTATTTTTTCTTTTTGTCCGTCACTTGTTGTGACGGGTGTCTTACACTCGGGGCAAAGCACACGAACAAGACGTTGTGCAATGACGAGATTTAATGCCGGCCCAATAATTTGTGTTTTTGCGCCCAAGTCAATGAGGCGGGGGATTGCTCCTACCGCATCGTTTGTGTGGAGCGTTGAAAAGACCAGGTGTCCGGTAAGTGATGCATTCATCGCAATTTCAGCGGTTTCCTTGTCTCTAATTTCTCCCACAAGTACAATATCTGGATCTTGGCGCAAAATTGAACGAAGTCCGCTTGCAAACGTATAATTCGCATCGGCATCAACTTGTGTTTGTGAAATTCCTTCGAGGTGATATTCAATTGGGTCTTCAATGGTAATTATTTTTATTTCTGGGTCGGTAATATATTTTAAAAACGCATAGAGCGTGGTAGTTTTTCCGGATCCCGTCGGTCCCGTGTTTAAAATAAGTCCGTTTGGTCTGTCGATCTCTTTTTTTATAATTTCGAGATCATCTGGCCGCCATCCCAACTCTTCAAGGTTTGCTTTTAAGGAGAGTGGATCAAGGAGACGAAGCACAAGTGTTTCGCCGTATTCGGAGGGGATGACGGAGGTTCTTACCTCGATATCGCGGTCACTTAGTTGTATGGTAAAGCGTCCGTCTTGCGCTTCATCATGGATATTTAATTTTAAATTTGAGAGAAGTTTTATGCGCGTGACAACTGATTTGTACACAAGGGGAGTGAATTCGGAAAAAATAGTGTGGAGAAGTCCATCAACACGGAGACGAAGCGAATTTTCGTTTTCACCCGGCTCGAGATGAATATCAGATGTTTTCATCGCCATTGCCCCCGCAAGAATAATTTCGAGAATCTGGGAGGTATACGGACTCTTGAAATTTTTTAATGCAGAAGTAAAATCGGCGAGGCTTTTTATTTGTGTTTGAAACTCTTTAATATGTGCCTCATTAATTTCTACACTTCCAGAAATTTCTTTTGTGTCGGCTACGTATTGATAATACGACCACCCATGACGCAGTGATAACATTGAACAAATTGCAATATGAAGTTCGAATTTATTTTTTAAAGCGTCAATAAGAGTTTTCGATTCGGGGAGCGTCGGATTAAATGCGGCAACAAAAAGTTTTTTTTGGCTGATTTGGAAGGGGGCTACGAGCGCCTTTTTTGCATCTTCTTCTTTTATTATTTCAAGTGCCCTTAACTCAATTGGGGTTTTTGAACTAATAAGATCAAGATAAGGAAGACCAAGTTGTGTTGCCCTCCGTTTTGCATCATTTTCTTCTGCAGTTTTTCTTTGTTTTTGAAGTTGTTCCTGAAGTTTTTTTGCAAAAAGCATTATTTCTATTTTACATCTTTTCTTTTTTTACGCATAGATAATCATTGATTGATCACAAGCGATGGGGGTTGTTGCTATTATGATCAAAAAATGAGATTTAGATTCCTAAATATTCAAAACAAATGCCCGGTTTTTGCAAGAATTCATATTGAAAAATCCAGGATGTGTATTGTGGAATTTTGTTTTATAATAAACCCATGCTTTTTTTCTTGTATGGGCCGGATTCGTATCGACGCAAAGAAAAACTAGAACACCTTATTTCTCCATATAAGGAAAAATATAAGAACGCCGACATACTTGAAATCGATATGAGTGAGGACGAAAACGAGTGGGAGAGGGTGAGGGATTTTTTGGTTCAACCATCTATGTTTGTTGATTCAAAAGTCGCAGTGGTGCGGCACGCAACAATAATTGAAGAACCGGGGTGGATGAACACGCTTCGGTCTCAATTGAAAACAACGAAGGTGTTTACATTCCTTTCTGAAGAAGAAGCACCGAAGAAAAACTTTGACTTTCTTTTCTCATCGGCAGTACACAAAGTGGAATTTCAGGAACTAGACGGAAAAACACTTGAAAATTTCATAAAAAACAAATCAGAGAAATTACACATCTCTCTTGAGGACGACGCATTACATCTTTTTGTCTTATTCATCCTTTCGTTTGAGAATAATCGCTCGTGGCGCGTTGTTCGTGAGCTTGAAAAATTATCTCTATTAGGACTTCCGTTGCCGATACAAAAAAAAGATCTTTTGAATTATATCAAAATACACACACATGAAGAATTGTTTTCACTTGCCCGAGATATTGTCTACAACAAAGATATTCGTATACGCCTCTTTTCGCTTGAAAAAGTACTTTTACAAAACGAAGCGGTGGCACATTTTTTTAATCTTATATCAGCCCTTGTGAAAGGGCCTAAAGCGCTTTTATTCGCCGACTATGATGTTCTTGTAAAGAGCGGAAAAATTGGATATGAAGAGGCACTTTTTGAGTTTGCAATGAAAAAATAATCTCGCATCTTTTTGCGCGTATGGGTTTTGGTGGTAAATAGAATATGTTGAAATAGTACGTAAAATGATTTTTTTCCCATTATGAGAGCATAACAAAAAAGCCCACAAAAATTCTTTCGTGGACCTGATTTGTGAAAGGGTGCGGGGTTATTTTTTAATCTTTTTTGAAAGTCGCGATTTTATTCTATTCACCTTCCCGCGTTTTATAAGGCCTCTTTTTCCCATTTTATCAACTGTTTTATAAATTGTGGGAAGATATGATTCTGCCTCTTTTATTTGGTTTGTTGCAATGAGTTTTTTAAACTTTTTCACCGCCACCCTTATATTTGCTTTTTGTTCAATATTTCTCTTTCTGCGGCGAATATTTTGTCTCAGTGCTTTTTGTGCAGATGTTGTTTTTGGCATAACGGTAGAATACTAAATCAAAGATTAGAAAACGTCAACCGGTAGTAGAAACTCGGTTATATAGGGAGAAAGTGCTCAATTTTGCTATTCGTTTCCAACACAAACCGTCTTAATTTAATAGTATATAACTGTGTCGTGGAACGACATATCGAATTTTCACTACTGGGTCAACTCAGTAATAATTCACTAACGGGCGAGCCGCTATCAAGTCAATCCAACATAAAAAAGATGCGGTGCGGTATTTTCGCTGGTATAATAGAGGTAATATGTTGTATACATTAAATGGACTCGTCACTGAAAAGAAACAGAATTTTTTTGTTCTTGAGGTGGGGGGAATCGGATTTAAAATATTTGCGAATATTCATACACTTGAAAAAATTTCTATAGGGAACACACCCATTCATTGTTTTTGTTTTCTCCATTCATCTGAGAATCAATTTGATGTGTTTGGCTTTCTTGACGAACCATCACTATCTTTCTTTGAATTATTAAATACCGTTCCCGGGGTCGGGCCACGCACCGCACTAAATGTTCTCGATGTGGATTCCGTACAAAATATTACCGCCGCAATTCTTGAAAAAAGAATCGATCTTTTAACGCGCGCGTCTGGAATCGGGAAGAAAACAGCAGAAAGAATTGTGGTAGAACTTCAAAACAAGCTTCACGTACACGCCTCTTCATCACTTACAGAATCAATGGATATAAATATTGAACTGGAGGAAGCGCTTACAAGTCTTGGATATCAACAAAAAGAGGCAAAACAAGCAATACAGACAGCACAAAAACTTTTTCGTGGAAACGAAACATTCGAAGATCGATTACGAAGCATTTTGAAGGGTATTGGTAAATCAAAATAATTTTTATAAATCCCGTTCATAATAGTTTTTTCGAAAATATGAGTTATAAACTATGTTTGATTGTTGGAGAATCAAACAAAAAAGGACGACAGCACACGCGAAAAGCGCGAAGAAACACTCGTGTTTCCTACTAATAACAGGATGAAAATCACATTTTACGGCGGAGCAAGAACAGTAACCGGTGCAAATTATTTACTTGAATCCGGTGGAACGAAACTACTCATTGATTGTGGATTACATCAGGGGTCAAATTATTCGGAGGACCTTAATTTTGAACCGTTTCCATACAGTCCGAAAGAAATTAATGCGGTGTGTGTAACACACGCGCATATTGATCACATTGGAAGAATTCCTCAATTGGTAAAACGAGGATTTTTGGGTTCTATTTATTCCACGCCCCCTACAATGGATATGGCGGAGGCGCTTCTTATTGATGCAGAACATATTCTTTCTGAAGAAGCGGAAAAAAGAGAGCTTCCGCCGATTTATGTAATAGGCGACATTGTGAAAACAATGGGATTGTGGAAAAAACAATTATATCATCAAAAATTTATAATTGGTCCATTTGAGGTTGAATTCTATGATGCGGGACACGTACTTGGTTCGAGTTCAATTGTGATTCGTGCCGATGGGAAAACAATAGTGTTTTCCGGAGATTTAGGAAACACGCATAAACCATTTTTAAAACCGACAGAACCCATACAAGAATTGGTAGATTATGCGCTTATTGAATCGACCTACGGCGGAAGAATTCATGAAAAAATTAAAGAGAGAAAAAACGAACTTGAACGTGTTATACATGAAACAATACGAAAAAATGGGGTGCTATTAATTCCGGCATTTGCGCTTGAACGAACACAAGAGATGATTTTTGAATTAAATGAACTTGTTGAAAATAAAAAAATACCAAATATGCCGGTATTTGTTGATAGTCCGCTTGCGATCAAACTTACCGCTGTGTATGAAAAATATTGTCGCGATCCGTTGTATTTCAACAATGAAACGATTGATCACGTTAATAATGGGGACGAGATATTTGATTTTCCAGGACTTCGTTTTTCTCTTACGCAAGAAGAATCAAAAAGCATTTCAAGGGTCCCTGCACCAAAAGTAATTATTGCCGGCGCCGGAATGTCGCAGGGAGGAAGGGTGTTATACCATGAAAAACAATACCTTGGAGATGAACGCAATACGATATTATTTGTCGGGTTTCAGGCAAAGGGATCACTTGGAAGACTTCTTGTAGAAAAAAATCCATCAGTCATGATACAAGGAGAACGAATTCATGTCCGTGCGCATATAGAATTGATTGATGGATATTCAGCTCATGCCGATCAGGCACAACTTGTAAGGTGGATTTCTCTGATGAAAAATTCGATAAAAAAAACATTTATTGTACAAGGAGAAGAAAATGAATCTGAAGCACTTTCAAAAAAAATAAAAGACGAATTTGGATGTGATACGCACATTCCTTCTTTTGGAGAGACAGTGGTGTTATAATTGGAATAAATAATATAATATGCCACGAAAAAAAATAAATTTAGAAAACAATTGTAACGGCAATCACGGCTACCATCTCAAATATAAAATTTGTGTTTCTGGAGCTGCAGAAACGGGATGTTGTGCAGAGGGCACACAAGAAAAAGCCGAGGCGGTGGGAAGAGAAATTGCAAAAAGAGGGTTGGTGCTTGTTACTGGTGCAACCACAGGGACGCCATATTGGGCCGCAAAAGGAGCAAAATCAGAAGGGGGGATTGTAATTGGAATTTCACCCGCAGCATCAAAGGCTGCTCACATAAAAACATATCGTCTTCCGATAGATCATCATGATCTTATTATTTATACCGGATTTAATTATGCGGGAAGAAATCTTCTTCTTATTCGTTCGGCGGACGCGATTATCACTATCTGCGGAAGAATAGGAACGTTAAATGAATTTACTATTGCGTTTGAAGATCAAAAACCAATTGGAGTGCTTGAGGGTACGGGAGGAATGGCTGATGGGTTAAGAAATATAGTTGAGAATGCACATCGTGGCCCCGGGAAAGTCGTATATTCTGAAGATCCGGTCGAGCTTCTTGATAAAGTGCTCGCAGTAATAAAAGAAGAGGAAGAAAAAAACGGAATAAAAGGCCGAGTACTTTAAATAAACACATGCCCAAAAAGAATGCTGAGGAAAAACCAATTGGTGTAGTGACCCATTACTTTGGGGGGATTAATGTAGTAATAGTAAAATTTAATACCTCAATAAAAGTTGGGGAAACCATCCATTTTAGGGGTGCAACCACGGATTTTTCTGAGAAGATAAAATCAATGCAGTACGACCATAAAGACATAGAAGGAGCAAAAAAAGGACAAGAGGTGGGAATTAAGGTTGGTGATAAAGCAAGAGAGGGAGATGAGGTATTTTTAGAGAAATAGTTTAAGAGACATATGCATAAACCCGCAATTCTTTCGGTGGGGTTGCTTGCTGGTACGATCATTGGTGCCGGCATTTTTTCACTTCCTTATCTTTTTTTTCGTGTCGGACTTGTTCCCAGCGTGCTCTATCTTTTGATGTTTAGTGGGATATATATTGCGTTCTATTTTATGTATTCATCACTTCTTCTTAAAGAATCCGAACCGCATGATTTTTTTAGACTAGCCAGAAAATATTTATCAAAACCATTTTCAAAACTTGCCTCGTTTCTTGCGATTGGAGAATTACTATTTGCGCTTGTGATATATCTCATTCTTGCGGAAAGGTTTTTAAATTTTAGTTTCGGAATAAATGGAATCTCCGCCGTGTTTTTGTTTTGGATACTAAGCTCCGTTTTTATATTTGTCCGTCTGAATTGGCTGGGGGTTATCGAGGTATTAAGCACTCTTTCTGTTATTACACTCATTATTTTTATTTTTTTTATAGGAGGAACGACAACAAATATTCCTAATATTTCTCTTTTTCCCCATATATTTGATTGGAAATTATTACTTCTCCCTTTTGGTCCCCTCCTTTTTTCATTTTCCGGGCGTTCTGCCATTTCAAAAATAGTCGAAGAATATAGAAAAGCGAAAGATACGAATAGCCGGTTTTCGATTAAAAAATCTCTTGTGTGGGGAACTGTTATTCCTGCAATAGTGTATCTTTTCTTTGTTTTTAGTGTTTTTCGGCTCGGAGGAAACATTTCCGCAGACACATTAAGCGGGCTCACATTCCTCTCTCCGTTTGTATGTGGACTCCTTGGACTCCTTGGTCTCATTGCTCTTTGGGATTCATATTTTATTATTGGGATAAACATAAAAGACATCCTTGTGTGGGATGCCTTATGGCCACGGTGGATTGGTATTAGTATTCCTCTTTTTCTTCCCTTAGCTCTCTATTTTCTCGGATTTAAAGACTTGCTTTTAGTGCTTGGTCTTGTTGGTGGTGTTTTTACTGCATGTGCCGGAATTTTTGTAACACGCATGTGGCAAAACGCGTTTCCTCTCCATGGGTTCAAAAACCTCTCCCACGCGCTGTATATAGTTTTTTCCATCGCCGTTATATATGAGGTTTTAAACATCGCGTTCAGTCTTTAAATATGATAAAAAAGATTTCGAAAAACAGAAATATTTCTCGCATTATATTTTTTTTGTTTCTTTTTTCAATTCCATTTGGAACGAAAAAATTTCTTATCTCTTTTACTGGAAACACAAGCGAGTTTGATGCGGCGTTTGTTTTCCTAAGCGATATCTTATTTTTTCTCGCATTTTTTCTTTTGAGCGAATCGTTTTTTGGAAGCGTGCAAAATGCATTAAAGAGTTTCTTTGTTTTTTTGAAAGAAGAGAAAAAAATAGCCGCCCCTCTTTTTCTTCTCTTTTTTGTTTCTTTCTTTTCCCTCTTTTTATCATCACACACATACATAAGCGCCTACTCCTTTCTTCGGCTTATATTCATAGGACTTCACTCATTATTTTTATTTTTTGTTTTGAAAAAAAATATAATTTCAATAAATTTTTTCGCAGGCACGCTTGTTTCTGCTGCTGTTTTTCAGGCGCTCGTTGGATTTTTTCAATTTTTCTTTCAAAAAAGCGTGGGAATGTGGTTTTTGGGTGAGTCAATCATCAATGAGTTTTCTAAAAACGTTGCACGCTTTCCTGTTTTTGGCGTTCCGCTTCTCCGTGCATATGGCACGATGGCGCACGCAAACATACTTGCCGGGTTTCTCGCGTTGGGGCTTATCGCGTGTTTGTTTTTATGGATAAACAAAAAACAAGCGACCTCCTCGTCCCTTAAAATTTTTCTAAAAGAGAGGCTACTTTTTCGTATAATCATCTCTATTTCCCTTTTTATAATTCTCGTCGGTATTGTACTTACGTTTTCGCGATCAGGATGGATTGTCTCTTTATGTGCAATAATGTTTTCATTGTTTGTTGGCACTCTTTATAAAAATACGCGACAACAAACAATTCATCTCACCATCGTCATATGTGTATTGTTTCTTCTTCTTTTTATTTCGCTTGGATGGGCAATTTTCCCCCGCGTCACGCTTTCTCGCAGCGAGCCATCGGTGAATTATCGAATGCTTTATAACAACATTGGGAGCGATATTGTACTGCAACAACCACTCGGTGTTGGAATTGGGAACCAAGTATTTTTTTCAAGGGAACATAATCTATACGAAAAATATGGCATTTATAATAGTATAGATTGGCAGCCAATTCACAACCTCTATCTTCTTATTGCTTCTGAGCTCGGAATATTAGGACTTCTTTCTTTTTTATATATTATTATTGTTGCAACCTCATTTTCTTTTAAGAAGCAGTTTTTTGTTTTTTTAAAATCTCCACCTCAATATTTTTGGTTTGGTGTTGTTCTTCTCTCATCACTTCTTATATTTGGTCTGTTTGATCATTTCCTTTGGACGCTCGAATCGGGAAGGTTGATGCTTTGGCTAGTTTTGGGAATAATGATGTGGGCAAGCAAGAAACCGTCCTCGTAGTTCAATGGATAGAACGCTGGCCTCCGAAGCTGGAAATAGAGGTTCAACTCCTCTCGAGGGCACAAAAAATCGCTGATCGAATTTTATCAATACCCGTAGGAGGGCCAGCACCTCTGGTGGGAAAGCTTGGAAATTGTGGGTTTCATGTAATAACACATTGTAAGTACGCCATGGAATATAAAAAAAAGATCAAAAAAAACATTTCGCTTAAAAAATATTCCACCCTCGGTATTGGAGGAATTGCCGAATTATTTTTTTTAGCGAAGAAGCCAGAAGATATTATATCGGCAGTTTTATGGGCAAAAAAGAAAAAAGTTCCTGTAAAAATATTTGCTGGAGGAAGTAATGTGTTTTTTGAGAAGAAGAAAGTTGAGGGGTTGCTAATTTGTGCGCGTGGGGGAAAGATACTCAAGAAAGAACGTGGATACATTGTCGATTCGGGAGTATCACTTGATTTGGTCATAAAAAAATCACTTCGTGACGGCTATACCGGGCTTGAATCGCTTACGGCAATTCCCGGAACGATTGGGGGGGCCATATATGGAAACGCGGGAGCATACGGACACTCAATTTCCGAAGTGGTAAAAAGGGTTCAGATATTTAATGGAAAAAGGACACTCTGGGTGAGCGGTGCGGCATCTAAATTTGGATATCGGAACAGTATTTTTAAAAGGAGAAGTCTATACATATTAAGGGTGGAAATACTTCTCAAAAAAGACAAAAACGATGCAGCTGCCGATGTTTCAAAAAAAATAAGGGCAATACGGAATAAAAAATATCCCCCCACACTGAAGTGTCCCGGAAGCTTCTTTAAAAACATTTTTGTAAAAGACATATCACACAAGGCAAAAAAAATAATTGATAGTTCGAAAATTGTTGAAGGAAAAATTCCCGCGGGATATCTCCTTGAATCAGTTGGGGCAAAAGGAATGGTGGTGGGGGGCATGAGGGTTATGGACTATCACGGAAACCTTTTTGTGAACCAAAAAAATGCGACCACATATGATGTTAATAAAATTACTACAACGTTAAAAAAAAGAGTGAAGAGAAGGTTTGATATTGATCTTGAAGAGGAGGTGATGCGTTTTTAATTCCTGTATAATTGATATATGTCAAAAGAAGAACAGTTAAAAAAACTAGAAAATGAATTAGCCGAAGATATTTCACTTCCCCTTCGGGAATCAAATCTTGTATTTGGTGAAGGAGACATAAACTGCGACGTATTGTTTATTGGTGAGGCTCCAGGACAAAAAGAAGATGAATTACGACGTCCGTTTGTCGGAAGGGCTGGAAAGTTGCTCGACAAACTTATTGAGGCAATTGGATGGAAACGCGAGAATGTGTACATTACAAATATTGTAAAGCGCAGGCCACCGATGAATAGAGATCCGCTTCCAGAAGAGATTGAAGCATACAAGCCATATCTTACAAGACAAATAGATGTTATTCATCCTAAGGTTATTGCGACACTTGGACGTTTTTCGATGAATTATTTTATTCCAACCGCAAAAATAACCCGAGACCAAGGAAAAATATTTAGGATCGGGGACGGAAAGCTTCTTGTCCCGCTTTTTCATCCCGCTGCTGGATTGCGTTCTCCGGAAATGCTTAAAAAACTAACAGAAAGCTTTTACAAACTTCCATTGATTGTAAAAAAACACAGCGAATTAATAGAGAAAGAGCGCGCTCATGAAGAGGTTATAGAATCAACACAACAAGAAAAACTTTTATGATACAAAAGTGTGTTTTCTTCTTTTGTTGGGTATAATGAGGTATATACCGAACATATGCATTTCACCGCACTATATCTTATAGAGAGATTTTTTTACAGAATATTAGAATTTTTAAGGCATTGGTATATAAAAAGTATTCGGATGTATTCAGATTTTATTGTTAGCCGCTTTGAATCAATGGATAGGGTGTTTGCTTGGAAAATTACCGCAAAAAATATTTTTAAACCACTTTATGGTGACTACTCGGTCACTGGATATGTCTTTGGGTTTCTATTTCGTGTTGTTCGCCTTTTAACGACAACGATACTATATACGTGTATATTTGTCATTGCACTACTTCTCTATATTATATGGTTTCTTATTCCACCATTTCTCTTATACAAAACACTAAACTCATAGGCGCATGAATATATATTTTAAAGAAGAACGCTTGTTTTTATCGGGAATTGGCGAAACCATTGTACGCCTAGTTTCATACGCCGCGTACATATTTCTCACATCTGTGTGTGTGCTTTTGTTTTTTTCAGACGTGGAATCGCTTCGTTGGTTTTCCCTTCTTTTGGGGATTTTTCTTTTCGACAGACTTCTTCATGCGAGAAAAGGAGAAAAAACAGTTTCAGAGATAGGGGAAAAAAAAGATCAGAATGTTGCCCTTGTATGCACAACATCCACCCAACGGGTACTCGGATATGGTTTTCGTCGTTCAATTATGACAAACGAAGATCCCTATTGTGTTATGCTCTTAGAACTTGTAAAACGGAGAGATATACAAAAAGTCCTCGCTCGGCTTGATATTCGTTATACAGAGTTTGCAGAAAAGATTTCACAATATCTTACCTCGACAACCAAAAGAGGAAAAGAAGAGTTTTACACGATTGTTTCTTCAATTGCGATTGAGGCATACAACAATGCGCGTGTGGTTCATGAAAAATATATAGAACCGAGGAATATATTTGCCGCGATCATATCGAGTGAATATCCGCCAATACAAAAAACACTAGATCTCTTTAATATTCTTCCTGGAGATGTGGCAGAAGCAATTATTTTTGGACGATATACCCGTTTTCTTTCTGGAATTAAAACCCTTCCCTCATTTTTGGGTGGCCTCGTATATGAGTCGAGAATAATAAGAAAAAGAGTTATGAACCGAGCGTGGACATCGCGTCCCACCCCCTTCTTGGATCAGTATGGAAGCGACCTTACCGAACGAGTGCGGAGTGAAAAAATAGGTTTTTTGATTGGTCATAGTAAAGAGTACGAAGAGATCCTTCGTGTTATTTCCCGGCCAGGAAAACCAAATGCACTTTTGGTGGGGGATCCTGGATCGGGAAAATCAACTATTGTTGCGCATCTTGCTTTTCAGATGGTAAAAGACAACGTGCCAAAAGTTTTATTTGATAAGCGCCTTATTTCTCTCAATATTTCGAAACTTGTTTCTGGCGCAACACAAGAACAAATGACAGATCGAATGCAAAGAATAGTTCAAGATATATTAAACGCTGGGAATATTGTGCTTTTTATTCCAAATATTCACGATCTCTTTCGAACTACAAATACGCAGGCGATAAACGTGATGGATCTCCTACTGCCAATAATTGAAAGTCAAAACATTCCTGTTATTGGCGATACGTACCCGAAAGAATTTAAATCGTATATTGCGCCTCGGACAGATTTTTTAGATCAATTCGATGTAGTGCAAATCAATGAAATTTCTGAAGAAGAGGCAATGCGTTTTCTGGTGTATCGAAGTATCTTTCTTGAGCATGATTTTAAGGTTTTTATTACGTTTAAAGCAATTAGAAAATCAGTTGAACTTGCACATAGATATTTTAGAAACAAACTTCTTCCTGGAAGCGCATCAGATCTTTTAAAAGAGGCAATTGTACAAGCAGAACGCTTGAAAGAGAAAATACTTACCCAGGATTTTGTTATTGACGTCGCAGAGAAACAAAGCAAAATTCCAATTCAGGGAGCATCAGGGTTGGAGGCTGAACAACTTCTCAATCTGGAAGAGACGATACATGAAAAACTGGTAAACCAAAAAACAGCCGTGCGTGATGTTGCGCAAGCGCTTCGAGAATACCGGAGTGGACTTTCTCGCCAAGGAGGACCAATTGCAACGTTTTTATTTGTCGGTCCGACTGGTGTTGGAAAAACAGAACTTGCGAAGATACTTGCAAAAATACAATTTGGATCAAAAGATTCAATGCAACGTTTTGATATGTCCGAATATCAGGACAAACAAAGCATTTTTAGGCTTATTGGGACTCCAGACGGAACAAAAAGTGGGACGCTTACTGATGGGGTTATGCAAGAGCCATACAGTCTTGTTCTCCTTGATGAGTTTGAAAAAGCACATCCTGACGTGTTAAATATTTTTCTGCAAGTCTTTGATGATGGAAGATTGAGCGATAGTCTCGGAAGAACGGTAAGTTTTGAAAATACTATTATCATTGCGACATCAAATGCGCATTCACAATTTATAAAGGAAGAGGTAGAAGCTGGAAAAACAATTGAAGAGGTTGGAGAGCAGTTAAAGAAAAAGCTTACTGATTATTTTAAGCCTGAACTTATTAACAGGTTTTCAGATATTGTTGTGTTTAGAAATCTGAGCAGAGAAGAGATAGAACAAATCACCGGATTATTAGTAAAAGAAGTTTCTGAGCTTTTGCGCGAAGTGCACGGAATTACGCTTCAGGTTGAGAGGGGCGCAATACAGAAAATTGCCGAACTTGGGTATAGCCCCGTATTTGGTGCGCGTCCGCTCCGCCAGGTGATTTCAGAAAAAATTCGCGGAGTACTTGCCGAAAAAATACTTAAAAAAGAAATTGCGCGAGGAAATACGGTCTCTTTGGATTATAAAGAAACTAATTTTGTGTTTCAGGTTACGGAATAGTGAATATAAAGAAATTTATGCATACATATTTTCATATTGATTTTGGAGGTTTTAAGTTAAATAAGGTAATAAAATACTTTGTTTTTTCTGATCTTATATTTTTAGGTGGGTGGGGGCTTATTGGTCCGATTTTTTCAATTTTTATACTTGAAAAAATCTCGGGAGCAACACTTGTTACGGTTGGTATAGTTTCGGCGATTTATTGGGTTGTAAAGTCGTTGGTGCAGATTCCTGTCGCTGTTTTTATAGATAAACGCGAAGGGGAAAAAGATGATTTTTATGTGCTTGTATTTAGTTTGTTGCTCGCGGGCTTTTCAGCAATGATGTTTTTGACAGTACATACCATCACCGGATTATATTTAGTCCAATTTATTTATGCTGTCGCTATGGGATTTTATATTCCCTCATGGTCAGCAATTTTTTCTCGACACGCTGATAAAACCCACGCAGCATTCAATTGGTCACTGGATAGTACTATTGTTGGGTTTGCATATGGAACAACCGCTCTCATTGGTGGAGTTATTGGAAAAATATTCGGATTTCAGACAATTTTTATTCTTGTGGGAATCCTATCATTTATCGGTGCATTTATGCTTCTTTCTGTTCCCCACCTTATTCTTCCAAAAATAATTTCAGAAAAAACAGAAACATTTCGCGATCACACGCCAGCTAATTTAGGAAGATAATTATTTATATGACGAAAGAAATAAGTGCGGGGATGATTATTTATCGGATGACCAACGAAGGCCCAAAATTTTTGCTTTTGTATCATAGGGGAAGATATTGGAATTTTCCAAAAGGAAAATTAAATGAGGGAGAAAAAAACTTTCCCGCTGCGTTACGCGAAGTATATGAAGAAACCGGCATAGGGAAAAAAGACCTCCTTTTTATTGATTGGTTTAGAGTTCAGGATAAATTTACATTTATTAAAAATAAAGAGAAGGTATTTAAAACAGTAAGTTATTATCTTGCCGAGACGGATAAAATTACTATTCGTCTTCCTCCAGATCCGGAACAACAGGGATATGGATGGTTTCTCTATCGAGATGCACTTCGTATGCTTATTCATCCGAATTTAAAAAAGAATTTAAAAAACGCACACGATCTCATTGTTCGAAAAAAGGGTTTATTGCGTCGTCAAACAGATTCTCCAAAAAAGGGCGTCAATATACGGGAACGTAGTGAGGGGGTTTTGTGATCCATGGGGTGTTTTGAAAAGAGGAAAAATATTAAAAATAAGGATATAAAAATAAAAATCGATTTTAATAGATTTCTCTTTCTCCCATAGATATATAAATAAAAAGTGGCCACCTTTCTAGAGTGGCCACTTTTTATTTGAGTGATTCTTCTGCAATTTTTTTGAATATTTCTGGGTGTTCTTGTGCGATTTGTGCAAGCACTTTTCGGTCTATTAAAATATTCTTTTTTCTTAATCCGCTCATTAGTGCGCTATATTTTGTTCCATTTAAGCGAGCACCGGCATTTATCTGCGTTTGCCACAATGATCGGTATTCCCTCTTCTTTTCTTTCCTTCCTTTAAACGATCGAGCGAGTCCGTGAAGTAGTGCTTCTTTTGCTGCGCGTTCTTTGCTTTTTCTTCCCCATCGATATCCTTTTGTTTTTTTGAGTAATCGCTCACGCTTTTTATGAGCGATTGTCCCTCGTTTTACACGTGTCATACGTACATGATAATTTTATTTACTGCCATGGAAAGATCACGATTTTTCTTTTTTCTGCGATATTGCATACTGCTTTTGTTGCTCCGCGAGTGCCCGAGCGTGGTCGCTCTGCGCCTCATCTTGCCGGTTCGTGTAATTTTTATCCGTTGTGTAATACTCTTTTTCATACGTGCTTATGTGAGAAAAATTTTACGCTTTTTTGAAAATATTGCAACCCCGCACCCATTATTAACCTTAAAACCGCGAGAGCGGTTTTAATGGAATTTCAAGAACTATTTTTTTGCTATTTGTACATTAAACCCCCTTCCTCCTTGTTTTGGATCTGTGGTGTTCTGATGGGGTTCTTTAATGAGCGTAAGAAATTCACGAAGTTTCTTAAGCGCCCACTCTTTATTTGCTTTTTCCCTTCCTTTTAAAAAAAGGTTAATTTCTACTTTGTGCCCCCCTCTTAAAAACTCGTCTGCTCTTGCTGCTTTTATTTGAAGATCATTTAGTGCTGCGCGGGGAGTAATGCGAATTTGTTTTAAGTCTGCGTTTTTCTGTGCCTGCTTTTGTTTTTTTAATTCTTTCTCTTTTTGATATCTAAATTTATCAAAGTCCATAATGCGCGCGACGGGCGGAATTGCGGTTGGTGCGATTTCAATGAGATCAAGGTTTTTCCCATATGCAAGAGCGAGAGCGTCGTCCCGTTTCATAACGTCAAGATTCTTTCCGTTTTCATCAATAACACGGAGCTCTGGGGCAGTTATTTGGTTGTTTATTCTATTTTCGATGGTGTAATTATATCACAGATTTTTATCCATGGAAGCACAAAATCAGTTTTGATGTTTATGGTTTTTGCATACATGAATTTTACAAGAAAAATATGTAGGCAGATAAAAGTGTATTGGTTTATTCTTTTTAACTCGTGTATTGAAGAAAAACGAAGGTTATATGCTATTTCAAGAAAACCACGGGCGTAAGCCCGTGGATTTTTTATTCATAAGAATGACTATCTTCCTCTTCTAATTGTTCTTCGTAGGCGTCCTGTTCTTTTACTATTCCGTAAAATATAAGAATGATGCCAAGGATAAGATAGAAAAGAAAAAGAAGAATTGCGAGAATTCCATTATCGGGTTTTGCGGCAACCCCAACAATAGCAAGAATTATATATACAACGGAAGTTATTACAAATATCATTCCCATAAAAAACAAATATTCACCAAGGAACTCTAATCCGGGAATATCCTCAATAGAACTTTCGAGAATTTTCAAGCCGATGCCGAGAAGCATAACAGCAATAACACCCTCGATGAATGTAATCCATGGGGAATTAAACCCTATTACTTTTGTATGGTTTAGCCATGCAAAAATGATCAGATATGACGAGAAAATGTATCCAAATAGTCGAATAATAGTCCGTTTCATAAACACCTCTTTTATTGTAATGAACTGCTTCTTTTTTTATACACCCATGAAAAAATTGCGTCAATTTTGACAGAGAGGATATACGGGAATATTATAATCTCAGTTTATTTGCTTACTAATAAAAAAGAATAAGAGGAAAAAATGGACTCGGAGAATTCTACTGGTATAACGCTTTGTATGGATTGTGGGGTGGTTCCATCCGGGGTGCGTCATGACAAAAATCTTGTTCCGCCTTGCACGGTGGTATATGTTTGTAATAATTGTCTTGAAGAAAGAAGAAATTATTTCATTCAAAATAAAAAACCAAAAATTACAGGTCGGGAAATTGAACTCTGTGTTAGTTGTGGAAATGAAACGGAATATACCTATGATACTGACATTAGCCTTCGGGAAAATTATATTGATGGGGTTGGTCAACATTGTGGAAAATGTGGTTAAAAATAAAATCCGCCAAAGCAGCGGATTTTTTGTAAGCCCTATTAGAAATTAGTCAAAACTAACCACGGCTCGTATAAGCAGAGACAACTCTAGGTTACAAGAAAAAACTTTAATACAGTGGAGGTGGAGAGATTGAACCCTCTTCCAAAAATTTATTCACACATATTCTACAAGCTTAGTTTTGAACGAAAGTTCAGAACAATGATGCCTTGCGTTATTTAACTCCGAGCGGAGCAAAGCAAATCCGTATTCAGAGCGGTTCTCATAATAACACCGGTGATCCTCTATGAGACATGAAGGGCCGATGCCGCGCTACGCGTAAGCGAGTGCGGGGACTGCGTTAAAATTGGCAGTTATAATTTGTTGAACAGTTGTCGAGATATTCAGCTCGGCCTGCTATGTATAAATATAATCTCTGTCGATACGTGCACCCCCATAATTAACACACAATGCATAACTATTAATTTTTAAAATAACTTTCGGTTTTTGTTGGCCTCACACATTCCTTCGTATTTCGCGCTCGGTTTCCCTTTTTTTGATTACTTCACGTTTATCATATTTTTTTTTGCTTCGTCCGAGCCCCAACTCAATCTTTATCTTTGCGTTCTTGTTATATATCTTTATAGGCACAACAGTCAATCCTTTTTCTTTTGTACGTCCGACAAGATGCCGAATTTCTTTTTTATGAAGCAAGAGTTTCCGTGTTCGTTTTGAATCGTATCCCTCTGGTGTGTTTTGTGGCTGATATGGCGGAATATCGAGATTTACTATCCACATTTCGTTATTTCTTATGATTGCATAACTTCCGGTTGTATTCACGCGCCCACTCGCAATTGATTTTACTTCAAATCCTCTCAATTCAATACCAGCCTCAAATGTTTCGAGTATTTCATAATCAAACGCAGCCCTTTTGTTCATTGAAAATGTTTTCATCTAATATGTTTACGGTAACATAAAAATACGGAATATAAAGATTTGCCGAAGAATTTTTTTATTGTACAGTTAACATATAGAGATGATAAAAGAGGAGATATTTGAATTAGTAAAAAATATAATTCCAGCCGGTACCCCGTTTGATGTGGAATTTCAAGAAGAAGGGAAGTTTGGCCACTATTCAACAAGTGTGGCATTTGCGCTTGCAAAAAAAGAAAAAAAATCTCCTGAGATTGTTGCAAAAGAAATTATTGAAACACTTCAAAAAAATGAACTATTTGAGAAGATTGAAATTGCCGCGGGGGGATTTATTAATTTTTGGGTTTCAAAAAAGACGTTATATGAAGAATTGAAAGACATATTGGAAAGAAAAAATACATATGGACAGAATGAAAAAGGGAGGGAGAAGAAAATAAGAATTGAATATGTTTCAGCAAACCCAACGGGCCCGATTCATATTGGAAATGCTCGCGGAGGTCCTTACGGAGAAAGTCTTGCACGTGTGTACGAAGAAAGTGGGTATGAAGTGCTCCGCGAATATCTCCATAATGATGTGGGGGGACAAATTGAAAAATTAGGCGAAACACTGTGGTATTGGTATGAAAAAAAAGTTGGAAGAGAAACAGCGTTTCCGGAGGGTGGATATCAGGGAGAATACCTTGAAGAGGTAGTAACTGCGGCACTTAAAAAATTTAAAAATAAAGAGGATATCACCATTCAAACACTTACAAAGTTTGGGCTTGATTATATATTCGAGAACAACATGAACGTTTTAAGAAGAATGGGAATTCTTTTTGATCTCATTCGAAAGGAGAGTGAACTTATTTCTTCCGGAAAGACACAAGAAGCGATCGATGTCACAAAGAGAATGGGTGCCACAAAAGAGCACGAAGGGGCGCTATGGTTCGTTCCCAGAGATGAATTTCTAGAGGATAGAGAAGCGGTTATTGTAAAAAGCAATGGAAAACCAACATATTTTGCCTCTGATATTGCATATCATAAGGAAAAATTTGAGTCAGGATATGATCTAGTGATTGATATATTCGGGAGTAATCACCACGGGCACGTGCCGAAACTTCAGGCGCTTACAAAATTGTTTCACTTTGATTCAGATGCATTTAAAGTACTCCTTTATCAATTTGTGCGGGTAAAGCGGGGAAGTGAGGTAATAAAAATGTCAAAACGTGCGGGGACATACGTGACTGCAGAGGAGCTTCTTGATGAAGTAGGAAAAGATAATATGATATTTTCCCTTCTTTCGAGTGCACCAACAACACACATTGATTTTGATCTAGATGCAGTAAAGCAAAAATCAATGCAGAACCCCGTATATTATACGCAGTATGCATATGTGCGAGCAAAAAGCATTGGTGCGAAGACCGGGGTATTTGTATTGAATTCGGATACCAATCTTGAATTTCTCAGCACAGACGAAGATTTATTTCTTATAAGAAAACTAGCGCAATTTCCTGATATAATCGACGCATGCGTAAATGATTTTGAAGTACATCGACTCACGCGGTATGCGACTGAGCTGGCCCGGGCGTTTCATAATTTTTATGAAAAAGAACGCGTAATTGGGGAGGATGAAAAAGTGTTTCAAGCGAGAATTTTTCTTATTGAGGCGGTAAAAATAGTGTTTGAAAATCTCTTTAGAATTATTGGTATTAGTACTCCTGAAAGTATGTAAAAAATTTCCACATTAATGTGGAAATTTTTTATAGCCTCCTAGTTTCTCAGTATTCATGGAGTTATCGCTGGTGGTGCACGTCGCGCGCCCTTTTTCTTCATTTCTCCATTTGGTGTGCCGGACTGTTCTTTATCATTTGTTATTTTTACTTTTTTAAGTGTAGCATTCACTTTATTTGTTTTCTTTTGCTTCGTTGTTTTTGCAAAAGGAATTGTTTTTTTAGTTCCCAGAGTAGTAGTTGTACTCTTTTTTCCCTTCTTTATTTTTTTTAATGTACTGTTTGTGTTTAGCGTTTTTTCTGCCGTCGCATTTATTTTTTCCAGTTTTATATTCGTTTCAGTTGGATCTCCTTGAGATGCATATGCGGGTGCAGAGAGCGTGACAAGACTTGCGGTAACAAACGATATTCCTATTCCTAGCGCGATTTTATTTTTCATACATTCAGTTCTGTTTCTCATCGACCTTTCATTCTATGGTACGTGCCAAAATCTTATTTTCTTTCACCTATTATTTCCTCATTCTTTGTGCTTTTTCTTTCCAATCGTTTATTTCTTCGGCGGAGAATGTACTATCTTCGTTTTTTGTGCCAAATATCTTTATTTTTCTATTCATTGTATCTGTTGCGACACCATTCCAAATAGTGCCTGACGTATATACCTCCCACACCCCCCCATTCCAGTCAGTGAGTTCAAATTTTCCTTCGTCTCTCTTTGTGATTTTTCCTGAAATGAGACCCCTTTCTGGATGAGACCAGATATCTTTTTTGTCGTATATAAAATCTTCATAAAAAGGGATGTTATTTGATGCAAGTTCATGAACTGTTTCTCCTACCCCTAAAAAATGTCCGATTCCTCCCAATGCAACACTCAGTAATATTGCACCCCCGATTATAAAATGCGGCATATACCGATAACCTGTTTTTGTATTTTTGAATTCAATGTATATAACAAGAGAGAGAATAATAAGGAGAATAATCCAAAAATAAGGGAGACTTATTATTAAAAATTCAAAAAATGTTTTTCCCACCATTTCATACATTTCCCAGTCATGATCGGTAAGCGAAAAAAATATGACTCCCGATGCGGCACCGCCGATAAGCACGGTACTTCCAAGAAGAACCCATAATCCGATATGTTCAACAACAAAAAGCCATTTTGGTTTTTTTGTTATCTCCCCGCTTTTTATTTTTTCGATGATATTTTTATCTATATCGTTCATAGTTCTGTGTGTATGCTTTTTTCTACGACTATATTTTTAAATTTTTCTTTTGCTCGTTTAATAAGCACAGAAATCGTTCCAATGGGCTTTTGGAGAATATCAGATATTTCTTCATAATCCCTTTCTTCTAAAAATCTTAATACTAGTACATCGCGATATTTTTTGTCGAGCGCGCCAAGTGCTTCCATGATATGTTCGTGTATTATTTTTTTATCAAGTTCTTTTTCTATATCGGTATCTGCAGCAATCTTTTCTGCGAGTGTTCCCTCTTCGTTTTCTTCTTGGTATGTAAATGACGAAAATGGAATTGTTTTTACTTTTCGTAGATAACTTATGGTTTCATTGTGCGCAATGCGGTATATCCATGAAGAAAATTTTAAAGAAGTATCGAAATCATTTAAATTTTTATATGCCTTGATAAATGTTTCTTGGAGTATTTCTTCCATGTCTTCATTGGAAAGAGAGCTAATTCTTTTTATATATCGCGCGAGCTTTTGCTTATATCGATCAATAAGAAGTGCATACACATCGTCGCGTTTCAACGTTTCGAGAACAAGATCCTCATCCGCCTTTCCTTTATATATTTCCGCATTCACTATTTTATGTAATACGTCCATATGCCACTATTTCTTTCGGTTTTATATATGCATTATTATACAAATACAGTAATAGTCCATATAAATTTTGTAAAAATCCGTTTTTTTGTTTAAAATTGATAAATATGCTGAGACGAACAGATAAATTTTTACTTCCCGATATTGAGGAAAAAGTTCTTGATTTTTGGGATAAACATGATGTTTTTGCCCGTTCACTTACAAAAAATAAAGGAAAAAAATTCATTTTTTACGAAGGACCTCCGACCGCGAACGGAAAACCAGGAATTCATCATATACTTTCGCGTTCTTTTAAAGACGTGATATTGCGCTATAAAACAATGCGTGGATATGTCGTTCCAAGAAAGGGGGGGTGGGATGTTCATGGGTTGCCTGTCGAGCTCGAGGTGGAAAAACAACTTGGTTTTTCTTCGAAGAAAGAAATTGAAAAGTTTGGTATTGCTGAATTCAATCAGAAATGTAAAGAATCGGTTTGGAAATATAAAGATGAGTGGGAAAAGATTACTAGGCGAATGGGATTTTGGCTTGATCTGAAAAATCCATACATTCCATATCAGAATTCATATATAGAGACCTTGTGGTGGATTTTAAAATCAATTGGAGAAAAAAAATTACTTTACCAAGGACACAAAATTGTTCCATGGTGTGCGCGGTGTGGCACGGGGCTTTCTTCACATGAGTTGGCACTTGGTTATCGTGAGGTGGAAGAAAATTCTGTGTATATAAAATTTCATCTCTTGCCAAACCAAAAGTTCGGAAAATCGGGGAAATATAAAACAAAAGAAAATGCCTATATATTATCTTGGACCACGACTCCTTGGACACTTCCTGGAAATGTCGCTCTTGCAGTCGGAAAAAATATAACCTATGTAGGCGTGCGAATTGATGGTGAAAAAGATCTTTTTATTCTTGGTGAAGACACGGTAGATAAGGTTCTTGCTGGACATGCTATAGAAAAAGTTCACACTCTCACAGGAAGCGATCTTATTGGTCTAGAATATAAACCACTTTTTAATGTTTCTACGATAAAAAAAATAGATAAGAAAGAAAAGGCATATAAAGTTTACTCCGCGGATTTTGTAACCACCACAGACGGAACCGGCGTAGTGCACACCGCTGTTATGTATGGAGAAGATGATTATGTTTTGGGGAAACAAATCGGATTGCCGGAATATCACACAGTGAATGAACAGGGAAAGTTTGTTGAGGGGATTGAGGAACTTTCCGGATTATCTGCGAAAGACACGAAAACAGATGACAAAATATTTGAATTGTTAAAAAAGAAAAAATTTTTCCTTCGAACGGAGAAATATAAACACGAATATCCGTTTTGCTGGCGTTGTGATTCTCCGCTTCTCTACTATGCAAGAAGTTCGTGGTTTATTGCAATGAGTAAATTGAGAGATGTGCTTATTGCGGAGAATAAAAAAATAAATTGGGTTCCTGGACACTTGAGAGATGGAAGGTTTGGAGAATGGATACGTGAGGCGAAAGATTGGGCTATATCACGTGAGCGATACTGGGGCACACCACTTCCGGTCTGGAAATGTAGTTCTTGTGGATCAGAAAAAATCGTGGGAAGTATAGATGAATTCAAGGAGGCACTTGGAGGCGGAACAAACCGTTATGTTTTTATGCGGCACGGTCAGGCAGAGAACAACACAAAACATTTGCTGAATTGTTGGCCCGAACCAGTAAAATTATCCCTTACCCTTCAAGGAAGAACACAGGTTGAAAAAACTGCACGTACGTTGAGAAAAGAAAAAATAGATATGATTTTTGCCTCAGACATAACACGAACGAAACAAACCGCGGAGATAGTAAAAGAAGTTATTGGATTTAAAGATAAAATTATGTTTGATGCGCGGCTCCGGGAGTTTGATTTTGGCGATTTTAACGGGAAAAAATATGAATTGTATCAGCCATATTATAGTTCTCGTTTGGAGAAATTCACGAAGCGGACGCCAAATGGAGAAAATCATACCGACCTAAGAAGGCGTTTGTTTGAATTTCTTGTCGAAATAGAGAAGAAATACAAAAACAAAACAATTCTTGTAGTAACTCACGATGGACCAGTCTATATGCTCCACTCAATTATAAATGGATGGTCGACAGAGGACCAATTGATTGAAAAAGAAAAAAGAGGGTATGACTATATTAAAAACGGAGGGATCGAAAGAGGAATTATGAAAAATGTTCCGCGTGATACCACGGGATCATTTGACCTTCATCGTCCGTTTATTGATGAGTTTCAATTCATTTGTAAAAAATGCAAGGGAATAATGAAACGAGTTCCTGAGGTGGTTGATGTGTGGTTTGATTCTGGGGCAATGCCATTTGCACAATCACACTATCCATTTGAAGGGAAAAATAAACTTGCATATCCGGCCGATTATATTTCTGAAGGAATCGATCAAACACGCGGATGGTTTTATACACTCCTTGCGGTTGGGGTGCTTACGGGAAAAGGAACTCCGTTCAAAAATGTTATTTCTTCTGGTCTCATTCTTGATAAAAACGGACAAAAGATGTCGAAATCAAAAGGAAACATCGTTAATCCGTGGGATATAATAAAGAAACACGGAATAGATGTGGCACGGTGGTATTTTTATACCACGAATCCACCAGGAGAATCAAAACGCTTCGACGAAATGGAACTCGGGAAAATATCGCGCCAGCTTTTTCTACTCCTTTATAATTCATTTGTATTTTTTGATTTATACGGTGCAAAAATAAAAAACAAAACACTTCCTACCTCTCTTCCGCTTCTTGATAGGTGGATATTGGGAAGACTTACAGAGACAATCGAAAAAGTAACAAAGGGATTTGAAACATATGATATTGGAAGCGCGGGAAAGGCGATTGAATTGCTTGTTGACGATCTTTCGAGATGGTATATTCGTCGCTCAAGAAAGAGATTTCAAAAACCAGAAAACAAGAAAGATTATGAAACAGCAACCCGTGTTCTAGGGTTTGTACTTACTGAAATAAGCAAACTTATGGCGCCCTTCACTCCATTTTTTGCGGAGGCATTGTATCAATCACTTATTGGTAAAAAACTTTCTGTGCATTTGGATGAGTGGCCAACCGCGAATAAAAAATTTATTGATAAAGATATGTTTACTCGCATGAACGAGGTGCGTACTATAGCAAGTCTTGCTCTTGCAAAACGTGCAGAATTGGGAATTAAAGTACGTCAACCGCTTGCGTCAATTACGTTACCCGCAAAAACATCAGTGTTGAAAGGAGAGCATACGTATCTTGATATTTTGAAAGATGAGATAAATGTGAAAAATGTAATTTTCTCTAGCCAAACAAAAGAGCAGATGACGCTAGACACAGTAATTACACACGAATTAAAAGAAGAGGGATGGTTGAGAGAGCTTACGCGGGCTATCCAGGATTTGCGCCAGGATGCAAAACTACAACCGAAGGATATAATTGAGTTGTATATTGAAACATCGGAAGAACTCAATTTTGTAGTAACAAAATGGAATAATGAACTGAAAAAATCGGTGAATGCAAAAAATATTCTGTTTTCTAAGCCGAAGGTATTTCATGCAGAAATAGAAACAAAAATTGATGAATGGCCGATAAAGTTTGCTATAAAGAAAAATAAATAATATAAATTATGTTTTTAGAGTCACCAATAACCGATGGAAAAAAATTAGATATAAACGAATTACGAGGGATCATAACAGAAATAGATAAAGAAGAAAGAGAAAATGCGGGAGAAAAAAAATTTTCAGCCGAAATGACAAAACGCGCGTTCGAGGCATTATGTGATGCATTTAAATCAGTGGGAGCGGAGGAGTTTGGGAATATTCAAGAGTTGTACAATAAAATTCCAAATAAGACGCTTGTGAGGCGTGAGGACCCAAAGAAACTATTCGATCTTATTGCAGATAAAAAAGATATTAACCTCAATTTTGATCAAGAAATTGTTGGAGAAAAAGGTGATGCATATGCAAATTGTGCAGAGTATATGGGTGGCAAGGGTTTGGTGAATGCATTTAATGAAGGGTGGAGCCATTTAGGTGGTGTTACTACGGTTATGGGTTTTGGGAATGGTGATGATTATACAGTAGAAATTCCAGAAGATTCCATGGTAAAAATTGGAGATTTAGACAGACAATGCGTAAGAATCGTGAAGGGGACAATACATGACAAAAACGTAAAATTTGTCGTGATACGCGCCCCACAAAAATTTATCGACCCAGTTTCGACGGATTTAGAGAAAAAGAAATTTGTGTTCCGCGGGTATCTGTTTAACAACATAAACTAGAACATAAAGAGCAAAACACAGAAAAAGGCGTCATAATAATGACGCCTCTATTTTCACATTTTTTTTACTGCAAGAACAAAATACTCCAAGAACGTTTCAAATCCAAGTAATGTTCCTTCGGTGATATGTTCCACTTCATTTTCTGAAAGAGAAGTAGGATTTCCAGTTTTTTCACACACAATTCTTTCTATTATTTCTTTCCATGTGCTCCTCGCCCTTTCTAAAAATACATCCCACGATTCTTTTAAAAAGATTGGTGCTATCTTTTTGTATGCGCCAAAAAACTCATTTTTTACAGATATATTATTCCTCTCTCCATTTTCTTTTTTTTGACACCGTACACACCTAATTGCACCGGGAATTGCTTTTAATCGTTCAGTTGGTATTTCTTGGCGACAATTGATGCAAATCCCATAACACCCCGTATCTATTTGTCTCAGGGCGATAATCAGATTTGGAACCACATTGCGTATTTTGTGGTCCTCGTATGGCGACAGAACAGTTTTAGAAAAGAATGGTTTGTATTTTTCCAATCTTCTTTCAATTCGCTTTTTTTGTTGCGAAATAAACTCAGAATTTTTTTCTCTTTCGCCAATATTTTCAATGAACACTCAACCTCCATTTTTTGTGAGTGTAGCTATTATAATATACTTATTATTTTATGTCAAATACTATGAATCAATCCAATTTTTTCTTTTATCTCCTGCATTTTTTTTGCTGCGATCATCTTTGCCTTTTTATTTCCTTTCTCAGTTTCCTTTAATATTCGAGAGAGTTTTTCCTTTAATTCGGTTTTTTTCTTTTGAAATGGGGCAAGTCCCTCAATCACTACTTCAGCGAGGTCCGATTTAAATTCTCCATATCTCTTCCCAATATATAATTTCTCGATTTGTTTTATGGTCTTTCCGCTGAATGCCGAATAAATAAGAAGAAGGTTTGAAATTGCGGGTTTCTCTTTTTCGCCGAATCGTACTTCGCTTCCCGAGTCGGTGACCGCACGCTTTATTTTTTTACGAATTACTTCGGGTTCGTCGTCCAAAAAGAGACATCCCTCGGGGCGTGATTTAGACATTTTCTTTTCTGGATCATCCAAACTCATAAGGCGAGGGATCTCGGTATGAAGCGCCTGGGGCTCTATAAATGTTTTTCCAAATTTTGTATTGAATTTTCTCGCGAGTGTACGTGTTAGTTCCAGGTGTTGGTCCTGATCGTTTCCAACGGGAACGAATTTTGCATCATAAAGAAGAATATCAGAGGTCATAAGAACTGGATAATTAAAAAGTCCAACATTTACATTTTGTACTGCCGATTCAGACTTATCCTTAAATTGTGTCATACGCGACAATTCTCCAATCGGCGTTATTGTATTTAAAATCCATGCGAGTTCCGAGTGTTCCGATATTTCAGATTGTACGAATAGAGTAGATTTTTTTGAATCTAAACCCGCGGCGAGAAATGAGAGGAGAACATCGTCAATTTGTGCTCTTTTTTCTTTTGGATCAAAGTTTTCAGTGAGTGAATGAAGGTCTGCGACAAAGAAAAAACATTCATATTTTCCTGAATCTTGTAGTTCCACAAAATTTTTGAGCGCCCCGAGATAGTTTCCGATATGGAGTTTTCCCGTAGGTTGTATACCGGAAACAAGAATTGGATTCATGATTTAATAGTAATAAGTAACGAGTAATCAGTAAACCCCGTTAGAGGCCCGTGTATTGTATTCGATCTTTATGCCTGGTAATAAACCCATGGCGCCCATATATGTATAACAACTGAAGATTCATTCTCTAACGGGGTAAATAGTAGGGGATTTATAAAAAGAAGTGCCCTCCGGAGGAGGGCAACAAGAATGGAAGTTTAACACTGAACAATCCAAATAGCAGCCGATTTAAGAAACACTATGAGGCTTGCGCCGGATAATATCAGAAATACATATGCGACCACGCCATCTGCTCCATTGCCATATATAGTATTTATTTGTTCGGCATGTTTCATGGTAAGTACGAAAAATATTACGCATACTATAATTGAAACTCCGATATTGTCCCCATGTAGTATTGGAACACACCATCCGATTATTCCCGCAATAATCGTTCCAATCACCGCAAGGAATATGTAGAAAATTGCGTCATTTTTACTTATCATTGTTTTCATTTTTCACCTTCTTTATTTATTGTTGTAAATTATTTAACTCTATTTAAATTATACCATATAATATATATTTTTGTCAATATATAGAAAAACCCAGTAAAATACTGGGTTTTTTGCTGATTAATGCTGATTTTGCGGATCGATGCAGATGATGTTAATCCACTTTAAACTTCGCGTGTTTATCCCTATATCTCAATAATCACTGGTAAAATCATCGGTCTGCGCTGTGTTTTGGTATATAAAAACTGCCCAATTTGGTCGCGCACTAGTGTTTTTACATAATCTGCGTCGAGTCCCTGGTTTTTCTGTTCTGGAATGCGCCCAATAATACCGCGGATTTTTCTTCGGATGTCTTCCAAAAGATCCTGATTTTCTTTGAGGTAAATAAATCCGCGAGAAATAATATCCGGATTTTTTAGTATTCTTCCGTTTTCTTTGCTAAGCGTGGTGATAATAACCACCATTCCTTCTTGTGCAAGTGTTCTTCGGTCTCGGAGCACCACCTCTCCTACGTCACCGACACCGAGTCCGTCTACCATAACATAATATGCCGGCACTTGTTCATTTGTAACGCGCACGCTCTCGCGGAGCATTTCCACCACCAATCCATTGTCGGCAAGAATTGTATTTTCCGGTTTCAGTTTTAATTCTTCCTGTGCAAGTTTTGCATTTCTCCATCGCATAAAATAATATCCGTGAATAGGAAGAAAGAACTTTGGTTTTACAAGACGCATCACGGTTTTTAATTCTTCTTGTGGGGCATGTCCTGATGAGTGAATATCAAGCATTTTGTAGTGATAGATAACCGCTCCCTGGCGAGAAAGATTGTCTTTCAGTGTTTGAACACTTCGTTCGTTTCCCGGAACGACAGAAGAAGAAAGTACCACCGTATCATCCTTTCTGATTTTAATTTGTTTGTGTTCTCCGTTTGCAATACGCATAAAACTTCCATTCGGCTCTCCCTGTGCTCCCGTACAGAGGATGAGTAGTTTGTCATCTCTGTAATTTTTTATATCTTCAAGTGGAATGATTGTTCCGCTTCTTACTTTTGCATACCCAAGTCGTTGGGCTATTTCAAAGTTTGTTTTCATTGAGCGTCCGCTTATTGCCACGTGCCGTCCAAGTCTGTCAGCAATTTTTACAATTTCAGTTAAGCGATCAAGGAGGGAAGCGAATGTTCCAATAAGAATACGTCCTGTGGCTGTTTTGAATATTTTTTCAAGTTCTTGCTCTACAACGCGCTCCGAAAGGGAAAATCCGGGGGTTTCTGCGCCAGTCGAATCAAGCATAAGTGTATGAATTCCTTCTCTTCCTACCATTTCCCATGTATTAAGTCCTAATGGTTTTCCACTTGCGTCATAGTCGAATTTAAATTCTCCCGGGTGAACGATATTTCCAATCGGAGTGCGGATAATCATTCCGGTGCCGTCGGGAATATTATGTACCACATTGAAAAATGTGACTGCGAAATTCTTTGAGATTTGTTTTGTTTCTCCTCCGGTGATAATTTCGAATATTGGTTTTGGAGCGTTTTTAAATTCTTCTTGTCGCTTCATTATGATTTCTTTGGAAAGACGCGTAGTGTAAATTGTTGGATTCCCTATTTTTTCCAACACATGAGGGAGTGCGCCGATATGGTCATAATGTCCGTGTGTGATAATAAGACCTTTTATGTTCTGTTTCCGCTCTTCGAGATATGCGGTGTTTGGAATAATATAATCGATCCCGGGAGTTTCTTCTTCTGGGAATTGTAATCCCGCATCAATAACAAGGATCTCGTCCTTATATTCAAGAAGCATCATGTTTCGACCAATTTCTTCAAGCCCGCCAAGCGGAATGAAGCGGAGAGAATCTTTTGATGTGTGGCTCCCATGATCTCTCATGGGCGCTCTCCTTACCACTCTTTTTGTGTTTTTTATCATATAAAATATGTTTTTAGATAAATACGCTAATATTAAATTATTTATCTTTGTGCTGAGGGGGAGACTTGAACTCCCACGAGGTTGCCCTCTCCAGGCCCTGAACCTGGTGCGTCTGCCAATTTCGCCACCTCAGCAATTATGTGGCATTATTTTTCAAATTCCCTTTTGAACAAATCAATGTATGGAGTGTGTTGCGGAGACATTCCCTTTTTTTCCGCAATTTTTTTTGTAATCAATATAATTTGTGTGAACGCATTAAAGAATATATCTTTATTTTTTGTTCCATTAAGATTTATCACTATTGGAGACATATTTCTTTTTTTAAAAAATGCAACAAGCGCTTTTATTTTTTCCTTGTCTTTTTGTGTTATTTTTTTGGAAACCAGAAACAAAGGAATAAACAATTGTGGCATTTGGCTCACCCCCTCTATCTCATTGTGTGCAATTTCTGGGACCATACCTGAAAATGCTGGAATTTTTGCGGTTTCATTAAAAAATACCTTCCACATGAGCCCCAATGGAGCTAATGATTTATCTGTATAAATAAGAGGAATACGTGTCCCAATTTTTTTTACGATATCACCACCGTGTCCCGATGGCTCTTTTTTCTTCGGAAGCATATTAACTTTTCTAAGAGGAAAACAATAAGAGAGGAGAGTGATGACAGTGTGTAGATTATATATCAAACCCTCACGCGGTGTCAAATTATATGTTTCGAATGTGCCGAATGGAAGTTTGTGCTTTCTTGCAATTTGTTCTTCTCGTCCGCCAGAAGTTACGACAGCGATATTCTTTTTTTTCTTTATTGCCTCGCGAAGCGCGGCTATTGTTTCGTGTGTATTTCCAGAAAACGACGAAAAAACAAACAACGGTTTTTTTGCTTCAAAATGGGGAAGCGTATAGTCTTTTGAAACAAATACGGGAACGGTTAATCCGACATCGTCTTTTATAAATTTTAGTATGTCTCCCACAAGTCCTGATCCTCCCATACCGACAATCACCACCGCATCAAATTTTCCTCTTTTTATTCTCTCTTCATTTATAATTTGACACACCATAATTGTTTATTCCAATATGCGAGCTTTTGTGACATACCACTTTTCTATATTAAGAAAACGATCGCGTGGATTTGAAATAGAAAGCGTTGGATCCTCTTCGTAAATAACTCCGCCGAGTTCCGAAGTGTGAATATACATATAGGGAACGGTATAAAGAAATATTGCTGGGTTATCTTTTTTTATTTCTCCTTCAGCATTTTTCAAAAGATCTTCTTGTTGGGGCGTATCTTTTGTTTGGCGGATAGTGTCGATAAGAAGATCGAGTTTTTGGTTTTTGTAAAAAGAGAGATTAAGTCCTGGGTACATTCGTTCGGAAGAATGCCAGAACGGAAAGAGATCCCTTTTGTTTTCAAGTATATTTCCAAAAAGGAGCACTTCATATTCATTTGTTTTTATTACTTTTTCGACGATATCTTTTGGTTCCACCGTGCGTATAGTGACACTTTCTATCCCTTCTAAATTCATCCATTGTTTTTTTATTTCCTCTGCGGTTTTTTCGAGAAAATCTATTTTCGGAACAGTGAGAGAAATATTTATTCCTTTTAACTTTGCTTTTTTAAGAAGCGCACGCGCATCTTCAATATTTTGAGGGGGTGATTCGCGTTCTAAAAGCGGACCGCTTATTGCTTCTGCGTGGCCATTAGGAAACACAGATGAAAGTATTTCGTTTCTATCTGTTGATAAAGAAAGCGCTTTTCGCAGTGAATCGTTTTTTAATAATTCACTTGTGCTGAGATTGAAGAAAAGAGCATAATAACGAGACATTGGAATGTCTGTTATTTTTATTTGAGGTGAAGCTATGGTTTTTGTTTCAATAATTCCGACACTTCCGAATCCATCGATTTCTCTCAAGCGAAATGCTTTTAATAAATTTTCTTCATTTTCGTAAAATCGAAAAATAAATTTTTGGATAAATGGCTGTGTTCCGTGATATGTTTCGTTTTTTATCAGCTCATATTCAGTAATAAATCCGTCCTTTCGCTGTGAAAACGTTTTGAAACGGTATGGTCCGCTGCCGATCGGTTCAAGATTATATGATGAAAGATGAATATTTTGTGCGGGAATGCTTCCGAAAATATGCTTTGGAATAATGGGAAGTTTTTTTAATGTTTCGTCGAAAAACGAATAAGGAACAGGAAGCGCAAGCCTCACTTGCAATTCGCTCATTCGTTCTGCAATAACCCCCTCTACAGTATTTGAAAGGGGAGACTGATTTCCGAGTTCTTGTGCGGCACGTATAGTAAATACCACATCATCACTCAAAAGTGGCTTTGCATCATCCCATGTAAGTCCTTCTTTGAGATTTAAGATAAATACACGTCCATTGTCTTCTGTGGTGTATGTATCGATGATGTCTGAAATTTTTGGGTAAATAAGAGCGCTTATATCCTGATCTGTCGGGTTTCCGGAGATAATCGGGTTTACTGCAATTGGTTGCCCCACAATCCCTTCTCTGTATAGTCCCCCCCGAACAGGAACGAGTGTACTATTTTCATCTATCGCTGTGGTGATGCGTGCGATGCTTGCAATAAGGAAAAGAGCAACAAAACACATGAGTATTTTAAACTCCCTTTTGGTAAGCGATGCAAATACGTTTTTTAAGAAAATCATTGAGATAACTAAAAAATCAAAATTCGGTCATTAGAGAGGACGGAGTATGTAATAAAAGCTTGTATTAGACCGTGATAAGTTTGAGAATGGCCAGTGCCACAAAAATAATTCCGCACACCACTGTCGCCCAAAAAATTCCTTTCTCTAATCCGCGGCGAGTTTGATATGATGCATCAGCCCCTCCCCCCCCAAGTACCCCAGACAGTCCGCTTGACCGCTCTTGAAGAAGAATAAGGACAATAAGAACAATTGAAATTATTACTTCAGCGATGTTTAACATATTATTTAATCCCCTTTATATAAAAATTTTCCACTTGTTGAGATAATAAAATTCACAAATCCAACCAGCAATGAAGCGTAAAGAAGTGGAATATACCCCTGTATTGTAAGTGGCTGACTGAATATGTCAAGAATGAATAATGTTGCCGCGTTTACTACGATAATAAATAATCCGAGCGTGAGTACAATAAGCGGACCGAGGACGAGTTTCAATATGGGGCGGATAAACGTATTGATAATAGAAAGAATGGTGCCCGCAATAATGAGATCAAGAAATCCTCCAGAAAAATTAAATCCCGTAATAAAGTATGCAGCCGCATAAAGCGCGATAGAATTTGAAAATATAGAAAAAATGAGTTTCCAGATAATTTTCATATATTAATTATATCTGTTTTATGTTAATTGTTCGAGAAGGCTTTGTCCCGTCATTTCCTTTGGTTTTTGAATTCCCATAAGCATAAGAATTGTCGGAGCGACATCGGAAAGAAGTCCTATAACTGGGGGTCGCGATGGTTTTGGAGATGTGTTTTGTTTTTGGAATTCCTTTCCAATGAGGTAAAAGGGGACTGGGTTTGCGTCATGCTTTGTTTCTGGCTGTCCGGTTTGCGTACTAATAAGTGTTTCCGCATTTCCATGATCTGAAGTAATAATAAGAATGTGATTTTGTGCGAGTGTTGCATTAATGAGTCGTTCCATTTCAACGTTGATCACGCGGACCGCTTGTACTGTGGCATCAAAATCTCCGGTGTGGGCGATAATATCTGGATTTGCATAATTTACGAGTATGAAATCAAATCCTCCTTCATTCAATGCGACGATTACTCTATCGGTAATCGCACTTGCCATCATTTCTGGATGCTCTTCATAATGAGCTACATTTTTTGATGGAATAAGAACGCGATATTCGTTCGGATATGGTTTTTCCTGAAGTCCATTGAAGAAATAGGTTACGTGTGCATATTTTTCCGTTTCCGCGATACGTAATTGTACTCGTCCAGCGTCAGAGATAACTTTTCCAAGCGGATTGATAATATCTTCTCTTTTAAATGCAACTGGCACAGAAAAGTCATCTCGATATTCTATCATTGTGGTAATAAGGAGATTTTGGAATTTTTTTGTCTGAAATATTGAAAACTCTGGATTTACAAATGCCTCGACAATTTGTCTCATGCGATCTTCTCTAAAGTTAAAAAAAAGAATTGAATCCCCGTCTTTAATTGGGTTCACTTTTTCAATGATGGTTGGTTCTATATATTCATCATTGAGCTTTTTCCTGTATATTTCCTCTATTGCGTTCTGCGCGTTTGTAATACGAACGGTTTCTGGGTGTACCAACATGTTATATGTTTTTTCCGTTCGATCCCAGTGTTTGTCTCTGTCCATGGCATAATATCTTCCTATGAGTGTGGCGATTGTTCCTATACCATATTTTTTTATTTCTTTTTCTAATTTTTCTATGTATGTTGTAATAAGTTGTGGTGCGCTATCTCTCCCATCACTGATAATATGTATACACACACGTGGACACCCCTCTCTTTTTGCCATATCAAGAAGTGCTATAAGATGTGTAAATGCTGAATGAACAACTCCCTCACCAACGAGGCCAATCAAATGAAGCGTGCCGTTGTTTTTTTTTGCATGTGCGAACGAGTTTTTTAAAACTTCATTTTTAAAAAAAGTTCCCTCTTCTATTGCGAGCGTGATCCTTGGATAGTGCTGATAAAATACCCTTCCTGCCCCGATGGTAAGATGTCCAATTTCGCTGTTTCCTTCTTCATCCCATGGCATTCCAATTGAAATGCCAGATGCTTGAAGCGCACCATACGGAAAGTTCTCTTCGATAAATTTGAACGTGTTTAGTTGTGCCTGATGAATTGGGTTTGATTCGTCTGCCCTTCCAAATCCCCACCCATCAAGAATAACAAGTGTACAAATACGCTTCATATTATATGTATTGTACGTCTTTTGACATCAATGGGGAAGGAGATATAAAATAAATATTGAAAGAGAAAACGTCGATGTATATAAAACTTTCAATTTTTTCGTATTATGAACCCCAACATATTGTTGGCGGCTGGTTTTGTTTTAGGAATCGTTCTTGGCTATTTCGCACGCATTTGGATAGCTCTCCGCAAGAGAGGTTCATTAGAATCTAGAGCACAAGAGCAGCTTGAAACTGCAAAATCAGAGGCCAAAGAGACCGTGTTAGCCGCAAACGAAAAAGCAGCGGCTATTATTGCAGACGCGCAAAAAGAAGAGCGCGAACGAAAACAAGATCTTCGAAAACTTGAAGATCATTTACTGAAAAAAGAGGCACTTCTCGAGCGTCAACACGCAGAATCAGAGACTCTTACTACAAGAAAAAGAGAAGAACTTGATCGGTTGAAAAATATAGAAAATGAAGTAAAAGCGAGTCGTGAAAAGGTGGTGCAAGAGCTTGAGCGAGTTGCGGGAATGTCAAAAGAGGAAGCACGAAGCCAAATGATAAAAGAACTTGAGCGAGATTCGCATAAGGAACTTGCTGAAAAAATCGTGGCACTTGAACGGGAAAGGAAAAACGAAATTGAAGCAAAAAGTACCGAGATTATTACTTCGGTGATTCAGCGATATGCGCGTAACTGTATTGGAGATGTAACCACAAGCGTAGTAAATCTCCCCAATGAAGATATAAAAGGAAAAGTAATCGGTCGGGAGGGAAGAAATATTCGTACCTTTGAACGCCTTACGGGAGTCGAACTTATTGTTGATGAAACCCCAGAGAGTATCCTTATTTCGTCATTTGATCCACTACGGAGGGAACTTGCAAAAATAGCGCTTGAAAAACTAATTAAAGATGGACGTATACAGCCTGCAAAAATTGAAGAGAAAGTAGAAGAAGCGCGATTAGAACTTGAAGATCATATAAAAAAAGTAGGCGAAGAAGCGGCGTTTGAAGTTGGTATCCTTGATCTACCGAAAGAAATTGTCTATTTACTTGGGCGTTTGAATTATCGAACGAGTTACGGGCAGAATGTGTTGAATCATTCGATTGAAATGACGCATATTGCGGGGATGATGGCGTCAGAGTTACATCTAAAAGTTGATGTTACAAAAAAAGCAGCACTTCTCCATGATATTGGAAAAGCAGTTGACCACGAGGTAGAGGGAAGTCATGTGGATATAGGAAGAAAACTTCTCAAGAAATATGGAATTCATGAAGATGTGATTAAAGCAATGGAGTCCCATCATGATGAGTATCCATATTCATCTCCGGAATCGCATTTAGTGGCAACCGCTGATATTATTTCTGCTGCGCGTCCAGGTGCGCGTAGAGATACACTCGAAAAGTATCTGAAAAGACTTGAAGATATTGAACGGGTGGTAAAAAGTTTTGAGGGGATTAACCAAGCATATGCGGTATCTGCCGGAAGAGAGGTGAGAGTGTTTGTAACTCCTGAAAAAATTGATGATTTTGGCGCATTGCAACTCGCAAAACAGGTTGCGGCAAAAATTCAATCAGAGGTGCAATACCCCGGAGAGGTAAAAGTGGTTGTAATTCGTGAAGTGAAGGCGGTAGAATATGCCAAGTAATAGAAAACTGACAGAAAAGAGGCAACAAAGAGCATAACTTTTATTCTGTTATTTTAAGATAATAGAAAATCAGATGTGGACAGAGTGTGGGTAAAAATATAGAAAAAACCTAATGAATTTGGTATACTGTATATACAGTTAAAAAGGTCGATTTTGCGCAAAATACACCTTTATATTAGGTACCAAAATATAAATTTATGAAAAAAGACGGACTTGTTGAGGCAGTAATGAAATCCGCGGGGATTGAAACAAAAAAACAAGCACAGCTTATAGTTGAAACAATCTTCGATACCATTGTAAAAACAATGAGCCGCGGAGAAGAAGTTGCAATCACTGGATTTGGAACCTTCCGAGTTGCAAAAAGAGCAGCTCGCATGGGAGTAAATCCAAAGACTGGCGAGAAAATACAAATTAAGGCTTCCACAAAACCAAAATTCAGAGCAGGAAAGGTTTTAAAAGAAGCAGTATTATAGTAAAAATCTATCGAGTAATAAAAAATCCCTCCGATATTCGTCGGAGGGATTTTTTAGAGTAACTTCCTCACTACATTACTCATATCAATAAAGATTTGATAAATATTTTTTACTTTAGTAAAAGATTCTTTTACCAAGTCTTTTATTGATAATTGGGGGTTTTTTTCCACCTCATCTGTTACTGTTGAGGTTGCGGTACTTGTTGCCTCTTCTGTTGCGTTCATTAGTATTTTCTCATCTTTGCTTTCTGGTAATTGCAAAATTTTTGTTGTAGAGAAAAGGAGAACCGCTTTGTCGTTTAATTCTTGAGCGTCTTTTAGCAACACCTCGGTTTTTGAGAACATTTTTTCTAATTCTGCTGTTTTTATTCTCGCTTTTTTCAATTTTTCAATATCAACGCGTATTTTCTCTGCTCTTTTTTTTGTTATATCAAGCGCTTGTTTCTGCTGTTCAATGAGAAAATAATCATTGATTTCATCCGCTGTGGGAGTATATTCTTTCTCGCGCCACTCTTTAAATGATTCTGCTTTTGTTTTTATTTCTGGGAGTGTGAGAGAGGCTTCATTTTCTTTTATAAAATTTTTCTCTGAATCATAATATTCGAGCGCATCGTCAAGATTTTTCATCATTCTGTTTTTCCACTCGATTGTTGATGTTCCTACTTTTTTAGAATCGATGTCAAAGAGTTTTATTTTTAAATCTTTTGTTTCTGCAATGGAAAAGTCGATAACTTTTTTGAATGTCTCAATACGAAATGCAATGTCGTTTGGATTTTCTTCATCCTTTGCATTAATAAGCGTGGTGACGCTTTCTTTTACGTCTTCAAGTGCTTTTTTTGTCGTATCAGACTGAGCATGTGCCGGCGTGTAGAAGTATATTCCGGACAAAAGCGAAAAAAGTATAAAAAGTGAAATGGTACGCATATGTTTAAAAAATGACACTATTTAAAAGTTTATCGATATTTTCGGTATTTTTATTTTCAATATTTAGATCCTGTGATTCTGATTTGAGTGTATTTGGATTCAAATGACTTGCCTTTGCGTCTTTTATTTCGGTGATTGCTGCCATAATCATGGAATCGGCATTTTGTTGATAAGACAGTTCTTTTAAGTGAATATTAATTGAAAGAGCATTTACCTCCTGATTTAATGTTTCGGTGTCTTTTAATGAAGAAACCGTGGGGGTCGGAGAAAGGACTGAAACAAGCACAAAAAGCGCAATGGCGAATGCAAGAGATCCAATTGCTATAGGCTTTCGTATAAACGAAATAAACGTATCTATATAAGAGATGTGTTGTTTTTGTGACAGAATAGACAAACGAACCCTTGCTGCGAAATGCGGGTCTGGCGAGATTTGTCTAAGCCGTTCTAATTGTTTGTGTATTTCGTGATTCATTTATTATTTTTTTTATTTGTTTTAGAGCCCTATGTTGTATTACACGTATTGCCCCCTCTGTTTTGTGAAGTGTTTCGGCGATTTCTTTGTTTGATAGTTCATCAACAAACTTCATAATAAGTATACTTTGTTCATCCGGTTTTAATTGAGTGAGTGCGTGCCGTATTTGGATCAACTCCATCCCGCGATCTAATTCATTTTCTAGATCGGGGAGGTGGGCAAATGAATCTTCTGAAACGAGTTCAATGTCGATGCTCGGTTTTTGTGTTCGGTAAAAGTCAATAACAGCATTGTGCGCAATTTTATAGAGCCAACTCGAAAAAGGATTTCCTTGAAAGCGATATGTCCGTATATTTTGCCATGCACTCAAAAATACCTGATGGGTAAGATCTTCGGCGTCTGTCTTTTTTGAAACTTTCAAGAGTATAAAACGATATATTTTTGGAAGATATGTATCGTAAAGAATTCCAAACGCTTCAGACTCTCCTGATTGTGCTTTTTGAATGAGTGTTATTTCCTCTTTCATACCTATAACGATTTATAGCCCCTTTTGTTTCTGAAACGCTGTAACGTTACAAATTCTGGAGCGGAATACGGGAATCGAACCCGTGCCTTCACCAAAGTTACAAAAATCTGATGGAGCGGAATACGGGAATCGAACCCGTGCCTTCACCTTGGAAGGGTGACGTACAACCACTATACGAATCCCGCAGGTGAAGATTTTTGTAACATTTTTGGAAGCCCGCCTGCCGCCTGCCTGTCGGCAGACAGGGCGGGCAGGGGTGACGTACAACCACTATACGAATCCCGCCACTCATACAATTTTGCACAAAAGGTAAATATTCTGCAAGTATATAAAAGTAGCGCACCCCCAAACCCTATGATATGATGTATTTCACACATATCTCGCAATGGGAGTTCAATCGCTTGAAATTTGCCAGTAAAATTGAGATGAGGGGATTGCTGATGAAAATTAGTCTGTATAATAAAAAGGTGAGATTGATGTATAAATAGTTATTAAGTTTCTACTACTTAAGTATGAGTTTTATTGATCAACAAAAGAAGCTTATTCGACTCACTGGGATTTCCATTGTGGTTATTATCGTTGCATTGGGAATTATCTATATTACTTCAATTCGTTCTTCACAAGATATACCGGAGCGTTTTGTTGAGGCAAGAAAAAATGCAGCATCTGTGAGTGAAGATATAGTTCGTCTTACAAGTGATACGAATGAAAAAATTGCACAAATTAATGTGCTTGAAATAAAAGGGAAGGCAGAAGAAGCGCTTTTACTTATTCAAAGCGCTCGGGCATCGAATGAGGCAGCGTATGGAAAAGCATTTGATCTCTCTCAAAATTTAAAAACACTTGCCGAGTCGCTTGCTGATATTCATTCCCCGAGGGAACAACAAATTGCATATGAAGCGGTCGCGGTAGAACTTTCTTTGGTAAGCGAATTTATCTCTTACACGCAAGCACTGAACACTTTTTTGAGTAATCTTGCTTCACTCATTTCAAACAACACACTTCAGAATCAAAATATTGTTCGTTCGAATATAAGCACAGTGAACGAGAAAACTTCGCTTATTAACAATCTTAACACCCAATTCATTGAGAAAATGAAGACGTTTGATTCATCATTTTAGTATAGTGAACGTTCCATACAGGTAATTTTGCTTCCTTGGTAATACAATGGTTTTTTTTATATATAATGATATCTATGGAAATAGAAAGACGATTTAGGATTGTTTCTCCGATTCCAAAAGAAATATTTTCAGAAAAAGAAATGTTTCATATTAAGCAAGGATATGGAAAAAAAATCCGCGTGCGGAAGAGAGGGGAAAAATGCTTTATGACAATTAAAGAAGGAAAGGGTCTTGTAAGAAAAGAATGGGAGGTTGAAATTCCGGAATGGGTGTTCCGAAAAATTTGGTCGGGAACAGAAGGAAGGCAATTAGAAAAAGATCGATATGTGATTCCGTATCATAATCACTCAATTGAATTTGATGTGTATAAAGGATCGCTTGCGCCGCTTATGATTCTTGAGTGCGAATTTGTGGATGAGGAAGACGCAAAACAGTTTGTATTGCCGGAATGGGCGAAAGATGCGATTGAGGTAACGAATGATGATCGATATTCCAATCGTTCACTCGCGACGTACGGGTTGCCAAAGAGTTAATATAAGAAGTATTCTATAATAAGAAAAGGAAATATTTTGTTCTTTTATAAATTAAAGAGGATGTGTTATGAAGCTAGATTTTAATCTTTATTATTTCTGTAAGCTAGAGAAAAAATCAGCAACAATTGAAAAGATAAGACGGTTTTGTAGTAAAAGGGACTGCCCACATTTGGGGGTACGAAAACGAAAGAATAAGTTTCACCAAAAAAAGAACAACAAAGAGCTTTAAATAAAAAATTACGCTGTGATATGGCGTAATTTTTATATCTTATATGTGTCTATTGGGTTGTCGCTTAGATATGACTAGGAAGCAAAAAATCTACTGAATGGATGTTTTTTCATTTCCGTATGTTTATAGATAAATTTTATATCGTTGTAGAGTACCTTGAGTCCTAATGGAAACGAGCCAAGACAGTTATGTCCCAGAGGTTCTGTGTCTATTTCAATATCGTGGCGGATTGCCCGTATTTTTTTATTTATTGCGATGACATTTTCTGGACAAAATATATGATCGTATTTTGCCTGAACAATTCTTGTGTGTTTTGGAAGGTTTTTAAATTTTTTTTCATAAGCCCCAGGAGAAAGTATTTTTAAAATTTCACGAAGATCTTTTTCTTCTATTTTTCCTCTTATCTTTTCAGCTATCCTTGTTGTGCCGACACCCTCCATAAGTGCTTTATGAAAGTCATCTGCGAGGAGATGAAAAATTCCGAAGTCGAAAAGTGATGGATTCCCCATGGCGGCAACGGATGAATAACACGTTCCCATACTAAAGGAGAATATTCCCACCTCTTCAAATCCAAGTTCGTTTTTTAGAATCCATGCAAGTTGTTGTATATCGAAGATATTTTTTTGGAAACGCGAGACCATACTTCCAATATCTGGTCCCACGCTTTCATAATCAATTGATTCTTTAATTCCCCACGAAGTCTTGCGATTTGAGGGGATGAATAAAAACGTGCTTACTGGTAAGAGTCGTCTTCTTATAAATGAAATAAGCGCTTCGTATTCTTTAGGAATGCCATTCCAATGCATCACTGTGATAAGTGCCACTTTTTTTCCTGGTCCACTTTTCTGTATTGAATATTTACACGACACCTTCTCTTTCTCGTTTATCACGGATGGGAAAATCATATATTTTCTTTTCCAATGTATTTCCGTTTTTTCGAGTGGTGCAGCGATGTGTCTTTGAAGATTGGAAAACCAATGATGCGAATATCTTTTCAAAAAATCGAGCGAATCTTCACCATCTCTTTTTCTTTTCAGGTGATGTGTTCCAAGACAAAAATCAGGAACGTGCGAATGAAGTTTTTGATGAGATCTGCTCTCTCTTAGTTCTATATTCTTTATCCGTTTTGGATTGTCTTTGAATATAAAAATCATTATGGTGGTCGGAGAGCCGGGAATCGAACCCGGACTATATGCTCCCAAAGCATACGTACTACCACTATACTACTCTCCGTTTAGACAGTTATTAGTGTACGGCATTTTCTCAAAAAATAAAGGGTTTATTACTCTCGATGTATTTGTGAAGTAAATAGTTTTACTGCATTTTTAAGATCTGGATATAAAGAAAGTTCTGGGTCTTTTTTTATTATCTCCTCCGCCGATTTTCGCGCATCTTTCATGAGCTGTGGATTTTGGAGTGCTTTCATTGCGAGATCGGGCATTCCCGTTTGTCCTTCTCCCAAAAATTCTCCGGGGCCACGGAATTTCAGATCTTTTTCTGCGAGCTCAAGTCCATTTTTCGCCTCGACGATTGAGGTGAGACGTTTTTTCACATCTTCCGAAGACGAATCAGTAAATAAGAAACAATATGATTGATGTTCACCGCGCCCGACACGCCCCTTGAATTGATAGAGTTGCGCGAGACCAAATCGCTCAGATCCCTCAATCATCATAATTGAAGCGTTTGGCACATCGACGCCCACCTCAATCACGGACGTTGAAATAAGAATGTTTATTTCGTTTTTGACAAACAAATTCATTATTTTTGCTTTTTCTTCTCCCGACATTTTTCCGTGGAGCATAGCGACACGTAAATCAGGAAATATTTTTTTTGAGAGTTTCTCATACTCCTCTTTCACTGATTTTATATTTAGTTCTTCCAGTTCTTTTGTTGTAAGTTTTTGGTCTTCCGTCTTTGGTTCTATTCTCGGGCACACCACAAACGCTTGCCTACCCTTTTTTATTTCACTTCGAATAAAGGTATATGCTTTCGTGCGTTCTTCGGGTGGCACCGCGCTCGTAATAATAACCTTTCTGTTTTTTGGAAGCTCGGTGATAAGCGAAAGATCAAGATCACTAAAGAATGTGAGCGAAAGTGTACGCGGAATCGGAGTTGCAGACATACTTAAGAAGTGTGGAATATATTCTTTTCGCTTGGTAAGTTCGGCGCGTTGACGCACGCCAAATCGATGTTGTTCATCAATAATAACAAGCCCAAGTGAGGGAAATGTAATTTTTCTTTCCTTTTTTGTCTTTGACGTCGCAATAAGGGCGTGGGTGCCAATCACTATATTTACTTTTCCACCCTCAATTTCCTTTTTAAGTGATGGTTTTTTCAAATCGGTTTCCAGTCCATGTCCATATGAGAGTTTTGATTCATTTCCGGTAAGAAGCGCAACCCCTTCTTCATGATCGGGAAAGAATTTAATGATGGTCTGATAATGTTGTCGGGCGAGTATTTCTGTTGGCGCCATAAGTGCGGTTTGATATCCCTTATGTGCGGTGCATATTGCCGCGAGTGCCGCGATGATTGTTTTTCCCGAACCCACGTCTCCCTGGAGGAGGCGATTCATTGGGGTTGGTTTATTTAAATCCTGTATGATTTCCCAAAGTGTCTGTTTTTGTGATGGAGTGAGTTCAAAAGGAAGTATTTCCAAAAATGCTTTTATCATCGAAACATCGATATCAAGTGCGGGCGCCTTTTCTCTTGTAAGTCTCGCGCGTTCACCAAGAAGATGAAGTTGAAGGAGAAATAATTCTTCAAAATTAAATCGTCTGCGCGCTTCCATTGCATCGTCAAGTGTTTCTGGAAAATGAATTATATTGAGCGCCTCGGAAAGTGAAAGGAGATTTTGTTGCTTTACGATTTTTTGCGGGAGCGATTCTTTTGGTTTTTCGATTGCTTTCAAAAGTGGTTGGATAAGATAACGTATGCCTTTTGAGGTGAGTCCTTTTGTTTCCGGATAAATCGGCACAATACGCCCCGTGTGTTTTGTTTCTTTATCCTGAAATGTCATCACTTCATATCCTGGATTTGAAAAATATAATTCTCCCTCGCGTGATTCGCTTACTTTTCCAGAGAAATTTGCCGTTTTGCCGGGTGCAAGAATATTTTTGATGTAGGTTTGATTGAACCACACCGCGCGTATTTCTCCGGTCTCGTCTTCAAGTTTTGCCTCAATAATAAACATGCGCTTGTGCCATGCGCGGCGCACGTTTATTTTTTTCACGAGCGCTTGAATAGTGCATTCCTCGCGAGGAATAAGATCGGAAATTTTTGTGATATTCGAAAAATCTTCGTATCGTGTTGGGAAATGCCAGAGCAAATCCCTTACCGTCTCAATGTGCAGTTTATTTAGTTTTTGAACAAATCGCGGTCCGATGCCGTGAATCGAAGAGAGAGGAGATGATAGTTGAATATGATTTATCCCACCCATAATCAAGATTTCCGCCATATTATACTCGATTTTTGATGATTTTTCCATTGTATATTTGACTTTTTCATATATACGTGCTATAATTAAAACAGTATCAATTAATAATTTATTCATAATATAAGGAATTTTGAAATGAAAAAGATGATTGCTATCTTTGTAGTTTTATTTCTCCAGTCTTTGAACTTGTATGCTCAAAATTACAGTTCCAAAAAACTCTCAGATACCTCAGTTGTTATTCTGTCCGAATCTGAAAAAACTGATACCCTTTATGAAAAAAACGGGATAGTAAAAATTGTACAAACGACTACAAAAATTCCAGTTGCTACAATAATGTTCCCAGAGAATCTTGATTACTACCACGCCTACTCTCTTTTTTATGACTACAAAAGAATGGGAAAATCAGATTCTTCGAGAATATCCAATTGGGACACGGTAGTATATCATCCTGAGTACGGATATTTTATGAAAACGGAAAAATCTTCATCTAAATACGCATATTTAGATGAAAAAGAAATGAGGGTTTTTGTTAAAGAATTTTCTCAAGAAAAAACTCTCTTGTCGCCAGGATTGTGTTTATTTGCTCCGACCTTCGTTTTATTTCTATTTTTTGGTTCTTTTTTTTCAAAGGCGTATAAAAAAAGAGAAGAACTTAGATTCGGAGACGGAAGAAATATAAAATTCTGGACTTATGTATGTTCAACCTTCTCCCTTTTATTAGTTGTTGTTGTTATTTCTGGTTTGATTCTTGGAGCAAAAACAGATGTTTTTTTTGGGATCGTTGTCTCCGCTGTTATGCTTTTTTTCTTATCGTTTGATTACGAGGATAGAACATTTACACTTCTTCTTGTTCTATTTTGCGCTTGTGGTGCGGGGATTTTTGCTGGTATTCCAAAATCCATAGGGCTATTCTTTATAACCATCTTTGTGATGGTTATGGCAAACATTGTGGGTAGAATAATACCCACCCCAAAATTTCTTTTGAAATAATAAAAAATCCCACCTCATTATTTGGTGGGATTTTTCTTTGGAAATTTTTGATAGTTTTCCAGATAATATAAGTTTTGTTTGTGTTACACTATTTGTATGCATTACGAAAAATATATCAAAAAATTGAAGGAGGTTTGTATTAAAAATGGTATAAAACTACAGAAAATTGGTGATGTTGGAAAAAAGAAAGAGTATCCAATGTTTAAAATTGTTTTGGGAAATTCAAGAAAAAAAACAGTGTGTTTTTCTGGCGGAATTCACGGAGAAGAACCCGCTGGTCCGTGGGCAATACTCGAATTTATGAAACATTATAATTCGAAAAGATATAAGGATACAAAAATTATTTTATTTCCCGTGGCAAATCCATACGGATTTGACAGGGGAATTCGCCGCAATTTTTTGAACAAGGATTTAAACGGACATTTTTGTAAGAGTGTTTTATCGGGAGAAAATAAGGTGCTCTACAATGCTGTAAAGAATGAAAATATTTTCTTTTTTCATGCGCTTCACGAGGACGAGGGATTTAAAAAGTTTTATCTTTATAATTTTGAAAAAAAACCCGAGAAAATTTACCGCGATATTATTCTGCTTGCGAAAAAATATTTTCCAATTGATACAAGAAAACGTATTTACAATGATCCCGCAAAAAACGGACTTATTATCAATCGTCCAGACGGATCATTTGAAGACAAGATGTTTCGAGATGGAGTTCCATATTCAATGTGCACCGAAACCCCGGAAGCACATCCACTTCGTAAAAGAATCGAATTAAATGTAAAAATAATGAATGTTGTATTAGATTTTACAAAAAAATCAAAATAGCATTCCTGTTTCAAATTAAAAATTCGCATAGTGTGCGGATTTTTTTTGTGCCCCCACTAGGACTTGAACCTAGAACCTTCGCCTTAAGAGGGCGCAGCTCTACCAATTGAGCTATAGGGGCGTATAACAATGATAAATTTTAAATTTTAAATTTCAAGTGGGAGAAAGAAATTTTGTCTATTTATATAACCCACAAAATAAAGAGAATAAGTGCAAATATAAATTCTTGTTTTGAAAAATATTTAATTGGTCCATGAAGATTTACCCCGTTAGAATCGGAGTGCCTCATGGTTTGCTGTTGGGGCAAACGTCGACCAACCTTAGAAAGCATAGTGTTTAATATGTTGTGTGGGTTTCTAACGGGGTTTATTTTTTTCCAAGGGAAAAACGGATAGAAATCTGCATCATCAAGCGCATCAAAAAGGAGGTGACACGCGTATCCGAGAGAGAATGAAAGCGCGAAATCAAAATTAATAAAAAATAAAATAAAACAGATTGGAATAAATGCGAATATACTATGGAGAAAATTTCTTTGATATCCGAGCGTGTCTTCTTTGTCTGAAATAATTTTTAACAGTCTCCATGGTTTTAACAAAAGTCCGTGTTTTGCGTACACCGCCAGATGATCAAGGTCTATGAGTGTCGCGCCGATAAGCGCGGGGACATAGTTTCCGGTTATTTTTCCAATGAGAAGTCCGCCAATAATATGTGTAGGAATAAACATCTATTCGCTTATTCCAGAAAGGAAAATGATACTGAGAATAGTAACTACAATTCCAACATATTGGTGCCACTTCAATTTTTCTTTATTTATAAAAAGTCCAAGCAACACCGTGATTACAATATAACTTTCACTGATGGTGGTGGCGATAGTGATTGGAATAAGTGTTGTCGACATAGCAAACAGAACCCATGCAAGGTTGTCTAAAATAGAAACACTGATAATCGGAATTGGATTTTTACGAATATCTTCTATGAGTTCATGAAGTATTTTGTGTCGCGCGAGATAAATAAAACACACGAAGGTAAAAAGGAGACTGGTGAACCATATAGTAAGGAGCGGCGATGTTTGTTGACTTCCTACGCCAATTAAAAAATTAAAGAGCCCCATACCAATTGCGCCAACACTGGCAAATATAACTCCTTTCTCGATATTAATTCGACGATGATAGTGGAGGTGTGTATGGTGTTTTGTGATGACAAGGATAATTCCGACGAACGTTGTGAATGAAAGGAGTAGTTGTGGAAGTGAAATTATCTCTCCCCAAATGAGTGTTGAAAGACCGATAGTGATGGGAAGTTCAATACCGAGTACGGGTTCGACAATTGCAAGTTTTCCTCGTCGAAGCGATTCAAATTCAAAGAGGGCGGTAAAAAGGACAATGAGTCCAGCGAGAAAAAGAACCGCAAGGTGTTTTGGTTCCCGCAAAAGTCCGCCGAGTTCACTCACAATAAATGGAAAGATAACAATAATACCCGATATACCGATAAAAAAGAGGGATTTCCAGATACCGACAATGCGGCTTGATTTCTGTATAAAAAAATCGCCAAATCCCCAACATAACAACGCTCCAAATGCGAATAAAATTCCTTCCATTTTTATGGTGCGCCCGGAGGGATTCGAACCCCCAACGACTGCTTCGAAGGCAGTTATGATATCCGTTTCACTACGGGCGCAACATTATCATTCTAATGTGATTTGTATTAAATTATCAAATTTGTTAATTTCTTGATTTCTGCCGTAAAATGAATATGAGATGAAAGAGTTTTTAATTCCAGAAGAAATACAAGAAATAGCGGAAACGCTTACACGAAATGGATATGAAGCATATCTCGTTGGGGGATGTGTGCGTGATCTTTTGATTGGTAATTCACTAACCGGCGGACCGAAGGATTGGGACATTACCACAAATGCACATCCAAAAGAAATACAAAAACTTTTTTCCACCTTCGCGGGTGCTACGGCGGACAAGCCCGCAACCGTGTATGAAAATGATTTTGGGACGGTGGGAATAAAAACAAGATCAGAGGATTCTACATTAAAAGTTGTTGAGGTGACCACGTTTCGTATTGAGGGGACATATTCAGATAAGCGCCACCCGGATGAAATAAAATTTGCAAAAACAATTGAAGAAGATTTATCACGAAGAGATTTTACGGTGAATGCGATGGCGCTTTCGTTAACTAATAACCCACAACAAACAATTCACAATAAGAGAAAAGAAAATGTTGTCGGTAGTAAGTTGTCGGTTGTTGGTCTACTTATTGATCCATATAGAGGACAGGAAGATTTGAAGGATAAAATTATCCGCACGGTGGGAGATGCAGAAAAGCGATTTAATGAAGATGCGCTTCGGTTGTTGCGTGCAGTGCGTCTTTCCGCACAGCTCGGATTCGAAATAGAACAAGAAACACAAAAAGTAATAAAGAAAAATGCGCCACTGTTAAAGCATATCGCCGAAGAACGAATTCGCGACGAGTTCCAAAAACTTATTATGACTCCGCGCGCCGCTGAAGGAATGTTTATGCTTCAAAAGTTCGATTTGCTTGAGTATATTATTCCCGAACTTTTGGAAGGAGTTGGGTGCAAACAAAACAAACACCACGTCTACACAGTATTTGAACATAACGTGCGGGCACTTGAATATGCAACAGAAAAAAATTATTCACTTGAGGTGCGTCTAGCGTCGCTTTTACATGATGTTGGAAAACCACGGACAAAAAGTGGGAGCGGAGAAAGTGCAACATTTTATAATCATGAAATGGTTGGTGCGCGAATGGCCAAAGATGTGCTTGATCGACTTCGATTTCCCCGCGATCTCGTACAGAAAGTGCGCCATCTCATCCGTTACCACATGTTCTACTATAATGTGGGAGAAGTAAGCGAGGCTGGGGTGCGGCGATTTATCGCACGCATCGGAGTTGAAAATATAGATGATATTTTGAGTGTGCGTGAGGCTGATCGTGTTGGTTCAAAAGTACCAAAGGCATTTCCCTACAAACTCCGTCATCTTCTTTTTATGATTGACAAGGTGCGTCACGATCCGGTGCATCCAAAAATGCTCGCGGTAAAAGGCGATGATATTATGAGATTTTTAAATATTCCAGCTGGTCCGCGCATAGGCGATATATTATTTGTACTTCTCGAGGAGGTGTTAGATGATCCATCAAAAAACACAAAGGAGTATCTTAAGGAAAAAGTAAAAGAGCTTGGGGTGCTTTCTCTTGTTGAATTAAGAAAACTTGCAGATGAGGGGAGAAAAAAAAGAGACTCGATTGAAGAGGGGGTTGAAAATGACATAAAAAAACGCTATTTTGTGAAATAGGCAATGAATAAGTTTTTCGAGAAAAAGATTTGGAGAGCGCTCGCAGTCACATGGGGAACACTCTATCTCGTATTGATTACGTTGGATTTTTTCTTTGCGAACAAATATGAGTATATACTTGGCTCGTTCGGAACGCTCTATATCGCGGTTCTGAGTATTTTTGTGGGGAGTAAGGAATTCGACCGCTGGCATGACAGTCACCCGGGAAAACGTCATGGAGAATTTTTTGTTATTGCGTTCAGTATTATCCTCGTCGTGTTCTTTGTTTCATCTTTTTTTCTTGGACCGGAATATAAAGTGGGTACCGATATAATTGCGACGTATATTGCAATTCTTTCCGTTTATGTATTGAGTCAGAAATCGAAAGAATTATACGGTGCGCATCGCGAAGATCAGAAACATTTGTTATAGTGTCTCAACGCGGGGTGGAGTCAAAAAGAAAAACATGTTTTCTATGTGATAAATATGACGGCAGTACACACGTTTTGGGGTTGAATATTTTGTCGGGGCGGAGTATGTCGGTAGTACGCACGCTTCGGGTGCGTGTAGACCGAGTTCAATTCTCGGCGCCCCGACAAAATATTCAACGGGAATGTTGGGGACATTCCCTGGAAATTTATAAAAAATTTATATAGACAGGGTTCCCCGCCTGCCCTGCCTGCCGTCAGGCGGGCGTCGGGCAGGAATTCCCTGCTTGCCCGTCCGTAGCTTTAGCGAAGGCGGGTAGCCCGATAAAATAACATTACCAATAAACAAAAAACTCCCACATGGGAGTTTTCAACTTTGTTTTACTGTTTCAAAAAAATTATAATTTATACATATGATTCTTAAAATTGCCCATCGTGGAGCATCTGCATACAAGCCGGAGGATACCATTATTGCGTTTCAAAAAGCGCTTGAAATGAAAGCGGATGCACTTGGAATTGATGTACACGTATGTAAAAGCGGAGAGGTGGTGGTAATACACGACAGGACGTTGAGGCGGATAACAAATGGAAAAGGACACGTGCGCGACAAGACGCTCACTGAACTAAAACAGCTTATTGTGGAGGGGAGTGCACACATAGCGACACTTGAAGAAACAATTAATTTTGTTGATAGAAAGATGAAGTTAGACATTGAATTGAAGGAAAGGGGATGTGCAGAACCCACATATAGAATTGTTAAAAATGCAATTGAAAAACACGGATGGCTGTATGACAATTTTTTCATTTCATCGTTTATTCGTTCAGAACTTAAAACCATGAAACTATTGGACAATAAAATCCAATTAAGTGTTTTGTTTAACTGGTTGCTTCAATTTGGTGTGTTTCGGTTTGCAAAGAAAATTGGTGCCTATTCGATTAATCCATCACTTTTGGTTACGAACAAAAAACTTGTGGATTATGCACATAAAGAGGGGATGAAAGTTTTTGTATGGACAGTGAACAAGGAAAAAGATATCACACAAATGAAAAGGATTGGTGTTGATGGTATCTTTTCTGATTTTCCTGATAGATTAAAAAAAGTATTGTAAAACATAACATTTTACCGTTCCCGGTATGTGGGTGTCGGTGGGCTTGCCGGAAAATAAGTGAAGAGATAGAGTGATGCTAGCCCTCTAATAAAATTGGGAAAAGATTCCTGTAACGAGGAATGATAGCTGCACGTATTTATATTGATGTGTGTGCACCGCGGTCAGTGAGAGCAGAATTCTTATCGTTTGGCTGATAAGAAAGTTAGTTTCCGCATTTGTGTGTACGCTGTTAAACCCAAAGCCTTTTAGAGATCAGAAACACAAGAGCATCAATGATGCTCTTTTTTGTTGAAAAAAAATTTTACGGGCGTAAAATAAAAATATATTTATAAAATTCTGTCAGAAATTCTGCCCGCAGCAGACGGGTGCGACCACGAAAATTTACTCAACTCAACACATATGAACATCAGTCGAATAATAATTATGAATCATAGACCATATCGTTTATTCGCGGTCTACTTCTAACGGAATGAAACTTGAGGGGAAAACGTGTTTGATTTTATATAATACACAGGGAAGCGCTGGTTCTACATCATCAGTAATTAATGATGATAGTTTTGATTCACTTGCCGAATCGCGCGATGAGGTACAAATTATAAAAAAGTTTTTAAGAGAATTTGGACTCACGGTGCGCGTGATGGGGATTCAACGAATTAACGCGCGCATTATTTCAAAAATAGAAGACGTGAATCCCGACTTTGTATTTAACCTGTGTGAATCGCTTTATGAGCGGAGCCAGACCGAGATGTATGTAGCGGGAATGCTTGAACTACTTCGTATTCCTTATACGGGTAATCCTCCTTTTGCACTCGGGTTAGCGCTCAACAAAATGAAATGCAAACAAATTTTTGATTCCGCCGGAATTCCAACTCCGTCATCAATTGTGGTTCCTGTTGGTGAAACGCCGAATGTTGAAAACCTCACTCCGCCCTATATTGTGAAGCCGGTGCGAGAAGATGGGAGCGCCGGCATTACAAAGGATTCCGTGGTAGAGACACAAGGGGAAGTGGAAAAATTAATTGCGATTATTCACAAAGAATATAATCAACCCGCAGTCGTTGAAGAATTTATTGAGGGAAGAGAATTCACTGTTGCGGTGGTCGGCAATCCACCACGCGTTTTGGGAATCGGAGAGATTAATTTTTCGACCGTTCCAAAAAAAGAACCCAAAATTATTTCATATAAGACAAAATGGGATGCAGAAAAACCACTCGATACAATTTTTCCGGCAGACATTGATGCCTCACTTAAAAATCGTATTGAAAAATATGCACTCAAGGCGTTCCAGGCGATTGGATGCAGAGATTATGTGCGGATTGATATACGCGTAAGTGAAAACCGCCGCATTTATATACTTGAGATAAATACAAACCCAGTCGTTTCTCCTGAATCCGGATTTGAAGACGCAGCAAAAAGTTCAGGTATTCAATATAGTGATTTTTTGCGCGAACTTGTTTTGAATACGCTTGCCCGCAAAAAAAACGGGAATAGTGATATTATTGATTCATATGAAAGTGTTGGTGTTTAATACATTAAAAAATTCAGGAGTTGAAGAGGTTTTAAAAGAACACGGGTTTGAAATTGTTTCTTACAATCCCGATGTCGTTGTAAGTTACGGTGGGGATGGAACGCTTATGCGTGCAGAACACATGTATCCGGGAATTCCAAAACTTCCGCTTCGCGCAAGCGCAGTGTGCAAATTATGTTCACCGATTTCAAATGAAGAAGTGTTGAAGAAAATAGAGAAAAAAAAATATTCGATTGAAGAGTTTTGGAAATTGAATGTAGTTGCACGTGGGGAAACATACGTAGGAGTAAATGATGTGATTGTGCACAATAAAGATCCGCGCCACGCGATTCGCTACGATGTGTCGGTGAATAATAAAAAAATTTTGGAAGGAGTGATTGGTGATGGGGTGGTAGTGGCAACGCCATTTGGTTCAACCGGATACTATCGTTCGATTACCGATAGTTACTTTGAAGTGGGGATGGGGCTTGCATTTAATAATAGTACTGAACAGTCGGATCATATTGTACTCAAAGAAAGTTCGATGATACGAATTACAATTGCACGTGGTCCTGCGATCGTGTATGTTGATAATCGAAAAGAAAGCATTGAATTAGATGAAGGAGAATTCGCTGAAATAAAAAAATCAGACCAGGTGGCGAAAATAATAAGAGTTATTTAATATAAAGTGTAGTTTGGGCCTGTAGTTCAGTGTCCCGATTCATAACTTAATGCGTTAGAATCGCGGATCCTCGAAAAATATATAAATTGAAGATTGATTATTTTTCGGGAGTATGACGCAACATTCGTCCTGATTTTTAAATTTTGAAATGTTTTACACATACATTTTAAGATCAGAGTTAAACAACCCTTTTTATATTGGGAGTACAAATAATATTGAACAACGGTTATATTTTCATAATCATGGTCTGGTCAAATCGACAAAGAGATACAAACCCTGGCAATTGATATATATTGAAGAATATAAGACACTAAAATTTGCTCGGAATAGGGAATTACAAATTAAGTCATGGAAAAGTAGAAAGTCGATTGAGTCAGTTATTTCAAAATTTGAAAAAATCGATGATCCTCGATGATTTTGGTGGGCCTATGGTTCAGTGGTAGAACGCGGTCCCGCCCATACTTCGTATCGCGGGATTGCGATTTGTGTATAAAAATCATAAAATTTTTATACAAATCGGGAACATTCGCACCGTGCCCCGTTTATAAATTTGTGGATCTGTGATGGGCCTATGGTCTAGTGGTATGACGCAACATTCGCATTGTTGAAGCGGCAGTTCGATTCTGCCTAGGTCCACAAAATATATATGTCAATTAATAAGGAAAATAAAAATTCATCACACATACTGAATGCATCATCAAACTTGGTGGGATTTTCATTTATATTATTTACCACAATCAGGGCAATCGGCTTATCAAAAGACACACTACTTGATGAAATTGCGGCGTTAGAGATTCTTTTGTTTTGTATAAGTAGTTTGTTTTCTTTTATGTCTATGCGCACAAATTCGGAACAGAGAGCAAATTTCTATGAAAACGTTGCCGATTTTATATTTTTTATCGGACTTGGTATTCTTTGTATTGTAGCGATACTCCTTACCCTTACCGTGATTAAGTAATATTTATGAAAAAATCTAATTTCTATCTAAAAAGTTTTTTATGTGCACTCGGTACGTTGGTCTATATCGCATTGGTAGCGTTCCTCATGTTTAATGGAAAAAATGTTTTTGGAGATGTTTCGAGTTTTATGATCCCTCTCTTTATGTTGCTCTTGTTTGTAATATCAGCATCAATAACCGGATTTTTGGTTTTTGGAAATCCGGTCCAACTTTATTTAGACGGATACAAAAAAGAGGCATTTACATTTCTTTTTTCCACAATCTCGTGGCTCATTCTTTTTGCGGTGATGATTGTAGTTGGGTTTTTAATTTAGAAAACTTGTCGTATCTATGGCAGATCTCTACTTTCGGTAGACAGGCACTTTTGGCGGAAAAAACTTATTATCTCTCAATTTTTTTGGGTTTTTAATACAAAATTATTAGCCATCTTTTCGCGCGTGTATTATAGACCCCTTCTCTTCTACGGGAAAACCGTATGATACAATTAAAAATATGACAGGAGGATTATTTGAACTTGCAGTGGTTATTCTTATTGCTGCGGCACTTGGAATTGTGGCAAAACTTTTGCGGCAGCCAATTATTCTCGCATATCTTGTGACGGGAATATGTATTGGGTATTTTGGTTTTTTCAACATACAAAATGGAGAAGTATTTTCTGTGTTTTCCGATTTGGGAATTATGTTTCTTCTCTTTTTGGTCGGCTTGGAAATTAATTACACCTCCCTTCGTCTTGTCGGGAAAACATCACTTTTCGTCGGACTCGGACAGGTTACTATTACAACACTGTTCGGATATATGATTGCCATATGGCTCGGATTTATTCCACTCCACGCACTTTATATCGCCATTACGCTTATGTTTTCAAGTACAGTGATTGTGGTAAAACTACTTTCCGACAAGGGAGATTTTAACAGTTTATATGGAAAAATCAGCGTAGGAATACTTCTTATTCAAGATATCATTGCTATTATTATTCTCGTTATTCTGGCTGGTATTCAAGGAACCGGAGGAACCATTGCGTGGGGAAGTCTCCTTCTTACCCTTTTAAAAGGGGGAGTGTTGTTTGCGACAATTGTATGGCTTGGAAGAAAATTTTTTCCTCCACTTTTTGATCGCATTGCACGCTCACAAGAACTTTTATTTCTCACAAGTCTCGCATGGTTATTTTTTCTTGCCGCGATAGTCAGTAAAATCGGATTTTCAGTTGAAATTGCAGGATTTCTCGCAGGGCTCGCACTTGCAAACTCGTCGGAGCACTTTGAAATTTCTTATCGTGTCCGTTCGCTTCGCGATTTTTTTATCCTTATCTTTTTTGTGATTCTTGGGTCCTCTGCGGTAATTTCAAATTTTAGTGGACTCACCGTTCCTATTATTGTTTTTTCTCTGTTTGTGCTTATTGGAAATCCGCTTATTATCCTCGTTATTATGGGATTTCTGGGACATCGGAGAAGAACAGGTTTTTTGACTGGTGTAGCACTTGCACAAGTTTCAGAATTCAGCTTGGTGCTTGCAGCGTTCGGCTTAAAACTCGGACATATTACAGATCAGGTAGTAACACTTATCACAAGCGTCGGTATTATTACCATTGCACTTTCTTCTTACCTCATTGTCTATGGAGAGCGCATCTATCAATCAATTGAACATATATTAAAATTCTTTGAGAGAAAGAAAATAAAAGAACTTGAATATTCTGAACGTGGAGGAGAAAAATCAATTGTGCTTATCGGGGGACATCGCACAGGCGAAAGTTTAGCACTTGGACTTCCACGAAAAGATCTTCTTATCATTGACTTTGATCCGGACGTGATTAAAAAACTGAAAGCGAAGGGGTATGAGGTAATTTATGGTGATGCAAGCGATGACGAAGTGCTTTATAATGCGCGGATTGAGGATGCAAAACTTGTCATTTCCACAAATCCTCTTCTTGAAGATAATATTATGGTTGCGAAAAAAATCCGTTCTCTTTCCAAAAAACCAAAATTGGTGCTTCGTGCAGATACGGAAAAAGATGCCAAAATCCTTTATGAATATGGTGCCGATTATGTGTTGCTTCCAAATTTTACTGCGGGACAATATCTTGGAAAAACAATTGCACTAAGTCCTGAAATGGAAATACTGCATCATCTTAAAGAAAATGATCTCGCACTTATGAAACGCATTGATACATGATCCGTAAAAAGAACACTCTTTCTTTTTTTGAATCTTTGAATAAAATAAATATATATGAACCAAAATAAATCAGCATCATTACCACTTATGGTGAGCGCGCTTATTCTAGGAACAAGTATTGTTGGAGGAACACTTATCGTCGCAAATACATTTTATAGGGTGAAGGCTCTCTCAAATGTAGTTGCAGTGACCGGATCAGCGGAAAAAGTGGTGAAATCGGATACTGTAAAATGGGTGAGTAGTTTTTCTCGCAATGTTGGCGCGGATAATTTGAAAGGGGGAAGCACAGAGATGAAAAAAGACCTTGGAATTGTTTCTGATTATTTTAAGGAGTACGGTGTTCCGGATGGAGCGATTACAATACAGCCGATGACCATGACGGCGGTGTGTGAGAGCCAAAATAATGTATTCTACGACAAATTCGGAAACCAATCATGTGGGGGCAATCGCGTGACCGGATATACATTCAAACAAGATGTAATTATACAGTCAGATGATGTTGATAAGGTAACAAAACTTTCTCAAGACGCATCCGATTCGCTCATTACAAAAGGAGTTATTTTTTCAAGCCAAAATCTCGAATACTACTACAATAAACTTTCGGAGTTACGCGTGGAACTTTTGTCTGAGGCAACAAAAAATGCAAAAACTCGGGCTGAAAAAATTGTAGAAAGTACTGGCGGAAAAATCGGATTTCTTCAGTCGGCAAGTATGGGGGTATTTCAGGTAACTGCAAAGAATGCAACGGATTTTTCGGACTACGGATTTTATGACACCACATCACTTGAAAAGAAGGTAACCGCCGTTGTACGCGCATCATTTGTACTTGAATAGGCACATTGTTATGAATTATGAGAATGTAACTATATTCCCATGTGTTTTTTTGGTATAATAAGATAAATGCAAAAAGGTCGAGAATACAAAGGTATTTTTATATAGAGAGATACCTTTTATGTTATTTTTATGATTATTCAAGATTGGGCATCGGTTATTATTGGATCATTACAAAACCTTTGGGTAGGAACCATGAGTACAATTGGAAATATTCTGGGTGCACTCGTTGTTCTTCTCATTGGACTCATTGTTGCTGCTGGACTAGGGACCCTTGTTGATCGGCTTATTAAGGTAATTAAACTTGATAAGGCATTAGCTGGGCTCGGAATTCAAGAGTATTTCAATCGTGCAGGGATTTCTTTGAATAGTGGAAAGTTTTTTGGGAAATTGGTGTACTGGTTTTTTGTCGTAGTATTTCTTCTTGCCGCGTCTGATATTTTGGGATTTTACTCACTTTCTGGTTTTCTCCGCGATACATTGCTCTATATTCCAAACGTTGTCGTTGCGGTGCTTATTATGCTCGCGGCAGTGGTGATTGCGAATGTATTGAAAAAGCTTGTACAGGCCTCGGTGAAAAGTGCACAACTCCACGCATCAAATTTTCTTGGCTCACTTACATGGTGGGCGGTTACGATGTTTGGATTTTTTGCGGCACTATCTCAACTTGGTGTTGCGGTACAAATCATCAATGCGGTGGTGACTGGTTTTGTTGCAATGCTTGCTATTGCCGGTGGTATTGCATTTGGGTTGGGTGGAAAAGACTACGCGTCTCATCTTATCTCAAAACTCCGCGACCACGTGGAATAAAATCGATTTTTTTCAAAATTCCTCTCCAATACACACTGGGGGGAATTTTGTTTTTACTGACAGGGTTGCCCCGCACCTTTTCTCAATTTCAAAACCATAATTATGGTTTTGAATGATTTCTTGGAAAAATATCTTTTTTATGGAATGTTTCAGGATTTACTTTTAAATAAACCAAATCCAATTGAGAAAAGGTGCGGGGTTGATTTTCTTATTCAAGAATGATAATCTGGTGTAGATTTTAAATATATGTTTGCAGTTATAGAAACAGGAGGAAAGCAGTATGTTGTCGAAAAAGGAACGATACTTTCGGTTGAAAAACTTTCCTCATCAAAAAAAGATGATAAAATAGTTTTTGATAAAGTGCTTTTGATAGCTGAAAAGGATGAGATATCAATCGGCGCCCCTTATATAAAAGGAGCTGTAGTGAATGCAAAAATTTTAGAAAGTGGAAGGGAAAAAAAGAAAATAGTATTTCGATATCACTCAAAAACTCGGTATAGAAAACTAAGAGGTCATCGTCAGCCGTACACAAGTGTGCAGATACTTTCTGTATAATTCGTATGCAAAAACCCCGCGGTCTATAAGCCTTGCGGGGTTTTTGCTATGATAGATATATATGTTCATTTCAAGTGCATATAAGAATGTATATGGAGGACAAATGACGTTGCCATTTATATTGCTTGTAAGCGGCATTATTATTGAGATTACGATTGCGGGGGCGTTTGTTACATATTTTTTAAGCACTTCCGGGTATGGTGAACGGCTTGCAGTACGTGCAGAAACCGCCGCTCGTTCAGGTATTAATGATGCGCTTGCGCGAGTGATGCAAAATAAAGACTTTTCTTCCGCTTCTTGCGCCTCGCCCTATACATATACCGTTACTACAGGAGGAGATGTTGCAGAGATTTTCCTATGTAGGACGGTTGATATTACTACAAATAAGTATACGTTTACCATTACGAGCGTTGGGACGGCAGCGGCGCACCAGAAAAAATTTGTCGCTACTTTACTTGTGGATCAAACTACGGGACAAACTGAGTTACAATCAATTACAGAACAGCCAGTTGAATAAAAATTATGAATAATATTTTTTCTCTAATAAAAAAAATTCTTGGATGGTTTGGGCATGTTTTGGAAAAATTAAGCTCTCGGCCGCCTGTGGGTGGAATTTATGTAAGTGGTCTTGGCGTGCAATATGTTTCTTTTGAAAAAGAGAAACCACAGACACATTTCTTTCGCTTTCCTCCGGGAGTGATGAAAAACGGACGAGTGCAGAATCCTGATGAATTCATAAATATTTTGAAGCAGATACGAGAAGCAGTGAATCCTAGAAAAAAGACACAAACACTTCAGGTAATTGTGACTCTTCCAACAGAAATTGTATTTACTCAAAGTTTTGAAGTTCCAAATGTTGGAGAAGAAAAACTTGAAGAAGCGGCAGATTTAAATCTTCAGATGATCTCGCCAATTCCTCACGATTCCGCATATATGAGTTGGCAATTAGTGAAAGAAAATGACGACCATTTTGAATTATTTGGTGCATTTGTTGAAAAAAATATTATTGAGGAATTTAGAAAGGTGTTTGAAGGCGCTTCATTTCATCCGATTGCATTTGAATTCCCAGCGCTTTCTCTTTCACGCGTGATTACAAAATCAATAAATCTTAAAGAAAAGCCGGTCCTAGTATTACAGGTTTCTGGGGATGGAATTGATCTCTCAATTCTTCGCCACAACACATTGCAATTTGATTATTTTCGTTCTTGGCAATCAGTGCAGGGTGAAGGAAAACAAATTTCTCGTGACGCATTCGAGCAGGTAATTGTTGATGAAGTACAAAAAGTTATTAATTTCACTCTGAGCAGATTTAGAGAGATGCTTGATCAGGTTATCGTAGTAGCGCCCGGGTTCGAGGGGGATATACAGCGGATATTAAAGGGAAGGTTCGGGAACTTGGGAATTATTCCCTTCGTACTTCCTTCACAGGAAGTTACACCATCGTGGTATGTGGTATATGGCTCCGCACTTCGTGGGGAAAATGATTTTAGCACGGATCAGTATATTAATTTGAATTATGGAATGTCGGCAGATCTTTTTTTTGAACAGTATGTGCTGGGATTTACGAAATTATGGAGAAATGTATTAGGAATTATATTTTTATTTTTCTTTATCTTGTTTCTTGTATCGGCACTGTTTTTGAATAGACAGTTAAAAAACCTCAGCGATGAATTGAATATTTCAAAGCCACAAATAAATAATAAAGAATTTGCCGATATTCGATCGAAAGCACTCGAATTTAACACGATAGTTGACGCAATTCGACGCGAACCCCGGTATGGAGCGTTTTTCTCAAACTTCATTGATTATTTCACAAAACTTACAGATGAAAATAAAATCTCTATCGATCGCATTGAGCTTTCTTCTCCGTCGGCACTTATACAGGTGTTAGCTCGTGCACCCGACACAGGAACCGCGATAACGTTTAAAAATGTATTGTTAAAAGATGAAAGATTTAAGGACGTCAATCTTCCACTTTTTGGGATACACGAACTTCCTGACAACACAGCAAGTTTTTCACTTACGTTTTTTGCAAATGAAGCAATGTTTCAATAAAACAGTTTTTCATTAATTATATGGAGCGCGTGAGAGAGAATTTCCAAATCCTCTTTTTTTATTTTTTTTAATACAAACTCAGATGCTTTTACCCGCCTTTCTTTATTAGGTGTTAGCGGTCGAATTCCTATACGGAGCCTAAAGAAATCTTTTGTCCCAAGTGCGTGTATTACTGAAGCAACACCCTTGTGGCCTGCGGCTCCTCTTCCGAAATCGATTTTATAGTTTCCTAACATAAGATCAGAATCATCATGTGCAAGGAGAAGGTGTTGTGGCGTTTCTTTAAAATAATGTAGTGCGGTTTGTATTGCATGTCCCGAATCATTCATGAACACAGTCGGTTCTACAAAAATTTTTGATCCATTTTTTGCATACTTAAACACTTTTGATGTGTGGTTTTTGAATGACAAACCGTATGCATTTTGTAATTCTTTAAGAAACAACGTACCGAGATTATGGTAGGTATGAATATATTCCACACCAGGGTTTCCGAGCCCTATAATAATGTGCGCAGTCTTACGAACAACATCTAGATTTGTAGGATTGAATTCTTTCATTTGATTCTTTACAATTATCCCATAATTATCCATGAGGTGCCATGTTATATGCCCTATTGGAGAATTATGAATATAGTCATAAAATAAAGCATGCTATTTTTTTGGAATATATAAAAGAAAGTCGTTTTTTGCTTGTAGATTTAATTAATATAATGAGGAAATTTTTTTGGTCCCTGTTTGAAATAATAGAAACAATAGCGATTGCTGTTGTTGCGGTAGTGCTTGTCCGAACGTTTGTGGTACAGCCATTTGTGGTAAGTGGGGCGAGTATGGAGCCCACATTTTATAATGGGAACTATTTACTTGTAGATGAGCTTGCATATCGTTTCCGAAGTCCCGAGCGTGGAGAGGTGGTGGTGTTTCGTTATCCGGGAGACAGAAGGTCATTTTACATAAAGAGAATTATTGGGCTTCCTGGTGAGCGAATAACGCTTGATAACGGAAAAGTTTCGGTTTATAAAAATGGAAAAAAGCAGGAATTGGATGAGAGATACCTTTTTGGATCTTCACTTTCTGGATCGTTTGATACAACACTTGGTGAAGATAAATATTTTGTAATGGGCGACAATCGGAATTTTAGCTTTGACTCGCGGAGTTGGGGATCTCTTCCCGGGTCGGATATTATAGGGGTGGTTCGGATTCGTTTGTGGCCGTTGAATGAGATGCGGGCATTTGCCGCGCCTCTCTATAAATAACATATATGACAACACAAGAAAAAAAGAAGGGAAAGAGAGAAAAGGAGGACACACTTTCTCCAAAGAACGTATTGGATATCCTTCCAAAGGATGGTGATTTGTGGAAAGAAATCGGACGCGCGATGTTCGGTGTTGCAGAACTTCATAATTTTCATTTTATGGAAACTCCAGTGATTGAGCGCGCCGAATTTTTTGAGACGAAGCAAAACAAAGAATTTCCGTTCAAAAAACATCTTTATATAGTGAAAGGAAAGGGGGAGCGTTTGGCATTGCGTCCTAATTATATTCTTCCGTTTCTCAGAAGTTACATTGATCATCATCTTGGATATTTTGCTTCTCCGCTTAAGGTTTTTTCCTATGGACAAATATTTTCAATAAAACATTCAAATGAACAAGAAAAGAATGTTTCTCGTGAATGGGTTTTTCACGTTATTGGAGACAACGATCCAATTTATGATGTAGAAATTATTCATGCCACACTTGAGGTAGTAAAAGCATTGAAAATAAAAGATGCTTCGCTTCTTATCAATATTAATGGATGTAGGACATGCCGAGGCGCATATCGTGAAAAGATCAAGTCATTTACTGGATCAAAAAAGGGAGAAATGTGCTCGCACTGTGCACATCTCTGTGAGAAAGATCCATTCGCTTTTTTTGACTGTGTATCTGAAAAATGTGCTGTTGTAAAAAAAGACGCTCCCACCGTACTCGATTATCTTTGTCAAAGTTGTAATAATTATTTCAAAAATCTTCTTGAACTTATAGAAGATAATGGTATTCTCTACGAACTTACCCCCTCACTCATACGAAAAAGCGAAGGGAGTAATCGACTTGCATTTAGTGTGCGTTCTCTCGGCATTGAGCTTGCTATGGGAGGGCGGCATGATTACATTTCAGAGATGGCTTTTAAGAGGCAAATTGCCGCAGTCGGAGTTTCATTTTTTGTTGACCGCATAATACAGGCTATTCAGTTACAAGGAAATCAAATACTTACAAAACAGAAACCAAAAGTGTTTTTTATTGTAGTGGGAGATCAGGCAAAAAAGGCGAGCGTACGTCTTATGCATATTCTGAGATCAAGCGGTGTTATTACTATGGAAGCGCTTGGAAAAAAATCGCTGAAGATGCAGTTAAAAGCAGCGGAAAAGGCGAAAGCTCCGGTTGCAGTTCTTCTTGGGCAAAAAGAAGTTTTTGAAGAAACGGCAATTATTCGTGATATGGATACGGGCGCGCAGGAAACGGTGACTTTTGCCGGACTTGTGGAAGGGGTGAAAAAGAAATTAAAATCATAATTATGGAATGTATTTTTTGTAGTATTGCAAAAAAAGAAATACAGACGAAAGTCGTGTATGAAGACGATATTGCAATTGGAGTGCTTGATATTCATCCTCGTGCCCCTGGACACGTTGTGTTATTTCCAAAGAATCATGTACACTCTATATTGGATGTTCAAAGTGGGCAGATCGGACCATTATTTGAGGGTGTTCAACAAGTAACCGATCTTTTAAAAAGAAAGATTAATCCAGAAGGATTTACCGTAGGGATCAATCATGGAGAGGTGGCGGGACAGGAAATTGCCCACCTCCACATCCATGTAATTCCTCGCTGGAAAAATGATGGGGGCTCGTCTATACAAAGTGTTGTACAAAATATATCAAAAAAGTCGCTTGATGAAATCTACAAACAAATAGTTTCTTAAATTTATATGATAGAGATAAAGAAAAAAGAAGGGGAACATGTGGGTGCGTTTATTTTTCGTTTTAACAAAAAAGTGAAACAAAGTGGAATTATGAAAGAAATGAAGAAAAGGAAGTTTACCACGAGAAATGTAAATCGAAACAAACGCAAAGCAGCCGCGCTCTACCGTGTGTCAAAAATAAAGTCGCTTTCAGAACTCAAAAAATATGGAAGCACCCCTGGAAATAAAAATTCATAACGATCTTGAATTCTCAATGAAGCAGAAGAACCAACTACATACCGAGACACTTCGGATGCTTCTTTCGAGTATTCATTCGCGTCTTATTGAGAAAAGAGGGCAAGGGAAAACCGAGCTTACCGATGATGATGTGTTGGAAGTACTCGCAAAGGAAGCTAAAAAAAGAAGAGAAGCGGCGGAGATTTTTGCGTCTGGAGGACGGAATGATCTTGCGGAAAAGGAAAAAAGAGAACTTACAATCGTTGAAACATATCTTCCCACACAAGCAAGCGATGAAGAAATTGAGGTTGTAGTAAAAAAGGCAATTGAAATAGTGAATCCGGCAAGTCAGAAGGATTTCGGAAAAGTAATGGCGGAAGCGATGAAAAATTTAAAAGGAAAAGCTGATGGCACACGTATAGGGAACCGTGTTAAAAAAATGATGTCATTTTAATTTAAAGCATGAGTGGCACCCATATATTTCGGATAACGGGAAACACAATTATTGTTTCGATAGACACAAAAACACTTTCCACATATATTCGGTTGGTAAGTGAGGCGGTAGCTACCGCTCTTTTTTTAGAGAAACAAAAAAACATTTCTATTGAGGTATATTTGCTTACTGATCGTTCAATGAAGGAAATAAATAAGACATTTAAGCATAAAAACACTGTAACGAATGTATTAAGTTTTGAATGTCCTAGCGATCCGGTATTTTCAAAAAGAAAAGAGAGAAAAAAACACGTTGGGGAGATATATCTTGCTCCGCGATATATTACACGCAAAAAAGAAGATATAGTGGCACTTTCTTTGCATGGGGCGCTCCATTTATTGGGATATGACCATAAAAAGAGGGACGATCGGAAGAAAATGGAGAAAAGAGAGGGGGAAATCTATGTACGTGTAAAACGGGGAAAGTAATCCCGTTTTTTTCTTTTTATAAATTGGTTATAATAAATACATATTTTTGATGTATGTCTCTTATTATTACAGGATTAGATATTGGTTCTTCGCAGATAAAAGGAGTGGTGTGTGAAAAAAGAAAGGATGGGCAGCTCTCAGTACTTGCTGTGGTAAAACAACCATCTTTGGGATTTCGAAAAGGAGTGCTTGTTGATCGCGAAGAGGCGACGAGTGTACTTCGCGAACTCGTATTGGATCTTCAACGTATTTCAAAAAAAACCACACAAAATGTTTTTGTAAATACGAACAGCGCGTACATACGTGTTCGCAATTCTCGGGGAATTGCAGCGGTAGCGCGTGCAGATAGAGAAATACAACAAGATGATATTGATCGCGTGATTCAAGCATCACAGGCGGTAAAACTACAGCCAAACTATATGGTGATTCATAATATTACGCGTGAATATTTTGTTGATGATATCGGGGATATTTATGACCCGCTTGGTATGACGGGACATCGTCTGGAGGTGAGTACGCTTGTGGTTGAGGCGTTTGCCCCGCAGGTGACACTCCTTTTAAAAACCCTTGAGAGTGTAGGAATGCGTGTTGGTGGATTGATTTTTAATCCTCTTGCTGCTGCACGATCAGTGCTTACAAAATCTCAGCGTGAATTAGGGGTGTTGCTTATTGATTTTGGATTTGATTCTACCTCATTTGTAATTTATGAAGAAAACAAAGCATCGTATGCAAAAACAATTCCCATAGGTACACGCCATATCACAAACGATATTGCAATGGGACTTAAAATTTCTTTTGAGTCGGCAGAAAAATTAAAACTTACCCATGGATATGCATTTGCAAAAGATATATCAAGAAAAGACATAATAAAACTTTCTGAGTTTGATCCATCAAATAAAAATGAAATTCCAAAACGGTTTGTTGCGGAAATCATTGAAGTGCGTCTTGCCGAAATACTCGAACTCGTGAATAATGAACTGAAAGTCTTGGGAAGAAGTATTCAATTGCCTGCCGGAGTAGTGATTACTGGAGGAGGAACGAAACTTCCAGGGATGACAGAACTCGTAAAGCAGGAATTGAAGTTTCATACACAAGTCGGATTTCCTGATTTAGGCGTATTTGAAGTGATGAACCCAACGCATAAAGAACTTCTTGATGATCCTGAATTTTCCACCGCGCTTGGACTTGTACTTTTTGGAAATGATGAGGGGACAAAGCCAATGGACGCAACTGATTGGGTGAAACAATTTGTAAAAAACCTTTTTCCATAAACATATACATATATGACAAAAAAGAAAAAAAGAAACACAAAAAAAATAAAACAGATAATACCTCTACAGCAACCGCGTGTAGCAAAACCAAAAACGATTATTACTCGCATTAAAGTAGTGGGAGTAGGAGGATGTGGGGGAAATGTAGTGAGTCGAATGATGGAGGGTGATCGTATGCGTGGAGTTGAATTCGTCGCAATAAACACTGATGCACAGGATCTTGATCGTGTGGTGGCACACCGGAAAATATATATAGGAAAAGCTCTTACACGGGGATTGGGAGCGGGGATGAATCCAGAAATCGGAAAACAAGCGGCCGAAGAAAACCGTTCTGAAATTGGCGAGGTGTTAAATGGTGCGGATATTGTTTTCGTCGTTGCGGGAATGGGAGGGGGAACGGGGACATTGGGTTCATCTGTGGTTGCAGAAATTGCGAAAGAGAAGGGAATTCTCACTGTTGCAATGGTAACAAAGCCGTTTGCGTTTGAAGGATCACAACGTATGGCGCTCGCGCAAGATGGATTGAATAGGTTAAAAGACAAGGTGGATGCACTTATTGTGATTCCTAACGATCGAGTATTTACGCTTGTTGATAAAGATACGCCGCTTTTGAAGGCATTTGGATATATTGATGGAGTATTAAAACAAGCAGTAAGCGCGATTTCAGATTTAGTAAACGCTCCGGGAATTATCAATGTAGATTTTGCAGATATCAGAGCAATTCTAAAAGATGCAGGAATGACGCTTATTGGTATTGGTGAATCATCGGGACAAGATCGAAGTGTAAAGTCAGTAAATATAGCAGTGAATTCTCCGCTTCTCGAAATTTCCGTTGATGGGGCGAAAGGAGTGCTTTTTAGTGTCGCGGGGGGGAAAGATTTAAAAATGTCTGAAGTGAATGATGTGGCAAAAGCAGTAACAGCGAATCTCGATCCAAATGCAAAAGTGATTTTTGGGGCATATCAAGATAGAGGACTCAAAGAAAAAAGCATGCGTGTAACTGTAATCGCAACCGGATTTAGCGGTGTGCTTTCTGGTCCTCGCATGAATACCCCGACACTTTTTTTTACCAGTGAGCCGCCAAAAGCAATCACAATTGAAGAGCCGATTGGAAAAAAAGAAAAATCAACACTACAGAATAAAGAAGAAAGGGAACGGGAAAAAGTGCGCGAAGAGCGTGAAAAGAAACCGGAATTAAATGATCCGGAACCGTGGGAAATCCCAGCATTTTTGAGAAAAAAGAAAAAATAAATTGATTCCGCCTGTCCACATGGATAGGCGGAATCTTGATTATAGGTAGTTATTGAAATGTTTTCTGTATTCAAGTATCATTTTTTTGTTGCCGACATAGCTCAGTGGTAGAGCAGCTGTTTTGTAAACAGCAGGTCGTCAGTTCAAATCTGACTGTCGGCTCCAGATTTTAGAAATTAAGTGGGCGGGGCAACACTTTTTCACCGAAGACAGATAAATTCCAAGCGTGCTTGCCTGCCTTTGGTGGGGGTCCTCGGTTTAAATCCGAGAGGTGGCTCCAAGAAAAAACACTTCTTATCGAAGTGTTTTTTTATGCCTTTTCAAGAAAACCACGGGTGTAAGCCTGTGGAGTTTCATTTGAATTTTAATTTCTCTTCCATGTAAGTAATGCAGAAAGATATTTTTGAATAAAATAGATAAAAATTATAAATATCCCGTCTACTATGAGAAGTAGGATGCTATATACAAACAAATTCAGAAACAGAACAAGATATTGCATTTGAATAGTTGGAGGTCCAGAAGTGAATAAAAGATGAATATTTAAGGGGTAGCTGATGAATGTAAGTACTATCAATCCGCCAAGCGCCATAAGCCATGCTATTGGACGAAAATCCAGAAGAAATACTGGCCAAAAAATTGGACTTAATCCATAATGAAACACCTTAAACAGTTTTGTATCTGGATATGGATGATTTTCTAGATTATTAAGGGCAATTCCTGTGGTCATAAACAAATATACCACTATTACTGCAATAACTAATGAAGTTTCCATTTTAACTCCTGTCAGTTGTTATTAAATATTCTGTCTTGTAGTATAACATAATATAATAAATGTATGTCAATATTTATGTATTGACAGTTTACATACATAATAAGAAACTTAGAAATGCGTTAATTCAAGAAATAAAGAATTTACGCACTTAAAAATTTTGTATCGCCAATGTAGCTCAGTTGGTAGAGCAACTCCATGGTAAGGAGTAGGTCGTCGGTTCAAATCCGACCATTGGCTCAAAGTCGCATTATAAAAAAAACGCCCTAGGGGCGTTTTTCAGTTTCTTTTAATTTTTCAGCAAGTGCTTCTCCTGCTTCTTTTGGAAAATTCATCCCGACAAGTGTGAAGAATATGATTGAAAGAAGAAGAAGAGTGTGATGTACTACTTCAAATACCACACCCTCATATTCGAAATAAGAGAAAAGCTGAATCGCAAATCCAAAAGTAAAGAATAGACATCCTATCGTTGCAAGACCATAACTGCGCTTAAAAAACGATCCAAGAAGCGTGCGACGTGTTCGTATATTAATCCCGATAAGTGTGATGCCGACTACGACGCCTATAATTAAAACAGTGGTGACAATATACATAAGTGGATTTATTATACCACACTCTTTACTTTTTTTCTTATACACCGTATTCTTGTACCATATAACAAAGATATATGGCCCAAGGCAAATTTACTGAAAATTTAATAAAGCTTCGTTGTGGAACGTGTAAACGTATAAATTATTTAAAACACAAGAATAGAAAAACGGTTGACCGAAAGATTGAATTTAAAAAGTATTGCGAATGGTGTAAAAAACATACGGTCCATAAAGAATCCAAGAAATAGGAAATCCCCCAAAGGGGATTTCCTATTTCTTGAGATTTTAGTATAAAATAAAGGACATTGGGGGCATAAGCTCAATGGTAAACTGCGGGACTCCAAATCCTGACTTCTGGGTTCGAATCCTAGTGCCCCCGCCAAAGTTGATTATAGGGGTTCCCTCGCCATCCACAAAAAGCTTCATGTTATACTAAGAATAAATGTCTAAACCCCTATGTATAGCAATTCTCATGGGAGGACCCTCATTGGAACATGAGGTGTCCTTGAAAAGCGGAGAGATGGTATTTCGATATCTTGATCGGAGTAAATATGAACCCGTGCGTGTGCTCATACAAAAAAACGGTGATTGGAATATCCCTGCCGAAGAGGTAAAAAAAATTTGTGATTGCGCATTTATTGCGATGCATGGTACATATGGAGAAGATGGGACAGTACAGGGAATTTTAGAACTTCATAATATTCCATATACGGGATCAAATGCACTTTCAAGCGCACTTGGGATGAATAAATTTTTGTCGCTGCGTGTGTTTCAAGATGGGGGGCTTCTTATCCCGCCAAGCATTCTTATTCATAAAGGAGAGTGGAGAACTTCACATGAAGAAACAACAAAAAAAATAAAACATCACATTGAACTTCCGTTGGTAATAAAACCAAATAACCAAGGTTCGAGTTTTGGGGTTACTATTGTAAAAAATGAGAAAAAATTGAAAGAAGCACTTGATGAGGCGTTTAGTTTTTCGAGAGAGGTATTAGTGGAAAAATTTATTGAGGGGAGAGAAATGACGTGTGCAGTGTTGGATCACGGGTGGCCGGAGAGTGCGTTTCCACTTCTTCCTACTGAAATTATACCGCGTGGTGGAACATTTTTTGACTATAAAGCGAAGTATAGTAAGGAGGGATCATATGAAATTACTCCCCCGCAAAATATTTCTAAGTCCACAATGGAAAAACTGAAGTCTACGGCGCTCGCCGCACACAGACTTGTCGGTGCGGGGGGATTTTCACGGACAGATATGATTCTTGATAAAAAGGGAAACGTGTATATTCTCGAGATAAATACTATTCCCGGACTTACTGAAGAAAGTCTACTTCCAAAGGCGGCATCAGTTTCTGGTATTGAATTTTCAAGATTGCTCTCACTTATACTTGAGTCGGCATTTTATCGTTATGGGAAAAAAATTTAGTTTTCACTCCGGGGTTGCCTTTTTTCTCTTCTTTGGTGTAAACTAAAAAAACATGCATAATCGGAAAAACTTATCGCTTATTCTTATAAGTGTCTTCATTGTCTCGTTTATAGCGGGAATTTTTGTGTATGAGCCCTTTTGGAAGACAATAAGTTCGTTTCGTCCATGGGGACTCGGACTTGATCTTGCAGGAGGAAGCTATCTTACTTATGAAATTGATTTAAGTCAGATTGCCCCACAAGATAAAGATTTTGTGGTAAAAGGATTACGGGACGTTATTGAGAAACGTGTAAATCTTTTCGGTGTAAGCGAACCACGTGTATATAACGAAAACACCGCAAGTGCTACGCGTCTTGTTGTTGAACTTGCTGGCATTAAGGATGTAAAAGAAGCAATAAAACAAATTGGAGAAACACCATTTTTGGATTTTCGCGAGGTGACACAAGAAGGAACGAGCACTGTCTCTTTTCTCCCCACCGAGCTTACTGGAAGATATGTAAAGGGAGCCCAATTACAATTCGATAATATAACTGGCGCGCCGCAAGTGAGTATCGAATTTAACAGTCAGGGAGCGGATTTGTTTGCCGAACTCACTGGGAGAAATATTGGAAGGCCACTCGCAATATTTTTAGATAACGAACTTATTGAAATGCCGCGTGTGCAGGAAAAAATTACCGGAGGGAAAGCGCAGATCACTGGTAAATTTACCGTTGATGAGGCGAGAAAAATGGTTGAACGTTTTAATGCCGGAGCGCTTCCTGCACCTATCACTCTTGTGAATCAACAAACAATCAATTCCGATTTTGGAAAGGATTCACTCGATAAAGCATTATTTGCGGGAGCATTGGGAACACTTTTTGTTATTCTATTTATGCTTCTCTTTTACCGATCACTTGGTATTTATTCTACGATTGCGCTTTTAATGTATATAGCGCTTTCGCTCGGTATTTTTAAATTGTTTAATGTGACTATGACACTTGCGGGTATTGCAGGATTTATCCTTTCCATCGGAATGGCAGTAGATGCGAATATTCTTGTATTTGAACGGATGAAAGAAGAATTGCGACGCGGAGTGAGTAAAACAGCTGCGATTGAAGAAGGATTTCGCCGGGCATGGACCTCAATCCGTGATTCAAACATAAGCACGCTTATTACGTCGGCGGTGCTTTATTTTTTCACCTCAAGTTTTGTCCGCGGATTCGCGCTTACCCTTTTTATTGGAGTGGTAGTAAGTATGTTTTCGGCGATCACTATTACCCGCACACTTCTCCGTATATTTGTAAAAGATAAAAAAACAGAAGTGTCGAAGTCAGTCGCATCGCATACAATATAGTAATTTATTATTATGGATGTTATCGCAAAACGTAATATATTTTTGGGATTTTCCGGTATTATTGTCATCCTGAGTCTTACCGCAATATTTGTGTTTGGAATGAAACCCGGGATCGATCTTATAGGGGGAACGCAATGGGATATTGCAGTAAAAAATGGAGGCGCAAGCGAATCGGCAATCAAAGAGGTAATGTTGGGAGTGAGTGGAAGAGAGGTGACGGTGAAAACTGCGAATGATGGAACATACCTTGTGCGTATGCTTGATACGGATGAGGAATTACATCAGAAATATTTTGCTGCACTTACATCGAAGTTTGGGGAAATTGAAGAAAAGAGCTTTTCGAGTATTGGTCCCGCAATTGGATCAGAACTTCGCACAAAAGCAATTTGGGCAATTATACTTGTGCTCTTTGGGATCTCACTCTATATTGCCTTTGCATTTCGAAAAGTTTCTCGTCCGATACAATCGTGGAAATATGGTGTTTCAACACTTATCACGTTGTTTCATGATGTAATCATTCCGGCGGGATTACTTGCGGTGTTGGGAAAAATAAAAGGAGTTGAAATTGATACAAACTTTATTGTTGCACTTCTCGTGGTCATGGGATTTTCTGTACACGATACTATTGTGGTATTTGATAGAATTCGAGAAAATATTCTCCTCTCACGCGGAAAAAATATCAATCTTAAAGATGTAATTAATTTTAGTATTAAAGAAACAATGGTTCGTTCTATTAATACCTCATTTACTCTTGTTCTTGTTCTCTTTTCAATGTTACTTTTTGGTCCGGTTCCACTTTTTTATTTTGTCCTTACTATTATGGTGGGCACAATTTTTGGAACATACTCATCAATTTTTGTAGCAAGTCCACTGCTTTTTATATGGGAGCGTTGGAGTGCAAAAAAGTCCACCTAGAGTGGATTTTTTCTCTCTTTATCTCAGTAAATTTTTGTGTTTTTAGATCCCCTTGATAATTCTTCAAGGGGGGGTTGACTCAAAAATGAAAAAGTGCTACTCTCTAAGGGTATATATAAGGGTATTATGGTAAAGAATTTAGATCAATTTATAGAAGATCTGCTTTCGGAATTTTCTCCAAAGCAGCAAAAGGTCATTGTGGGTCGTTTTGGATTGAAAACCGGAAAACGGGCAACACTTCAAGAGATAGGCGATGAACTCGGTATTACACGCGAGCGCGTCCGTCAAATTGAAGAGTTGGGAATAAAAAAACTCAGGGAAAAAACAAAAGAAAAAACCGCCGATTTTATAAAAGAGGCAGAGGTTCGACTTGGAGAAACTGGCGGGGTGTATAAAGATGATCTTTTTATTGCGGACATGTATCGCAAGGGTGGTTTTTTACAAACAAAACATTGGGATACAAAAACACGTTTCATTTTCTTAGCGGCCGGATCTCCGTCATATCATAAAGAAGATGACGATTATTATGCGTTTTGGTATGATGACAAAAAGAATGAAAAACGGTTTTTTGACTTTATAAAAAATGTTACTCACTTTTTAGAAATAAATGATAAAGAAAAAATTTCTAAAGATCCCTTATATACTTCACAGTGTAGTGATTTAGCAACATGCCATCTTCTTTCTATTCCAAAACATTTTGGAGTGAATGTATTTGGTGAATTTGGACTCAGAGCGTCAGCTGAAATTGAACCGAAAACAATCCGAGATAAAGCCTATCTTACGTTGAAGAAGGTTGGAAAGCCGCTTCATTTTGAAGATATCGCAAAAAATATTTCTAAACTGGGAATTGATAAAAGATCCGCTCATGTACAAACCGTACACAATGAACTTATTAAAGATGGCAGATTTGTTCTTGTGGGTCGCGGAGTATACGCATTAAAAGAGCACGGATATGAACCAGGAACTGTTCGTGAAGTGATTGATCGTCTTTTGAAATCAAAAGGGCCGCTTCACTCAGCTGATGTGGTGCGGTTGGTAAATGAACAACGGTTTTTGAAAGAAAACACAATTCTTTTGAATTTACAAAATAGGAAGCATTTTAAACGCCTTGATGATGGAAAATACAGTGTAAAAGAAGCATAACCTTTTTTCCTGTCAAGTATATAACCCCCTCGAATATATATTCGAGGGGGTTAATGTTAATTAAAACAAGGATTTTTATATCAAAAAGGGGGAAGGATTTAGTTGTGATTTTTTACCAGGTTTATTGAAGTTTTTTCAAAAAAGTCCGATAATGTATGTGTTATCTGGCTTTTTGTTAACTATGATTAAAAAATCACTAGGTGCAATAGGAGAAATTGTCATTCACTTCTTCAAAAAAGAAGAAGCATGGCTTGTTTTGTTTCTCCTTGGAATTAGCGGTCTCTTTTTTATTACAATTCCGAAAGTCTCACTCTGGGAAATCATTAACTTTATTCTTCTCTTTCTTTCATATACGTGGTGGCTTTGGTTCTTTCTCATTGTGTTTCCCCTTTTTCATTCATTATTTCTTTTTTGGCGAAATGAAGAATTTAAAAAAGATTTAAAGTTTATTCTTCTTGAAATTCTCATTCCACGAGAGGTTCAAAAAAGCCCACAAGCCATGGAGCAGGTGCTTGCTGCACTTCATTCCTTAAGGAATGCTCCCGGGGATATTAAGGAAACATATTATGAAGGAGAAGTAACCGTTCCGTTTGGACTTGAAATGATTAGTTTCGGGGGTGAAATACATTTTTACGTCCGCTGTCAAAAAAAACAACGCAACCTTGTTGAAGCTGCATTTTTTTCATATTATCAAGATGTTGAATTTATTGAAGTTGAGGATTATGCGAAACAGTTTCCCCAAACACTTGAAGATTTATATGCACAAGGAAAAGATATGTGGGGAACAGAGATGGTGCTTGCAAAACCCGCCGTATATCCGATTAAATCATATACAACTTTTGAAAGCGAGGCTGAGTCGAAACAATTTGATCCCATCTCCACGTTTTTAGAAGTATTAGGGAAGATAAACAAAGAGGAAATTGTGGGAATCCAATTTATTATTGCTCCCGCAGGAAATGAATGGAAGGATAAGTTTAAGAGCGTATTGGATGAGCTTCAGGAACCCGCAACTGCAGAAATTGCGTCTGATGAGGGGGGAAGTCGTAAAATTCCTATATCTCGCACTCCTGGGCAATATGATGTGTTGGAGGCTGTGGAAAAAAATCTTTCAAAGCCTGCATTTAATACCATGCTCCGTTTTATTTACCTGTCTCCCAAGGCGACATACTATGACAGTTTTGCGCGAAGAGGTCTCGTTGGTGCGTTCAATCAATATGCTGCATTAAATCTCAACTCTTTTTCTTCAAACCGAGACGTTGCGACACGTACACAAATTTGGAATTGGCCCCATATATTTCCAAAAATCAGAAATCAATTTCGAAAACAACGCCTTCTTAGAAATTTTTTAATACGTGAAATACCACCAGAAACATGGATGGGTCGCTTTGTTACCTCTTATATATTTAATTTCAATTTTTCAACAAAACGTTTTTTGATGAATATCGAGTGTCTTGCAACTCTTTTCCACCTTCCTACTGTGGTGGTACTCACTGCTCCGCATATTAAACGCTCTGAAAGTAAAAAAGCCGGTCCGCCTGCAGGGATAGCAATATTCGGTGAAGACAAAGAATTGGATCAATTTTATCACGATAAATAATATATTATGGATTGGATAAACAAAATTATATCGTATATTGTAGGTATAAATTGGGAAGGCGTTTTTTATATAGTGCGCTGGATATTTATTACGCTTGATGTTATTCTCGTTATTCTTTTTGTTTTAGTGTTTAAGAAGGCACTCGAACATCGTCCGAAATTTGTTGCATTTCCAGGAGGGAAAAAATCGAGAAGGAAAAAAACAGAAATGAAAAAATTCGATTTTTCCCCACAGTGGAAAAAAATTCTTACTACCGTTGAAGCGGGGGAATCAGATGCGTTACTCCTTGCCATTATCGAGGCTGATAAACTTGCTGATACCGCATTGAAAAGTCTTAAATTTGAAGGGGAATATATTGCGGAACGTCTTGAACGAGCTGGAAAAATTATGGATTTGAAAACGATTGATGATGTGTGGCGCGTGCATCGTATTCGCAATAACCTTGTGCATACTCCCGGGTTTCATATTTCTCAATCACAAGCCAATGATGTTTTAAAGGTGTATGAGAAATTCTTAAAGGAATTAAATGTGTTATGAACTCTTTTCGAAAGGGTACAAAAATTCAACTTATTAAATATGCGCCTCCTCCGCCAGATCTTCCTATTTATGGGCAAGTAGATCCAAAAGAAGTTTCGTTTATCGGTCGCACTAATTATGTCGCTGCGCTTGAAACGAAAAATTTCATTTTTGGATTAAAACGCGTTGATCGCCGAAGACACACTTATATTATTGGGAAAAGTGGTGTCGGAAAATCAAAGCTCTTAGAGTTATTGATCCGTCAGGATATTGCATATGGACATGGATTGTGTCTCATTGATCCACACGGAGAGACAATCGAGGATATTCTTCCTTTCATCCCGAAAAATCGCATCGACGATGTGTGTATTATTGATCCGTCAGATTCTGAATTCCCGGTTTCATTTAATCCACTCGCAAACATTGATCCTTCATTCAAACATCAGCTTACTCAAGGATTGATTGAGGTTATGGAAAAACAATTTGGAGCAAACTGGACGCCACGCCTCGAGCACGTATTTCGATTTACTTGTCTTGCACTTCTCGATTACCCACACGCAACAATGCGCGGAATGATTATGATACTTACTGATCGCAATTATCGTCAGAAGGTGATCGAATACATCGAAGACGACATGGTAAAACGTTTTTGGGCAATTGAGTTTGCTGATTGGTCGGAAAAATTTGATACAGAAGCTATTATTCCTCTGGTAAACAAGCTTGGACAATTTCTTTCGAATCCGATGCTTCGAAATATTTTTGGACAGAAGGAAAACAAAGTTGATCTCGCAAAACTCATGCATGAAAACAAAATCGTGCTGATTAATCTTTCAAAAGGGAAAATCGGAGAAGAGAACTCAAGTTTTTTTGGTTCGATGTTTGTGACAAAAATAAAACAGGCCGGCATGGAACGTGCATCGCTTCCGCCCTCGGAACGCCACGATTTCTATCTTTATGTTGATGAATTCCAAAATCTTGTTACTGATACGTTTGAAAATCTTCTCTCTGAGGCACGGAAATATGCTCTTTGTCTTACGATGGCACATCAATATGTAGGACAGTTACTTCCGAAAGTGGAGGCGGCAGTACTTGGAAACACAGGAACGATTGTTGTATTTCGTGTTGGCGGTGAGGATGCGGTGAAATTAAAACCGGAAATGGAACCGATTTTTGATGTGAAAGACATGATTAATCTTGGTATGGGTCAGATCTATATCAAAATGACTATTGATGGAGAAACATATGATCCTTTTTCTGCAGAAACATTACGCGTGCTTCCTTCTCCTCATGAATCATATCGCCAAGAGATTATTGAGATTTCCCGGAAGAAATATTCGATTTCCGCAGATTCTGCAAAAAAACTTATGCAAGAAGAAGAAGCATCTATTATTCGCAGCGCGCAAGAGAAAGCGATTATTAGTGGAGGTGTAAAAGGGGGAGCAACACCCTCTGAATCTGCTATAGATAAAAATCTTGAGCCATTAATATAAAATTTTTCATAGTCTCGAATCGTGAAAAGGTGCGGGGAAACCCAGTAGTGAAAATTCAATATGCCGCTATCGCGGCGAAAAAGAAAAAAATAGCGAAAATAAGGTTTATAATTAAATAACAACCATTGGGTAGAATTCTTTTTCCCAATTGAATTTCTACTACTGGGAAAGGTCGGATCTAAAAAAAACAATATGGTACTTATTTATACTACGTGCCATGACGAGGAGTCAGCAAGAAAACTTGCGGCGGCGATTATTGGAAAAAAACTTGCCTCGTGTGTGAATATTTGGCGTATCGGGTCGATCTATAAATGGGAGGGAGAATTAAAGGAAGAAAAAGAAGTTGCAATGCTTATAAAAACTATTGAGACAAAAGTGCAGCAAATCGAAGATCTCATCTCGTCAATACATGAGTATGCAATTCCGTTCATTGGAGTTTTGAATATTTTTCGTGTAAATAGAAAATATAAAGAATGGATGGCAACGGTTATCGAATAAAATAAGATAAATATGATGAAGGAAACACACAATTTTGAGTGTGTATGATGGCGGTTTATTAATTTTTGATATATTTTCAAAAATACGAAATAATGTTATAATTAAGATGCAAAAATGTTTATTCCACAGTTGGTTATTGGAATAGGGGTTTTGATCTTTTCACTTCTCTTCGTTTCGATATTTGTGATGTTGCATAAGATGAAGCTTCTTAAACATATTATTGCAAGGCTTGAGGGAGAAGAAAAAGATGCCGATGATAGTCATTGGGGGGACTGCGAAGGGAAAGATTAAATAAAAATTGTGTTATAAGACAATAATGCCACGCAAGCGTGGTTTTTTTATTGAAAAAAATGTGGGGAAGTATAAAGTATTTAGTATAAGGTATGAAAGAAGAAAGAACGTGCCAAAACTGTAAGAATTTGTTCATCATTGAAGATGAAGATTTTCAGTTCTACAAAAAGATTGGCGTGCCGGCACCGACATTTTGTCCCGAATGCAGAGAAATTCGACGCATTGCATTTCGAAATGAGCGAGCACTTTATAAACGAAAGTGTGATTTATGCGGCGCGGTGGTAGTGTCGAGAGTATCTCCCGATAAGCCATATCCAATGTATTGTAAAGAGTGTTGGTGGTCCGATAAATGGGATCCGCTGGATTATGGGAAGACATATGATTTTTCCCGTACGTTTTTTGAACAGTTCTCTAATCTGTTGTACATGACACCACATGTTTCTATATTTAACTCCAACACAGTGAATAGTGATTGGGTTAATCAAGAAACAGACGATAAAAACTGTTATTTAAATGTTGGTGGACATTATAACGAAGACTCTGCATATAATACATATGAAGTTTATGGAAAAAACTCTTTTGATAATTTTTGGTTTTTAAATAGTGATTTTGGATACGACAATATTTATTGCAAGAGATGTTACAAAATAGTTGCGTCGCATGATTGTTTTGATTGTCGAGATACGTTTTTTTCTTATGATTGTCGTAATTGCTCAAATATATTTGGGTGTGCTGGATTGCGAAACAAGAAATTTAATATTTTTAATAAACAGTATTCAAAGGATGAATATGAAACATTTTTAAAGAATAATTCAATAAGTTCCTTAAAATCATATGAAGAACAAAAAAGAAAATCCTATGATTTTTGGAATTTAATTCCACGTCGATTTGCTAGTATTAATAAATCAGTAGATGTTTCTGGGGATAATATAGATGAGTCTAAAAATGCTCATTATTGTTTTGCTGCTGAAAAGGTTGAAAATGCGAAATTCTTTTATATTGCGGGATGGATTCGTGACAGTTATGATCTCACATCACATGGTGCCGCGGAGCTTACATATGAGTGCTCGAGTGGGGGAGGAGAATATGACGCAAAGTTTGTTACCTATTGTATGAGTGGAGATCCATTAAAACAAATGCACTCGTCACATCTTTATTATTGTTTCGCCCTTGTCAGTTGTGAATATTGTTTTGGATGTGTTGGGTTAAGAAATAAACAGTATTGTATTTTAAATAAACAATATACAAAAGGGGAATATGATGTGCTTGTCCCAAAACTCATTGAGCACATGAATACCATGCCATATGAGGGAAAAAATGGACGTATGTACCGTTATGGTGAATTTTTCCCTATTGAAATTTCTCCATTTGGATACAACGAGACGGCGGCGATGGACTATTACTCGCTCACAAAAGAACAGGTACTTCAAAGGGGGTATCCATGGTGTGACTACGAATCAGAAATAAAACATGAGTTTTCTGACTACGCGATTCCTGATGATATCAAGGATGTGGGGGATGAGATTCTTGAAAAAGTATTGAAGTGTGAAGTATCGGGAAAACCCTATCGGATTATCCCGATGGAACTCCAATTTTATCGCCGTATGGGTTTACCAATCCCAACAAAGTCCCCGCTTCAGAGGCACAAGGACCGCATGGTGCGTCTTCTTCCACGAAAGCTTTTCAAGCGGACGTGTGATTGTGGCGGAAAGGTTTCCACAAATGGAGTATATGTAAACACAAGGGAGCATCAACACGGAGAAAAGAAATGTACTTCGGAAATGGAAACGCCATATTCTTCGGAGCGACCGGAAATAGTGTACTGCGAGGAGTGTTACCAGGCGGAAATTTATTAACTTTATGAAGAAAACATGTGAGCATTGTAAAAAGGAATTTTTCATTACCGACGGAGAGCTTGGAATGTACGAAAAACTCGAACTGGAACTTCCACGGCTTTGTTTCTTTTGTCGGGTAAGCTTACATTTTTCCGTGTGGCCATTCGGTAAATTTCGGAAGGCAAAATCCGATCTCTCCGGGGAAAATATGATTACTGTGCTTTCCGCACAGAAAAGATATCCGATATACACACTTCATGAGTGGCATAGTGATGCGTGGGATGCGATGGAACATGCAAGGGATTATGATCCAACATGCCCATTTTTCGATCAAATGAAAGACCTTCAGGAGAAGGTGCCACGCCCCCATCAAGGTGCGGGAAACAGCACTGATTGTGATTGGTGCGATGACGTATGGAATTCAAAAAACTGTTATCTCTCCCGCTCAATGGAGGAATGTGAGGATTTGCATTATGCGTACCGCGTATTTCGCGGAAAAAATTCAATTGATCTTGTATTTTGTTTTGACTTGGATAATTGCTTTGATTGCACGTATTGTTTTAATTCATACAATCTTTTTTATTCACAGAATTCCCGCGATTGTATGGATTCGTATTTTCTTTTTGATTGTAGAAATTGCACAAATTGTTTTATGTGTTGGAATTTACGCGGAAAATCATACTGTATTGAGAATGTGCAATATACGAAAGAAGAATATACAGAAAAAATAAAATCGTTAAATCTTACCTCATTTCAATCCATTGAAAATTTTCGGAAGCGGTTTAAGGAGATGATGAAACGTGATGTAGTGCATCGAGAGAATTTCAATATTCGGGTAAATAATTCTGAAGGGGAACATCTTATGGATATGAACAATTCTCATAATTGTTTTGGAATTCAATTTTCCGAGGAGTGTTACAACTGTGTGCGTGGACTTACCGATAAAACAAACATTGATGCAAATGGGTGTTGGTATGCCGAATTTATGGGGAATTCAAGTTGTTGTGTGAATGCATATGCACTCAAATATTCTTCGTGGTCTTCTTCACGATTTTCCGAATATCTCGATATCTGTAACGAATGTGAATATTGTTTTGGGTGTGTCGGATTGAAAAAGAAAAAATATTGCATTTTGAACAGGCAATATACGAAAGAGGAATATGAAAAACTTCGTGAAAAAATAATCGTCGATATGAAATCGAGACGGGAATATGGACTTTTCTTCCCGTATTCGATGAGCCCGCACCCGTATAATTTTTCAACGAGCTATACCTACTTTCCCGAAAAAACGAAAGAGGAAATTCTTGCGCTCGGCGGATATTGGGAAGATATCGACGAAACACGTGTTGAGGGAATGCCGACGAGCGACTTACCCGACGACATACGTGATGTTTCCGATTCTATTACAACACAGGCACTTATTTGTCCTATAACCGGATGGAGATTCAATATTGCGCAAAAAGAGCTTCAATTCTATAAACAAAAGGGAATTCCATTGCCACGCATACATTTTGATGTTCGCATAAAGGAACGGATGAAATATATGACCGTACTTACCCCACGAGAACACTCCTGTATATTTTGCAAAAAGAAGATGACTATCTATTACCCAGAAACATGGGGATATGAAAAAATTGCTTGTGCCGAATGCTATCAGAAAGAAGTGGCATAATGGGGAAATTCTCCACTCTTATAATGAACCTCGTTAGGAGCTTGTATAAAATCTACCAAAACAAGTGTTTTCCTAAAAATTATGAATTTAGTTCTTAGTGAGATAAACTACTGGGAATTTCGTTTCTAACGGGGTAAAATCAGAGATATATGGATTTAGAGTTAGATAAAGAAGTCGTCTATTTCGCAAAAACCGACTTTCGGAATTCGAAACGTCTTTTTGGTATAAAACGAAGCGATCGCAGACAACATATGTATGTTGTCGGAAAGACGGGTACTGGTAAAACTACATTATTGCACAATATGATGGTGCAGGATATTTCGAATGGAGAGGGTGTTTGTGTCATTGACCCTCACGGAGAATTTGTTGAGACACTTCTTCATAAGGTGCCAGAAAAGCGTGCGAAAGATGTGGTCTATTTCAACCCAGCGGACCCAGATTCTTTTATTGGATTTAATGTACTTGAATTACCAGACCCACGATACAAACACCTTGTAGCATCGGGGCTTATGGGAATTTTCACAAAAATTTGGTCAAACGTATGGTCCGCAAGAATGGAATATATTTTGAACAACGCAATTCTCGCACTTCTTGATACCCCGGGAACAACTCTTTTAGGAGTGACACGTCTTTTAGTTGATAAAGAATATCGCCAGAAAGTTATTTCGAACGTAAAAGACCCTGTGGTAAAAGCATTTTGGATACATGAGTATGAAGAATGGCGCGATCAATTTAGAAATGAAGCAATTGCTCCTATCCAAAATAAGGTGGGTCAATTTCTTTCAACCGCGCTTGTGCGCAACATTGTTGGGCAATCGAAAAGTACCATTGATATTTTCGACTTAATGAATAGCGGGAAGATTTTTCTCGTGAATCTTTCAAAGGGAAGGATTGGGGAGGATAATTCCGCGTTACTTGGGGGAATGCTTATTACAAAAATGCAGTTGGCGGCAATGGAACGTGTGCGTATTCCCGAGGATGAACGCGTTGATTTTTTTCTTTATGTCGACGAGTTTCAAAATTTTGCAACTGATTCATTTGCAAATATTCTCTCAGAAGCACGCAAGTATCGTTTAAATCTTATCCTTGCACATCAGTATATTGGACAGCTCGTCACTGATGTTTCTACGAAGGTGCGTGATGCAGTGTTTGGAAACGTAGGAACAATGGTGATGTTTCGCGTCGGCGCCGGAGATGCTGAATTTTTGGAAAAAGAATTTACTCCTGAGTTTGAAATTCAAGACATGGTAAATCTTCCCAATCGCTGTATTTATTTAAAACTTATGGTAGATGGAGTGACAAGTAGACCGTTTTCTGCTGGGACACTTCCTCCACTTCAAGGTCCTGAAGATTCTGCAGATGCCGAAGAGATCATTGAATCATCAAGGAAAAAATATGCCCGCCCACGTGCTATTGTGGAGCAAGAAATAAATAAGTGGAGTGGTATGTCGGAACAAACAACAGAAGCTCGCGCAGTACTTTGTTCACTTTGCGGAAAAGAAACAACAGTACCATTTGAACCGGAAGAGGGAAGGCCGGTATATTGTCAGGATTGTTTGAAAAAAATTAAATCAGGCGAAGCGCGTCCGGTATCACTTCCTCAGATCAATCCACAGAGAAGTTTGCAACAAAAAAGCAGGAAAGCGCTTGCGGCACTCGGTATTGAGTTTGATGATAAGGGAGGAGAAGAAATATTTGGAGCTGATGAAAAAGGCGGAAAAGAACAAAAAGGATCATTTACTGCGCGCGAACAAAAGTTATTCAGACCGCCGGCAAATACATACGGACAACAACCCGCTGATCCATCGATAAAACGCCCTCCGCGCCAGCAAACTTCGCCACAATCAAAACCTTTTCAATCATCTCAGCCGTCTCGAGTTGAAAAACAACCAGAAGAAGAAAAAGAAGAACCGACAATAAGATTAAGTGATGTGATTGCGCGGGGAAATATAAAACCAAAAGAAACAATCCAACCGAAGGAGGGGGATAATGTTTCCGGACTTAAAAATGCACTCGAGGAAGCCCTTAAAAATTTAAATAAGGAAGAAAAATAATTAAAAAATTCCCCGATATATGTCGAGGAATTTTTTTATGCTTTCTCAACCCGCTCAACATAATCTCCTGTCTGTGTGTTAATGCGGATAATATCTCCCTCGTTTACAAAGAGAGGAACATTCACTTTTGCTCCGGTTTCAATGGTGGCAAGTTTTGTGCCCCCCTGAGCGGTGTTCCCTTTAATTGCCGGAGGAGCTTCGGTTACCTTAAATTCCATTTTCACTGGGAGTTCAACATCAATCACTTTTTCACCGAATTTAAATGCTTTGATTTCTGTATTAGGTTTCAGATATTGACCGCCGTTTCCTAATGCATCGTCAGAAAGTGTGAAACGATTTTTTGGATTACCGACCTCATGAAACCAATATTCACCCTTGTTATGATAAATAAAATTTGCTTGTATTGTTTCAATTTCTACCTCATAGAAATCTTCATTTTGATGTGCGGTGTAATCCTGGCTCTTCCCCGTGATAAGGTTTTTTATCTTTAATTGCACCACAGGTTTTCTCTGTTGCATGCGAATAAACGCATATTCCATTACTTTGTATGGATTTGGGTCGTCGTTTTTGGTAAACACCGTACCGACTTTGAGTTCAATATATTCAAGTTTTGACATGGAAGTAGCAGATAACTAGTAACTCGTAATAAGTAACTAGTAATCAATTTTTACTGTTGTATTTTATTTGATTTTTTTGAAAAACGCAAGAAATAAAAGAAAAGGCGCCGATTTGATCGGCGCGCAGTATTAATTTTATTGTGATAGCATTCCTCCGCAAAAGATGAATTTAAAAATTGCGGATAAAACAATTTTCAGACCTTTTGACACAAGTATTACCACCCATATTATAAGGAAGGCACTTAGTAATGCCGGCCAAAAAATTAATACGGGTATATAAAGAAACCCGTCAACGTTATTTTCCCCCTCTTTTTTTGGACTGAAGTCAAAAAACATGTTTGTTTTTGGATATTTTTTGCAATCCGCGTTCATTGCCGAAAACATTGCTGTTCCAGCGTTGAAATAGATTGTTAAAAAAACAATCCCTAATAAAACAAACATGTACCATGGTACGTATAGAAACATGATGACATCTCCTTTGATTATTGATAATTATCTAGTTACTGCTATAATTGTAGCATATTAACATATAGATGTCAAGTAGTTCAAAAAAGCGGGTATTTGTAGGAATGAGCGGGGGAGTTGATAGCTCCGTCGCGGCGTTTTTATTGAAAAAAGAGGGATATGATATGACCGGAGTATATATTAATGGGTTCAATGTAGATGGATGTTCTGAGCGCGATGCAGAGGACGCGCGTCGTGTTGCTGATCACCTTGGAATCCCATTTTATGTGATTGATGCTCGCGAAGACTATTTTGCATATGTGGTGCAATACATGATTGAAGGATACAAAAAAGGACTGACGCCGAATCCCGATGTGATGTGCAATAAGGAAATAAAATTTGGGATTTTTTTGGATAAAGCATTAAAACTTGGAGCGGATTACATCGCGACAGGACACTATGTAAGATTAGTAACCAGTAATCAGCAATCAGTAAATAGTAAAAATTACGAGTTACCGATTACGAGTTACCGATTACTTTCTGCTAAAGACTTAAACAAGGATCAGTCCTATTTTCTCTGGACACTCACCCAAGAACAGTTAAAACATTGTTTGTTTCCGGTTGGGGAATATACGAAGCCAGAGATTAGGGAAATTGCGAAAAAAGCAAAGTTGCCAACCGCAGAGAAAAAAGATTCACAGGGAATTTGTTTTTTAGGGAAAGTAAAATTACCGGAATTTTTAAAAGAGTATATAAAATCAAAAAGAGGAGATGTGTTGGATACTGAGGGGAATAAAATCGGGGAACACGAAGGAGTACAATTTTATACCATCGGGCAGAGACACATTAACATACAACCTACAACAAAAAACAAAAAACAAAAAACAAATCAGAAGCCATATTATGTGGTAGAGAAAAATATAAAAACAAACGCACTCATCGTTGCGGAGGGGGATGATCATCCAACACTCTTCAAAAAAGAAATTAAATTAACTGATGTTCATTTTATCGACCCATCACTCGAAATTAGAAATTCGAAATTAGAAATTCCCGTGCTCGCACGGGTCAGGTATCGTCAGCCGCTTGTGAAAGCAATGTTAGTAATTAGTAACAAGGAATCAGTAACTAGTAAAGATAGAAAATTACAAGTTACAAGTTACCATTTACTCTTTTCTGAACCCGTCAAATTTATTGCACCTGGGCAATCCGCAGTTTTCTATTCGATTAGTGGAGATAAAGACGGAAACCATGAAATGCTAGGCGGAGGAGTGATTTTAAATTAGTATTAAGTATATAGTATCGGGTATTTAGTATGGCTGAATCAGAGACAAAAATTTGCCAAAACTGTAAGCAAGACTTCGTTATTGAGCCCGAGGATTTTGATTTCTACAAAAAAATGGAGGTGCCACCTCCAACCTGGTGTCCGGAGTGTCGGCTTTGGCGAAAAGCACTATGGCGAAATGAGAGATTTTTGTATCGTGCAAAAGATGCGCATGATGGCAAGGAGATATTTTCAATGTATTCCCCGATGTTACCCGTTACTGTTTTTGAGAAAGAATTTTGGAATTCCGATGACTGGGATCAGCTTGAGACAGGAAGGAACTATGACTTTTCAAAACCATTTTTTTTACAACTCAAGACACTTCTTGATGTTGCACCTATTTTCAGTCGTTCAATTGTGAGTCTTGTGAGAAGCGACTATTCAAATAATGCGACCGCACTCAAAGATTGTTATCTGGTATTTGGAAGCTCTTATACAGAAAATAGTTTTTATTCGGAAAATTGTGGGCACACCAAAGAAGCAATAGATAGTTCTTTTGTGCATGGAAGCGAGATTTCATATGAAAGTTTTTTTAATATACGTTGTTATAGAGCATTTTTTTCTTCATATTGTGAAGAAAGTTCTGATATCTGGTTTTGTAGAGATTGTATTGGCGTGTCCAGCTGTTTTGGCTGTATTGGACTAAAGAATAAATCATATTGTATTTTTAACGAACAATACTCAAAGGAGGAATATGAAAAACAAATTCACGGAATGCATTTGTCGAGTTATCACTCTCTTTCTAGATTAAAAGAAGAAGTACATTCGCGGTGGCTTGCATTTCCATCGCGTTTTGTTCGTGGAAGGAAAAATGAACATTCTACTGGGGAGTACATTTCAAATTCAAAAAATGTTCGTAAAAGTTATTATATGGTGGGGGGAGAAGATATGAAATATTGTCAATTTGTTATTATTCCGCCGGCAAAAGATGCATATGATCAATTCCGTTTCGGAGACAATACCAGCATGGTGTATGATTGTCTGAGTGTTGGCGGACATTCTACAAATATAAAATTTTGCTCAAATAGCTATACAAATTGTAGTAATCTTCAGTATTGTTATGGAGTTATATCTTCAAGTGACTGTTTTGGATGTGTCGGGCTCCACCACAAGAAATTCTGTATCTTAAATAAGCAGTATTCTGAAGAAGAATATAAGGTCATTATTCCAAAAATTATTCGCCACATGAATGAGGTTCCATACATAGATAAAAAGGGGAGAGTATACAAATATGGAGAATTCTTTCCACCTGAGTTTTCCCAAACTCCGTATAATCACTCAGTTGCGCAGGAATATTTTCCTATGAATAAAGAAACGGTTTTGAGTGGTGGAAATATCTGGATGGACGCAGAAAAAAGAGAATATAAGGCAACGCTAGGGGTGGGCGATCTTCCGGATGCAATTGAAGAAGTCTCAGATTCTATAGTGAAAGAAATTATAGCATGTCCTCATGCCCAGAATTGTAATGAAGAATGTACTGCAGCTTTTAGAATCTTGCCAGAAGAATTGGCATTTTACCGGAAAGTTGGCATTCCACTTCCAAGACTTTGTTCGAATTGTCGCTATGCAGAAAGAATAAAACAACGAAGTTCTTTAAAACTTTGGCGTCGCACATGCCAATGTGCTGGTACTAAATCTGAAAATGGAATTTATACTAACATTGCGGTTCATCAACATGGGAATACTCCCTGTCCCAACACGTTTGAGACATCATATTCCCCAGAGAGAAAAGAGATTGTTTACTGTGAACAGTGTTATCAGGCGGAGGTGGTATAAAAAAGTATATAGTAGTAAGTATGGCTGAATCAGAGACAAAAATTTGCCAAAACTGTAAGCAAGACTTCATTATTGAGCCCGAGGATTTTGATTTCTACAAAAAAATAGAAGTCCCACCCCCGACATTCTGTCCGACGTGCCGACTTCAGAGAAGACTGGCGTTTTTTAACATTTTCAATCTATATAAACGTCCATGTGATTTTTGTAAAAAGGAGTTTATTTCCGTTTATCACAAGGATTCTCCGTATGTGGTGTATTGCCCAAAGTGTTGGTGGTCCGACAACTGGAACGTTTTTGATTATGGAAGAGAGTATGACTTTTCCCGTCCGTTTTTTGAGCAATTTAAAGAGTTGTGGCAAACGACGCCGGTATTGGGGATTTCTATTGATATTCCGACAATGGAAACGTCACCATACACCAGTCATTCAGGTCACCTGAAAAACTGCTATCTTCTTTTTCATGCGGACTATATTGAAGATTCTGCATATGGGTTTTATCTCGTTCACAACCAATCCACTTTTGATTGTTCGGTAACCATGATGTGTGAGTCATGTTATGATTGCCAAAATTCTTTCAAAAACAATACTGTTGTGGGGGCACGTGGAAATGTGACAAATTCATTGAATTCTTATTTTCTTCGTGATTGTGATAACTGCCAAAATTGTTTTGCCTCGGCAAATCTACGAAATAAACAATATTATATTTTCAACACGCCATACACCAAAGAGGATTATTTTAAAGAAATTGAAAAATGGGATTTGGGTTCGTATAGGACGTATCAAGAAGTTTTTCGAATGGCTCGGGAGCATTGGAAAAAATTTTCCCCACGCCCAAAGTATGATGATTTTTCCACCGATTATACGGGGAGTTATGTTTTTCAGTCAAAAAATTGTAAAGAATGCTATGACGTATCAAATGTACAAGATTCAAAATTTATGCTTATGGTGGCGGATAGGCCTACAAAAGATTGTTATGATGTTTCGAGTTGGGGTAATAATATGTCTCGCTGTTATGAATGTTGTAATGTAGGAGAAGATGCTTCTGATGTAAAGTTTGCTCATGAGTCAGGACTTGGGTTAATTGATGCTGAGTATTGCAAACTCTCGACTGGAGCACACCACTTTGGTTGCGTGTCTGTAAAAAAGGGAGACTATGTAATTTTGAATAAACGATATTCAAAAGAAGAATATGAGTCATTACGCAGAAAAATCATTGAACATATGAATACAATGCCGTATGAGGACACAAAGGGAAGAATATATAAATATGGAGAATTTTTTCCAACCGATTTATCTCCATTTGCATATAATGAGACAATTGCAGATGATTTTTTTTCTCTCTCTAATAGTGAGATAGAACGCAATGGATATCGGTTTTTTGAGAAAAAAGAAAATACCTACACAATCACAAAGCACGCATCGGAACTTTCCGATAATATTAATGATGTGACAGACGCAATTTTAAAAGAGACGATTGAGTGTGAGAGTTGTGGAAAGGGATTCAGAATAATATCGATGGAACTTTCATTTCTCAAAAAAATGAGATTGCCACTTCCTCGAATGTGCCCATTTTGTAGAATAAATATAAAACTTAAACAATGGGTAAAAAATCTCCGTGTTATTCCAAGAACGTGCGATAAATGCGGTGATGAATTTACCACGAATTATGCAAAAGAAGAAGCGCCGTTTATTTTATGCAAAGAGTGTTATAAAGCAGAAATACTCTAAGTAAAAAGTTTGTAAGGTATGAATTTTTACATTGAATATTTTTAATTAGAGGTTCTTTGGAAATTAATATTTGGTAATTAGAAATTTATTTATTATGCCTCTCCCAGAGAAATTTTTCTTTGGATCATGTTTTTTCCTCTTTGGTGTTTTGTGTGCGAGTATTTCATTCGGAATATTTACTATTATTATTACAAGTGTTACGGCACTTTTTTCTTTATTCTTATTTTTTGGTATAAAAAAGAAAATATATCTATCATTTTTCTTTCTTCTTTTTCTTATTCCAGTTGGTTCAGTTTATTACACGTTGCGAGATCAGTTAATGGTACGTATTTCTCCAAACTCAATCATTAACGCTGACGTGATGATAACGCAAGATGTTCGCGTTCTTGAGAATTCACAGGAAGCAGTGGTAGATATACTCAATAAAGAAAAATGGAAAAGTGGACGTGTACTTTTGCGTCTCAGAAAATTTCCGGAAGTGCACTATGGTGATCTTTTGCATATTAAAGGAAGAGTTGAGTATCCAAGCGAAAAAGGATATGCCGGGTATCTCGAAAAAGAGGGAATTTCTGGAATTATTGCATTTCCTGATTTTATTTTTCTTGGAGAAAATAGAGGATCGCAAGTGTTAAAAGTTCTCTTTGGTATAAAAAATTTTGCAATTCATTCATTTGAAAAGGTGTTACCGCCGAAAGAAAGCGCATTTCTTTCTGGGGTGATAGTGGGAGATACCAGCGGATTTTCAAAGGAGTTTAAAACAGCAATGTCCAAAAGCGGAACGTCTCATCTTGTTGCGCTTTCTGGATATAATATTTCTATCCTTGTTTCGGCAATTATGACGATGTGTGGGCGATTTTTTTCCCGCCGCGTTGCACGATGGATTGCTGGGGTGTGTATATTGGGTTTCGTAATCATGACTGGTGGGCAAGCATCAGTGGTTCGTGCGGCAATTATGGGATGTGTGCTTCTTTTTGTTGGCACATGGAGAGCAAAAAATCCGCGTAATCTTCTTGTGTGTACAGCGCTTGGTATGGTGCTCTGGAGTCCAAAAATACTTACCTTTGATGTCGGGTTTCAACTTTCTTTTTTTGCACTTTTGGGAATTGTCTACCTTCGCCCCGCACTTCAGGAGTTATTTCATTTTTCGAATAATTCAGGAATATTTTTATGGAGAGAAAATTTTCTTTCGACTACAGCAGCGCAGTTGGCAGTGCTTCCAATTCTCATTTTGTCATTTGGGGGAGTTTCCGGGACTGCACTTATTGCGAATATATGTATTCTGGGAATTATTCCAGTCACCATGGGTCTTGGTTTTTCGATTATATTTTCAAGTATTTTCTCTTTTTATATTTCTCTCGTTTTTGGGTGGATCACATGGATATTTTTAAAACTTGAAATTGAAATCATCGAATTTTTTGCACGTATTACACAGCCAATCGATATGTCAGTAAACACATATATGATTATTCTGTATTATTTTTTTCTTATATATCTTGTGTGGTATATGAATAAGAGGACGATGACAACAATCAAGACTGATAACAATAATTTCAAAAGAATGGGATAAAATAGAATTATGGATGAAAGGAAAACACCAATTGAGAGAATAGTTGGGTTGCTGCAACTAAAAAAACGGAAACACATTGTTCTCACACTTCTTATTGGATGTGTGTTATTTGACGCTGTCTGGATTTTCAACTTTATTTCAGCAATGGAAAAAGTGGGAGTAATATATTTTTTGAATGTCGGACAAGGCGATAGCGAACTTGTAATATTTCCCAGCGGGGTAAAATTGCTGATTGATGGCGGCCCGCCAAACGGAAAGGTAGAACAAGAACTTTCTCGAATTGTCGGCTCGTTCGACAGATATATCGATCTTGTGGTACTAAGTCATCCGCAGATAGATCATTTTGGCGGACTCATTCGTTTATTTCAGGACTATCGTGTCGGCGCATTTCTTACCAATGGGGAAATATCAGGAGATGATGCTTATACGTCTCTTATTGGTAATTTGGAAAAACAAGATTCAAAAAAAGTTGCGGTATATGCAGGTGATATGATACAACAAGGAAATATTTCGTTTCGCATATTGTCACCACAAATTACTGATCATAAGAGTCAAAAAAAAGAAAATCCGAATGATCGCGCGATTATAGGGAAGCTTTCAATGAATCAAGTGAATATTTTGTTTACCGGAGATATCGGAGAGAATATTGAAAACGCATTTGCTTCGTCTTTTGAAAAAACAGATGTACTAAAAGTTGCACACCATGGATCAAAAAACTCATCAAGTGAGGAGTTTGTCTCTATTGTTCAGCCAAAAATCGCGGTGATTGAAGTTGGAAAAAATTCATATGGCCACCCATCTTCCGATGTAATTCAACGACTTTTAAATAAAGGTGCATCGATATTTCGGACTGATATTGACGGAACAATAAAGATTATTTTTGAAAATGGATCGGCTCGCATTTTTTCCCTCCCCGATGTGTAAAATTTCGCAAAATCTTCTTTTGGCGATACAATAGATATATGCAAAAGTTGATCAATGTATTTCCCGCCCGTTTTCTGAGAGATAAAGTACTTCGTACACTTTTTTTTGCTGGGCTTCTTCTTTTTGTTGGGAGCTTTATATTTGTTCTTCTCAAGGTAAACCTCCTTAGTCTTCCAGTGATTCTTCACTTTGATGTAATGAGCGGAGTAGACAGGTTCGGAGATCAATCTTCGGTATGGGGTGTGTGGGGTCTTGGATTTGTGCTTTTTATCATTAATTCCATATTGGGAGAAATGTTTTTGTTGCGCGAACGCGCACTTTCATTTGTGTGCTTTGGTGCGAACTTATTCTTGAGTATTTTGTTTCTCATTATTCTTTCGGTTATTATTACAGTAAATTAACTAGATAATGAAAACTGGATATATGCTTTGCGCAAGATATATAATAAACACCTTCAACGTAAAATAATGTTATAAAAACAAACATTTCAATGATTTCTGTTAAAATAAATTACATCTCTATTACCTAGTGAATATGGCAACTATTATCTTACTCATTATTATTGTGGTCTTATTTATCGGGGGATTTATATCTCTTGGCGTACTTATTTTAAAACAAAAAAAGTTAAAAGAGAGTGATCAAGCGCTTGTGCTTATACAAAATCAAATTAATGAACTAAATCGTACGCTTGATAATAAGGTGGGGGAATCAACGCGCGCGATTGAACGGCAGTTCAGCGAAAGTGCAAAAATCATACGTGATGTAACAGAAAAACTTACAAAACTTGACGAGACAAATCGGCAAGTAATGAGCTTCACCGACCAACTGCAATCATTGCAGGATGTATTAAAAAACCCGAAGCAAAGAGGAATACTTGGTGAATATTATCTAGAAACGCTTTTAAAGAATGTTTTACCACCAGGAAGCTATCAGATGCAGTACCCATTTAAAGATGGAACGATTGTTGACGCGGTAGTATTTGTGAAAGATAAAATTATTCCAATTGATTCAAAGTTTTCACTTGAAAATTATAACAGGCTTGTGGACGAACATGATCAGATCGAACGTGAACGACTAGAAAAATCTTTTAAAGCCGATTTAAAAAACCGTATCGACGAAACAGCAAAATATGTAAAGCCGAGCGAGGATACAATGGATTTTGCATTTATGTTCATTCCCCATGAAGCAATTTATTATGATCTGCTTGTTGCGCAAGTGGGCGCGGTAAAAGTAAATACGCGTGACTTAATTGAATATGCATTTAAGGAAAAACATGTAATTATTGTTTCTCCAACATCGTTTCTTGCATATTTGCAAACCGTGCTTCAAGGACTCAAGGCGCTTCAAATTGAAGAATCGGCAAAAGAAATCCGAAAGCGCGTTGAAGAACTTGGGAAGCATCTCGGAAGTTATGAATCATATATGAAAAAACTTGGAGGGCATTTGGGAACGACGGTAAATATGTATAACAGTGCATATAAAGAATTTGGAAAGATTGATAAGGACGTTATGCGGATTAGTGGTGAAGCGGCAGGGATTACCGCAGAAACTATTGAGGGACCAAAAGAGGAAGAAGATTAAGTGGGTTTATAATGTAAGGGTATATAATCTACAAAATCCATGTCTCCACGGGAATTAGAAAAACTCTTAAAGGCAGTAGGAAATAGGCGACGAATTGCTATTTTGCAATATCTTAAAAAGCACCACGAAGCATCAGTGGGGGAGCTTGCGAATGAAATACACCTTTCATTTAAATCAACCTCGAAACATCTTACGGTGCTTTTATCGGCTAATATTGTTGAAAATAATCAGAGAGGTGGATGGGCGGTTTATACTATTATAAAAGAACAATCGCCCGTTGCATTAAAAATTTTATCCCTATTATAATTTTTTCATATTTATTTTTGTACTAATCCCTCATTCATTTACCCATTCGTACGAATGGGTAAATGAATGAGGGAGGGGGGGATGAAGGAAAGGAGAAAGATAGTGTGAAATATATTAGTGGCATATATCATACACATATTATGAAAAAAACCACAAAACAAAATAGAAACGTTTTGGTGGGAGTAATAAAAAGTAGGAAAGATCTTCGTATTCTTTTGAAGGATGGATGGTATAGGATCCCCTTGATACACGTGCCGAAACGCAAGTTTTCATATATTGCATTTTATCAACCGATTTCGTTTGGGAAGAATGGAAAGCGCATTGAATATTATGCGCGCGTGGGAAAAAGAGTGATTGTGCAGAGAATCAATTTATTGCCAAAAGAAAAGAATCATCCACGGGCACATGATAAATATGTAAAAATTCAATGTGAAGAAATAATAAAACTCCCACGGGCCATAAAAAATATAATGCCACGTCGTGTATCTTTTGGATTTACTACAATAAAAACCTTGCTTTCTGCAAGGAATATACTTGAACTTTTTGGCGTGCCTCAAACCGAAGAAATAATAAAAAAAGAATTATGGTGCGCTGGCATGAAGGCAGTAAGGGAATTTCCAGTTTCAGTAAATGGAAAAAGATATCGAATTGATTTTGCTCTTTTTTATAAGAAAGGAAATATCGCAATTGAGTGTGATAACGACAAAGCTCATAGAAATAAAACACAAAAGAGGAAGGATAAAATAAGAGATTCTATTCTTTGCCGCCATGGGTGGCGCGTGATTCGCCTCAGAGAAAAAGATATCATAGAGCGCCCCGATAGGTGTATCGCTCGTATTAAAAAACTGATGTAGTTTAAAAAAGAAATAGGAGTTTATCTTTAAAAATAAAAAACCGACAGTATGTCGGTTTTTAGATTTTAATTTTTCGCATTTTTTGCTTCAGTTGTTTGGTTTTGTGGGACGAAAACTAACTTTCCCCCAAATTTTTTTGGTAGTCGCCACGTCCAGACATTTCCATCACTAGTGCTATTTCTCCACTCAAACACTTTTTCTAACCCGTTTTTCATCATGAACCTTTCGTCTTTTGCAACCAACTTACATGTACCGAGAAAAATTGGATCAAGTATTGCAATGTCTCTTTTTTCACCAATCTCGAGGTCCCGATCAATGTGTTCACAATATATAGAACATTCTCCACTTTTTCGTTTTGGAAGTTTATACTCCGATATTGCTCTTATCTTGGATGAGTCGACTTTATCTGGATTTGCTAAACTACCATTTACGGTATAGTAAAAAAGCTTTTTTCTACGTGCCATTTTCACCTCTCTTGTTGTTTTAGTGCTGTAGTCATTATTATCCTCCCTATCTAAAAATGTAAAGTATTTGACCATCGCGTAGTATTTATGAAGTGAACTTGACAGGAAAAATGTATGTGCTATAATGCTTTTGTTGAATGCAGTGTAGGTTTCTTATCTTCACCGCGACGGTTCGCCGAGGCGGAGAAATGTAAGGAATCCCTCTAATTCCTCCCGCCGAAAGGCGGGGGGTTTTTGTATGTCATTTCAAGAAAACCACGGGCGTAAGCCCGTGGAGTTTCATTTACCCAATAGAAGAAAATTAATATACCACTTTTTGTGTTGGGTATAGCCTAAGTTTATATACAAATAAAAACAAAAAATTATAGGTTTTTCCTCCAGTAAGGTCCACATAAATATGATTAAGTTTTTCTCTACCGGGTTTATTTACCAAGTAGTGAAAATTCAATTGGTTGCGAAGCGGCTGATTTCCCAATAAGTCGCCATGAGCTTATTTTGTTTACGTAAATGTGTTTTTCAAAATTTATACCTATTTTTATTGAATTTCTACTACTTGGTTTACGCGTATTTTCAAACCTGCTACTCTATATGTGTGCGGTTCGGACCTCCTTGGCGGCTATGGATGTGCACTCGTTCAACATTTAATAAAAAATTGGAGGTTACCGCCATAGCCGCTCAGGGTGCCTGAGCGGCTTCAAAAAAACAACGAACCGGAATTATGGAAACAGATAAAAACATAAAAGTCACTAACTAAAATAAATCCAATTTCTACTATTTGGTATGTTTTCATTTCTATCAAACATAGGGGAGAAAAAAAATATAAAGCGTCTCGAAGATATCGCATCGCTGGTTTTGACGTTTGAAGATGAGTTAAAAACTCTCTCTTCGGAAGAATTAAAAAATAAGACAAATAAATTAAAAGAAAGATTGCAGTCGGGGGAATTAGATGAGCATATTCTTCCAGAAGCATTTGCGCTGGTGCGAGAGGCGAGCCGACGTACATTGGAAAAACGGCATTTTGATGTGCAGATTATGGGAGGAGTGATTCTCCATGAAGGAAAAATTGCTGAAATGAGAACTGGAGAAGGAAAGACACTTGTAGCAACGCTTCCTGCATATTTAAATGCACTGTCTGAAAAGGGGGTACATATTGTTACTGTTAATGATTACCTAGCAAAGCGCGACACGGTGTGGATGGGACAGGTGTATTATGCACTTGGGCTTAATGTTTCTTGTATCGTCCATGACGGAGCATATATATATGATCCAGAACATACACAACAAAATAACCAAATTACAAATGACAAATTACAAACAAATTCAAAAACCCAAAATCAAAATGAAAAACTAGACAAACAAAGAGATGACTTAGGGGGATTTATGGTGTTTGAAGAATTTTTACGTCCGATTTCACGAAAAGATGCATATCTTGCGGACATTACATATGGCACCAATCATGAGTTTGGGTTTGATTATCTCCGCGATAATTTGGTGATGCGAACCGAAGACAGGGTACAGCGTCCGTATTATTATGCAATTATCGATGAAGTCGACAGTATTTTGATTGATGAGGCACGTACCCCACTCATTATTGCCTCGCCGGATCAGGCATCAAGCGAATATTACAAAATGTTTGCGCGCATTGCGGAACGATTGGAAAAAGATAGAGATTACATAGTTGATGAGAAACTCAGATCGGTAAATGCAACCGAAGAGGGTATTGAAAGGGTAGAAAAAATAATCGGGATTTCAAATATTTTTGATCCGGAGCACTCTCGTCTTGTGCATTTTTTTCAAGAGAGCTTGCGTGCAAAAGCGCTTTTTTTCCGCGATCGAGATTACGTAGTGCGGAGTGGAGAAATAATCATTGTTGATGAATTTACCGGACGCATGCTTCAAGGAAGAAGATATTCCGGCGGATTACACCAAGCGATTGAAGCAAAAGAAAATGTATTAGTAAAGGAAGAAAACCGAACGTATGCACAAATTACCATCCAAAATTACTTTCGTTTATATAAAAAAATTGCCGGTATGACAGGAACTGCGCAGACTTCCGCAGAGGAGTTTCATAAAGTGTATGGACTTGATGTGGTAAGTATTCCGACAAATAAACCGATGATTCGCGAAGATTTAGATGATAGAATTTATAAAACTAAAGAAGCAAAATATCGTGCAATTGCCGAAGAAGTAAAAGAGCGACATAAGAAAGGACAACCAGTGCTTCTGGGAACAACATCAATTAGCAACAACGAGACACTCTCAGCATATTTACTATCTGCTGGAGTCCCACATGAAATATTGAATGCAAAAAACAATGAACGTGAAGGAGCAATTATTGCACAGGCAGGAAAATTTGGGGCAGTGACTGTTGCAACAAACATGGCGGGGCGTGGTGTTGATATTATTCTCGGGGGAAATCCTCCGGTTGAAAAAGAAATGGAAAAAGTAAAAATACTTGGTGGACTTCATGTTATTGGCACTGAACGGCATGAGGCGCGGCGTATTGACAACCAACTTCGCGGACGCGCGGGACGCCAAGGGGATCATGGTTCATCTCAATTTTTTCTTTCGCTTGAGGATGACTTAGTACGTATTTTTGGAGGTGAACGAATTTCGCGACTGATGGCGACACTTAATTTTCCTGAAGATATGCCAATTGAGACGAAGATGATTTCAAAAGCGGTGAACCAGGCACAGCAAAAAGTGGAAGGGGCAAATTTTGACATGAGAAAACATCTCCTTGAATTTGACGATGTACTCAACAAACAGCGAACCGCGATTTATACAAAACGAAACATGTATCTTGAAATGGGGGAAAAAAATGAAATACGAAACGTGGTATGGGACATTCTTTCAAGGTTCCACATACATGCGCGTGAGGAAATGATACAGCAGGCAGAGTACAATCCATCGGAGTCACTTGATCAGAAGTTAAACAAACTTGATGAGAAATTAAAGAAAGTTCCAGAAGCATTTGAACCAGAACGTGGACTTATTATTGGACAACATCTTGTGCATATTATGGATACATTGTGGGTGGAACACCTAGAGAATCTCGAGGGACTTCGCGATTCTGTAAATATTCGCGCCTATGGACAACATGAACCACTTACCGAATATCGCCGTGAGGCACATATATTATTCCAAGCACTTAACAGAAATTTTGAGGAGCTTGTGTGGAATACAATATTTCCGATTTTTGATTTTGATTTAAAACAGATAAAAACAGAAGAACCAAAATCGAAAACACCCGCGAATATAAACACGAAAGAAATTGGACGAAATGATCCTTGTTGGTGCGGGAGCGGAAAGAAGTTTAAAAAATGCCATGGAAAATAAAATCCCAAAATCCCTAAAAAAAGCCGGTTACGAAATATATTGCGACGCAGAAAAACTAGGATCATTGGATATTCCTATCGTAGATTTTAAAATTAATGATTTGATATGGAACTTCGACTTACCTTTATGGGGAAAGGACGGCGAAAGCTGGAATCTAACCCCGTGGGATGTTATCAATAAGGTTCCCGGAAGTGCTAGTCAGCGGAAACGCGTAGAAAATATTGATATGACCTACCCCATATTGGTTATTGAGAGAAACAATAAGTGGCTCATCATAGATGGCGTGCATCGATTAGTAAAAGCGTATTTAGATGATCAAAAAACAATATTGGCAAAAATAATAACGCAGGATTTAATTGATAAATATCCATGGAGAACCGATTCAAAAAATGTTAATGCGTTGCGGAAATGATATAGAATTTAGAGATGTCATAGAAAATGAAATATGGAAACTTATACTATTGCAACGGCAATAATTAGAAATAACAACGAATATCTTATTGCAAAACGAGCGCCAACGAAAAAATTTGCGCCAAACCAGTGGGAATTTATTTCCGGATTTATAGATGACGGAGAAACAGCAGAAGAAACAATTTTGAGGGAAATTAAAGAAGAGCTAGGTATTGATGGGAAGATAGATAATTCATCAAGTCCATTTTATGTTATTGATGATGAGGGGAAATGGACTATTGCACCATTTTTAATTGAAGTAAATACACGAGATATTAAAATTAATCTAGAAGATCACTCGGAGATAAAATGGGTCATTGCAGATGATTTAGAAAAATATCCTGATCTTAAACCATTTCTGGAAAATAGAGGTGTTAAGAATTTTTATGCAAATACAGATAAAAGATAATCACGAGCCACTCGTGGATATAAAAAAATATTGTCCCGGAGTTGTAGTGAGAATTGGAAAAAAGCGGATGAAAATTGAAAAAACCGCATATCTTCGAAAAACTGTTGCGGAGATGCTTCGAAGTGCGCAGAAAAATCTACCAAAAGGCTGGAATTTTATTATTAATGACGCGTGGCGTCCACAATATATACAAGCTGAAATTTATTTTAATTTCATCGAACGTTTTCAAAAAATGCATCCCAAATGGACACAAGAGATGATTATAAAAGAAGTGGAAGAGTATGTGGCAGATTGGAAGGGTGTTGCTTCATCGGGGCATATGAGTGGAGGAGCGGTGGATATACGTTTGGTGGACAAATATAAACACAAGATTCCGATGAAAAAGAGGGGACTAACCTATCAGCAAAATGCACTTTCAGATCAGAAATTACTGCCTGCATATATTCAAAAAAATAGAGAAATTATGTTTTCAGCGCTCAGAAAGGCAGGATTTTCGAATTATCCAAAAGAATATTGGCACTGGTCGTATGGTGACTATCAGTGGGCAAAGCGGAATGGGAAGAAGATAGCATTATACGGTACAATTTCAGATGTGAGGGGATTATATTCAAAAAAGATGTGTCCTTGCGGACAAAACAAAAAATTTGTCGAGTGCCATGGGGAATAGGGCCCCTAAAAAATTATGAAATATAACAAATTAGTGCGGGATAAAATTCCCGAGGTCATAAAAAAGAAAGGTGGATCACCAGTTTATCATGTTGCGGACGAGAAAGAATATTGGGAAATGTTAAAAAGGAAATTATCCGAAAAAATTAAAGAATTTGAAGAAGATGAGAGTAAAGAGGAGTTTGCCGACTTACTTGAAGTAATTGATGCGATTGCTGATTATAAGAAATTTGATCGGAAAATAGTGGAAGAAATCAAAGAAAAGAAAGCCGAAGAACGAGGAAGGTTTAAAGATCGAATTATACTTGATGAATCGTAGTAATTTTTATGAGTGCAAAGATAAATTTAAAAATAAGTGCGAGACCAAAAGAAACTACCATACGATTTCGGGCGGTAAACCGCGATATTTTTCTTGCAATTAAGAACGGGACAAAGAAGATAGAAACACGGGCGGCGACAAAAAAATATCAGAAAATCCAAAAAGGGGATACGTTAGTTTTTGTATGCGGGGAAGGTAAGTTCAAAAAACAGATTAAAAATACTGAACATTTCCCCTCAGTTAAATCATTGGTGAAAAAACACAAACCAAACGCAATAAATTCAAATGCGCATTCCGAGAAGGAACTAAGCGAGATGTATGATAAATTTCCTGGGTATAAAGAGAAAATAAAAGAGTTTGGTATTGTTGTGTGGAAATTGGAATAAAATAAGAAAATAATCTTATAATAAAAATATGAAAGGAAGTAGAGAATTTTTAACCTCGAACGGAGAGCCTGAAAACCAGGAATTTGTTAAAGAAATTGAAAGGTTCCATCTCGAAAGATATGAAAAAGAACAAAGTGGAGAACTGAAGGAGTTACTAAATTCCATTAATTTTTCTGTATTGGAGAGTGAATTTTCATTGATTGCAGAAAAAAGCAGAATGGACAAAAATAAATTTAATTTTATCGGTAGGGAAAAAATTTTTAACCTTGAAAAAGATCGTCGTGAAGGACTTGGATTTAAGCGCATTGGAATGTATGATCCTGGTGCAAATTGTCTTGCGTTTGATATTGATGGTCTGGTTTTTGCTGCGAAAGATAACAACTTTAATAAAAAAGATTTCTTTTTATATCTTGTGTGCCACGAAGAAGCACACGCAACAGCAAAAACAGAATGTGTTGGACTTAGTGAATTCGAGAAAGAAAAAGAGGACTCAATGGTTGTTACAACTGGATACTCAAAATATTTTATAATAAAAGACGTAAATAAAAAGGTTTATGATACCGAACTTCTAAAGCCATTTAATGAAGGTATTACCGAAAAAATAGCACGCGAAGCACTTGACTCTTACTTTAAAAAAACTGGAATTTCAGGAGAAAATTTTAAAAAAAGATTAGAAAACGGATCCAATAGTGATAATCTATATGGTTATGAAGTTTCTTTTGTTGATACTCTTATAAAAAGAATAAGTGTCGATACTGGCGTGTTGGAAATAGATGTGTGGAATGCTTTTAAACGGGGATTTTACAACGGTGAGGATCTGTTGGGTGATCGCGAATTACGTGAGTTTTGGAAGGGGATGTTTGGTGAAGAATTTATAAAGGACCTTACAAATAGTAAGGAGGGAAGACATCTTTTTGCTATTCAAGAAAGAATAAAAAATTGGAAAGATCCAAGTGGGGAAAATAAACTTTCAAAATTTTTCAAAGAGTTTTTAGAAAAAAAATGATGAAAAAAATCTTTGTAACATTTTTCATTTTCATTCTAGGTCTTGTTTTTTATTGGCAGTTTTTGAGTGCGCCGGGGAACGGGGAGGATGAACGCTTTATCGTTCCATTAGATACCGGAACGCAGGCAGTGGCGGAAAAGCTGAAAAATGAAGGGTTTATACGTAGCACCCTTGGTTTTGATATAGCGTTTCTCTTACGAGGAAATATTTCCGTCGAGTCTGGAGGATATAAAATTTCAAAAGGAATGAATATGTGGGAAATTATTTCCACACTGAAAGATGGCCCATATATGAAATGGGTGGTAATTCCGGAGGGTCTTCGGAAAGAGGAAACCGCTGATATCTTGGCTGAGACACTTAGATGGGATGAAAATGAAAAAAATGGATGGATTCAAAAAGATACGGTGAAAAATCCCGATCTCTTTGAGGGGGTATATTTTCCCGATACTTATTTAATACCAAAAGACGAAGCACCAGAAAAAGTCGCAGAGCGAATGCAAAATAAATTTCAGGAAAAATTTGCCGAGTTTGCAAAAGAAGCGACACAGCAAAATATAAAATGGACGACACTTTTAAAAATTGCGTCAATCGTGCAGCGTGAAGCGGCGGGGAAAAGCGACATGCCGCTTATTGCGGGGATTTTATGGAATCGACTCTTAGAGGATATAAAATTGGAAGTCGATGCAACTGTGCAATATATTCGCGGGAACACCGAAAAAGGGTGGTGGGCACCTATAAAAGTTGCGGATAAACAGATTAATTCGAAATATAATACATATAAATATAAGGGGCTCCCTCCTCATCCAATTTCAAATCCTGGAGTAAGTGCAATTCATGCGGTACTTTTTCCAGAGGAAACAAAGTGCTTGTTTTATCTCCATGACAATCAAAAACAAATTCATTGCGCGATTACATATATTGAACATCAAAAAAACATAGAGAAATACCTCAAATAGCAACAAATTACTAAATAACTAATTACTAATGACAAATAATCTAGGGAACGCAATAAATAATATGCGACTCATAATGAGAGATTGACAATGGCGCAGAGAAGGAGGTATAAAGAATATCTGCACTAATTTAATAACAATAAATAAAGGAGAATCGTTATGGCAAAATGTTGTCGCGACGAAGGAAGGAAAAGATTAAAAAGAGTGGTGAGTCTTACAAAAGATGGATCTGTTCAGGGTATAAACCATAGAACTATTCGTCTCACAAAAGCCTTTAATAAATATTTTTTTCAAAATAGAATGAATTTTGCATGTAGATATTAAAAAGGAGAAGATATTTATGGCAAAGAAAGCGGAAGTGGTACGAATAGTTTTAGAAAAAGGTAGAGTGATAGAGGTAAAAAGGACCGAAACTCACGCTACTATTGTTTTGAAAGATGCGGGAAGTTCTAAGTCAGAAATATTTTCTGCGAAGCATGGTACGACTGTTGAGGTAAGTGAAAATAAAGGAAATGTTTCCGTTACGCTTCGACCGTCGAGGGGAAAGACAAAGATGGAAATGATGAAATTTTAATAATTAATCTAAAAAGCCCAATATGATAGGGCTTTTTCTTTATTTCCAATTTCCGAGTACAATAGAGATATGGATGTTCTCACATTAGGAACGATTACACGGGATGTATTTATTCAAAGTCCTCTTTTTAAGGTTTTAAAAGACAAAAATTACCTTGAAAATCTTGGGTTTAAAACGGGAGAAGTAGAATGTTTTGCCTTGGGTTCAAAGATTCAAATTAACCGCCCCGTCTTTTCAGGTGGGGGAGGAGCACATAACGCAGCCATCACATTTGCCCGACAGGGGTTAAAAACGGGAATTGCCGGGCTCGTTGGAGATGATGTTGCAGGAAAGGAAATTTTGAAATTATTAAGATCTGAAAAAATACGGCCATTTGTAAAAAAGAGCGAAAAAATTGGTACTGGATACTCAATTATCCTTATGGCCGAAGGAGGGGAACGGACAATCCTCACTTATCGTGGAGCGTCCAATTCTTTCCAAAAAAAAGATATTCCTATTTCTTCAATTCATCCAAAGTGGATTTACGTTTCTCCCGGGGAAATTTCATTTTCCACACTTTTTCCTATTCTTTCTGTATTTAAAAAAAGAAACACAAAAATAGCCATCAATCCATCTCGTTTTTATCTTGATATGAAGAAATCCGATCTTTTTAAGATTTTTAAACTTTCCAACGTAGTCATTATGAATCGTGAAGAAGCATCTTATTTTACCGATATGAAATATACTGATGAGCGCGGGATATTTAGAAGATTTGACGAGTTAATAGATGGAATTGCCGTAGTCACTGATGGACGACGTGGTGCAATTGTGTCTGACGGTTCGTATATGTATCGCGCTGGGATTTTTGAAGAAAAGGCAATGGTAGATAGAACTGGGGCAGGAGATGCATTTGGTTCCGGATTTATTGCTGGTCTTATTGAAAAAAATGATGTTCATTTTGCGCTCCGTCTTGCCGCGGCAAACGCTACATCGGTTGTGGAACGCATCGGTGCGACCGAAGGAATTCTTACAAAAAAGGATTTTTTAAAAAAGCGTTGGGGATTCCTTAATTTGGATGTGGAGAACGTCTAAGACACTTACCCCGTTAGAAATAACATTGTTTTTGTTATGGAAAAATCACGCACTCAAAAATTTCTAACGGGGTTTTTTTCACTTCTTGTATTCGCAATATTTTTTCTTGCGGTTTTTTTATTTTCGCTTCACCCAATTCGTGAATCTGATACTGGATTTATCATACGAACAGGGGAGTATATATGGAACACGGGGTTAATACCCCACGCGGATATTTTTTCATTTACTGCGCCGAATGCTCCGTGGATTGCCCACTATTGGTTGCCAGGACTTCTCTTTTTCTTTTTTTATTCCTTATTTGGGGTGTGGGGAATTATTTTGTTTGTCGGGTGCATTGCATTTTTGACTTTCTTTGTTATTTTCAAAACCGCAGGTCTCTTTACTCATACGCTGTGGATTCCGTTTATTTTTTTCTTTTTTTTCTTTTCCCTTACGTTTGATTTATGGTCAGCACGTCCGCAGATTTTTTCGTATTTATTTGCTTCAATTCTCCTCTATATTATTTTTTCATTCAAAAAAAATCGAGTGTTTAAAAAACTTCTTTTTTTTCCTCCCCTCCTGTTTTTATGGGCGAATATGCATGCGGGGGTTGTATTTGGTATTGCCCTTCTTCTTATTTTTTTGATATCAGAAATTATTCGAGAGTGGCGTTTTTATAATAAGGAATTGTTGCATAAGGGACTTGTAGTTTTTTCTTCAATTTTTATTACACTTTTAAATCCAAACGGATTTTCTCTTCTCACTTATTCACAAAGTATCGCACCCACAGCGAAAGAACTTGGAGTGATGGAGTGGTTTTCAATTTTCGATCGTTTTTCAACATGGCAAGCAAAAACATTTTTTCTTTTCATGTGCATTTCCGCGTTATTTGTGCTGTGGAATATTGTAAAAAGAAAAAAACAATTTTTCCGCAATGATTTTTTTGAAATTGGACTCGTATTATTCGTGTTTATTCTTCCGCTTGTTTCTGTTCGTCATATTATTTTTTTTCCTATTGCTGTATTTCCTTTATTTCTTTGGACACTCGAGTGGCATCATGAAAAAGAAATAATTCGAATAGAGAAGTTTCTTCAGAGTTCTTTTTCGATTCCACTTTTTTTTATTCTCCTTCTTCTTGTCGTTGCGGGTGGGATATCATTGAAACGCAATATTGCATTTGGTGCCGTAGATGGTCGTGTACTTCCAGTTGGAGCGGTTGATTTTATTATTCGTGAAAATATATCAGGACCGTTTTTTAACCTTGAAAATGGAGGATATCTCATTTGGAAACTTTGGCCAAAGGAAAAAGTATTTCTTGATGGACGAAATGAGGTGTATAAAGGACTTCCGACAAAAGAATATATTTCTGTAGCCCGACAGGAGGGAGATTGGAAAAAAATAATAGACGAAAAGTATCATATAAATGGGATGATTCTTTGGTATCGTCCACCTCTTGATATATTCGCGAATAATCTCGTTGTGCGTCTTTTACAGGAAAATGAATTCACACTCGTATATTGGGACGATGCGGCAATTATACTTCTCCGAAATAATGAGATGAATAGGAATATAATTGTAAGATTTGGGTATTCAATAATAAACCCATTTCGTAATCCCACCACTATTACTGCTAAGAATATGGATGTCGCTTTACATGAGATAAAACGTGCGCGAATGATTGCTTCGCAATCAGCTGTACTTGAGGAATATGAATATATTCTTATTCATCGCGCACTAACCACAAAAAAACTGTTACAATAAATAGATATGGATAACGCAATTGTGCATATCGCAAAAATACTAAGATGCGACCAGGATTATCTCTATAAAATTGATAAGCATTTTTCCCAAGTGACGGGGAAAAAACACATATTTGACATCATTTTCAATGAAAACGAGTCTGTGGTTGAGGATAGAATGCGCCGACTTGGTCTTTCGATGCACGCAAGTGCGAAAAACGTGTATGATGCACTTATATCAAAAGTTGAGTCAGATGATCATGCGCTTTATGAGGCACTCGGAAGACCTTCTTGGGTTTCACAAAAGGGGTGCGAACTGATAGTGAATGTCGCAAAACAAACGGTAAAAAATTCAGGCGCACCAACACGCGGATTTTTTCTTAAAAAAAAGAAAGCAGAAGAGTTTTTAAGACGTGAACCGCCACGAAAGATACTCGCATATTTGGGATATGCCTCTGTTGAAAAAATGCTTGAGAAAGAAGATTTATTTGAAATATTTTGTGCGCTTCGATTTGTAGAAGGAAGCGAGTGGCTCAACAAAAAGTTTTTTAATTTATACACCGAGTTAACGCCGAAAGATTTTGAAGAGCGTGAGATTGAAGTGAGAGCGCTTTCACAAAAATGGAATAATGTGGCACAGGTATTTGTGATGAAAAAATGGCATAATATTAGTCATTTGAAGGAACTGGGAGTGGTGTTTGTAATTCCAATTTCATTAGAAATCCCAGGGGAGTTGTTGCGTATGATGAGTTTGGTGCTTCACTATTTGCATGAGGTACCATTTTACTCTGATATGTTCCGGATGATAAGCGGGGATATAAAAACATTCTCAAAAAATCTCATTTCTCTTCTTCGCGGCGATGTAGCTGAAGAACATTTTTTTGAGGGAGAAAAAACGCTTTGGCTTGTTGTGCAACGTTATTTAGCAAAAGATGATGAAAATGAATGGCGGCTATTTGTTCCGCGTATAAATCCAGAAGCACTTCATTGGGCGCGCGCGTCCTCGGATCTTGCTCGAATTGGCAAGGTAGCACAACTTGAAGGAAGCGGGCTTTCCTTTTGGGATGGTCTTGATTGGGTAGGTGATTATTTCAAAGATGATGTGGGAGATGATGTACTTGTAAGTTTTAATGTGGTGGATACCGTGATGTCACTTGTTAAAAAAAAGGAATTTATAAAATATCTCTATCATCACCAAGAGGCCTTGTGGAATAAAATTTTTGAAAAATATTTCAGCGAGAGATTACTTGAAAAAGCAATGAAAAAACATCTTTTGAGAGGGTATTTTGAGATTTAACTTTTTACTATGGGATTTTTATTTGTGTTGATTTCGGGGATGATTATTGGGTGGGCATTAGAATTTTTTTATAAACTTTTTGACCAAGGAAAAATTATTTTCCCGAAATTTATAAACGTGCAGATGTATATATATACCTCTCTCTTTTCGTATCTACTTTTTTCTTATGATTTTTCAGTGATTTTTGTTATTTTCTCCCTTTTTGTATTTACCTCAGGAATTGAATTTATTATTGGGTATTTATGTCTCAAAATTAGGGGATATATTCCGTGGGATTATTTAAAATATAGGCTCAACTATAGGGGAATTATTTGTCTCAAATTTTCTTTTTATTGGCTTATTATTGCTTTCATATATTATTATCTCATTTTGCCAAGCATTGTTTCTTTGTCATTTTAGGTCGCTATTCAAAATTTTAAGAGTTATACTAAACGTATGAAGTTGCTAAAAGAATTAATTCGGGAGGCAGAGGAGAAAAAAATTGCGATTGGGCATTTTAATATTGGAAACCTTGAACAATTGAAAGCAATTGCACACGTTGGCGGGAGGTTGCATGTTCCGATAATCATTGGCGTATCGGAAGGGGAGCGTGCATATCTTGGTGTCCATCACGTGGTTGATTTTGTAAAAAGTTATAACAAAGAACATGCGGTGGAAGGAGGGTTTTGTTTATTTTTAAATGCCGACCACACACATTCAGTAGAAAAAATAAAAGAAGCGGTTGAGGCAGGATTTGATGCAGTGCTTTTTGATGGGGGAAAATACTCTCTCGAAGAAAATATACAAAAAACCAAAGAAGCGGTCGATGTTGCGAAATCAATGAATCCGAATGTAATTGTTGAGGGCGAACTTGGGTATATTGGTTCTTCATCGGAGATTCTTTCCGGAGTTCCCACTGGTGCCGCTATTCGTTCTGAGGATCTTACAAAATCAGAAGATGCTCTAAGATTCGTAAAAGAAACGGGTGTAGATTTATTGGCACCTGCAGTAGGAAACATACACGGAATGCTTGCCCGACCAAGCGAGAGCGGGGGCGGGTTTGAAAATCCGCGTATTGATATTCAAAGGATAAAAGAAATTCGTGAGATTACTGGGGTGCCATTGGTGCTTCATGGAGGATCGGGGATAGTGGACGAAGATTTTATAGCAGCGATTAATGCGGGAATTTCGATTATTCATATTTCGACTGAACTTCGTTATATTTGGAGAAAAAAACTTGAAGAAGCGCTCCGCGAGAATCCATTAGAGATTGCACCATATAAAGTGATGCCAGAAGTGATTAAAGCAATTGAGGAAGTGGTAGAAAAGAGGGTAAAACTTTTTTCAAAAATTTAGCATATTAGCTTTTTCTTTACCCCGTTAGAAATAGTAGAATGTTTCACGACTTGCTGTGGGGATGAATGCCAGTGATTTTTATGAATATAAAGTTTAATTAGTGTGGATTTCTGACGGGGTTTACATCTATCTCATTTGGGGGTATACCATTAATACCAAGAAACACTTGGTGTTAATGGTATTTTAATAACATCATAAGGAGGTTTGTCATGACGAGCACGAAACAACTTGTCGAAGACGAGCAGAAAAAAAACAAAGAGCTTTGGGGGAAGCTTAAAATATCACAATCTCACATTGATTTTAGAAATAAGATTGATGATTTTGTAAGGCGGATAAAAGAGAAATTCCATTCAAATGGAGAAAAAACAAAAGTTTCACTTGGAATCTTTAGGTCGCTACAACTTTTGATAGAAGAGAAAGATCTTTTCGCCGCATATCATATTTTTTCTCGATCTATTGCCGGATTATTGAGAGAGCAGGCAGAACGGGAAATCGGATATAAATTTCATCGTTTTCGAGGTATGGATGATTATGTCTATGACTATTCACGGTCTCGCGGATTTTTTGAAACATACCCGATTTTTATTTCCCAAGATTTTACTGACCACAATTTCCAATATTTTGAACCGGTGTATATTGACAAGGTTATACCCTTCACAACGAGAATGTCCCTTGTTGGTATGGAGTGTGAAGAGGATGCGCTTCATTTTTTTCTCAGTAATAATGTACTACCAAATCAATATGTTGTGTTTGTGTGTGTGGATCCATTTTGGTTGACGCATAGCAGAACTCTTGAGGGAATTCGAGAAAGATTGGAGGACGAGCGATTTATGTATGTGGACGAAATTCCACAGTTCTATGTAAAATTTAAAGAGAAACTCCGCTCGGATTGCCAGTATGTTTTTGCTGGGGTCCTTTCCCCAACATCTAGATTTCCTGTTCTTATTATTGAAGACGGAAAACCGAAAGTAGTTAATGGAATAGTACCTGAATTAGAAACAATTTTTCCTGTTGCAGGAAAAACACAGATGAAATAATTTAAATCCCCGTACATACGGGGATTTTGTTTTAACTTGTCGTATAATCATTTTTCGTGTTTAATGAGTTGGTTATGGAAGAAGTAAAGATAAATAAAATCATTTTAGAAGTGCGTGCGGGAACCGGTGGCGACGAAGCGTCTCTTTTCGCCGGTGATTTAGCGCGTATGTATCAACGGTATGCAGGAAAACGCGGATGGGGATTTTCAGTGCTTGATGCGAGCGAGAGTGGGGCGAAAGGATATAAAACACTTGTTGCTGAAGTAAAAGGAGAGGGAGTATATGATGCTCTAAAACAGGAATCTGGAGTTCATCGTGTGCAACGCGTGCCGGTGACTGAACGACAAGGGAGAATACACACTTCGACTGCGTCGGTGGCGGTATTGCCGATTGTTGAGGCAAAAATGGTAGAAGTGAAAGATAACGATCTTGAGGTGACATTTTCGCGCGGCGGTGGTCCTGGAGGACAAAATGTAAATAAGGTTGAGACGGCGGTGCGTATTTTGCATAAACCTACAGGATTGGTGGTTTCTTCTCGCGAGGAGCGAAGTCAACATGCAAATCGTGAAAAAGCAATGGAAGTACTTCGTGCAAAACTTTTTGAAATACAAAAGGAACAATCAGTGGGATCGGTGGACCAAATTCGCCGCGATCAGATTGGTTCCGCAGACCGTTCAGAAAAAATACGCACTTATAATTTTCCCGAAGATCGGATTACCGATCATCGTATTGGGAAAAAGTTTTCAAATATTGAAAAAGTATTGGAAGGAAGTATGGAGAAAATTGTGGAGGCATTTCAGGAAAATAAATAGAATAAACCCCACAACTCGTGGGGTTTATTCTATTTATTTAACACTGCAATATCATCTTCATATGCATTCGCTTGTTGCACTACTGGGTCTCCATACCAGAACCGATAAGTGTACCAATTTCCTCCCGCATAATATTTTGCCGCCGCACACCTCTCGGTGAGTGTTTGATAAGAAACAGTACTCTGATTTGCTTTTGCATAGTCGATACAACTTGATGACGAAAGAAGGTCTTTTATATAGACCGCAGTGGCGGCGAATGCATCAGAGTTATTCCATGGATTTGGGGGATTGTTTCCAGTGACCCCAGAAATCTTACTTTCATATAGTTTCCACGTTGAGGGAATAAATTGTGCGGGTCCCATTGCTCCTCCATATGTGCCATGTTGATTTGCACACGAAACTTTTGCAAATTCAGATGTTGGGTCAACATTGAGGCGTTTTAACAGATCAAGGAAGTAAGGAATGTCTCGGATTGGATTCATTGCTGTTTTATATGAACATTTTCCCACATTTTTCCCGAGTAGCGATTCTCTATTTAATATTGCGAGAATAAGAGCCGAGCGGACCCCCGTTGCGCCTTCGGCAAGTTTTGCATAGTTATATGCCTTCTCAAATGTAAGCTGACCGCCACCCAACAGCTCGAAGATCCTACTTCTTATTTGTGCAGCGGTTTCTTTTGTTTTCACCAATATTTTTTGATATTCTGTTTCTTTTCCTTTTGTATCTTTCAATAATTTATTTTTTTCACCCTGTGTTAATTGAATTGTTTTTTTCTGTGCTTGTTGAATCGCCTTCAAATTTTCTACATCCTCCTTTTGAAGTGTGAGCTCTTCTTTTTGATTTAACAGTTCTTGCCTTAGTTTTGTTACTTGTTCGAGTTCAAGGCGGAGATTATTTTGCACGAGTGTCATGTTATTCAAACTACCAAAAAAATCAGAAAGTGTGTTGTTCGCGAGAAGAATTGTCATCATATTCTGACTGTCGCTTTGATAAATTGCACGAAGTGCTTCTGCAAGCGCTTCCTTATGTGTATCTATTTTATCCTCAGTGGTACCAATTTGTTTTTGTGTTTCAATAATATCTTGATTTATCTTTGAGAGGTTCACGTTTATCGCCCGTATTTGAAGATTTAATTTATCAACTTTTGCATTTAAAGTTGCTATTTCATTTTTTAGTGTGTTTCCCTTTTTCTTGTATTCATCGATTGTTTTCTGCGTATCCTCAATCTGTTGTTCATATTCTGCAAGCTGACGCTCAAGTTCTGCGCGTTGTGTCTGTAGATCATCAATCTTTTTTTCACCTTCCGTTTTTGCTGTTTGCGTATCTGTTTTCTGTTGTTGTTCCTGCGCAGAAACAAAGAGAAAACGCTGAGGGGCTTGCACGGAGCCAAAAAAAAGAAACACCACCACTCCGATGGGGAAAAGTGTTTTTAAAATTTTTACAATAGGGATATATACCATTGTTTTGTATCCCACATGTATGCGCTGTTCTCTGTTTGTTACAATATCAAAAACCCTCTTTTGCATAAGAATATATTATTAGTATAGCGGATTTTTTTGTTATTAAAAATCCCCCAATGTATATTGGGGGATTTTCTTTGCTCTCGTTTATTCTTTTTTCTCTTCTGTTACCTCTTCTATTTTTGAAGCTTCTTCAGGAGGTGTTTCTGGTGCTGGTGCCACTTCTTCTTTTGCTTTTTCAGTTACCGTCGCAATAATTGTTTCTTTGTGTGTCAAAATTTTCACCTCTTTTTCTACTTTTAAGTCTTCAACACTTATACTTTGTCCAGAGGTGATAAGTGTGGAAACATCAACAATAAACGAATGTGGAATCTTATCAGGAAGTGCCTCTACCTCGATTTCATCGAGTACTTTTACGAGGAGATTTCCCGCCTTTGTCGCTGCATCTTCTCCTACATATTCAATAGGTACTCTTGTTTTAATTTTTTCATCTTTTCTCACGTGATAAAAATCAATGGAGAGAATAATATTATTTATTAAATCACGTTCAACATGTGAAATGAGTACTGGTATTTTCTTTTCGGATGCATTTGTAAGTGTAATAATGGTATTTTCTCCAGCTTCTTTGTATGTCTTTTCGAAGTCTTTCGCCGATACACTTACATGCTCATTTTTAAATCCATGTCCGAAAATTTCTCCAGGAATAAGTCCGGTGGCTCTCAATTGTTTTGTTTTTTTTCCAAAAATTGTTCTATCTTGGATTTTAAGTTCTATCATATTAAAGTTTAAGTAAAGTTTTTATTTCCCCCTTTTCTCTTTTTTTGTCACCGGTTTTTCTATTACCTTCTTTTTTATTTTTCTCTCTTTTTTCGGTTGTATCTTTGACTGGCGCGCTTTAAACCTCTCAACGCGTCCAGCGGTGTCGATGAGTTGTTGTGAACCGGTATAGAACGGATGGCAGTGGCTGCAAATATCTACTTTTAAATCTTCTTTCGTATCTCCAAAAGAAAATGTGTGTCCGCATCCACAGGTAATTTTTGCCTTTGGGAAATATTTTGGATGTATGTCTTTTTTCATGTCTCTATATTTATGCAGGGCTCATTATTACACGTCTTTTTCAAAATAGCAATATTAGCAACTTGTTTTATTTTTATGGATTATGATATTCTAAGTGTAGCTCCAAAACTGATTCCAGGTTGGTCAGCAACAAGAGAGTGGAATGAGAGTGCCGCACAAGGATAGTGCACAACCTTTTTTATAGGCAGCAGAGGAGTCTTTAGATTTAATAGTCGCTTCACAGATCAACGGGGCGACTTTTTTTGTGGAGTTGACCCCGTGAGTAGAAACTCGATAAGCCACTTCGTGGCTGTATTTATAGGCATTTCATTCTTTGTGCATTGTATATAATTAGATAAAATTCAGAAAATCCATCTTTTTACAATTGAGTTTTCCTGCCTACCGCAGGCAGGCACTACGGGGTTGACCCCGTGAGTGAAAGTTCAATATGCCACTTCGTGGCAATGAAATTTTTCAAAGTTACGCGTTTTGATTGTAATCTAGGGGCACTATTTAATGGTATTTTGTAACGATACAATTGAACTTCTACTACGGGGTTGACATATACAATGTTATTTCTCTATACTGTTACTTGCCGTAAAAAACGGCACTATATTCGGGATATCGAATGTATATTGAAAAATGAATAGCATATATATCCAAATATATTGCAAGCATAATAGCATACTAAATAATAAACATTTTTAGTTGCCCTAATTTTCATTTCTTTAGAGGATTTGATTGTAGTGCAGGAATGAACCCTGCCTGCCGGCAGGCAGGGCTGGCGATACCCGCCAGCTCTCTCTACCTTTGCAGCAGATTCATTTTTGCTTTCAAATTTTTCTTTTATTAGAGGATTTGATCCTGGTCCAGGATGAACGCTGGCGGCGTGGATAAGGCATGCAAGTCGAACGGATCTTGTGCGAAGCACAAGTACTGACAACCAACGACTAACAACTCATAACAAAAAACAAAAGAAAGTTTTCTTGTTGTAGGTTGTAGGTTATGTGTTGTTTGTTCTTGCGCTTTGTGCAAGGTTAGTGGCGAACGAGTTAGTAACACCTTGGTATGTACCCCAGAGTCAGGCATAACGAGTCGAAAGATTCGCTAATTCCTGATAGTCTCGCAAGAGTAAAGACGCAAGTCGCTTTGGGATCGGCCTAGGCCCGATCAGCTAGTTGGTGAGGTAATAGCTCACCAAGGCTATGACCGGTAGGGGAGGTGAGAGCCTGTTCCCCAACGAGGAAACTGAGACACGGTTCCTACTCCTACGGGAGGCAGCAGTCAAGAACATTCGGCAATGGGCGAAAGCCTGACCGAGCGACGCCGCGTGTAGGATGAAGCATTTCGGTGTGTAAACTACTTTTCCATCGGAGAAAGTCGCAAGACTGATAGTACGGTGGGAATAAGTGGCTGCAAACTTCGTGCCAGCAGCCGCGGTAATACGAAGGCCACAAGCGTTATCCGGATTTATTGGGCGTAAAGGGCGCGTAGGGGGTGCAGTAAGTCTGCGGTTAAATCTCTGAGCTCAACTCAGAAATCGCCGTAGAAACTACCGCACTAGAGGGTGTTAGAGGCAGATGGAACGCACGGTGTAGGGGTGAAATCCGTTGATATCGTGCGGAACACCAAAGGCGAAGGCATTCTGCTGGGACACTCCTGACCCTGAGGCGCGAAAGCGTGGGGAGCAAAAAGGATTAGATACCCTTGTAGTCCACGCCCTAAACGATGCAGACTAGTTGTCTCGAGTATCGACCCTCGGGGTGGCGTAGCTAACGCGTTAAGTCAGCCGCCTGGGAAGTACGAGCGCAAGCTTAAAACTCAAAGGAATAGACGGGGACTCGCACAAGTGGTGGAGCATGTGGTTTAATTCGACGGTAAACGAGACACCTCACCAGGGCTTGAAATGTACATGAAAATTTTCTGAAAGGAGAATCCTCCTCTTACGAGGACATGTGCACAGGTGCTGCATGGTTGCCGTCAGCTCGTGCCGTGAGGCGTTCCCTTAAGTGGGGTAACGAGCGCAACCCCTGTTCTCTGTTACAAGTGTCAGAGAAGACTGCCGTCGCATAGACGGAGGAAGGCGGGGATGACGTCAAATCAGCATGGCCCTTTGATGCCCTGGGCCACACACATGCTACAATGGTCAATACAATGGGTTGCCAAGCCGTAAGGCGGAGCTAATCCCATCAAAATTGGCCCCAGTTCAGATTGAGGGCTGCAACTCGCCCTCATGAAGTCGGAATCACTAGTAATCGCGGATCAGCATGCCGCGGTGAATACGTTCTCGAGTCCTGTACTCACCGCCCGTCAAGTCAGCGGAGCTGGGAATAGGTAAAAACTCCGTAAGGGGTTCAGCCTAAGCTCGGTGATGAGGACTAAGTCGTAACAAGGCACGGGTAGCGGAAGCTGCTCGTGGATCAATTAAATTACGTCGATTGCAAGTCGTAAAAAGTGAGACGCTGAAACGTTGGCGAATCGCTGTTTACGATTTGTGATACTTTTTTACAAATCAAGAAGGTCTGAGTCGAACCTTCTCCTCGAACTTCGAGGAATATAATTCGGCCGCGAAAATTAGGACAACTAAAAATGTTTGTTATAAATTCTATGTTTTTAAAATAGAATAAAAACCCATGTGTCGGCTTGCACATGGGTTTTTTGTCATTTTTTAATACCAGAGTATAATTAAATAGAGAAAAGGAAAATGGAAACACAAACATCAACATCAATAAAAAATATTCTTCTCATTGAAGATGAACCCCTTTTGGGGACACTCTTAAAGCAGCGTCTCGAGCGGGAGGGGTTTAAGGTATTACTCGCACGCGATGGAAGTGAGGGATTGGAACTTTTAAAGAATAGTCAACTTGATTTGGTATTACTTGATATTATCCTCCCAAAAATATCTGGATTTGAACTTTTGGAAAAAGTACAGGCTGATCCGTTATTACAAAAAGTGCCGATTGTCATTATCTCAAATCTTGGACAAGAAACTGATTTAGAAAAAGGACAAACACTTGGTGCTGTTGGATATTTTGTAAAAGCACGCATTTCAATGGAAGAACTCGTTGAACGCGTGAAAGAATTTTTGCTTTCTAGTCAATAAATACCTGAAATAGTGTATAATATTATTATCGAAAGGTCGGTATTTCTTGTAGATAATGTAATGGAAACAAAAACAAAAAAAGGTTTTACCTTAATTGAGCTCCTTGTCGTCATTGCTATTTTGGCAGTACTTGCAACAGCAGTCGTTATTATCTTGAATCCTGCACAACTCGTGAAACAGGGGAGAGATTCAACACGAATTTCTGATCTCGCGGCAGTGCATAGTGCAATTGCACTCTACCTTTCTGAAGTCCCAGGACTTACTTCATGGACTCCCTATACATACTGCACAAATGAAACTGCTGGATCAAAACCAACAGGGTTTGATCCGTGCACCTATTCGAGTTCAACTGCGGTCAATGGAACAGGATGGGTACCAGTGAATTTTGGTGCAATTTCATCTGGATCTCCACTTTCTCGTCTCCCAATGGATCCCGTAAATGATGCAACATATTTTTATGCGTTTAAGAGTTCTTCGACACTTCTTTATGAGCTAGATGCAAAGATGGAGAGTAATAAATATGGATCAGGAGGAGCGGGAGATATTGTTTCAAATACGAAAGATGGAGGAAACGATAATAATTGGTATGAAGTAGGAAATGCCCCGGCATTAAATCTCTAGAAATACCATATTTTTTTCATTTTTCTCTATATCTACATTCCAAGAAGGTTTTGTTTGTGATATAATTTATTAGTCTAAATAAAAACCGTTTTTATATGAATACAAAAACAAAAAAAGGTTTTACCTTAATTGAGCTCCTTGTCGTCATTGCTATTTTGGCAGTACTTGCAACAGCAGTCGTTATTATCTTGAATCCTGCA
>JAJYXV010000010.1 GCA_021801565.1 bacterium
GAAGATGAGGATTGTTTGTGTATGCCATGTACATATCGTAAAACCTTGGGTGGTCTCAAGCTATTGAACCATTACAGCGGGATTGACAAATTCATAAATATATGCTATATTTATAACAGTATATAAGTGTTTTAAACACTTAATTTTATAACAAAATCAGAGGTTGAAATGAACGAACAACAGTTAATGCCGAACCCAAACATCCGTTTGGTAGTAAACGGCGGAAGTACAATTCTTAATTCCGCAACTATTCCTATAGAATGGCACTTCTCTGACGAACTGATTGCAAAAAACCCACAGTATGTGGTCATCTGCGATCATGAAACAAAACTGAGTTATCTGAAAGATGAACGTAGCACATTTCTTGGAAAAAGATATTTTTGCAAAGTCACTGATCTAGCAAAATATTTACAACTCTTTACCTCCGGAACACATCATCTTGTAGTGATGGTATTTTGTGGAGATGGTGCAGAAAAAAATGCACAAAGTTATTTGAAGAAGACGCGCTATGACCGCACATGGGAAAATCCAATTTGGTATACCGATCTGGAATATCAAATATATGACAGAGAGACAACCTTCTTTGAATTCGAAGTACCGAAAGAATTATTTTCGACGAAACCCGAATCCGGATTCAAATTATTCATCTGGAATTGGGTAAATGGATGGTACTCAAAAAAAACACCAATCGATGATTGCGACTACAGAAAAAGAAAGATTTGGGCATTCACCATCAAGCTACCTCTCTTCCTTATCGCATGGATCATTTTTTCTATTCTTGGAACACTCTACACAATGCTTGGATATTTTTACCTGCTGTTCTTTGGATATCGTCCTACAAATCTGTTAAAAAATATCAAATGTGCATTAACGATGAACGACGATGAATTCGATCTTAATTTAGTATATCACCGGTATCGATCTAATTGGCAGTGGCGATTATGGAAAAGTAAAAATGAAAACGGTGGTCCAACGTACATCCCGAAACTTCTCGTGCCATGGATATTCTGTATCTGGGCACCACTCACCGCAAAAATCGGATACTCAATCATCTACACGATCGTTAACCACCCACCGTCCATTTCTGTTCCGTCATCTTCCGTTTTATTGGGACTTCTCATTGGGATATCAGCGATTGTACTATTATGTTTTCTTATATCGAGGGTTGTAAAATATATTTATGATCCGCAACGCATAGAAAAAAGAAGAAAAGAAGTAAGAGAAAAGGAATGGGAAAAAGAAGAAAAGAAAGAACAAAAAGAAGCACAATTCAAAAAGGAGGGAGAAGAGCGTATATCAAATTTTTTGAAAGCGAATGCATCAATTTCCTCGGTTCCCACAAAAGTTGATATGAAAAGAATAATTCCGGTAGTAGATACGGTAACAAGATTTAAGTTTCGCTTTTGGAGTGCAAAAGCAAAAGTCTGTAAACCATACCCCCGTAATTAAGCAGCGCAACACTTAAAATGTCCCGATACACCATCGGGACATTTTTTTACCTACTTTATCTACCTAGGGCAGACTCGGGTGGGTTTCTTTTTTATCCCGCCATAGCTTTAGCGTAGGAGGGTTAACAGTAAATAGTTACAAGTTAATTGTTATTCTTATCCACCTTGTCCACATATTTAAAAAGTTCGATAATAGATACATATAGAATCAAAAATATGAGCTTTTTTAGAGAAATGTTTTCATCCAAAGAACCAGAGAAAATAACTAATCCAGTGGAATCAAAAAATCCGCTTAAATCCGAACATTTAAAAGAGGGGGTAAGTCCGATCATTGCCTCTGTAGCAACGCCGGAACAAATCAAAGAATATCCTGGGGAAGAAAAAATACTATATGAAACAGAAAAACTAAAAGACCAATCAAAAAATCGCAATGTAGATTATTATGGCGACCCCACAGATTTGGTAATTCAAAATTTTAAAAACAGAGGAGAATATTCTTACGTCATATCACCAATAGATAAACTCAATAAATTTTCTATGTCATTTAGAAATTGCACCGGACTCGTAGCTACTGGTCAAGAAAAAGAAACTGGAGAAAATATATCTTTTTTGAGTCACGAAGATCCTGATCATTTTTTAAGCAACAAAGAAAAGAAAATGAAATTTCAAAGTGACCTAAAAGAACAACTGGAAGAATTGAAAGAAAAAAGTAAAGAAGGAACCGTTGATGTCGTAATTGTCGGAGGAAATTACTTTGAAAATGAAAGAGATTATAAAGAGAATTATATGGGCTCAATTAAACTACTATCTGATGAGGTATCTCATGTTTTTGGTTTTGAACCGGTTGTGATGACGGGTCCAAAAACAACAAGTGGAGGAGCAGATAATATATATTACGACAATGAGCATAGGAGGTTATACATAGCAAGACCGGAAGTTGGAAACACAACTACCGAAAGTTTCGTCCCGAATGACATAGAAAACCAAAAGAAAAAATGGAAGGGTAAGTTATAATTCTTTTTCTCCTCTCTCCCCCACAAAGCAAAAACCCCGAACTAATTCGGGGTTTTAAATTTTTAATTCACTTTTCCATCACTGGCAATGTTTTCCATCATTTCCTTCATTGCAAGGATAAAGAACGTTTCTTCCTCTTCTGCTTGCTCCTGAAGTCCTGCTTCCTTTACATATTTCAATAATTCTTCTTTTTGCTCAACAGAAATAAGTTCTTCAAGAACATGTGCATCAAGAAATGCAGTCACGGATGCAATTGAAAAAAAAGGAATAGGAAACTTTGCTAAGTTATCAGAATCATTAGAATCTGGACTTGCATAAAAATAAAAATGCAATTTTTTTGAACCACAATTGCATATCTGAAAATATGCTTTTTTGAATTTAAGCGATTTTTCCACTCTTTCTCCTCTGATTAATGTTGTAAAAAAAATATCCTATATTATTTCAAATTATTACTTATTTACTGAATACAGAATACCATTAAATCATAATGTTTGTCAATATTCCGCAAAGCAAAAGCCGCAACATCGTTGCGGCTTTGATTTAATTTTTTTCTAATTCATTTACTATAGCTATCGCCTCTAAAAGCGGAACAATAACAAGTGTCTCTTCCTCACTCATCTTTTCCCGAAGACCCGCTTCCTTTGCAACTTTCATCATTACTTCTTTTTGTTCCGGAGAAATCGCTCCTACTGCAACATGTGCATCGATAAACATTTCAACTCCCTCGACCGAACCAAATGGTATAGGAAGTATTGATTGTTCTTCTTCCGGATCCGCATAAAAATACACATGCGGCTTCAGAGCTCCACAATCGCAAACTTTAAGTGCTATTTTTTCGAATTTTTTCATTACCGCCCTTCTCCTCGGTTAGTGAAAAATAAATAATTTGATTATTTGCTGGCTGTAGTTTATTATATTTTTTTCACCTTGTCAACCTCAAGAGATAACCTCCCAAAAAAATTCATTCCCAATTAATTGATAAATAAAAAAACAAAAACTCCGGCATTCACCAGAGTTTTTTTATTGCCCAACGCAATTCCTGCACATTTCATTCTCAAAGATTCCTTTTCTTAATTTCTTCCGTATCTCCCGCGCCTGTTTACTGTTCCAAATCATCTCGAGAGATTCCTTGTGTATATTCCCGAGTATATAGTGCGAAGTAAAATCATCACAACATAAAAGAACATTCCCCTTGAAATCAATCACACAATTTGTCGACGCCCGAAAACATCTTTTCTTCTTCTGATGATGTGTCACCGTCACAAGTCCGCCACGATTTGAAAGAATATCCACGTCATGTAACACACGATATCTCACTTTCTTTCTCGTACGCGGACTCAACTCACGCATCAAAGATAAAATTCGTGCACCATCCCTTGGAACATTCTTTTCATACTGGCTCACCACAAACACATCAACGCCGGCAGCACTTAATGTTTCAAAAAGATCGGCTGTCGCAAGACTCCCATTGGTATAGAGAAAAATAGTTGCACGAGGAAGCATGCCTCGCATTTCGGAAATAATTTTCTCCAATCGTGAATCGAGTGTCGGTTCATTATAAAACACAGGTGCAATCCTCCCGCGAAATTTCATGTGTTTCAATTGAGTGAGAATATTTCGTATAATTTCCATATCCATATCTCCCTCTTCCTTTCCCATCGTACTCCTCGGACAAATCGCACACTTCCGATTACAGAGAGAGTTTGTTTCAATTTCTATCTGCGAGAACCTCTCCCATCGCCTCCCAAAATTATTCAGGAGGTAATCGAAGAAGAAAAACCATTCTTTGATCGAACTGCACAATTTCTGCGGAACGACTCGGTCAAAAAACTTCATTACTTCTTTCCACACGGCAATCCTCCATATATAATTTGAAATAATTTACTATCTGAAAAATACCACCAAATACACGTGTGGGTCAATCTCTCCCCTTGTTCTTTCATTTAAAACTTGCCCGCTTTCTTGACCGTCCTTTAACGGTTGGCGGGTTTAAAATTCTCCGCCTCATTTAAAACTTGCCCGCCTCGGGCGAGTTTAGAACTTACCTGTCCGCCGTAGGTGGAAAATTTAAAATTTCTCCTCCCTACTCTCTCACCTTAATCTTTATCACCGGCAACCCTGATTCTCTAACTTCTTCCTCTATAAACTCCTGCATTCTCTTTGCATATGCAAAATCCACGCCACGAAGTACTGCTCTCTTTTTCAAAAGCTCATCATCGATTGTAAGATATACAACAAGTTCTGTTCCATTTGCAATTGCGGTACCAAATACAGGCTGTCCCGCCTTCACAAACGCCTTCTTGGCAACCATTGTAATCATCTTATTATTATTCTCTTTTGTAAGTGGCGCATGATAATAAAAATCTTTTTCCTCTTCAGTAAGTGAGGGCGCGAGTTCCCCTATCTCAATCCCCTCCGGAATTTGTCTGAGAAATGTAGACTTTCCCGTGCATGTTGTTCCAATCACCATGATTTTCTTATCTTGATTCTTACTCAATATTGATTTTAATTCCTGAAGCGTTTTCATAGTAAATATTGTCCTATATTTTTTCTCCCGAGATTACCATAACGATAAGGCGGACCATATCCTCTTTATTTTTTGAATTACTTTCGGCAATAAAAAGAGTAAGCGCAGTAAGTGCCTCCGGCGTTATCCGAGAAATATTGAGAATTCCCGCAGTACGTAAAAACCAAATAAATGTATACGCGCCAATACGTTTATTTCCATCTACAAAAGGGTGGTTCTTTACCATAAAATACAGGAGATGGGCGGCTTTCTCCTCAATACTTGCATACACTTCGTTTCCTCCGAACGATTGCATGATGTTTCCGATAATTCCTTCGACCGATCCTCTTTCTCTTTCCGTCCCAAAAAAATCCGTTGTTTCGCCTTTTTGAATAAGATTATTTTTTAATAATGCAACACCGCTCATGAGCATGCGGGCGGTAACAATAATTTTCTTTTTTGTCGTCTTTTTTATTGGAAATTCTTTTTTATCATAAGCATGGAGAGAAACCCACGTATCCGCAAAAAGAGAGATGAGTTCCAAAATATCTTTTGCATCAACCGTCGCATGCGAAGGCAAAAGAGAACGCACACGAGCAACCGCTTCCATAAAATTTTGATAGTTGCGGACAACTCGTTTTTTGTTTATCGCATACCCTTTCGTAATGTACTCGCGGAGTGTTTTTGTCGCCCATTTTCGAAATTCAATTGCCACTTTTGAATTTGTTCGATAACCCACACTTAAAATAACATCAAGAGAATAAAGGACAACCGGCTTATCCGATTTTGCAATATGCATTTTTTGCATATTGCTTTTTTTCTCAATTTCACCATCCTCAAAGACATTCCGAATGTGCCTGGAAATCACTGATTGATCAACGCCAAAAAGTTCTACAATTTGCGCTTGTGTCGCCCAAATCGTTTCCTTTTTCCAATCTCCACGAAACTCAATCGCCCCTGACCTTGATTGATAAATCAAAAGAGCTCGTTTTCTCGTTTTCTTTTCCATGTTCATTCCCATGGGATAAGTATATAACGACCATTTTTTGTTTACTACACATACTAAAATCCCCCAAGCTAATCCTAAACTTGCCCGCCTCCTTGACCGTCCTTTGGCGGTGGGCGGGTTACTTGTTACCTGTTCCTTATTACTGGTTATCTGCCCTTCCGCATCCGCCAGTTGGCGGAGAAGGAGTGGCTTGCCCGTTTCCTCGTTACCAGTTACTAGTTACGGGTTATTAATTACGTGTTACTTATCTTTTCTTTATAGACCTTATGAACTTTACAAACTAAATAACCTCTGCCTGATAGCATTGCTCGCAATACACAATCTCTTTTCTGTCTGGACTGTAACTCGTCTCAAACTCATTCAGACAAGGCTTGTCTCCATGTTTGTGTATTGCGGTATTCTGATACATCTTTTGTTTTTTGTCTTCAGTTTTCAGTTGACCACACATGCATTTTCGATGCCAGAGTTTCATTGGATTTCGCTTCGCAAATCTTTCTCCATGTCTGCAATTAAAACACAGCCGAGGTATAGGTAACCCGAATCGTTTATAAAATGCTAATTCCTCTTTGATTATTTTGAAGGCAGTTGAACATCCATGATTACATTTTCCCACATGGGCACATTCAATCACCTCATTCAAAATACCACCATCAACATCTTTTATATTCCCGGGAAGATCTTCTGGTTTTTTTGTAACCTTATAGTCACGCTCTTCTGGTATGGCCCACATATATCCTCTCGACTCCGCTTCCTCTTTATTACATGGAAAATATTCTTGCACAATCGCCTCATTATACGAAAATGGTGAAAGTTCTTTTGGAAAAAATTCTCCATATTCCCCCCGTCGCGTCATATCTTTAATTATATTTCCTGTTATCTTGTAATATTCATCCTCAGAGTATTTTTTGTTTAAAATACAAAAAGACGCGTCTTTTAATCCAACACATCCGAAAAGATGATGTGAATTTGAACAAGAGTCACAATAAGATATTTCTCTACACTCCGGCCAACAATTATTTGAAAAAAGAACTTTATACGCACTTTTCCCCACAGTGATGCATTCATAGCAAAGTTCGGCGGGATCGCCCCAATCGGTCATATCAAAACACTCTTTTCCGGCAATAAGCTTCGAACAATACCGAGAATCCTGACTTTCGTGTATCGTAAACCCACGAAAGATATTCTTTGAATTCACAATATAATCCCCCGTACAGGTGGCACTACTCACAAAATCAATGTGCATGTATTTATACGGAAAAAGAAGCGTAAGTTGCTCAAGTTTCGAGCGAAAATAAGAAATTTTTTCTGGAATCAAATCCGCAAGGATGGTTTTTATTTCTTTTTCGTATTCCTCCTTTGAAAGTTGTGTATTCCACAAGCAATACGATTTATTGCGAAGCCCAACACACCCAAAGCAGTTTATGCAATTTTTACAGTTATAGGAAAACCAACAATCGACACACTGCTCACATTCCTGCGAAAAAAACAATTTATTTGAATCGAGGGAATCGATATTATCGTATGAAAACTCAACCCGTCGACACCACAAAGAGTCGAGGGAAAATTTTGAATAATCGAGATTGTTGCTGTACATACAATCCTCATTATCTCCCGATGCACTCACCATATAACACTGTTTATTCCTGCTCGCGCCATTCTGATAAATACTCCCATGTTCAAGAGATTCTAAATCTGTGAGAAGCGCACATTGCGGGGTCTTACCCAATAATTCGTGAAATTGATCAAAAAAACTTCGCTCCGAACTGTATTCCAATTCAGGCGGTGTCCACATTCTGGAAAAATATTCTTTTGGTGAATACACGGGAAAAGGCGCCACATCGGAAAATTGACTGATCATCTCTTCACCGGAAAGACTGGATTTTCTTTTATGGAGCAGTCGCTCATTCCGCCATAACATCCTTCGTTTAAGTCTGCATTCCGGACAAAACGTCGGCGGAGGCACTTCAATTTTTTTGTAGAATTGCAAGTCTTCATCCTCGATAATGAATGCAGACCTACAATTTTGGCACGTCTTAGTAGCCTCTAAGTTCATATATTAAATAATAATCCATCCAATTAGAATTGGAAATTGCCTGCCTGCCGTAGGCACGGAAAATTCTCTTTCCCTCATTCCTCAATTCATTCATTCTGAAATATACTCTCTCAATCTAAGTTTTGTGAACCGACGTCCTTGGGTAGTTTTCAAATATTTTTCCCTTCGTATTGCATCTTTCTTGTTAAGACACGCTTCATAATAAATTAATACCCATGGAATATATGGTTTTGTGGATATGCTCTTTCCATCATTATGTTCTTTCACGCGTCGCTTTAAATCATCGGTATAACCAATATAAAATCTCTTAAATCTTTTACTTTCTAAAATATATGTATAGAACATGAAAATATTATCTCTGGGCCTGCCTTGTAGTGAAGCAACGCTTCTACTACGGGGTTTGTCTGGCAGTGGAGCAAAACTTCTATCACTGGGTTTATTTAGTAGTGAAACAGGGTTTCTACTACTAGGCCTGCCGTAGAGCAACGCTTCTATCACTGGGCCTGCCCTGTAGTGAAGCAAAGCTTCTATCACTGGGCCTGCCCTGTAGTGAAGCGAAGCTTCTACTACAGGGGGCAATTGTCCGCTCTGCGGAAACCAGCGGATGTCGCCTCTTCCTCCGTACAAAAATATCTCTCCCCCTTCCTCGTATCCACTTTCACATTATTATAATTGTCGCACCCCGGCACGAGATATGTTTTCCCATATCCCTTCTCAGAAATATTTCCCTTGATAATGCAATTCGGTGACGGCGGAGGCATATCGATCTCCCGCTGTGTCGCCCGTTCCCGCTCGTTCTCGGTCGGTGCTATATTGCACGCGCCCCAGATACCCCGCTTTGCATTTCTCGCTTCCTCTCCCGCAGATGCCAAAAATTCCCGATAGCGATTATCCGGCGGATGCGCGTCATACACCGCATACCCCTCCCGCACAAGCATTTCATTCACAAACAAATCATTTTCTTTTTCATCCCCGCTCGGAATAAATACATATCGCAAAAGTCTCCCATACTGATCCGCCCCCGAAACATCTTTTTCGAGTCGCACCTCTTTTTCTCCCACAAGTGACTTCAAATATTCCCCCGCTTCTTTCGCATAACATTCCCCCTCCTCCGGCGCATTAAGTCCGAGAAGTCTCACTCTCTCCGTTGAAGTTGTTACTAGCTTGTCCGCTTTATCTGCCGAAGGCAGACTCTGGCTAGTTACTAATTCCTCGTTACTAGTTACTTGTTTATCCGTTTCTTTGTTACTTGTTACTAATTCCTTGTTACTGACTCTAATCGTATCCCCATCCAACACCTGCACTACTCTATATATATTGTCTTCCAAACGCGTCTTCAGTAAATCCGTCTTCTTGACTATCACATATCCAGTAACCCCTAACGCAATTAAAAGTGCACTTACCACAGCAATAATTTTTTGTGTACCCATGTATTTATTATAATCAAAATCCCGTTAAAGAAAGGAAGCGTTTTAGACGATTTTTGAGATATTTCTTCCCTGCCCCAGACTTAAGAAAGAGCTCGCGTGCTTTAGCATCATCCTCATCGATACATGCCTCATAATAAACTAAATCAAACGGACCTCGCCCCTTTGTGGCGGGAGATTTATTTTTATTATGTTCCTGAAAACGCTTCCGAAGATCGTGCGTATATCCGGTATAGAGATTTCCATTCTTTTTGCTTTTTAATATGTATGTGTAAAACATAGTCACATAAAAGCACGATCGTTCTTTAATCGGGACCCAACTCCGTCTTCTTCACAATAGTATACCCGCCAAGCCCCAAAGCGGCCAGTAGTGCTATGAGTGCTGCGATAATTTTTACCTTGTTCATGGGTTTATTTGAAAAAATTATTTCTTATGAACCTTTTTCCTCTTGTTTTTTAAATCCCTCTGTTTCAACATAACACCATAAACCCTTTTATATGTTTCGTGTACACTTTTTGCTATCAATTCCTCCAAATATTTATAGTTTTGATAATCATCAATACACTGTAATGCATTAAGATATCGCTCCTTATCAACGCCTTCATATTTAATATTACTTGGTTGAATACCAAATCTCCAAAGTACAACATTAGTCATTATTCTCGCCATTCTCCCATTACCATCACAAAATGGATGTATAACAGTAATTTGATATTGTGCCCATGCGGCAATTCTCAGAACTTCTCTATTCCAATTTTCTCGCGCCTTCGTAGAACTCCCTATAAATCGCGGAGAAATTTTCGATATAGATATATCAAATTCTTTCCAAAATTCATACATCCTTTCAAAAACAATCCTTCCTGGAATGGGTTCTATATTGTTTAATTTTTTTATATCTTCTCCGTCTTTTCTAAATCTCCCTGCAATATCAGGGTTTATTTCCGAAAAAAATACCCTGTGAATCTCTCTAATAGATTCAAGGGTGATTTTTTCCTTTCCTTCTCCTATCTTCTTTGCAATAATTTGTGCTTTCCACAAACCAATAAATCCCGATTTCTCTAATTCTTCTTTATTTTTTGGACGCTGAAAACTAGCTGCCATATCCAAAGACAGCTTTTTCTACGGCCTCTTCAGTCATCATTGATCCCTCAATTTTACTTGAATTATATAATTGATCTATAGCAATTGAACTATCTACCTTTGCTTTTTCCACTGGAGAAAGTTTTGGTAGTTTTTCCATTTTTAACTGAATCGCCGTCAATTTTTCAAATATATTCCCTTTTAGCTCCCTTTTTTGTTTCATAAAACCAATATAGTAGTGTCTCCCTATGACTTCTATTATTATATCATAATAGACACCATAGGACTATAATAGAATCAAATATAAAATCTGTCAACGATCAAGGTTCTATATTATTGATTTTCATCTTATGAGTAACAGCCTCCCATCCACCCCCCTTAAAAATCAACTCTATTTCTGACCTCCAATGCCTACTGAGATGATCTTCCAAATCAGCAAAAATATGTAATTCCACACTTATTTCTGTTGGGGGAAGTTTAATGTCATACCATGCATTTTGTTGTTGTCCCGAAGGAATTAACGCAAAATCAACTTTTTTTGAAACTCCATTGATAGAGTATCCAATTAGATACAATTGAACCTTTCCGACATTTGTAAGTCGTAAAAACCAAGTCTCATTATTTCCTTTCACAACATATCCAAAGAGTTCAGCAGAATCCTCCATTTTTTGGATTTGCTTATTTATTTCTACCTGTTTTTCTCCTATCATCCAAGCAAAGTAGGCAGTGAATCCTAAAACAATTGTTTGGATGAGAAGTATCCAATCACCTATTTTCATAGTTTTTATTTGTCTTCTTCTTTTAAGCCTAACGACCTTTCAAGAGATCTAAAAGCAAACAAAAATCCAATGAGTAAAACAACTTCAATACCAAGAGCTACCCATGGTGTTATTAGTCTAAAAAGAGAACTTGCAACCTGAACGAGGGCAACTCCAAGTTGTAAAATTGCGACAAGAATTAAAATTCTTGTAAATCTATCACTCGTTTTATTATATTCTCCTAAATTCTCTCTCAGTGCTCTTACCTCAGTGGTTAATTCATCAATTGCAAAAATTTCTTCAACCTGCACAATAGTTATTTTTGCATCATGAGACACACCAGAACTTGGGTTAGTTTTTATCTCTTCAAGTGTTTTTCTTAGTTCCTCCTTCATAAACTTAAACCTTTTTGGTTTTTAAGATAACCAATAAATCCATAGTATTTTGAGTCGTTTAAATTCATAAATTATTTTTAAACTTATATTGCGTTAATTTTTAATAAAACTCCTAAATTAACAGACATTTGTCGTACAAATGCATCCCAATCACTATAAACGCGAAGACCGACTCCTCGGACCATAGGGGCTCCAGGTGTTATTTTAAGTTTTTTATGTATTATGGAGGTAAGATCTACAATAACTTGAGTTTGTGGATAACGATCAAATGTCGGAATTTTATATGGGTCAATAAAACCACGAATTAAATTATGTGGTATTCTCTCTACGTTATCTTTCCAATATTTTTTTTCAAATTCATTTCTTGGTGCCACATCTCCAATAGTATAATCAACTTTCCATCTTTCAAATTCTCTTTTAAGCTTTTCAAACAACGGGGATGAAATGGCATTTAAATCTAAATCTGAGTATTTCCCAAATGGTCGACCAAAATTTTCACCTGGACTTAATGAAAAACCCTGACGACCACTTCCAATAATAGTTATTTCCTTTGCACAAATTTTGAGTCTCTGTGATAAAAACAAACGAACCTCTTCATAAATAGCAGGTTGTGATCTAAAACAATATGGAATCCCCTCAGATAACCATAGACTAGCCAAAATATAACGAACATCCTTTTCTCCATTATTAATAGCTTTAACAATATCCTCTGCAGTTGGATAGATATCAATAATCGACTTAATTGCATTTGGAATTTCAAATGGTTTCATAACTGATAATAAGATTATGGAGTCCTGAGTATACTTTACCCGACTGATGTTTTAAATATAAACACGATAAATATTCGCCTCGACCAATGATCTGATTTAGACGACTCAACGTGACATAGTGGGGCTGTGGATATTTTAGCCGCGCAACTAATCTTGATGCCTCAATGTGTGAAAGTGAATCTAAATTTAATCTTAAATACTTACAAGCATCTTTAAAACCATTCATATGCCAACCGTAATAACCAATATGAAGATAGAATGCAGGAAGCCTATCTTTAGGAATGACTCGGGTTAAAAGTGTTGCTAAAGCCATTTCCCTAACTTTTCTTCTTAATGTCAACTCAAACCTTCCACTTATAATTCTAACTATTTGCATCTCTATTGTACTTGCCCCCTCATGCTTTCCTGATATAACACGACGCCAAACAACACGACATATTGCAATTAAATCGACTCCTCCATGTTGAAAAAAACGATGATCTTCCCCAGAAATAAGTAGTTTTTGTGCTAATAATGGGGGGATATAATTACTTTTTTCATATGCGGAATATGAATAGATCAGCATTTTTTTGAACTCATTCCATTCATCGCGCAACAACAAAAGTGCGAAAAATGAAAAAATTTGTGATAATATACGCATATTTTTCTTAGATAAACAAAAAAATCCCGCCGATAACTATCATTGGAATACCAATTGGTAGGCCAACAAACGTTGCACTCGCAAGTCCCCCTAAAATAATCAACAACAAACCCAATGTTTTTCTCAAAAATTTAACTGAAATTGCCACAACCACCAAGGCAATTCCTATTAATAAAGCTAACACTTGTGAAATATCCATAAAATTATTTTTTAATTTTTTTACTAAAAATTACTCATTAACTATCTGCACTTTATCAATCTCCTTCATAATTCTATCGGTTTCAGTAAGAGCCACAATTATTTTTTGATAGTGCTCAATATCCGTATTTGTTAAAGTATGTCTCTTCCGATCTTTGAGCCACTTTTGTGCGGGCTGATAACCACCAATATAGAAATTCCATGCAGTTTCCGGAACGTCACCAAAATATTGCTCGGCATTGATATATACCCTTCTCCCTTTATACGAAATTTTCTCTATGATATTTGAGCCGTCAACTGGGTACGAAGTAATATATTGATTTATTTTTGGGGATTCGAGCAAATGAATTTCTCGGAGTTCCGTACCAAATCTTACAAGATCAAAAAATTGTTTCTTGTCTTTTGGATATGGTACACGTGGAAAATCTATTTTTAGAAATTCCCTGTATTTCTCTCGATAACTTGGAGAATAAAGGCTTGCATAAATATAATCCACAATATTCTCTGGTGAAACCTCCCCTGTAATTTTCTCTATCTCAGAAACAATTTCTTTTTTTAGGTTTGGTGTTTTTGAACCATCCTCTTGGTAGAGATAAAGTGGACAAAGTATCTCACCGCCTCTTCTGTAAAAATTTAGGTCTACGATAGTATTAGAAACTGAAACTGTGTCATAGTCATTAGGGTTTGCCGCAATTCCTTGCCTGCTAACAATTAAACCAAGATTACTACCTTTGAAAAAATGTTGGAAGACGTCTCCTCTGGGATAAGCAATGAAGCCTTTAGATTTTCCCGTAAAAAAAGTGTACCTAGTATCAAAGGGTCTATATTCTACTTTCTTAATTAAACTTTCATCTACATAATGCCTCATTACATCTTCCTTTGCTGTTTTTATTTTCCAATCCCTCCCATCTTTTTCTATAGCATATTTTATTTTTAACTCATCTTCGCTTAATGTACTAAAATCATCTAAAATATTTTTTAAATCCGTAGCCGTATCTTGTATAGTGATTTGATCTCTTTGAGTACAAATGCCTGTATTGTTAATCGGCAATATGTCTGCAACTGAAAATCCCATTTTGTATTTCTCCTTCTCTTTTCCCTCCAAAAGCCAAAAATCTGTTTCTTGAGGTAATTCTTTCCATGCAATCGTCTCTATGTTTGAGGAATTTAAAATCTTAAACTTATCCTCACGTAATCCAAAAAGATCGCCCTTATATATTATTGCTAGCTCTTTGTCTGTATTACTAGATTTTTTAACCCCTAATATAATCGACACTCCTGTTTTAATATTAAAAACATTTTCGTCCTTACTTCCATCTAATGCTGTTTCTTTTTTATTACTATTTCCATGCAAATCTAAAACATAAATAGAATCAAAGGTATTTCGTAAACACCAACGCATACCCCGAAACGTAGGATTATCTATATAACCATGAGCTGTAATCATACCCATAATTCCTTCTTGATTTTTTGAAACCATACTTTCGGCAAGTGCAATAAATTTTACATAATCATCATTAAGCCAATGCTTTTGTTCTTGTAATTTTATTTTTCCGCCAGGCTCAACTTTATATTTTTCAACTAAACTATTGGCATATTCGGTCTCATTCGAAGAAATGCCACTATATGGTGGATTACCAATCACCACCATAATCGGCGTTTGGTTTTTTATTACAGATGCTTCTTTGGCTTCCTCGGCAATGCTTTCAGCAAAACCAAAAGATAGGGGGTTTTGCTGTGCATCGCCCTGCTCGAGAGAGTTGGTTAAATATATTCCCAACCTTCGGTAAAATTTCCAAAAGCCGGTTTGTTTAAAAGCCAAACTCAATTTGAGATGAGCAATGGTGTACGGGGCCATCATAAGTTCAAAACCATATAAACGGGGAAGAAGATCATTGTGGACGTAAGTGGGCCACCTCCCATCTTGTTTTTGTTTTTTTAATCGTTCATAAATTACTCGAATTGTGGCACTAATAAATGTGCCAGTTCCTACTGCCGGATCAAGAATTTGTACTTTATGCCTTCCGTCAGAAAGTTTCGAAGTATCTGCAAGACCTTGTGGTAAATTAAAATCTTTCTGCAAAATATAATCAACGGATCGAACAATAAAATTCACTACAGGAAGTGGTGTATAATATGCCCCCATCTTTTTACGTAATTCTGAATCATATTCTTTAAGAAAATCTTCATAGAAGTGAATAATGGGGTCGGCATCCTCCATATATTCCTCAACCAGTTTTTTGGTATCAGCGTGCGCAAATACTTCACATAATTCATCGACGATATAACTTAAACGTTTATCGAAATTTGGTCCTGCGATGTGATCAAAAAAATGTTGAAGAAAAGGATTTGACGCAGGAACAAGGTCTCTGGCTTCTTGGCGCGAAAATGTCTCTGGAGAATCATCATAATATCGAGCAACAAACAACCCATAAACGAGAGTTTGTGCATACATATCGGCAAATGCTTCAAGTGAGAGATCATGCACAAGCATTTTTTTTATTGCCTCATATACACGCATTAGTTCATTATTTTTTTCAGATTGAATGGAAAGAAATTGGGCTATATTATCTCTAATTCTTTGAGCCTTTCCTCCCATTATTTTTGCTAGATGTCTCCCTGATTTTATAGGTTCTTTATGTGATTGAGAAAAATCAATTAGCGTCTTAAAAAGAAGTCCATAAGATTCGGGGAATTGCTTTATTGTCCTTTCTTTTAAATTAAAATCTCCTATTTTGATCGACTCCCCATATGGCAATCCATTCCTGTAAAAACGGAATTCCACATAGTCGGTAAGCACAAGATTTGCATATCCAAAATAACGTGCCATCTGTTCTGATTTCTCAACTTTATCGAGTGAAATACCTATGTCTTTTGCTTCAATATACAAAATAGGCACATCGCCTTTTAATAGTACAAAATCGGGCTTGTTTCCATCCTTCGCTTTCGCATCATGATCAATCCGCTGTACTTTAATGGTTTCAAAGATACCTTTCAGAAGTACTTCAAAATCAGTTCTATAACCCATTTCACTTGTTTCCTTATGAGAAAATTTAGTCGAAATGGACTGAATATAATCTCTAAAAATACTCTCCATATACTTTTCTTCATTATCCCACAATTTTAAAAAACAAAAAACTCCGTCAGACCTACGAAGTTTCTTGTTTTTGTGCCCCTAGATTAGTACGGCTCCATTTTGTCACTCATTCAATAAAATTTATCGATTCTGATAATACCAGACAATTAGGATCTCAGATGTTTCCAGGAATTTAAGCACTTATTGTGGCAGTTGGCGCATTTCTTTTCACCCAGCCTATTGAATTCAGAGCACCTTGTCTTGTTTCATAACCTTCACTCCAACACACAATCTCTCCATTTTTTGCCCTTAATCTCCAGTGGTATTTTTTATCTAAACCTATATATAAATCAAAATGTTGCATTTTAACATTAATTTTTTTGACCTTTAATAAATTGAAAATTTGGAGAAAACCATCATTAAATGATGGGATCTGAATTTCTTTTATTGCTCAATTCACCTTTAATCTAAACTTATTGTCAAAAAAAGAAATGTGGATAATTTTACATCACAAAGAATTTTTTTAGTAAAACTCCTAACCTCCCACCCCGCTCAAAATTCATCAAATCCCCCAGACCCCATCATTCTTCCCCTCCGCCCCCCTCTACTCATTCTACGATTCGCGCGAATCGTAGAATGGATCTATGTGAATGCGAACAACCTTTCTCCGAAAATAACATCACTAAAATTATCTAGTATGGAACGATCGTCACGTACTAGATAATTTTACCCCGCTCAAAATTCATCAAATCCACCAGACCCCCACACCCGAACGCGCTTGTTTCATTAAAAACGAGCGCGGTGTGTTCTACAACCCTCCCCGCCAACCACCCCATCTCTTCTCCCCCCACCATTCTACGATTCGCGCGAATCGTAGAATGAGGTTTAAAAAAATAGTTTAGTCTTCAGAAAAAGTTGAAATAACAGATTTTAGATCTTTCGACATGTCTCTATTCAATGAATAAAAAACATGACTCGACTTCCCTTTTGAATTTACCACATCAAATTGATCGAGAATAATAAGATGTTTTGATGTGGCCTTAAAAGAAATACTCAATTCTTCCGCAAGTTCACTTACACTCATCGCTTCTTTCTTTGCGAGAATAAGTACAATCCTAACCCGATTGATATTCGAAAAAACCTTAAAAATTTGTGTAAAACGTTTTGTGTTTTTCATATATTACCCCCTCACTCTCATACCCTCACTATACCAGTATACCACTTTCCATTCGCCAATTCGCGCGAATTGGCGAATGGTGTAACGACACAATTATTTCAAAAAAGAAATGTGGATAATTTTACATCACAAAGAAATTTTTAGTAAAATCTTTACCCGCCTCCTTGACCGTCTTCTGGTGGTGGACGCGCCCTCACTTCCTCTCCCTCTCCCCATTCCTCTCTCCCCCCCCCTCTCTCCTGGCCTGGTGTTTTCAGGTCAATAGCTTGTAACCATATTCATATAAAATATCGACAGGGGTCTTCATCATGAGTGCCATGTGTGGTCTCTCATGGTT
>JAJYXV010000016.1 GCA_021801565.1 bacterium
AAGTGCGGGAAGAAAAAAACTGATTCTTTTGAGAGTGGTTCACCGTTGTCTTCACCGAGAATGGTGATGATAACTGAACTTACTCCAATAACTTGATCGATGGGTGAGCGTTTGATTCTTACTTCCTTTACGCGTCGATAAGGGATACCTATTTCTTCCTCGCTTAAAATTCCATGTTTCACTTTTATTCCCTGTTCATTGAGTGTAATGACATAGTGGGTGTATTCAAGCCATCCAACAACAATAATAATTGCGAGAATAATAAGTCCGATAAGAAATGCAATACCGATAATCCCATTTACATATCCGGTATGCAGAGTCGGAATAAGATAGGAAAGCAAAGAGAGAAGTATCACAATAAGCACATAAGCAAAAAACGCTCCAAGTCGTTTGATAGTAAGGAGAAGAAATGTAGTATTTCCAAGGTATTTATATTCAAGAGGTGTTTGTTGCATACTTTCATTCTACCAGATGTTGAAAGATAGTGTGAGGTGGTTTGAATTATAGAGGATTGTGGATAACTTATAATTGACAATACCCCCCAGGGGTATACACTTATGATATGGCAAAAGACAACAAAACATCACTCATTCGTCGGCTTAAAATTATCGAGGGACAAATACGTGGATTGCAGGAACTCATTGCAAAAGATCGCTATTGTATTGATGTGATTACGCAGACGTCGGCAGTGAAACGGGCACTTTCAACTATTGAAGATATTCTTCTCGCGAATCATTTAGGAACCTGTGTGATGCATCAGATGACGCATGGACAGGTAGAAAAAGCGAAAAAGGAGGTATTAAAAGTATATCAATTAAAACGTAAATAATATGGATGTGCATATATATAAAATAAAGGGAATGCATTGTGCAAGTTGCGCAGTGATTATTGGGAAACATATAGAAAAATTACCGGGGGTAAAAAACATTGATGTAAATTTTGCCTTAGAAACAGCGAAGATAGATTTTGATGCGTCGAAAATTTCTCTCGATAAGATGAATGAGGAAATTGGAAAATTAGGATATATATTTGAAGATTCCGATACTTTCTATGATATGAAAATAGATCACGGCCATAATGATAGGGGCCTGATGGAAAAAGATGAGAAGATAAGGGAATTAAAAAAAACGAAGAGGAAAGTGCAAATTGTATTTCCTTTCGCACTCATTATTTTTGGAATGATGATATGGGATATTATTTCTGAATATATATCACAAATCGGGCGAATTCCAATTTCTCTCCCACTACAGAACGTTATTTTGCTTATACTTTCTACTGTCGTACTTTTTTGGGCGGGAAGGCCGTTTATAGAGGGGGTGGGAAGATTTTTACGTTACCGAGTGGCAAACATGGATACGTTAATCGGTATCGGTACGCTTGTGGCATATACATATAGTGCTATGGTTGTACTTTTTCCATGGATACGAGAATATCTCAGTTTGCCTGAATATGTTTATTTTGATGTGGTAATTGTAGTCATTGGATTTGTCCTTCTGGGAAAATATCTTGAGGCACGTTCAAAAATTCGAACTGGTGAGGCAATAGAAAAATTATTGAATCTTCAGGCAAAAACCGCCTTGGTAATTCGCGATAATAAAGAAATTGAGATCCAAATTTCAGAGGTTGTTATTGGAGATATTTTTGTCGTTCGTCCGGGAACGAAGATTCCTGTCGATGGTGTGGTTATGGAAGGGAAATCATCTGTCGATGAATCAATGTTGACTGGAGAGCCAATTCCCGCAGACAAAACAATAAACGATCAAGTAGTGGGTGCGACAATAAATAAGCAAGGAATATTGAAATGTAAAGCAACGCGAGTTGGATCTGATACGGTACTTTCCCAAATAGTAAAAATGGTAGGCGATGCACAAGCATCAAAGGCGCCGATACAGGCATTAGCGGATAAAGTTTCTGGTATATTTGTCCCTGTAGTACTTGGAATTTCGTTTCTTTCTCTTCTTCTGTGGTTTACTGTTGGTACACAGTTCATTGGATTTTCAGAAGCAGTGTCTTTTGGTCTTATGTCTTTTGTTGGTGTGTTGGTGATTGCCTGTCCATGTGCGTTGGGACTTGCAACTCCAACCGCGATTATTGTTGGAATTGGAAAAGGTGCCGAGAATGGAATATTAGTAAAAGGTGCGGAATCACTTGAGGAACTTTCTCACGTTGACACAATTGTGTTTGATAAGACAGGAACGATTACTGAAGGATTTCCGAAAGTGACAGATGTGGTTGGATATAGAAATTTTAACGAAAAAGATGTATTGCAAATTGCAGGAAGTGTGGAATATCATTCTGAACATCCGCTTGCCCGCGCAATTATTGAGGAAACAAAAAAGAAAAATATTTCTCTTCTTGAACCGAAAAATTTTGAGAGTATGGAGGGGATGGGAGTACAAGGAGAATTGGATGGGAAGCAAGTTATTGTAAGAAAGCCAAACCAAGAAGATCAAAATATTTCTCGCCTTAGTGAATTACAAAATGAAGGGAAAACGGTAGTAGTGGTGTCTGTAGATAAAGAGGTGGTCGGTCTTGTTGCACTAAGCGATACATTAAAAGAACATGCAAAAGAGTCAATTGCATTGTTGCATGGCGTAGGAATGAAAACAGTAATGATAACGGGAGATAATAAAAAATCAGCCGCATATATTGCACATCGGGTTGGTATCGACGAGGTGATAAGTGAAGTCATGCCGAACGAAAAGGCGCAAAAAATAAAAGAGTTGCAAGGAAGGGGAAGAAAAGTAGCAATGGTGGGAGACGGAATTAATGATGCGCCCGCACTCACACAAGCAAATGTAGGAATTGCTATGGCGACAGGAACCGATATTGCAATAGAAGCTGCTGGGATTACTCTTTTAAAAGGAGATATTCGTAAAGTATCTCAGGCTTATATATTGGCTCGTCGTACAATGCGAACGATAAAACAGAATCTTTTTTGGGCATTCTTTTATAATATAATTGGTATTCCCCTTGCTGCAGGAGCATTCTATCCACTCTTTGGAATATTTTTGAGCCCAATGTTTGCGGGGATAGCGATGGCATTCTCTAGTGTATCAGTCGTGGGAAATTCATTGCGCCTAAAAACAAAGAAAATACTTGCCCCGTAAGAATTCATTGTGGTCACAGAAAATATATAAAGTCTATATACACATAATAAAAACTATAAAATATATGAATAATAATCGATTTCTCACCGGGGAAAAAAAATATATATTTCATGTGCACGGAATGCATTGTGCATCATGCGTCATGGTTATCGAAGAGATATTGAAAGAGATTGAGGGAGTAAAGAATGTGAGGGCAAATCTTCACACGCGTACTGTTGAAATAATGGGAGAGTGGGAAAAAACATCGGATGAAGTAGCGGAATTTCTTACTTCTTTCGTCAAAAAAAACGGATATACGCTTTCACTTGAAAAAGAAAAAAAAGAAAAAAAATGGAATGAATTTCTTTATGCGTTTCCAATCGCAATTACGTTTATTATTGGATTCATATTTTTACAAAAAATTGGACTTGTAAATCTAATCACAGGAGGAGAAGTAAACTATGGCACCGCATTTTTAATTGGTCTTGTTGCGTCGGTATCTTCGTGTCTTGCAGTGGTGGGTGGTCTTGCGCTTTCACTTTCCGCAAATTATGCAAAGGAGGGGAATGGATGGAAACCCCAGGTATTGTTTCATGGAGGGCGTCTCATTGGGTTTTTTGTTCTTGGTGGCCTTGTTGGTATTCTTGGTGGCTCATTTCATATGGAACAAACAGGCAGTACGATACTTGGAGCCTTGGTTGCGCTTGTGATGCTCGTTCTTGGAATAAATCTTCTTGATGTGTTTCACGGAATAAAGAGATTTCAATTTACAATGCCGAAGGCAATAGGAAAAAGAATTATGAAAGAACGGACGGTAGTAAATGGAATCACCCCGTTTGTTATTGGCGCGGTGACATTTTTTCTCCCATGTGGATTTACGCAATCAATGCAATTATACGCCCTTTCAACAGGAGATTTCGTTCGTGGCGCATGTATTATGCTTGTGTTTGCATTAGGGACGCTGCCAGTATTAAGTGCGCTTTCATTTAGCTCAGTAAATATAAAAGACAAATCATGGAATGGGATTTTCTTTAAGACTGCGGGAATCGTTGTGATTGCACTTGCATTGTTTAACATTATAAATATACTTGTTGTCGTGGGAATCATAAATCCAGTATTTAATTTTTAATATGAATAAACTAATCGTTCTTTCTCTTAGTATCGCAGTCCTTTTAATTGGAGGGGCAATTGCATACACATCAAATACTACCTGTGTTGGAAATTCTTGTAACATTCCATCCTCTTCAAATAATCAAAAAGATGATAGAGCTCGTCCTGAGATTATTGAAGGGACTCGTCCCGAGATTATCGATGGAAAACAAATTATCGAAATATCAGTAAGGGGTGGATATTCTCCGAGAAAAACAATTGCAAAGGCGGGGGTTCCAACAGTACTTAAAATGAAAACAAACGGAACATTTGATTGTTCATCTTCGCTTATGATTCCGCAATTAAATTATCGAAAACTTCTTCCTTCGTCAGGGGTGGAGAATATAGAAATTCCCGCATCGGAGGCAACCGGAGTATTTCGCGGTCTCTGTAGTATGGGAATGTATAACTTCGAAATCGATTTTGAATAAAGTAAAAGCGATTGAAATTTTTCTCATCGCTTTTTTAATCTTTTCTCATTTCCTCCACAGGGTACTATGACATGTCATAGTAGTATATCTAAACTTTTTATTTTCAGTTTTGGACTTTACAGACCTTTCACTTTACAAACTTTATAGATTTTCTATGGGCCTGCCCCGTAGTGAAGCGAAGCTTCTACTACTGGGGGCAATTATCCGCTTTTCTAAATCCTGCTTTTTGTGCTTCCTCTTCATTACAGAAATACTGTTCTCCTTTTCGCGTATCAACTTTCACTTTCAAATAGTTATCACATCCTGGTACAAGATATGTTTTTCCATATCCCTTTTCAGAAATATTTCCCTTAATCGTGCATTCTGGTGATAGCGGCGGCGTGTCTATTTCACGTTCCGAAGTTGTTGTTCGTTCTGTGTTCACTGATTGGCACGCGTCCCACATTCCTCGTTTTTCCCGTTTTGCTTCTTCTTCGGCGGTAGCGAATAAATCGCGATAACGATTGTCTGGTGGACTTTGCACGCGGAGCGCATATCCGTTTCGTATAATTTCACTATTAGCAATCACATTATCCGTTCCCGTTTTATCACTGGGAATAACGACGTATCGAAGGAGTCGCCCATATTCGTCTTCGCCTGATATATCCTTGTCCAAACGCACACTCTTTTTCTCAAGAAGATTTTTTGTAAATTCTTTTGCTTCGGAAAAGTAACATTCGCCTTCATCTGGTGCATTGATGCCGATGAGGCGTATCCGCGTATCATTTTCAATCTCGATCGTATCTCCATCAATCACACGTTCAACAACATGAAGTGTAGAATCAAAATCCTTTGAGAGATTTGTATTTTTCACGATTGAATAACCACCCAATCCAAGTGCCACAAGGAGTGCGGTAAGCGCAGCAAGTATCGCTTTTTGTTTCATATTTTTAGTCGTTCTTGTTTCGCTTGTTGTATATTTCTAACTTTCGATAATAGTTTTCTTATCCTTGAGATGGGAAAACCACTTTTTTTCGATACTTTCTACCAAGTCAATATCTTCTCGTTCGGCAAAAAGGAGAAGAAATGCAAAAACATCCGCAAATTCATCTGCAAATTCTTTTTTTATCTCATCTTTGTTTTTTCCCTTCTGTCTTCCACGGTCGGTGAGCATAAGATAAGTTTGAAGACATTCTCCCCATTCTTCGGTGATCTTGAATGAAAAATAATCTCGATCAACTACCACATTCGGATACTCTTTCTTGTATTGTTGCATAATTGCTTTTGCCCTTTCTGTAATTTCATTGAGTTGTGTCATATTATAGTATTGCATTATTTTACTATTTCTTGGTGAGGGAGGGGAATATTGACATATTATTATATTTATTATATATTGTGTTAAGTAAATAACAAATAAATAAGGAGTTATTCATGGATATACTTAAAAAAATAGTTGTCATACTGAGGCCGTTTCGAATGGCATTTTTTGTTATTTTCCTTTTTTCGATGTTGGTAGAAGGAATTGGCGTTATTGCTCCATATTTTTTTGGGAAGATCGTAAATGCAGTATTGGTTTCAAAGTCGCTTGAACAAGCGTTTTTGTTTATATTGATGAGTGGTGCCGCACTACTTCTTGAAATTGTTATTGGACAGATAAAAAACATCTATGAACTTCGCCACTTTGATTATCTTGTAAATAAACATCTTGATATTAAGGGGCTTTCAAAGACACTTTCATTCTCGCTTGGACAGCATAAAAATGAACACTCGGGGATAAAACAAAGCGTGCTTTCTCGTGGAGCTCATTCACTCCAATCGGCGGCTTATGCGATATCCTACGATGTGTTTCCCACTGCATTGAGTACAATTTTTGCGATGGGGGCAATTTTTTGGTTACAGCCCATTGTTGGGCTTGTGAGTATTATAGGTGCAATTGCATACATGACATGGACATTTTGGATGAATTATCGATTTGATAAGGATATTACAAAAATGCAGAAGATGTGGAATGAAAATAGTCGGCTTGAATCCGAAATTGTGAGAAATGTTGAAGTGGTAAAAGTGAACGCCCAAGAAAATAAGGTTTTGAAAGAGCTTGAAACCCAGTGGACAAATATTGCCAATCATGGAAGGAGAATGTGGGCACATTTTTCGTATATTGATAGTTTTCGAAATATGTCATCGGTCATTATACGAATGATAGGGATGTCGATTGCGGTCTTTTTTGTCTTTAACGGAAAGCTTGAGGCGGGGGTGCTTGTTACCTTATTCTTCTGGTTTTCAAATATTTTTGGTGGGCTTCGACAACTTGGACGTATGCACCGCAGACTTTTGGAGGATTACGCAGCAATACGTAAGTTTTTTATTATGTTTGATATACCGTCGGATATTGTGAATATTCAGGATGCGGTAAAACCGGAAATATTTGGTGCCATTGAATTTAAGAATGTTTCTTTTGTTTATCCACAGCAAAAGTTTCTTTCCGACGATGATGCTGATGAAGAAATATCGGAGAAAGATGACGAAAGAGAAGTACTCTCCAATGTGAGTTTCTCGATACATCCGGGAGAACGAATCGCGCTTGTAGGAGAATCAGGAACTGGAAAATCAACTACTGCATCGCTTCTTCTTCGCGCATATGATCCAACAGAAGGAGAGATTCTCATTGATGGGGTAAATCTAAAAAACATAGATTTGGGATATTATCGAGAACACGTGGGAAATGTAGAACAAGATGTAACACTTTTTGATAATACGCTTGGCTATAATCTCAAATTCCCACTAAACGGAAGGGCGGATACTTTCTCTAATGATGAACTGGAACGTATCTCGAAGATAGCGCGTGTTGATAAATTTCTCTCAAGAATGCCGAAACAATATGATACAGTCATTGGAGAACGGGGAATACGTCTTTCAGGAGGAGAACGTCAACGCGTTGGAATTGCTCGTGCACTTATTAAGGATCCTAAGATTCTCATTTTGGACGAAGCGACGTCAAACTTGGATACAACAAATGAGAAAGAAATTCGCGAAGCGATGAAAAAGGCATCAGAGGGAAGAACAACGCTTATCATTGCCCATCGTTTGTCGACGATTAGGGATGCTGACCGCATTTTTATGTTCCATGAAGGAAAGATTGTTGGGATTGGGAAACACACAGAACTTCTTAAGACGTGTCCGGAATATGAACGTCTTGTGAATGATCAGGTGGTTGCATAAAGAACACACGCCAAATGAACGATTGGCGTGTTTTTTATGCCCGCTCCAAGAAAATCACAGGCGTAAGCCCGTGGAGTTTTATTTTTCTTTCATTTTTTTTCTTTCTTTCCTGCCTTATATTTTTGTCCACTAATTTGGGATTGCGGACATTGGTAAAGGGGCATATGGTATTTCAAAATCTTGATGAGGCTATTGTGGAAATATTGGCGATTGATTTTGTAAAGAAAAAAGTTTCTTTAAATCCGTTTTTTCGCAAAGATGTTCCTTTGCTTATGGGTCCAGAAAGAGATGAGACATTGAGCGATTTTGAAGAGGATGGATACATTGTGGGACGATATTTTAATACGAAAGGAAAATGCATTGAGGAAAAAATGATGTTCCCATATCCGGTTCAGCGTAAAGCGCTTGTGGCATTAATAACAAAAATTGCTGAAAAAAGAGAAATGAAAGCGTATGATGTATTTAAAGTATTTTGTTCGGCTATGTGTTCTGGTAATATAATTCCTCTTGGACGTCTCATTGATAATACATTTGGAGTTGGGACATTTCGCGCACTTGCCTCCGTTGATAATGCACTTACTGATGCGGCCGCAAAGAGACTAAAACAATTTATTGATCATTTATAAAAATGTGCCAATCGTTTGATTGGCACATTTTCTTAATTGTTAATAAAAAGGCTCCAGAGAATAATACCGATCATGGCGAGGATAAATAACAAGAACCAAATTTTTCTATGTGGTGATTCTGATGTTTTTTTCTCTTTTTCGGTAGAATCTCGGTCTTCCATATCTTCAAGAAGACATCCAAATGATTTATCGAACCATATTCGATGTCCGTCTTCTGTACGAACTACACATATTTCTTCTTCACTTCCATTGTTGGTTATCAGAGCTTCAAATGTAGAATATGCTCCCGCATCCTTTATTTGGTGCGTGGGAGATGGAGGGATGGGATGTTCTTTGTAATCGAGTACAGTAACGTTTCTGCAGAGGTAATTTTCCTCGATAATTAAATTAATAACTTCCCCAGGATTTAGATCTCTTGATATTCCGCCGATTCTAAATGGAGTGTACGGAAGATCGCTAATTTGTTCAGTGAGTTCGAACTCTGAAACTGCTATGGCATCATTTAAAATATTTTTTTCTTCATCTCCATAAGTATCATAAAAATGAAGATTAGTGGTCTGTTCGAGTATTTCGTTTTTTTGTCCTTCCATGCTACACCTCTTTTGTTGTGATTGAACTAAACATATTATATGTAAATTTTTGCGTATAAGTCAATAAAAACTCCCCCAACATTAGATTAGGGGAGTGGTAACTTATATTCTTATTTTCTTTTCATCAAAATCAAAGCAAGTTCGCGAACTTCCTGTATTTTTCCAAAAATCGAGTGGGGGAGGAATTTTTCCTCTTCCGTCGGGCAGATCAATCACATAGATGGGATATGCGGGGCCGGAAAGACGTTTGCGCAGGTCGGTCATAATTTTCTTTTCTTTTCGGAGCGGAACGATAAAACGTTCGAGACCGCGTACATAATCGCATCGGTAAATATAGTATGGACGTATGCCGTTGTGATAAAGCGTGATGCACATTTTTTCAAGTGCTTCCACATTATCATTCACTCCTTTTAGAAAAACAGTTTGTGTAAGTATTTCAGCTCCAGTTTTTTTAATCGTATGAAGCACGTTTAACACTTTCCGTGTGAGTTCGTCGGGATGATTGATGTGTACAAGCACAAGTAAGCGACGTTTTTTTGCAATAAGGCGAAGTTTTTTTAATAGTTCCTTAAAGTGTTTTGTTTTAAAACTGTCTGGTGAATGAAGAGGCATGCGCGTACCGATGCGTATCACTTTCACGGTCTCAATTTTCATAAGTTCATTTAATGCATCCATGGTGTCAAGCACGGTAAACATCGGATCTCCTCCACTTAAAATAACTTCATCAATTTCAGGATGATTCCGTATATATTCAGCACCGCTCAAAATATTTTCATTTGTAAGATCACCATCCGGTGTTCCGATTTGTCGTGTTCGGGTGCAATGTTGACAGTGTGCCGCGCATCGATAGGTAATTTTCCAAAGTATTCGATTTCCGAATTTATGCACAATTCCTTTTATGGGACTGTATTTTTCTTCTTCACCAAGTGGATCTTCCTTAAATCGATATTTTTTTGATGATTTTCGTGGTTTCTTAAACTGTAGTTTTATTGCGACACTTCCTTTGTTTATAAGCGTATCAAGATATTTTGTTATTCGCTCTTTCATTTCTACCCTTCCTCTCTTTTCAAGTTTCTATTGTTGATAGTAGAACAAAACATATATTTTTTCCATTCTTAAAATAACATTCCAACATTCTGCAGAATGTTGGAATGTTATTTTACTTTTTGACTGTCTCTGATATTTAATTTTTTTCAGCGGCACGTTTTGCGCGTACTCGGTCGTTTTCGGTGAGATATTGTTTTCTGAGACGCACGCTTTTTGGTGTTACTTCGAGATATTCATCTTCGTTCATAATTTCGAGCCCGCGTTCGAGGGTGAGTAAGAGTGGAGGAGTGAGCATAATTGCATCATCAGATCCACTTGCGCGCATGTTAGTGAGCTCTTTACCTTTTGTTGGGTTTACCACCATTTCATCTCCTTTTGAAACATTTCCGATTACCATTCCTTCATAGACCTCAGTTCCTGGGCTGATATAAAGTGTTCCGCGCTCTTGCAGATTAGCGAGTGAAAATCCAAGTGCTTTTCCAGACGCCATTGAGGTCATTGACCCTACCGCGCGCTTTTGTATTGTTCCGGCATAGGGCCTGAATCCAGTAACTCTGCTTGAAAGTATTCCTTCACCGCGTGTATCGATAATGAATTCTCCGCGATATCCTAAAAATCCTCGTGTTGGCATATCAAATATGACACGAGTATGTCCATGTTCTGGATACATATGAATCATAATTCCCCTCCGTTTTGAAAGTTTTTCTATAACCCCCCCCACCGCTTCGTCCGGAACATCAACAATGATTTCTTCAAATGGTTCAAGAACTTGCACTGAGCCCGTCGAAGTGTCTTCTTTAAAGATAACCCGTGGTTGCGATACCTGCATCTCATATCCTTCGCGTCGCATATTTTCAAGAAGAATAGCGATGTGAAGCTCTCCGCGTCCATACACTTTATACGAATCTGCTCCACCTTGTCCCGAGTTCAACGAGGGGGAAAAATCAATTTTTAATCCCACATTCACTTCAAGTTCACGTTCGAGACGTTCTCTTAATTGTCGGGTGGTCACAAATTTTCCTTCACGTCCCGCAAATGGAGAATTATTTACTAAAAAATTGAGACAAATTGTTGGTTCATCAATTGCGATAGCGGGAAGCAATTCTTGATCCATATTTTTACAGATGGTTTCTCCAATGTAGACATCTGGAATTCCAGCTATCATTATGATGTCTCCTGCTACTGCGTGTTCAACTTCTTTCCGCTCCATTCCTTCAAATGTGAATATTTTTGTAATTTTCGATTGGCGCGTTTCGCCGGTTATTTGTTTAATATATATATTTTCTCCCTGCTGTATTGTGCCCTCATATATGCGTCCGATAGCAAGCCGCCCCAAAAAGTTATCATATCCGAGATTGAACGGCTGCATGCGAAACGGTTTTACTGCAAGTTCCTCTGAAGATGCGGGAGGAACTTCTTTTAAAATTATATCCAGAAGTGGTTCTAAGTTTTTTAATTCGTCCGAAAGATGTAATTTTGCGACTCCGTCTTTTGCGATAGCATACACCGTAGTGAAATCAAGCTGTTCATTTGTTGCACCAAGATCCATAAAAAGCGCAAGTATTTCATTATGCGTCCATTCTGGACGTGCAGCTGGTTTGTCTATTTTGTTAATAACCACAATTGGTTTTAATCCGAGTTCAAGTGACTTCTTGAGCACGAATCGTGTTTGGGGCATTGGGCCCTCTTGTGCGTCAACAACAAGAAGCACCGAATCAATAGAGCGAAGTACGCGCTCAACCTCTGATCCAAAATCGGCATGTCCGGGGGTGTCCACAATATTTATTTTTACTCCCTTATAAAACAATGAAGCATTTTTCGAGTAAATCGTAATACCACGCTCAAGTTCAATAGCGTTTGAATCCATGCTAAAACCTTCTTTCACCATTCCAGTTTCCCGCATGAGGGCATCAGTAAGTTTTGTTTTCCCGTGATCTACGTGGGCGATGATTGCGATATTTCTAATTTCCATCCCGTTAGAAATAGACCGCGAATAAACGATACGGTCTATGATTGATAATTATTGTTCGACTAGTATTCATATACATTGAGTTAAGTGCATCTTCGTGGTCGCGCCTGCCTACCGCAGGCAGGATTTCTAACGGGATCCATAGTGTTGAGTGTTTATTTTTATATGGCGCAATAAAGGAAGATGACTCGTCCCGTAGTGAACACAAGGTGTTCTACTATCGGGATGATTGCGATATTTCTGATGGAATCCATAGTTAATATTTAATAAAAAATCTCTGTTTGCGCAGAGATTCTCTCCCTTACGTGTACTAAACAAGAATAACACAACTGGATAAAAATGGCAATTTTTTTTCCATAAAAATTTGATATAATACGAGCATGTTGAGAATGATGGAAAATAAGATATTAAAGAATAGTGAGCAAATTGGTCGGATTGAGGGGAATCGTATTTATGCAAAAGGAGAAAAAAAACTCGGATATTTTGATCGCGATGATATATTTGACATGGAGGGGAATAAGCTCGCATATGTGCAGGGAAATTATTTATATTTAAAACAAGATAATGATATAAAGGTATCATTGGATGATGTAAGAAAAAATATTGAAGGAGGAACAGTCGAAACAATCGCAAAGTGCGCAATATATATTCTTATTGGAATTTAATTATGTTTAGGGAATATAAGGAGGAATTGCATACAGATATATTCAAAGAAAAAGATGTTACGGAAGCCGTTGAGGGAGATGCTATTGATAAAATCGTCGAAGAGCAAAAAGGCGAAACAACGGTCAATGAAATTGGTGGATTTGAAAAAATGGAGTCATTTCCATTAAAACCGGAGATGCAGCTTCTTATTAAAGAATTTTTTGCAAAAAAGGACTTTGAGGTAATTGAAATGACCAATGCGTACGTCAAAGTGAAATCTCCAGGCGGGAGAATGATGACAATTGAAAATAAAGTTGCCGCGGAATATATTGGAAAGAATATATAAAAAGAACGAAATGTATTTCGTTCTTTTTAATTGTTTAGTTATGGAGAAAAAAATCCTTCCTTTTCCGCTATAATTGCCCATACCTCCTTATGGGTGAGTTTGAACACGCTCATAAGTTTCTCTACTATTTTTTCATACAGATGGGTCTGATATTCATCGCAGAGTGTTTTGTAATTTTTACTATTGATAAGCGTTTCAACAGTAATACCATGAAATTCCGCTGTTTTTTTGTTGAATTCCTGCTTGTCTTTTATCTGTACACCATCCCAAATGTTTTTTTTCTCTTTCTCTAACTCATCCAATTTTTTATTCATTTGGCGGAGTCTTTTTTTATCTTGAGAAAGGATTGCGAGTGCAATACGCAATTCAATCTCGGTATATGGAATTTTCATCACATCCTCCAAAATATTTTATTTTTAAATGTAGATAACTAAAATCAGAATATCGCCATTGTGGATGATGTGTCAATCACGGTCTGTTGTGACGCATATTGTCAAGCGCCCACGTGTATTCAATAATGAGCACTGGAATCCATTGGGGTTCTCCATGGATAACAAACATGATAGTGCCGAAAATAACAGCAGTAGTATTGATTATGAAAAAAGCAATGTCGAATTGTTCTTCGTGACGGGACCTCTCTTCGTTATTGGTAATATATAAAAGCCACTTTCTGATTTTTTTCATATATATTATTTTTCTCTTTTTTCAACGACGATTGTGCATTTTGTGACAAGTGCCGTAATGGCGCCGACAGCGGCAAATACCGGTAACAATGCTGCGCCAACAATGCCTTTTTTATTACCTCTTCCCCCGATACTTTAAATTCTTCTTTTATTGTCTTTTCCTCCATATAATTATGTTAACAAAAAATCGCCCATAAGGCGATTTTGTTTGTTAAAAAATTGTAAGAGATAGGTATAGTTCAAGCGATTCCCCGATATTTAGATATTTACCGTTCGGGGTATTAAATAATCCCTTATCCTTAAACAGCGGTTCAACACAAAAATATTTTTCTGGAGCATCGCTCCAAAGTACCAGCTTTGAATCTGAATTAAAGCCTCCGGACAGAATCATTGATATTTCCTTTTCGGGCATCATAATTTGCGCCGCTGGTTTTTTAGGAGAGATTATGGAATTTGAAGAAAAATTTTTATATAAATCTTCTCCTCCTCCGCGCAATCGTACTTTACTTGCATCCTGACATTTGAAATATGGATGAAATGCAGGATTTATTGGCGCGCGATCAAATAATCCATCATCAAGCCGTTGTATTTTGAAGGCCATTATGAACATTCTGTTTCTTACATATATTTGGAGAGCGTAGGACATCTCCCACGGATATTTTTCGTTACCATGGTGTTCAAATGTAAGTTTTGCAGCATTTTGTCCTTTGACGGCAGCGTCAGTCGCTCCAATAGTGATATCAGTTGCTTCAAGATCGCGGAAATATCCGTGTTTTTTCTCTCCGAACGAAGATGATCCAAACCACGGTGCACACACAAAGCATCCACCGCGCGCTTTTTCTTTTTGAAATTCGTAGGGAAAGAAAATATCTTCTCCATCCATTTTTAAGCTTAATACCATACCTCCAGTGCTGGAAATAACTGCTTCCATACTTCCCATGCTTCCGTCTGAAATCTTATATTTCATTTTTCACTCCTTTTTATAGAATTGTCAATTTAACACTAAAAACATTATACTATTTTTTTCTCTCTTCTGTCAATTTTTAGAAGAAAAAAATTGAAAGGAGAAAAAATTGCCGTACAAAACAGAAGCGAAACTATTTATTAAAAAGAATCATAGAATGATGAACAATACACTCCCCGCAATTTACTGCAGAGAGTGTATTGTTTTTATATATTTAATTAATCAATGGGGAGTAGCTTGCGATATTCTTTTCTGATCAGCCAGATCAAAATTAAATCTATAATAATTATATACGCAAGTATGAATGAATGGGTATGCGAAAGCCGGTATATTTCGTAAAACACGAATACTCCGATGAGAAAAATGCTGACAGGGAACGCCCATGTTTTGTGTTTTAGCAGATTTATAGAAAGCAAAATATCAATAATGCCCCAAAATATAAGATAAATGACGAGAAAATAGGTTACGGTAAAAGATGAGTGTTGAAGAAAGGGAGTCGCGGTGTGTACGAAAAAATCATTTGGATCTTCAATGAGTTCGCGACTCATTACTTTATAAAATATTTCCAAAAGTGGGGTGCCGACAAGACGTAATAAAACAAAGCCGAGTACAAACCGGAGAAAACCATACATTATTCTCCACCACATGCCGATGCGAAAAAATAAATCGTAGATGTCACCGTTGTATCTTCTAAAAAATGTTTTGAGAAGGTTCATATATACATCATATTACCATATATATAAAACCCCTCTTTCATACTTCTCTTTCGGTATTATTAATTTTTAACAATGATGGTGCCTTTCATCATTGGGTGAAATTCACAATGATAAGATAAAGAACCGGAATCAACAAAGGTGAAACTGAACGACTGTCCGGGAGAGAGAGTGCTCGAGTTCAATAGATTACCCGAATCGGATGTGATGGTGTGAGGAACAAAATCATCATTTAGCCATGTTACCTTCGTGCCGGTTTTTACGGTAAGTATTGATGGATCAAACAAGAAATTTTTTATATGTATGGTAATATCCGATGATGATTGTGTGTCGATGGGGGAGACATCGGAAGCCCTACTTTGATTGTTTTTTTGAACAGCGTAATAAACACCGGCTCCGATGAGTGCCAATGCTATAACAATAAAAATTAATTTTTTCATAACATGATTATATCAATAAAAGTTACCCGTGAAAATAGAAAACATGTCAAAAAATAACGAGATGTAGTGGCTAACCAAGTTTATTTAATTTAGGTTCTACTTTTTATATTTGTGTATTATATGGCAAAATAGTATAAGAATAAGATAACTGTGAAGAAATTCCCGAGGCACATACTTTATAGCGTAATATTGCTTATAATAACCGCGGGAATTTTCCTTATGTGGTGGTTGTTATATATGAGTAGGGATATTTCGGAGGGTATCAAGTCGCTGCAGTGCATAAGTTATGATCCACGATACATATTTAGCGGTGATATTATAAAGAAAAACTATTTTATTTCGGAAGCGCAGATAGAAAAGGATGTTACGCTTATCTCGAAAATTTCCAGCTGTATTCGCACTTATCAAGCGAGGCGTGGAATGGAAGCCGTCCCGCGTATTGCCGCAAAACATGGAATGACGGTGATTAGTGGTGCGTGGATAGAAGGAAAAAATAAAGAAGATGATGATGCAGAAGTCTCGACAATAATACGTACTGCGCAAGAAAATCATAATGTAATATTAGTATTTATTGGAAATGAAGTGATGCAGTTCGAGCGTGTTCCGGAAGAGCGTTTGATTGCGTATGTAGAAATGGCGAAGAATGCACTTGATATCCCCGTGGGAACATCGGAGCAGTTTATGGAATGGGAAAAATATCCCTCATTGGTAGATGCGGTGGATATTGTTGGTCTTCACGCACTTCCATATTGGGCATCTGTTCCGGAAAAAGAAGCAGTCCAGTGGTTTCTCGATGAATATGAAAATACGAAAAAACTTGCGAATGGAAAGAAAGTATTTGTAAGTGAAGTAGGTTGGCCTTCTCGCGGTGCACAGTGGGGACAGGCAAAACCAAATCTCGTAAATCAGGCAGATTTTATACGAAAACTCTCGGTAATTGCTCGAGAGAAAAATATTCAATACAACATTTTTGAGGCATTTGATCAACCATGGAAAATATATGACGAGGGGCGTGCAGGAGCGCACTGGGGAATATTTGATTCTGCGGGACGCTTCAAATTTTCGTTTAGTGGTTCGGTAAATAATGATAAGGATTGGCTTTTGTGGGCGCTCGGTACGCTTGGATTATTTGTTATTATCGGCGTGTTTTTCATTTTTCGATTTGTTGATATATCTCCCAAAGGAATGGTATTTGGTCTTGTAGTGATCGTACTTTCCCTTCTTTCTGCGTCTCTCATTATTCAAACGGCGATAAGCGAATATATGATAAAAAGGCCGTTCTTATGGTTTTTTATTGTACCT
>JAJYXV010000014.1 GCA_021801565.1 bacterium
TCGACGCGTAAAGGAAGTAAGAATCAAACGCTCACCCATCGATCAAGTTATTGGAGTAAGTTCAGTTATCATCACCATTCTCGGTGAAGACAACGGTGAACCACTCTCAAAAGAATCAGTTTTTTTTCTTCCCGCACTTACGAAAGATGTTGCTGAAAAAATCCAAGAAGAAATACTTGCCCGCGCCCAAGTTGATGAAATAAGCGTAAATGGAAGCGGAAGATCGTCAACAACAGAACAAAATATCTCTATCAAACAACAAACAAAATAGATATTTTATCGTATATAACGCAGTTCTCTATCTTGATAATTCGTCCCTATCTTACCTTCAAAAAAGAGTTTGTAATTCTTTTCGTTTATTTCTGATTTTATATCATCAACACATCGCGCAAATGAAAAGTCCTCATTTGGACGAATAATTCTTTTTACGGAAAGCACATCTCCCTCACTAAAATCAACCGCTTCATTATTTTTATCAAGGAAGGCAATGAATACACGAACATATCCAAGTGTGGTGGTACTCATATTTATTCCCACGCCATTTGCACACACACGCGGACCAACGCGTTCGACTCTCAAATCAGTAAGTTTTATTAGCGACTCACTTTCATCTGTTATCTGTGTCGTTTCTTTTCTTTCCCTCTCCCACCATCCAAAAAATCCCCGTTGGTCTTCTATGGGAAAATAACTAAACAGAATAAACACACCGATGAGAAGCACAATAATAAAAATCGGAAAAATATATCGGTATACCATTTTCATATATTCGATCTTCTTTTATACTATATCACTATAAAGAAGGCGGATAAAATACAACAAGATCTATATTTGACACTTTTTTTATTGACGTAAAGTATAATTTTTTGTATGCTAAACATAGCATTTTTTACACATCTTTTTATTTTGGAGGATGAATGAAAAAAATATTGATTGTCGACGACGATCTAAATTGGCAGAAGGTCTGGAATATGCGGCTCGGAAAAAAAGTTATCCTTTTTTCTGCTTTTTCAGTTGACGAAGCAGAAAAAATTTTTGCCGAACACAATGATATTGATCTGATCGCCATGGATGCATGCGTACCAGGCGACGAGATTAACACAAAACCCCTTATCAAAAAATTCAGAGAAACTTTCAATGGGCCGATGATTGCCATTTCAAAATCTTCCCTCAATAGAGAGTGTCTCGTGAAGGCAGGATGCAATTATGAATCAGAAAAAGAATGGCTTCACGGAAATGTGCTGAGAATCCTCAGGTTAATATAGAAAAAGAAAACCCCGAACGAACATATCGGGGTTTTTCATTTATCACATTATTTCATTTTGAGGACCACTTATAATTTCAACTTCATCAAATGACAATTCTCTATGAACGAGAATCACCGGTTTTTTAAAATCGAATTTATATTGATCTATTGGAATAATGGTTCTTCCTATCATTCTCATAAATTCATGATATTCGGCATCTGTATACCTTTCTCGTTTTGGTTCTTTTTTCAAGATTTCTTCTCTAAACGTATCCCCCGCTCCCATATCTGCAATATATATATGGTTTGCACGATTTGGTTTTATACGCAGAAGATATTGCTCTCTGCTGAAAAATCCATGATGTCCAGGAATGTCAAGAGATTTTATTGATGTTTTTTCTGAAATGCACGGAATCAAATTAAATCCGCAATAGAGAAAACCTTCATACGCAATATCTGGTACGGTGCCGTCATTTGGTATACCAAATGAGAGTAATCTCCATCCAGATCCCGAAAGTGCATATCGATCTTCGGGTCTAAGAAATTGCAGACTTGCTTTTCCTTTTTTAATTCTCTCATATGCATCATAATCACAGAACGTGAATATTTCGCCAAACGCCGCAGGAAAATGAATTTGTTTTTCCGGAGGAAATATATCTACAATCTCCTTCGGAATTGGCTGAGAAAGAATATACTTCAAAACATTTTTTACAAGCCAGTTATCAAAAGTTCTAAATATATCACTCGTAACAAAATATTTTGGTTCTTTACCCATTGGATCATATTGCCTTCCCAAGTCATTTGTATGGATGAGAAATGGTGCACATAAGCCCTGTCTCGTGTATTGTGTCCCTGGCTCATCTGGTCTTTTCCAGCCACCCGTATATTGAAGATATATTCGCGGTTCTTTACGAAGTTTACTGTTTACTTTTCCACCTTTCATAAATTTTTCGCGATCTAACGGCCAACTATTACCCACATACGTGTAAAGCGTTGGACCGGAATGATCTTCATACACATGCAATTCCATTTGTGGAATATTTAAGCAAGTTACCGCGGCAACATCGTTTAATCCTCCACTAAGTCTTCCCTGCACCCTGCAAAAATAGATCCGAAAGCCCTGTCCTAACACTTCTCTCACCAAACGGTATTTTGCGTCACCAGTTCCATACACATCAAACTCAACTGAAATGCCAGGAACTTTCCAATTCCTTTTTTCCAATTCACGCACAATGCGTCTACACGTGTCATCGAAAGGAAATACCTCTGCCTTTGGATAAAGAAAAGACGGATTTGTTTTACTCTTTGCTCTTTGCTTTTCTACTTCATCTGATGGTGTCCAATAACGCGCCGTCTCTGCTCTCCATCCTGCACGTTTTTGAGTTATATCACTCAAAAAAACACATTCGCCTTCTTTTGGATAATGTTTTTCGCGCCACACAAGTGGGTCAAGTGAAAAAGTTATTGAACCATCATATGTGTCGAATTTGTCGCATGTTGCGACCACAAAAGGACCATGTTTCCCATCCCCTATGATTTTCTGCACTACTGCTTTTACGAAGCTCATAGCTCCTCCTTATTTGTTTTTCAATTAGAATCACAAAATATTTGCGATTCCTTCTGAATATAAATATATAATTAAATTAATTTTATGTCAATATATGATTGACAATCATGTGTTTTTAATGTTATTTTAAATTCAGAACAAAACTAATTAATAATCATATATGAGGTTGAAATGAATATTGGAATGATTTTTGTTACATCATTTATTGGATTATCGTTTATCGCATGGGCAATACTATCAAAATTTCTTGGATTTCACGGGGCATGGGCGAATGTTGTAGTAACACTTGGTACGGGACTTACTGCCCTGTGTCTTTCTCGATTCTATATCGTCACACAACATCTTTCTGCTCCCCCGTTAAAGTCAATCATCATCCTCTTTTGCGTCGCAATGGTGAACGGATACGCAGTTTCTCTCTATGCACGAAACGTGGCAAACCCAGAAATCCCTGCTGCAATATTTATGGTTATGGTGTCTGTATTTATGGTAATCTGGGCACCAATTCTCGATTATGTGCTAAACGGTGCAACACCAGATATCCGTCAAATTTTTGGATATATGTGTGCGACCGGAGCAATTTATTTATTAGGAACAAAATAACAGGAAATATAAAACCCCAAACGAACATGTTGGGGTTTTTCATATTATATATTATGTAGTATCATACAAACGTGAATAACATATTTGAATCTACCGATAATAGACCCGAAAAGAGAAAAAAACTTATCGAAGAACTACGGGATAAAGGAATAGAAAATGAAGGAACTGTAAAGTTGTTACAAGAATGGATGATTGAACAAGAAGAAAAAGTGGAGCGCGCAGGAGCTACACTTGAGGCAAGAGTAAATTTTGAATTTGAACAGGCGATGATATACAAAGAAGCCGGATATTTTGAAGAAGCACTTGATGCGCTCTATGATATACTAGACATGGTAGAACAAGAAAATAATTCAACTCTTGAAGAAAAAATAAGAAAAGAAATTGAGATAACAAATAATACCGACGAAAGTTATTAAATTTGAGTTATTTTTGAATCTGTATTATTATTGTAACGTTCGTTTTTATATATGCCCCTATAGCTCAGTTGGTAGATCCGCCGTGGCGGACTATTAAGCGATTAAAATGTTTTCAGTTTACATAATAAAAAGCGAAACATCTGGAAAGACATACATCGGGTATACAGCTAACATAGAAAAACGACTTGCTCGTCATAATAAAGAACTTCCCACAAAGAAAAGCTCATACACACAAAAACAGGGAAAACAATGGAAGGTAATTTATGAAGAAAAGTTTTCAACTCGAAATGAGGCTATGGCGAGAGAAAAAGAGTTGAAATCGGGTAAGGGAAGAGAGTATATTAAAAGCATAGCTTAAAACATATTTATGCCCCTATAGCTCAGTTGGTAGAGCAGTTGCCTTTTAAGCAATTGGTCGTAGGTTCAAGTCCTACTGGGGGCACATGGAAAAACTTCTCTGCTAATGGCAGAGAAGTTTTAACTTCAAATTTCAAAAGGCGGCTCTGAGCTTATAATTTTTAATCTCTCTAGAATTCTCCCATTAGTTTATCTTTTCGGCGATAAATGGAAGTTTGTCTAAGTCTCTTACATCATCGATAATCTTGGAAAGTCCGTCTTTGTCTTCTATAATTTCATATATTTTTGCAAAAAATATCCCCAACCCAAGCGCAGAAATGGTTTCACTACCTTTTAAAAGACCTTGTTCTAAAAGCAAAATCACTTCTGTTTTTGTGTTTTCAGAAACATCAGAAACATTATTTATAACTTCAATAATGTCTTTTGAACTATGAACAAAATCACCGATTGATTTTTCCACGCTTTCCTCCTTTCTGTTAATCCATGTGTTAATTACGTTCTAAAGAAATAATACTATATTTTTCTATATTAGTCAAAATTTATTGAAGAAATAAGGAAAACACGATACAGTGTAAATATGAGCAAACGGATTTTAATTATTGAGGACACTGTGAATGATCTGCCCTATTATGCACCTCTCTTTGATGGAGTGCGGGAAGTATCATTTTTATTTCTTACACGAGAGACTGATTTTACAAAAGAAAAACTAGAGAGTCTCGCAGAACTTGTTTCTGAAGATTTATTTAAAAAAGTAAAAAAATTCTTTACGGTGAAAAAGGAAGATATTGAAACTTTTTTGAAAGATCGTGCTTTTGATTTTTATATTATTGATTCACTTGGAGGATTTGCCGAATCTCTCATAAAAAGTTTACCGAAAGAACATTTTGCATTCTTTACGAGCACAAGTACATTCAAGGAATCTATGGAAAAAAAGGGATTTTTTGCATATAAAAAAAACGAGATGCAAAATCTTATTACTCAACATCTCTCATAATATCTTTCATATTGATTTTCTTTCAAAAAAGAGATATCCTTTTTTTAGCACCATATTAATTTTCATGGGAGGTAATATATGGAAACTTTTTTTTCTGTTCCACGGTGTTTTTTGTGTATTGGCGAAGTACGACCGAAAACAATAATAAAAACAGATGATCAATATCCACATGCATGCACTGTGTGTGGAACACAATATCCATTCCTCCCGCCAATCGGAATAAAACAATGGGAAGAAAAAAGAAAAATATTCACTTTATTTTCTGATATAAAAGAGAAAGAATAAGTAACCTTGCGCATATTGCGGGTTATTTTTTTATTTGATTCATTGAGAAAAAAGGAATAACATACAAAGAGAATATAAAAAATTACAGGAGCTGAGATGAAAAAGAAAGGAATCTCGTGTTTAAAACGGTGGCTAAAAATGAACGGAGATCCAAGGGAAATCACTGAGGCGAAATGTTTGGTATGCGGAGGCGGGCTCGTTTCTCTTATGGACGGAGATCCAAGAAAGAAAGAGCAACAGCATCAATATGCCTGTCTTGCGTGTGGTACCACATATTCTTCTCTTCCCCCAATTTCACATGAAACATTGCGAAAACTAAATTCACTTTCTGACAAAAAACACACTCTGGAGGATTAACTCATGAATCCGTCTGAATACAAAAGAACATGTCCAATAGAAACGTGTAAAAATGAAATTGTTCCAATAATTTATATTACTACGCGATTTGGAAAAAAAGAATTTCAATACCCTCGACAGATTTGTTTGAAGTGCCAGGTGGAACTTATTGATTTGGAGTTACTCCATACACTCATTAAGAAGCATACCCGATCGCTTTTTCTTAGAAAAAGAATGGATATTGAGATTCGCGATGAAATTAAAAAATCGGCGCGCATGTGCGGACGAAGTGTGAAATTTCTCTATACATTAAAAGTAAAAAACCCCACATAGGGGTTTTTATTTATGAAATGTTTGTATTGATATTCCAATATGCGGCGGCAAATATTCTCACTTCCCTACTTTCTGTTCCTTCCGTAAAAAACAAATTTATTTTTTTCTTCACTCTTTCGCCGAATATACAAAGAAATATTCTTTTTCTTTCCATATTATCTCCATTAAAAACTAAAAATACTAATTGACATCATACTCTTTATTTTTTCTCGGTCAAATGTTATTTGACATTTTATATATTGAGTGGTAGTGTAAACACAGTAAATTTATTCACTAATTTGAGGTTAAAAAATGCAAACTATAATAGGACTGTGGTGGTTGTGGTTTATACTAAGTATTCCGTTTCTCTTAGCTCACTATAAGTTGAAAAATTCTGGAAAATCGTGGGGAGCAGAGGCAACAACGCTTACAATAGGACTCCTTCTTGCTATGATGGCACTTGTTTGTCTTATTAAAATAATTTTTTGATAAAAAATCCCTGAAAAAATTCAGGGATTTTTATTTACAAATTTATGAGCATCCACCGGAAGAATCGCCACACTGAAGACATGTGGAGCATGTTCCGGTTCTCACCATAATGCCCCCACACTTCCTGCAGGCAATATCGGTTGAAATACTCCGTTTTTTTGGCTTTTGCACTTTTACCGATACGGTTTCCTCATTTAATATTGCGTTTGCAGTTACTGCGGTTGCCACTTTCATTGTCATTTCAGCGACCTCCCCACCGCTTTGTGTTTTATCCTCCTTTTTTGTTTCATCATGGTTATCCAAGAGAGGTGTCATTCCAAATTCATTCAGATCTTCTGCGCCAAGAAATCGAAATACGAGATACTTAAAAATATAATCAACAATACTCGTTGCAACATGAATGTTCTCATTTTCCGTGAATCCGGAAGGCTCAAAGCGTGTATAAATAAATTTATGTGCAAGTTCTTTTAAAGGTACGCCATATTGCAACGCGAGTGAAACTGAAATCGCAAACACATCAAGTAATCCAGAAAGCGTACTTCCTTGCTTTGACATACGGATAAATAGTTCTCCTAATTTCCCATCCGCATACATACTGTAGGTAATATATCCTTCGTGTCCCGCAATTGAGAATTTATGTGTTTCTGATATGCGCGTGCTCGGCAAACGATGGCGATATACTATTTCTTCTCGAGCACCTTTCCCTGTTTTTGATTTTGCATTCGCCGAAGTGTTGAGTGGTTGTGTTGCTTTTGATCCATCGCGATAGACCGCAAATGCTTTAATTCCCAACTTCCATGCCATCATGTATGCATCAATAATTTCTTCTTTTGTCGTTTCATTTGACATGTTGAACGTTTTTGAAATTGCACCAGAGATAAACGGCTGTACTGCTCCAACCATTTTCACGTGTCCTTTCCAAGAAATAGAACGTGTTCCTTTTTCGGGACGTACTGCACAATCAAATACTGCCAAATGTTCATTCTTCAGATGAGGTGCGCCTTCAGGAGTCCCCTGTTCGGAAATCCATGAAAGAATTTCTCTTCGTTCATTTTCCGGATATCCAAGATTTTCGAGTGCCGATTCAACGCTCGCATTTACAATCTTCATCATACCACCACCAACAAGCTGTTTATATTTCACGAGAGAAAAATCTGGTTCAATTCCCGTGGTATCGCAATCCATCATAAACGAAATTGTTCCCGTTGGTGCAATAACCGTCACCTGCGAATTTCTAAATCCATTTCTCTTTCCCAGTGTGTATGCCTTTTCCCATACCATTCTTGCTTCTTCCATAAGCAACTCATCACGAACAAAAAATGAATCAATAGCCCGCGATGCAATACCATGCATGCGGATAACATTTAACATCGGCTCTTTATTTATTTCAAATCCTTCAAACGGTCCCATGCGTTCTGCAATCACTGATGAAAATCGGTATGCTTCTCCCGCCATAAGCGATGCAATTGCTCCCGACCATGCACGCGCTTCGTCAGAATCATACGGAATTCCCTTCCGCATAAGAAGTGCTCCAAGGTTTGCAAATCCGAGGCCTAATTGCCTGAATTTATTCGCATTTTCCTTTATTTTCTCCGTCGGATAACTTGAACCACCAACAATGATTTCTTGGGCAAGGATAAAAGTGTCCACTGCGGCTACAAACTCTTTTGTCATGAATGTGCCGTCATCACGAATAAACTTCAATACATTGATTGACGCGAGGTTACATGCAGAATCATCAATGTGCATATATTCAGAACATGGATTTGATGCATTAATTCTTCCCGAATTCGGACATGTGTGCCATCGATTGATAATGGTATCAAATTGCACACCAGGGTCGCCACATTCCCACGCCGCTTCAGCAATTTCATTTAAAATCCAGCGTGCATTATAACGATGTGCGGGACTTCCCGATGTGCGATAAATTGTTTCCCATTCTTCATCGCGTTCTACCGCCTCCATAAACTTGTCAGAAATACGAACAGAATTGTTTGCATTTTGATATTGAATTGAATTCCATGCTTCATCATTTAAATCCGACATGTTGTATCCTGCTTCCATGAGCGCGCGAATTTTTTTCTCTTCTTCCGCTTTTGCACGAACAAAATCAAGAATATCAGGATGATCAATATCAAGCACTACCATCTTTGCGGCACGGCGTGTGGTGCCGCCAGATTTTATCATTCCCGCAACCGAATCGGCCCCACGCATGAATGATACCGGCCCCGATGATTTTCCTCCTTGTGAAAGTAATTCTGATTTTGCACGAAGTGGGGATAAATTTATTCCAGAACCAGAACCTCCTCGAAAAATTAATCCCTCGGTTTTTATCCAATCGAGAATTGAATTCATATCGTCTTTCACTGAAAGAATAAAACAGGCAGAACACTGTGGATGTTCACGTGTGCCCACATTGAACCACACCGGACTATTAAATGATCCTTTTTGATATACAATAAGATGAGTTAACTCTTCTTCAAAAATTTGTGCTTGTTCTTTTGTCGCGAAGTATCCAAATTTTTCCCCCCACTCACGAATTGTATGAGTTACACGATTGATTGTTGTTTTTAAACTATCTTCACGTTCAAGCGATCCAAGTTTTCCCCGAAAATATTTTGACGCAGTGATATTTACCGCATTCATTGACCAAAAATCAGGAAACTCCACATTTTTTTGTTCAAAAACTTTTTTTTCTCCACCAATGACAACATCTCGACGCACCCATTGAATCTCATCAAATGGATGCACTCCATCTTTTGTAAAAGTTCGACGAAATGGAATTGCACGTTCTCCTTTTTGTGGAGCAAATAATTTTTTTTGTTTCTTTGATACTCGTGTTCGTGTCATAAAATTTTATCTTCTTTCATTCTAATCCTATTTCAAAAAAAAGAAATGTGGATAATTTTATGTCACAAAGAATTTTTTTTGTAAAAAATAAGTTCCTATAGCAAGAAAAAAATTATGAAATAAAAAATGTCTTTGTACAAGATATGAATAATATTTTAAAATACAAAAAAGAGAAAAAATCAATTTTTTCCAAAAAAAGAAAAACTAAAACAATATTTTTGTCATTTTTTTCTTGCTTTCGTCAGAAAAATCGTAACGTTTCAGAAAAAAATCAAAAAAAGCACCAAAAACAAAGTTTTAGTGTTAAGTAGTCTTCATTATATTCACCCTTTTTAGGGTTATCTGCATTGAATCCCTGGCAAATCCTACTTTCCCAGTCACAAGGACTAGTATCATCGGAATAGTACGCTTTCACTTCTCTGTTCGGAATGGGAAGAGGTGGGCCACATACGATTAAATTACCAAGGAATCAATAAAGACAACTTTTATATCGGGCTTAATGAAGCTTTTGATTAATTATATATGGAAATCAACTTTATTGAGATAGAAATTAAACTATTCTCTTTTATGAGTAAGCATAATGTTTTTAGTACCCCTTGGCTGAACACATTACTGTGCGTACACCTAGGGCCTATCAACCTGATAGTCTTTCAGGAAACATTGTCTTGATTGCTCAAGACGGTATCTAATCTTGGGAGAGGCTTCGCGCTTAGATGCTTTCAGCGCTTATCCCGTCCGAACATAGCTACTCGGCATTTCACCTGGTGGTAAAGCCGATAGACCAGAGGTTCGTTCATCCCGGTCCTCTCGTACTAGGGACGACTTCCCTCAAATACCCACGCTGACAGCAGATAGAGACCAACCTGTCTCACGACGGTTTGAACCCAGCTCGCGTACCACTTTAATTGGCGAACAGCCAAACCCTTGGGACCTTCTCCAGCCCCGGGATGTGGTGAGCCGACATCGAGGTGCCGAGCGTTTTCGTCGATAGGGACTCTCGGAAAACACCAGCCTGTTATCCCCGGAGTAACTTTTATCCGTTATCTCCTACCTTTCTATAAAGAATAGTCGGGTCGCTAACCTCTGCTTTCGCACCTGCGCGACTTGTAAGTCTTGCAGTCAAGCCAGCTTTTGCGTTTGCACTTTAGGCGCGATTTCCATCCGCGCCAAGCTGACCATAATAGGCCCCTCCGTTACCTTTTAGGAGGGTTCCGCCCCAGAAAAACTGCCCGCCAGGCACTGTTCCCAAACGTTTTTGCCGTTCAGGTTAGACAGTAACAATCATAAGATGGGTGTTTCATTATTGCCTCCATCCCAACCGAAATCGGGACTTCAAAGGCTCCCCACTACGCTACGCATATGACCATTACAGTCAATACCAAGCTACAGTAAAGCTTCCGGGGTCTTTTCGTCTTGCTGCCAGTAACCCGCGTCTTCACGGGTCTCGCAATTTCATCGAGCTCTTCGTTGAGACAGTTCTCCGATCATTACGCCTTTCATGCGCTCCGGAACTTACCCGGAAAGGAATTGCGCTACTTTAACACGGTTATAGTTACCGCGGACATTGACGAGGGCTTCGGTCAGTGAGCAATAAAACCTTGCGGCCCTATCACCCCCAACGTTAACCTTCTCGCATCGGTCAGGCGTCACCCCCTATACATCCTCTTACGAGTTCGCAGGGAGCTGTGTTTTTGGTAAACAGTTGCCAGAGAGACTTTCGCTGCGCCCTGTCTTGCGACAGGGAAGGCTTATCCCGAAGTTACGCCTAGCTTTTTTGCCGAGTTCCTTAACGAAGACTCACTCGTTCCCCTGAGGCTACTCGCCTCATCCACCAGTGGCGGTTTACGGTACGGTTTCCATAATGTATAACTTAGAAGTTTTTCTCGGAGATGTGCTCAATTGACTTGTCCTAGGAAAATCCTAAAACTCGCCTCTTCTCTGGGATCTGTAATTGAATACAGCGTCACGGATTTGCCTGTGACACATCCTCGATTGAGAATGCCAAACCATTAAGACACTTAATCTACTACACCTCGTCCCTCCATCGAAACATATGGAAGTGCAGGAATATTAACCTGCTGTCCATCAGCTGCAGCTTTCGCCATTGCCTTAGGACCGACTCACCCTCCGTCGATTTGCGTTGCGGAGGAAACCTTGGATTTGCGGGGTGCGCGGTTTTCACGCGCATTGCGATTACTCATGCCAACATTCTCTCTTCATTGCACTCCACAGGTCCTCACGGATCCGGCTTCAGCGCGCAATGAATGCTCTCCTACCACTCGTGGATTTCACAGAAGAGGCGTTCACGTAAAGTAAACGCGCTCACTGATAATAAATTTGAGCTTTCGCTCTCGAGCTTGGGGCGGGAGTCGAACCCGCAGAGAATTAATCTTCTATCTGCACTTCAAGCAATGGCTCATCTCCACAACAAGCAGAGGGCTTCGCATCGCTTTTTACAACGGCAAATAGTTAAATAATTCCACGCTCTGGTAACTCAGACCAGCGACTCTACCATTCGCCCACCCAAGCAAAAATTTATATTAATGTACAGAGAATTGCTCCTCTGTGAAATCCACGAATCCGCGTCTTCGGTAATATGCTTTAGCCCCGATAAATTTTCGGCGCCGTGGTCCTCGAATAGTGAGTTGTTACACACTCTTTAAAGGATGGCTACCTCTAAGCCAACCTCCTATCTGTTTATGGAACACGACTACCTTTCACACTTAGCATATATTTAGGGACCTTAGACGGCGATCTGGGCTCTTCCCCTCGCGACCACGGAGCTTAGCCCCCGCAGTCTGACTGCCAGGAAACGGTATCTCGGTATTCGGAGTTTGATTGATCGCGCGAGATTTCTCCCTTTCACAATCATCCAGTGCTCTACCCCCAAGAACCTTATACCTGACGCTAGTCCTAAAACTATTTCGGAGAGAACCAGCTATTACTGAACTCGATTAGCTTTTCACTCCTTACCCCAGCTCATCTGAAAGTGTTGAACAACTTACCAGTTCGGGCCTCCAGTCGCATTTCTGCAACCTTCACCCTGGCCAGGGCAAGCTCGTCCAGTTTCGGGTCTTACGCATACTGCTAAATCGCGCTATTCACACTCGCTTTCGCTACGCCTCCGGGATTTGATACCCTTAGACTTGCAATATACGTAAACTCGTTGGCTCATTCTTCAATAGGCACACCGTCACCCCCTCGCGTACAGCGCGAGTAACTCATAACCTACAACACACAACATACAACAAGAATTCCTGTTGTGAGTCGTTGGTTGTTAGTCGTCAGTTACTTGTGCTGCGCACAAGTTAAGGCTCCGGTTCTTTGTAAGTGAATGGTTTCAGGTACTATTTCATCGCCCTCGCCGGGCTGCTTTTCACCTTTCCCTCACGGTACTAGTTCACTATCGGTCACATAATGTATTTAGCCTTGGGAGATAGTACTCCCGGATTCCTTCGTGGTGTTTTTGCCTCGAAGTACTCAAGAACAAGAAAAAATTGGTCGTTCTGTTTTCGCATACGAGACGATCGCTCGCTATGGTTGTACGTTCCAGTACATTCTGCTAACAAAACGATTTTTTACCAATCTTTTGTGAATCGCAAAATTTGAGAGACTGCTCAAACTTTGCGAAACACAAAAACTTCCCAGTCTTACAACCCCAATCATCGCACCTCACTAAACTTCGGTGCTAAATTCCAATTCACAATTTCTAATTTACAAAAAAGATCCGATGTATCAACTTGATTATTGAAACATTGAATATTGATTGAAAATTGAACATTGAAAATTAATTCATTTAGCATCTCACCTTAGTGAGATGCGCTAACTGGTTTGGGCTCTTCCCGTTTCGCTCGCCGCTACTCAGGGAATAAATTGTTATTCTATTTTCCTCTGGTTACTGAAATGTTTTACTTCACCAGGTGCGCTTCGTGACTCGCTACTACTCGTCACTATACACAGATATATACGGATGATTTCGGATTCATACTGATAACATTTCTGCTATCTGCATAAATCAGTCTCATCAGCATTAATCCGCGAATCGTGATGAACAATAGTGAGTCACGATTATGTAGATTTGCTACATAGGGTTTCCCCATTCGGAGATCTTCGGATCGTAGGGTGCTACACACCTCCCCGAAGCTTATCGCAGCTACGCCGCGTCCTTCATCGCCATTATGTGCCAAGGCATCCGCCATTCACACTTACGTGCTTTCTCATGAGAAGAGAATGTTGTCTAATTTCTACCTCAATAAAATTGATTTCCAAACTATGCAATTATCAATCTACGCAGATGAAAAAATAAAACCGCCTTTTCTCGAGGCGGAGCTTTTTACACACGAAAACATCACCGATTAGGGCTTCGCCTTAATATGTATGGTATTTCTCATCAGCCTGACCATTGTACACGAACCCCCATAAATATGTCAACCCCCGTGAGAGATATGCCCAGACTTGATTTATCCCGTTAGAAATAACCCACTTTAATGTGGGTGTAATTTCTAAGCGGGATGTTTTCAGGTCAATAGCTTGTAACCATATTCATATAAAATATCGACAGGGGTCTTCATCATGAGTGCCATGTGTGGTCTCTCATGGTTGTAGTAGCGAAGGAACTTCGGTATTTCTTTTTGGTAA
>JAJYXV010000006.1 GCA_021801565.1 bacterium
GACATTTGAAGAACCGATGGTTGAGAAAATAAAGATATTGAGAAAAAAATATAAAAATATAGATATTGAGGTTGATGGGGGAGTCACACCATTTGTATTGGATGAAATAAAACGAGCAGGAGCTAACATTGCGACGGCGGGGTCTTTTATTTTTGACTCAAAAAATCCATTACAATCATATAAAGAACTTTGTAAGGTGTAATATAATAAGAAGAGACATGTCAGAACTACATGATAAAAAAATTGAATATTTGGAGGTAACAGCAAATAGAATCAGAGAGTTGATTATTGATACGCTTCTTGAGGCTGGGTCAGGACACTCTGCTGGCCCGCTGGGTATGGCGGATATTTTTACCGCATTGTATTTTCATGTGTTGAATCACAATCCAAAAAAGCCGCAGTGGTTGGATCGCGATCGCGTGGTGCTTTCGAACGGACATATTTGTCCCGTGCAGTATGTGACACTCGCACTTGCGGGGTATTTCCCCGTGGAAGAATTGAAAACACTTCGAAAACTAAATACACGTTTGCAGGGGCATCCACATCGTGGAGCGTTACCTGGCGTGGAGACAACATCGGGCCCTTTGGGTTCTGGTCTTTCACAAGCAATCGGTATGGCACTTGCAGCAAAACTCGATAAGAAAAAATATAGAATTTATTGTATTGCCTCAGACGGAGAGCATGATGAGGGAAATTTTTGGGAAGCGGTGATGTTTGCAGGGAAGAATAAATTAAATAATCTTACGCTTATTGTTGACCGAAATAATATTCAAATTGACGGATATACGGAAGATATAATGCCACTTGAGCCATTTCGTGAAAAATATGAGGCGTTTCGATGGAATGTATTAACTATTGATGGACACAATATTCGAGATTTTGTTGATGCGATAAATGAAGCAAAAGCAATTTATGAAAAACCAACGGTGGTTATTGCACACACTATTCCCGGGAAGGGAGTAAGTTTCATGGAGGGAGACTATGTATGGCACGGAAAACCGCCAAACAAGGAAGAGGCAAAAAAAGCACTTTCTGAACTTCGCACACTTGGTCGTCGTATAGAATCTGAACACCAATAAGATTAATTTTAAATTTTTAGTTTTGAATTTTGAATAAATATCTGAATTCAAAAATTAAGTAAATAAAAAATCAATCAAAATTCATAAGTTATTATTCGAAATTAAATTATTATGTTGAATGAACAATTAAAACTCAATCAAAAGATTTTCGACAAAGATGTGGAAATGAAACCGACACGAGACGGATATGGAGAGGGGCTTGTAATACTCGGTGAAGAAAATCAAAACGTGGTAGTGCTTTCCGCTGATCTCACTGAATCGACACGTGCAGAAGGATTTGCAAAGAAATTTCCAGAACGATTTTTTGAAATCGGCGTTGCCGAACAAAACATGGCGACAATTGCCGCAGGACTCGGAATATCCGGAAAGATTCCTTTTATTTCTTCGTATGCAGTGTTTTCTCCTGGAAGAAATTATGAACAAATTCGTACGACGATTGCATATAATGACTCAAACGTAAAAATTGCAGGAGCGCATGCAGGGATTTCCGTCGGTCCCGATGGAGCAACACACCAAGCAACTGAAGACATGGCAATCATGCGTGTCATACCAAACATGAAAGTAATTTGTCCGTGTGATTCTATAGAAACAAGAAAGGCAATAATTGCGGCAGGAAAAATGTGGGGACCGGTGTACGTTCGTTTTGGGAGAGAAAAGAGTCCGATAATTACAACAAACGAAACGCCGTTTATTCCTGGAAAGGCAGAAATTTTGTGGAATCCACCAATTGATGGAAAAAAAGCCGACGTTGCAATCATTGGGTGCGGAATGCTTCTTTATAATGCGCTTATTGCAGCAAAAGAACTTGAAAAAGAAAACATAGGAACCGTTGTAATAAACAGTCACACCTTAAAACCTCTTGACGAAAAAACAATTCTTGCAACTGTGGATAAAACAAAAGCGGTGGTAACAGTCGAAGAGCACCAAGTTGCGGGGGGATTGGGGAGTGCAATCGCGGAACTTCTCGCAAAAAAACTTCCCGCACCGATTGAATTTATTGGAATGCAAAATACATTTGGTGAGTCGGGAAAACCAAATGAACTTATACAAAAATATAGCATGGACGTAGAGTCGATAAAAAATGCTGTAAGAAAAGTCTTAAAGCGAAAGAGATAAGCAAACTTCGAGTTTTAAATAAGATACGATTTATATAATTTTCAAATTAAAACCTGAAATTTAGAATTTAAAATAATAGACATATTTATTTGCGCATGCGAAATTATTCTAAGGTAGGAAATAAAAATGGAAAACCAGGATATCGTACTCCTGCATCTTTCAGATTGAAACAAAACACAAAGATACAAAGAGCAAAAAAATATAAATCTCAACTTTCAAATAACAAATAAATTCCAGTTTCCAAATATGTAAACCTTCAGATATTTCAGTTATTTGAATTTTAAGTTTTGGTTTTGACTTTTGAGATTTAAGATTTACCCTGTTCTTATGGGAACTCTCTACATTGTCGGAACACCAATAGGAAATATGAAAGATATCACGCTTCACGCACTTGAGGTGTTGAAGACGTGTGATGTTATTCTTGCGGAAGACACGCGTGTTACAAAAAAACTTTTGGTTCATTATGAAATCAAGAAGATTGTGTGGCGATATGATGAATATACTGGGGAGAAGGTCTATAAAGATGTACAACATCTTTTGAAAGAAGGGAAAAATATTGCACTTGTAACCGATGCGGGAACTCCGGGAATTGCTGATCCAGGATGGAAAATGGTGAAATATATCCGTGATAATCAAAAAGATACTTCTATTATCCCAATCCCTGGCGCGTCATCGGTAATTACACTTCTTTCAGTCTCCGGAATACACGGAGATAAATTTACATTTGTCGGATATCCACCGCATAAAAAGGGGAGAAACAAATTTTTTGATGAGTTGAAAAATATTCACACAACGCCCATTATTTTCTTTGAATCTCCTTATCGCATTCAGAAATCATTTGACGATGTTTCGCGTGTATTCGGGGGTGACGCACAAATTATTGTGGGAAAAGAGATAACGAAGATATATGAGGAAATATGGAGAGGGACAACGGAAGAAGCAAAAAAGTATTTCATAGGAAACAAATTGAAAGGCGAATTTATTGTGCTTATAAATGTATAGTTTATTTTCATGTCCTATCCATTATGGAAACGAATATTTGATATTGTAAGTTCTTGTTTTGGACTTCTTTTTTTTGCAATTTTATTTCCATTTATTGGGATTGCAATTGTAATCGAAAGCGGGTTTCCTATACTTGTGCGCCTTGATCGAGTAAGTGAAGGAAAATTAACACGTGTATATAAATTTCGGACGATGGTAAAAAATGCAAGAGATATGAAACCATTGCTTTTTTCAGCGAATGAGCGGACTGATGGCCCACTTTTCAAGATGAGATATGATCCAAGAGTGACAAAAGTAGGACGAATAGTGCGAAAACTTCGTCTCGATGAGTTGCCTCAATTTATTGATGTTTTTATGGGAAGACTTGCGCTCGTGGGACCCCGTCCACACGAACCGGAAGAGGTGGCAAAATATCCGGAGAAATACAAAAAAGTAACACTTGCACGCGCAGGTCTCACTGGTCTCTCACAAGTAAACGGTGCATCATCTCTTTCTTTTCAAAAAGAAATTGAACTTGATGTTTATTATATAGAACACCGATCTTTTTTTCTCGATTGTAAAATTGCCGCGAAAACTGCACTTATTCTCTTTTTTGATCCAACCGGTGTTTAGTTAGAAATAATAGGAAAAATACGGTAAAATGGAAGAATGAATCCCGTTAGAGATAGCGATCATGGGAACGCATATTTATTTATGAGATATACTATTGAAAATACAGTCGAATGTTTTAAAAATATAGATTGCACATTGATCGCGATCTATCTCTAACGGGATGAAAGTTGCTGTATTTCACGATTATCTAAACCAATTTGGAGGAGCCGAACGAGTACTGCAGACAATTCTCGAAATGTTTCCTGATGCCGATTTATATACACTTCTTTACGACGAAAAAAAGACATTTGGGTTATTTCAAAAAAATATAAAAGGAACGAGTTTCATTGATATTCCGATAGTACGGAAGAAACACCGTGCGTTTATTCCGTTTATGCCGTTTGCCGCAGGATTTTTAAAGATTAAGGGGAAATATGATCTTATTATTTCAAGCTCTGCCGGATATGCAAAAGGATTTGGAATGTATAGAAAAAAAGATGATGTATATCATATCTGTTATTGCCACAGTCCACTTCGATACGCATGGGAAATAGATTATTTAAAAAATCTCTCTTTTTCTCCACGTTCGATGTCAAAAGATATGCTTCGACCTATTGCCCGATGGTTGCAGAGATGGGATAAAAAAGCATCTGAAGGTGTAAACGTGTTTATTGCGAATTCCGGATTTATTGCCGAGAAAATTAAATCATATTATGGAAGGGAGGCGGAAGTGATTTATCCTCCGGTGAATCTAAAAAATTTTTTCTTTGAACTAAAAGAGCATAAAGAAGATTTCTATTTAATGGCGGGGCGTCTTTTATATTACAAGGGATTTGATTTAGGAATACAGGCGTTTAATAGAATGAAAAAACGTCTGAAAATTATTGGACGAGGACCCGAAGAAAAAAAATTACGACAACTTGCAAACCCTGCATATATTGAGTTTCTGAATTCAGTGAGCGATAAGGAATTGAAAGAATACTATAATGCTGCGCGGGCATTTATTTTTCCACAAATAGAAGATTTCGGTCTTGTCGCTGCTGAAGCACAGGCATGCGGCACTCCCGTGCTGGCTTTCAATATTGGAGGCGGGGGAGAGATTGTGGAGCATGGAAAAACAGGACTTGTTTTCAAAAAGCAGACCACAGATGCCATTATCGAGACGGTGCATGATTTTGAAGGTCGTATTTTTGATAGGGAATCCATCGGAAAATCGGCACAGCGCTTCTCTGATGTTGAATTTAAGAAGAAATTATTTGAAGTTGTTCAAAGAGCCGGGTTTCACACGTAGATGTTTTAATATAGTAGAGAGATTTCGTTAGAAGTTATAAGCGTGAAAATTTACTCAACTTAAATATATGTGTATCAGTCGAATAAGAAATATAAATTATAGACCGCATTGTCTGTTCGCGGCCCACTTCTAATTAGATGAAGATTTTATTTGATGGCCGGGTATTTACAAAAGGCGAAATTTCTGGAATTCCGGAATATGCGCGTCTTCTTTTTACACATCTTCTCAAGATTGATCTGATGAATGAGTATATCTTGTTTCTTAATTCGTTTCACAAAGCGATTCCTCCTGTTGATATACGACACTATGCAAACGTGTCATTATCAAATTTTCATATTCCAAATCGTGTACTCGATTTTTCGTTTAGATTTTTTCATCAGCCGAAAATCGATTTTTTTTCTAATACCGACATTATATTTAGCCCACATTTCAATATACTCGCAAAAAATAAAAAAGTACCTCGGGTAATTACATTTCATGATTTATCATTTGAACGATTCCCTGATTTCTACTCTTCGCACGAAAAATTATGGCACTGGCGACAAAATCCAAAAAAGCAGGCAGAAGATGCGGAAGAAATTATTGCTATATCAAATTCAACCAAAGTTGATCTTGTAGAACTTTATAAAATTCCTCCTCAGAAAATATCGGTGATATATTCAGGAATAAATCCGTATTATCTTATTCCTGTGCTTCCAAGTCAGCTCTACGCGTTTCGCGAAGAGCGAAAGTTACCGAAATATTTTATTTTATCTCTTAGCACTCTCGAGCCGAGAAAAAATATTCCGGGTCTTATTCGCGCATTTCACATCATAAAAGAAAAAAGGGAATGCAAAGATTTTTCGCTTGTTATCGCGGGGAAAGAGGGGTGGTTATGTGATGAAATATATAAAGAGATAAAAAATTCTCAATGGAGGGATGATATTATATTATGGGGTCCGGCATCGTATGAAGAGGCGAAGAATTTGTATCATCTCGCTTCGGTATTCGTGTGTACTTCCTTTTTTGAGGGTTTCGGTTTTCCTCCCCTTGAAGCACAAGCGTGTGGCACTCCTGTCGTTTCGTCAAACAGAGGATCTCTTCCTGAAGTGCTTGGACAATCTGCACTTCTTTATGAACCAAATAACGAAGAAGGAATCGCATTTGGAATTTATTCTCTTCTCACTAATAAGGAATTAAGGGAAAATATTGTTGCACGAGGATTTGAAAATATAAGTAGATTTGAATGGGAAAAGACAGCCAATGAAACATTAAAAATATTTGAAAAATATAAAAAGAAAACATCGAAAGTAGATGCAATTGAGATGTAATATCCATTTTTATGCCAAAAAAAGTACCAAAAAAAAATGTATCTTCAGTGCTTGTTGATATTAAAAAACCCGACTATGACTATAAGCGCCTCCCGAAATTTGAGACGGTAAATCTTGGACGCATCCCTCAGGCTTCAGTGTATACATCCAAAAAAACGAGAAGCATTGTATGGGGAATTGTTGGCGCGTGCATTACGATAGCTGTGGTATTTCTTGTGGTAACATTTTTTAATTTGAATGAAGTAAAAGTGACGTTTGCCGAGGGTGCGCATACCGTAATGGAAAACTTTTCTTTATCAGTTCGGGCGTTAAAGGAATTTCGTCCAGATAAGGCAACCGCTTCTTTAAAACAAAACAACAAAGAACTTGTATCACTCCAAAAAACATTTAGCAAAAGTTACGGACAGGCCCTCTTTGATCTTGTCGGGGGAGTAGTCCCTCTATTTAAAGATGCCGGAGATCTTATCGGAAAGGTTTCCATGTTAAATTCTGATATGCTTCGCCTTACTGAAACGCTTGTTGCATTACAGACCAACGGGTTCCGTTATTTCCAGAGTGATGGAGAGATGCTTCTACAAAACATAAAAGGAGCGCGAGAGCTTGTCCATTCTATTACCAGCCAGGTTGGGTCGTTGCGTAATACAGTTGCCACATTGAAATCAATCTCTCCTTCTTTTGAGAAATTTGAGTCGGTGGTAAGTGAAAATTATCTTACTTATGGTTCTGAACTAAGAGATTTAGATCAATTTCTTGGTGGGGTCATTGATCTTTTGAAGGGTGGAGAAAAGCATGTATTAGTATTTTTCCAGAATACTGCCGAAATGAGGCCGGGAGGAGGATTTATCGGGAGTTATGCAGACGTCACTATTAAAAACGGCCAGCTTGCCGGAATTGATGTGAGAGATATATATGATCCTGATGGACAGCTTGACCTGAAAGTAGTTCCCCCTCAAGAAATAAAAACGATGACTCAGGACTGGGGAGCAAGAGATGCAAACTGGTTTTTTGATTTCCCTACCTCTGCAAAAACTATCATTTATTTTCTTGAGAATTCGAAGATGTATTCCGAAAAAAATATTACATTTGATGGTGCAATCGGACTTAATTTAAATGTAATGAAAAGCATTCTTGGGATTATCGGTCCTGTTCCGCTTGAAGAGTATAAGGTGGTGATTGATGATCAAAATTTTTTCAAGGAAATTCAAAAAGAAGTGGAAACGGGGAAGGATAAAATTGCTGGAGAACCAAAAAGGATACTAAAAGTGTTGGCACCGATTGTAATTGAACGGATGAAAGTTCTTTCACAGCCACAATTACAGGATCTTGTGGAAAGGATAGGAAAACACTTCTCTTACAAGGATATTATGGTATATATGAAGAACCAAGATATACAGCACTTTATAGAAACAACGAATATCGATGGAGGTGTATTTAACCTTCCCAACAATTTTTGGGGTTCGTATCTTGGGATAGTGAATGCAAATGTTGCAGGGGGAAAAACCGATGTGTTTATGGATGAATTTGTCGAAGCTCAAATCGATGTTGATACAAATGGAGGAACGTTCACCGATCTTCAAGTAACGCGCGCTCATCTTGGGGAAAACGAGAAAGATCCATGGTGGAAAGCAACAAATAAAGATTTTATTCAAGTGTATACAAATCCGAATGCAAGTCTCATTTCCTTGAAAGGAAATGATATAAAAAATTTAGTTTCAAAATTTGATTACGATGCAAGTGGATATATAAGACTCCCTCAGCTTGAATCAATAGAAAAAACGAAAATATTTGTGAATACGTATCATACATGGGCAATGCAGGCATTTGGGAAATCCGCATTTGGAACTTGGTTTAATGTGCCCGCAGGGACATCAAAAGTGTTGAATGTTCGATATCAAACGTCCGGAGATGATCAGACGGCGGTTACCGCAGGAAAGGTGTTTACATTCGTGTTTGATAAGCAGTCTGGAGTCAACACACATATCAAAATTTCCATTAGTGCTCCTCTTGGATATACATGGGTTGAATCTCAAAGTCCGGTTTTTTCATATGAAAACGAGAATCCCGAATCTCGGATCACTCTTCACCTCACACTAAAAAAACAGTAGTCTGTAATGGAGATATAATTGCATGGAATCGAATATAAGAAATTTTTGTATTATTGCGCATATTGATCATGGAAAATCGACTCTTGCAGATCGGTTTCTTGAGTGTACCCATACCGTTGAAGAGCGGCGGATGAAGGCACAGTATCTTGATCAGCTTGAACTTGAAAGGGAACGAGGAATCACGATTAAAATGGCACCAGTCCGGATGATTTACACCGTAACTCATCCGAAAACACTGATTCCACACAAATCCGAAATTTTAAATCCAAAATTAAAAACAAACAATTTAGGATTTAATGTTTCGAATTTAGAGTTTGCAGATTTAAAACAAGAATTTGTTTTAAATCTGATTGATACTCCTGGGCATAGTGATTTTTCGTATGAGGTGTCTCGTGCACTTGAGGCAGTGGAGGGGGCAGTTCTCTTGGTTGATGTGACACAAGGGATACAGGCACAAACATTGGCAAATTTTCATTCTGCGGAAAAAGCAGGTCTCACTATTATTGGTGCGTTAAACAAAGTTGATGTGTTTCAGAAACCTGGAGATGAGGAGGGTGTTTTTTTATCTCATCCTGAAGTTGCTCGAATGCGTGAAGAACTTGCAGCACTATTACATCAGAAACCGGAAGATATTTTTCTTGTTTCGGGGAAAACTGGGTACGGAGTTCGCGAAATATTGGATGCAGTGACAGAAAGAATACCCATTCCGAAAAAAAACGAACCCATACAAGGCGTAAAAGGACGGGCGCTTGTTTTTGATTCGTTTTATGACAATCACAAAGGGGTAATAGCATCAATCCGCGTGGTGGAGGGCTTTTTTGAAACAACACATGGTATTTTTCTCGCTGCCGAAAATACCATCTCAAAAATGAAAGAAATCGGATATTTTATTCCAGAATTAAAAACCACGGGATGTCTCAAAAGTGGAGAAATAGGATACATTGCCACAGGAGTGAAAGATCCGGGAAAAATAAAAATAGGGGACACAGTATTCAGTTTTGACAATATACAAACATTTTCAAGAGACATTGCACGGCATCATATGCTTTTGGGATATGAGGAACCGAAGCCGGTGATATTTGTTTCTTTTTACCCGGAACAGAGTGATGAATATGATTTGTTGCGACAAAGCCTTGAAAAATTGAAATTAAATGATTCGGCACTTGCAATTGATCCTGATCAAAATGAAGTGTTGGGGAGGGGGTTTAAAATAGGGTGTCTGGGGCGGTTACATTTTGAAATCACCGCAGAACGACTCCGAAGAGAGTTTGGAGTAAGCATCGTAAATACATTCCCTTCGGTAGAATACAAGGTGAAAACAAAAAACGGATGGATAACAATTGTAAAGCCAGAGGAACTCCCGTCAGACTATTTTGAAATTTTGGAGCCGATGATTCTTATTGATATCATTTTTCCGACGAAATATCTTTCGAGTGCACTTTCTATTCAACAGAAGTTTCGTGTTGCGGAAATGCACACGGAAACAATGGGAGAACGAATAAAACTTTCTGCCAAGATGCCACTCGTAGAACTTGTAAGTGATTTTGATGATTATCTGAAATCAGTAAGTGAGGGATATGCATCATTCAGTTACACAATTGGCGAATATGAAAAAGCAGAGGTGATGAGGGTTGATTTGCTTGTTTCGGGAAATAGTATACCGGGACTCAGCCGTTTTCTTCCAAAAGAATCGTTAGAACGTGAAGCGAGAAAGATGGTAGAAAAGTTGAAGACACTTCTTCCGCGGCAACAATATAGTCAGCCAGTGCAGGCAAGTGCGGGAGGGAGAATTATTGCACGGGCAGACATTCCGGCAATGCGCAAAGAACTTGGGATATTCGGAAAAAATGGAGGGGACAGAACAAGAAAAATGAAATTATGGAAAAAACAAAAGAGAGGAAAAGAACGTCTAAAGGAAAGGAGCGAAGCAACCATTCCTCCCAGCGTATTTAAGGAATTATTGAAGAAAGAATAGAAAATACTAAAGATTTTTTGTTGTAAAAACTGGCTATACTTATAGCCAGTTAAATTATTATCTCTGATTTATATATACGCGAATAAATTCCGCAATATCATTCGCCAGTATCATACCAAGAGATTCTGCTCCTTTTACACGATATCGACTGGTGATCTCAATAAGAATCGAATCTACATGAAAGCGTTCAGCATAGTCAATAACATTATAGCGACCAGTAAAAATACCTTGAAATATTTCGTCATCTGCTACTAATACAGCATATTCGTGATCTATTAACCATTGTTCAAGTTTAATATCAATATTGGAAAATACCGATTTCCGGTTATTTGTACCAAGAATAATATCAACATTTTCCATTCCTGGTTTTGTTAGGTTAGCACATCCATGGAGGTCTAGAAGTAGGCAATATCCATATTTATTTTTACACCATGATACGAGTTTGGTTACTGTGGTGTGATAATAGTTATACACATCGATAAGATTTTTATCTTCAACACCGATTTCCGGTGGACGATTAAAATCTATATACGCGCGGTGAACCATTGCATATACCACATTCACTCTGGCGTTCAAGGAAATGTCTTTTACAATTGGAAAAACATGTTTATCTCTCCCAATTCTGATATCGCGGTCAACGTCTTGGGTACGTTCCGCAAACATTCCACGAAGATATTGTTTTGGTAATGTGCCATCATGGGGGACGGTAATAACGACTGGCGAATCATTGCGGATAGTGAGAATAAAATTCTTTTCTTCAAATTTAATTTCTCTCGTGTTCATTTTTTTCTCCTTTTTAATGTGCAATAAAAATACGGCCATGATAGCCGTTTTTTTGTTTTTTTATTTCTTAATAAACAAAAAGCTGGCTATCGCAAAAAATAGCGAGTTATGCCAGTACTTAATGTAACGAGGAAAAATAAGTCAGAATTTGTATGAATCATTGATTTTACTGTATGGAAATTTTACTAAAAGGTCAAGTTTTATATTTTTTAAAGAATTTAATATTCTGTGCCGTATTATCGGAAATAATGGAAAAACGGTATGATTTTGTGCCAAATAAGCCGCCAAATGAATGAAATTGGCGATCTTTTTATCCACAGCCCCGCACCTTTTCTCAATTGTAAAACTGCATACGCGGTTTTGTGTGTATTTTACTTGTATTTATCTATATAAATAGATCTAATTTTTTTACCTGTTCCAATTTATTCCTATTTATATTGAGAAAAGGTGCGGGATTGACATTATCCATAATATCAATAAGAATTATACTTACTATTAGTATCAATAGGTCGAATCTTTTTGCTCGAAACAAAAAACAAAATATAAAAATAAATACATTTTATTATGGCAGAAAAAGAAAAATTTCAGCGTAGCAAGCCACATGTAAATGTGGGAACAATTGGGCACGTTGATCACGGAAAGACAACTCTTACCGCGGCAATTACACACGTGCTGTACATGAAAGGTCTTACAAAGAAAGAGGAAGGAGTAAATCAAATTGATAATGCTCCCGAAGAAAAGGCGCGAGGAATTACAATCGCGTTGCATCATTCTGAATATGAATCAGAGAAGCGTCACTATGCGCATATTGATGCTCCTGGTCATGCTGACTACATCAAAAACATGATCACTGGTGCTGCACAGATGGATGGTGCGGTGCTCGTCGTTGCGGCAACCGATGGTCCGATGCCTCAGACGCGAGAACATATCTTACTTGCATATCAAGTGGGGGTGCCGAGAATCGTAGTGTTTTTGAATAAATGCGATATGGTGGATGATCCAGAACTCATTGATCTTGTCGAATCAGAAGTGCGAGAACTTTTGAAGAAATATAATTTTGACGGAGATAACGCGCCGGTTATTCGAGGTTCCGCATTAAAAGCACTTGAGTCGAAATCTCCAGACGATGAAGCGGCGAAACCAGTATTGGAACTTATTAAAGCTCTTGATGAATATATTCCGGAGCCAGTTCGTGATACAGATAAGCCATTTCTTATGCCAATTGAAGATATTTTCTCAATTGAAGGACGTGGCACCGTAGTTACCGGTCGTGTAGAGAGAGGAATTGTAAAGGTAAACGAAGAAATTGAGGTGGTTGGCCTTCGTCCAACGCAGAAAACCGTTGTAACTGGAGTTGAGATGTTCCAAAAAACACTTGATGAAGGACGCGCGGGAGACAACGTGGGTATTCTTCTTCGTGGATTAAAGAAGGAAGATGTGGAACGTGGACAAGTATTGGCAAAACCAGGATCAGTGACTCCGCATACCGAATTTCAAGCAGAAGTATATATTCTTTCAAAAGAGGAAGGAGGACGTCATACTCCATTCTTTAAAGGATATAAACCGCAGTTCTATATCAGAACCACTGATGTCACCGGAGAAGTATTTCTCCCAGAAGGGACTGAAATGGTAATGCCTGGGGACACCGTAAGTATCTCAGTGAAACTTATTTCTCCGGTTGCACTTGAAGAGAAGCAGAGATTTGCTATCAGAGAGGGAGGGAAGACTGTCGGTGCGGGAGCGGTTACAAAGATATTGAAATAAAATTATTCGGATAATAGATTCATGGCTAAAAAAGAAGATCAAATTCAAAAGGAACGACTGCGATTGAGGGTAAAAGCTTACGATGCAAAGCTCATTGATACATCGGTACGTCAGATCATTGAAACGATCCGCGTACAAGGAGGGGAGGTGATAGGCCCAATTCCTCTTCCGACAGAGTTTAAGCGATATGCAGTAAATCGTTCCACCTTTGTGCATAAAAAATCAGGCGAACATTTCGAGCTTCGCGTGCACAAAAGACTTATTGATATCTTAAACCCTCAGCAAAAAATTATTGAATCACTATCCGATCTTAATTTGCCCGCTGGTGTCGATGTTGAAATAAAAATGGGTTAGAAAAATACAAAACAAAAATTCTCCCTTGTTGGGAGATTTTTGTTTTTGGTTAATAAAAAGAAAAACAGCACACACTTTATGTACTGTTTTTTTTCAACTACCTTACCCTTTTTCTAAAGTATAAAACTGTAGGGAGAAGGTATGTTAACCAAAAGACAAAAAAAGACGCAAAATAAACGCCGTCCCAAATATCATAAATGGGCGCAGCTTTAACTAAAAAAAAGGAAACAAGAAAGAAAATAACTGAAAGAATTCTCACGATTATAAGTATTTTGTGAAACATGGTATCTCCTTTTTATTGAAGTTATTGATTTACTGTTTAATAGTATAGCACATAAGAATATATTAGTCAATATCTTGTAATGGTTCAATAGCTTGAGACCACCCAAGGTTTTACGATATGTACATGGCATACACAAACAATCCTCATCTTCCTCGTCTTCGTATGGAGGCGGTGAACATGGTTCGGAATGGATACGGAATCC